>JBGAOR010000024.1:0-54984 GCA_044221705.1 Planctomycetota bacterium
ACAGCACGCAACGGGTCGAAAGCGGCGGAATCGAGCCAGGCACCTACGGCTGATTCACCCCGTCCGCCTTCTTCTCGAATGGGTCCAGCAACCTCTGCAGCGCGCGCCTCCGATCCGTGTCCTTCTCGAGGTCCAACGCGCGCGCGACCATCTTGCGCGTCTCGACCTCGTCGCCCGCACCTGAATACAGGATCGCGAGGTTCGTGATCGCCATCAGGCAGCTCGGGTCCGTCTCGACCGCGCGGCGGTAGTGCTCGACGGCCTGCTCGTACGCGCCCAGCTCGTGCGACAGGAGTCCCAGCTGGAAGTGCGCGCGCGTGCACATCGGATCCATCGTGAGCGCACGGCCCAGCCACATGCGGCTCGTCGTCGGCGCCTCGGGGTGCGCGGCGCGCACGTCGGGGTCGAGGGCCAGCGACGCGGCGGACAGCAGGTCCTCGACCTTGGGCTCGGCCAGCTCGAAGGCGCGCATCCAGGCCTGGTACGAACCGCTCATGTCGCCCGAGCCGCGCAGCGCGCGCGCGAGCAGCCCGTAGCTCTCGGCGTCGCCCCCGGTCTGCGCGACGAACTTGCGCAGCGGCGCGACGGCCGAGGATTCGAGCCCCAGGTCGACGCGCACGCGCCCGAGCGCGAGCAGCGCGGTCGAACGGTTCGGATCGATCTCCAGCGCGCGCTCGAGGTACTCCTCGGCCGCGCGGCGGAACCCGAGCTTCTCCAGCGAACGGCTCTTCCACTCCGCGAGGGCCGGATCTTTCGGGAACTTGGCCAGGCCCTGATCGAGCAGGTTGCCCGCGCTCTCCGCGTCGCCCAGCTGCAGGAGCGCGCGCGCCGCTTCGGCGCAGGCCTTCGCATCGCCCTCGGGCGAGGCCAGCCACACGGCCCACCAGCGTTCCGCCGCCGCGCGCCAGTCGCCGCGTTGCGTCGCCGCGGCCGCGGCCTGCGCGTCGGGTTCACCCGGACGGACCTTGGGCGCTCGCGAGGTCCGGCAGGCGACCACCGAGGCGAGGGCCATCCCCGCCACCACGGCGCGCACCCAATTCGATCTCTGTTCCATGCGTGCTTGCCCGACCACGGGGTCCGAACCCCGGCTGCCGGTCGGCGGATCCTAGTCTGCTCCGGAAGTCCGACGCGGTTCCACCCTCGGGCTCCGATTTGCGACGATCAGCGTCCTGCCCGAGCCCATGCCGATCAAGGCCTTCTTCGTCGACGTCGGCAACACGCTCGTGCGCGAGGTCCCCTCGCGCTTCGCGATCTATGCCGAATGCGCGCGGGCACACGGGGTCGCCCTCGAGACCCCGGCGATGACCGCCCTGATGCGGCGAGCCCACGCCGAGCTCCCGGCGCGGTTCGGGGGCGGCTTCCGCTACACCGACCCGTGGTTCGCGGCCTACATCGAGCGGATCTTCCACCACCACCTCGGGATCGAGCGCGCGGCGCTACCCGAGCTGTCGCGCGGCCTGTTCGCGCGCTTCTCGGACCCGGCGACCTTCGAGCTCTACCCGGGCGCCCTGGAGCTGCTCGACACCGCCCGCGCGCACGGGCTGGCCACCGGCGTCATCTCGAACTGGAGCGCCCGGCTGCCGGGGCTGCTCGCGGGCCTGGGGGTCGCCCAGCGCGTCGACTTCGTCCTGTGCTCCGCGATCGAGGAGGTCGAGAAGCCCGACGCGGAGATCTTCGGGCGCGCCCTCGCCCGGGCGGGCGTCGACCCGGACCAGGCCCTCCACGCCGGCGACGACCTCGAGAAGGACTACTTCGGCGCGCGCCGCGCCGGGATCCGCGCCGTCCTGGTCGACCACGCCGGAACCCGCGCCGACCTGGGCCACCCGCGCGCGCGGGACCTGGCGCAACTCCGCGAGGTTGTCGTTAGGCTCGCCTCGTGAAGAACGGTTCCCAAAGCGGGCTCGAACGCGAGCTCGAGCGCCTCCTCGCCGGCGTCGCGCGGCTCCGCGGCGTGCTGCGCGCGCGCTTCGTCGGCCAGGAAGCGGTCGTCGAGGAGCTGCTGGCCGCGCTCTTCGCCGGGGGCCACGCGCTGATCGAGGGCGCGCCGGGATTGGGCAAGACGACGCTCGCGCGCACGCTGGCCGGGGCGCTCGACCTCACGTTCGCGCGCGTGCAGTGCACGCCCGACCTGATGCCGTCGGACGTGATCGGCGCGCGCATCCTGGAGGAGGACGAACGCGGCGCGCGCCGGTTCCGCTTCGAGCCCGGCCCGGTGTTCACGCACGTGCTGCTGGCCGACGAGATCAACCGCGCGACGCCGCGCACGCAGTCGGCGCTGCTCGAGGCGATGGCCGAGGGCCAGGTCACGGCGCACGGCGAGACGCGCCGGCTCGAGGACCCGTTCTTCGTCGTGGCCACGCAGAACCCGGTCGAGATGGAGGGCACGTACCCGCTGCCCGAGGCGCAGCTCGACCGTTTCCTGCTGCAGATCCGCGTGGTGTCGCCCACGCTCGACGACCTGGTGCGCATCCTCGGAGCCGCTCCTACGGTGCCGAACGCGGCCAGCGCGCCGATCGAGCGCGCACTCTCTCGCGCCGACGTGCTGCGCCTGCGCGAGCTCGCGCGCGAAGTCCCGGCCAGCGACGACGTGCTGCAGCGCATCGCGCGCCTCGTGCGCGCGACGCACGCCGAGGACGAGCGCGCCGGCGAATCCGTGCGGGCCGCCGTTCGCCACGGCGCCAGCCCGCGCGGCGCGCAATCGCTGCTGGCCGCGGCGCGCGCGCACGCGCTCCTCTCGGGGCGGCTGCACGTGTCGCCCAAGGACGTCGAGCGCTTCGCCGCGCCGGTCCTGCGCCACCGGCTCGTCCTGTCGTGGGAAGGCGAGGGCGGCGCGATCTCGCGCGATGCGCTCGTCGCCGAAGCGCTGCGGCGCAGCGCCTGACGCGCGCTCGCCGTCCGGCGCGCACCCGCGGCCCCCTCGCGCGACCCGACGTGGAACTCTTTTCCGTGTCGGCCGGCCGGCTGCGCAGCGGGTTCCGCGACCTGCCGATGCAGTCGGGATGCAGCGCCTCAGCCCGACCCGCGTCGTCCTCGTGCTCGCGGCGACGTTCCTACTGACGTTCGTCGCCTTCGTCTCCGTCCCGCGGACGGCCGCCACGACCGGGGGCGGCGTCGCGCTGCCCGTCTCGACGGCGCGCTCGGTGACGCTGCCCTACGTGTCGGCGCTCGACTGGCTGCCGCGCAATCCCGTGCGCGACGGGAGCGTCGACTACACGGTGAACCTGCAGGCCGCGCTCGACGCCGCCGCGGGCAGCACGCTGGTCCTGCCCGACTTCCCCGTGCGCGTGTCGAAGCGGCCCGGGACGACGCACTGCCTGCTCGTGCGGACTCCGATCGAGGTGCGCGGCACGGTCTCGTCGCAGCTCGTCGAGACGCAGGGCGGCTGCCAGATCCTGCGCGTCGAGAACGCGAAGGGCGTGCGGCTGTCCGGCTTCGCGCTGAAGGGCCGCGGCGGACAGGGCACGGCGCTCGCGCACGGGATCCTGCAGGTCTTCGGCGGCGAGGACGTCGCGATCGAGGACGTGACCGCGATCGACAGCGACGCCGACGGCATCGTGGTCGCCGACGCGAAGCGCGTCTCGATCCGCGGTTGTCGCGCGATCCGCACGTCGAAGTCGGGGCTCTACCTCTCGCGCTGCGTGGGCGGCATCGTCGCCGACAACGTCGTCGAGGACGGCGTCGGCCACCGCACGGGCCAAGGCTCGCTGGTCGGGACCGGCATCCAGCTCTCGAGCAACACGGACGTCGCCTGCACGGGCAACGTCGTGCGCAACGGGCTCGGCGTCGGGATCCTGCTCGACGCGAACTCGACGGGCGTCGCGCCGACCGGCTGCGCGATCGTCGGCAACCGCGTCAGCGGCTGGCGCAACACGAACAACCCCGACGTGTCGTCGGGGATCCGCCTCCAGAACTCGGCGCTCGAGCACAGGACGCGATCGCTCGTCGCGGCGAACACGGTCGAGCGCTGCGGGACGCACGGCATCTACGTCGAGAACCAGGACGGCGTCTCCGTCCTCGGCAACACGGTGATCGCGAGCGATCGCTCGGCGATCTGCATCTCGACGTCGCAGGGCGCGCAGGTGCTCTCGAACGTCGTGCAGGACGCGGACGCGGGCAACACCGGCAGCCAGGCGGGGCTGCACATGATCAACGGCGCGGCGGAGGTCGTCGCTCAGGGCAACCGCATCGAGTCGCGCGCCGTTCCGCCCTACGTCCCGTCGGTGATCGACCAGTCGAACGGCGGAGGGAACTCGCTCGAGCCGCAGCAGCGCCGCGCCGCTTCGCCGCCGGCGAGCGGACTGTGGGCGCGCGGCGACACGGTCTGGAACACGGCGCCGTGGTCGGGCGCGCCGCTCGGCTGGGTCTGCACGAGCGCGGGCACGCCGGGCGTGTGGTCCGCCTTCGGCCGCATCGAGTGAGGATCAGCTGCCCGCGGCGACTTCGCCGAGCGGCCGGACGAAGTCCGCGAGCAGCCGCGCGAACGCCTCGGGCTGCTCGAGCATCGGGAAGTGCCCGACTCCCGGCATCGCGACCGCGGTGAAGCGCGGATTGCGCGCCTGGCCCGCGGCCACGTTCGTCGGACGGTCCGTGTTGATGCAGTGCACGGGCACGTCGATGGCCGCGAGCGCCGCGCCCGCGTCGTACGCGAACATCGACTCCATGGCCGGGATCTCGACCTCGGGCGGACGGCCCGACATGCTCTTCGCGACGAGGTCCACGAGCTCCGGATCCGTGCCGGCCGGGAAGTAGTTCTTCCGCACCCACTCGTCGACGGTCTTCGGGAAGTCCGCGCGCAGCAGATCGACGTACGCCTTCGCCTGATCCGGCGGGACCGGCCGGCTGACGTCGTGTAGCGTCTCGACGGCCACGACGGCCACGACGCGCGAGCCGAGCTTCTTCGCCGCGTCGAGCGCGACCAGCCCGCCCATCGAGTGCCCCACGAGCACGACGTGCTGCAGCTTCTGCTGGTCGCACACGCGCACGACGTCGTCGCCGAAGGACTGGATCGAGAAGTCGCTGTGCCCCGCCTCGGACTCGCCATGCCCGGCGAGGTCGATCGCGACCACGTGGCGCACGCGCTGGAAGCGCTCGAGCTGCTCGTTCCAGTACAGGCGGTGACAAGCCCAGCCGTGGATGAACACGATCGTCGGCTCGCCCTCGCCGTGCACCTCGTAGCGGCGCGCGGAACCGTCGTCCATGCGCGCCGTGTCGGGCCAGTGGTTCGTGGTCGTGCAGGCCGCGAGGGGCAGGAAGGACAGGGCCAGGAGGAGGAATGCGCGCATCCCTCACAGCCTACGGAAAGCGCGCACGCCGATCCTGCGGTCGCGCAGGTCGACTTGCGCTTCCAGTCGCGCCGTCGAGCGCAGGTCCACGGCGTCGCTGGCCCAGCTGCCGCCGCGCAAGGCGCGGTGCGCGGCGTCGCCCGCCAGACGCGCGCCGTCGCGGTCGCGCAGCCCGATCGTGGCCTCCGCGGCCCACGGGTCGAGCGTCCACTCCGCCACGTTGCCCAGCACGTGCACGAGGCCGTACCCGTTCGCGCGCAACGCGTCGATCGCGAGGGGCGCGCCGGCCGACGCTCCCGCGAACCGCGGGTCGACCGCCGCGCGCCCGTTGACCGCGCCGCGCAGCGATCCCGGGTCGTTGCCCGTCCACCAGCGCGTCGTCGTGCCGCCGCGGGCGGCGTACTCCCACTGCGCCTCCGTCGGCAGCTCGAGCCCGGCCCGTTCGAGCGCGCGGCGCGCGTCGTCCCACGCCATGCCGTCCGCCGGCAGCAAGCCCGAGGCGGCGTCGCCCGGCTCGCCGCGGCTCGCGATGCGGCGCCACTGCGCGCGCGAGACCTCGTGCTTCCCGGCCAGGAACGGCGCGATCTCGATCTGCCGCCGCGGACCCTCGTCGGCGCGGGCCCACGGATCGCCCGCGCCGTCGCGCGCGGACGTCGCGGCGTTCGCGCCCAGGTGGAAGCGTCCGCCCGGCAACAGGACGAGCACGATCGCGCTCGTTTCGTCCAGCACGAGCCGTCCGTCCGCGTCGCGCGCCGGCGGAGTCCCGCTCGGCAGGTGCGCGAACTCGAAGAGCTTCGTGGCCGGATCGCGCCCGATCGGGACGAGCCCGACGATCGGTTGCAGCGCGAGACCGCGGTACTCGGGGTCGCGCGCGACCTCGGCCATCGTGCGCTCCCACGCGGAGCGCGCGCGCACGAGGCTCTCGTCCTCCATCGAACGCGCCAGCTCGAGCCTCTCGCGCACGAGGCTCGCGGTGCCGCGCGCGGGATCCGCGAGCCGGTCGAGGCCCTCGACGAGCTGCGTCAGGAGCCCGTGGCGGAACCCGTCCTCGTCCTTCGCGAACGTCCACTGTCCGCCGGCGAGCGTGCCTTGCTCGCGCAGCGCGCGCAGCGCGGATTCGTGCTGGCCGCGCCGCGCCGTCAGCTCGGCCGCGTCGCGCAGCCAGGATTCGAACGCCGCGCGCGAGGCCGGGCTCGCGGGGCCGAGCTCCTCCGCGCGCCGTTCGAGCTCCTGCACGCGCGCGACGTCGGCGAGCCGCAGGATCTCGGCCGCGTCGCGTCCGCGCTGCCACGACCAGCCCCACGCGCCGGCGAGCAGCGCGACGGTCGCGACGACGATCGTCGCGGCCAGCGCGCGGTTGCGGCGGCACCACTTCACGAGCTCGGGGATCGCGCCCGTGCCGTGCGCGCGCACGACGCGGCCGGCCAGGAACGCGCGCAGGTCCTCGGCCAGCTCGCGCACGTCGGCGTAGCGCGCGGCGGGATCGCGCGACATCGCCTTGTCGCAGATCGCGGCCAGCTCGACCGGCGCGTCCGGCGCGGCGGTCGCCAGCGATTCCGGTCCGCCCGCCAGCACGGCGTCGATGACCGCGGATCCCGACTCGCCCGTGTACGGCGGCCGGCCGGCGAGCGCGTGCCACAGGATCGCGCCGAGCGCGTACACGTCGACGCGCGGATCGACGGCGCCCGCGCGTCCGGACGCCTGCTCGGGCGGCATGTAGGCCGGCGTGCCGAGCACGTCGCCGTGGCGCGTCTCCTCGGCGCTCGCCGCGTCGTTCGCGGTCTCGGCCCCGGTCCGCGGCGTGCCCGCGGATTCCGGCTGCTCGTCGCGCGCGCGCGCGAGGCCCCAATCGACGACGTACACCTCGCCGAACGCGCCGATGAGCACGTTCGCGGGCTTCAGGTCGCGGTGAACGACGCCGCGCGCGTGCGCGTAGGCGACGGCGTCGCAGGCCTTGAGCAGACACTCCAGGACTTCGGGCAGCGCCGCGCGGGATGTCGTCGGCGCGCTCGTGCCGGCCTTCGCCGCGCGCGCCGGGTTCAGCAGCCGCGCGAGGTTCTCGCCGCGCACGAGCGGCATCGTGAACCACACGCGGCCGTCCTCGTCGATCCCGGTGTCGTGCACGGGCACGATCCCGGGATGCTCGAGCCGCGCGGTCAGCTTCGCCTCGGCCAGGAAGCGTCGCAGGAGGCGCGGATCGCGCGAGCGCGTCTTCAAGCGTTTCAAGGCCAGCTCGCGGCCGAGGTCGCGGTCGACGACGCGCCACACCTCCCCCATCCCGCCCGCGGCGACGAGTTCGATGCGCTCGTAGCGCCGACGGTACCGCTCGGGATCGGCGAGACGCGCCAGCTCGGCTTCGGTCGCCGCGTCGAGCGGTTCGGGACCGCGCAGCGCGCGCTCGACCGAGTCCAGCGTGGCCTCGTCCGCCGCCAGGCCGCCGAGCCAGCCCTCGACGCGCGACCAGCGCGCGTGCAGGGCGCGCAGTTCGTCCGCGAGCTCGGGATGCGCCGCGACCTCGCGCTCGATGTCGATGGGACCCGCGCCGTCCGCGCGGGCCGCGATTTCCGCGAAGGCGGCGCGCGCGGCGCGGCTGAAGCGGCCGGTCGAGGGCGAGGTCATCGAACTCGCAGTCTACGCAGCTTGCGGCTTCCCCGCCGCGCGGTTCGAATCGTGCCCTTGGTCGCCGACCCCGAGAACCCGCCCGAAGGCCGCGCGCTGACGCGTCCAGAGCTGGAGGAGCTCCTGCAGCGACACCTCTCGCCGCTGCGCTCGTACGTGCGGCTGCGTTCGAGCCCGGCGCTGCGCCAGATGGAGCCGCCGTCGGACGTGCTGCAGTCCGCGCTGCGCGAGATCGTCGCGCGCGCCGAGACGTTCCGCTTCACGAACGAGGTCGCGTTCCGGCGCTGGATCCTCACGATCGCGCTGCACAAGATCGTCTCGAAGACGCGCTACCACGGCGCCGCGCGGCGGACGGCGGAACGGGCCGAGGAGCTGGCGAGCCGCGCATGGGAGGTCCCGGCGCGCGACGAGGGCTCGCACGCGGGGACGCCCAGCCGGCACGCGGTGCACTCCGAGGATCTGGCGCGACTGCAGGCGGCGCTCGACCGCCTCGACGACGAGGATCGCGAGATCGTGTGCCTGCGCCGCATCTTCGACGTGCCGACGCCGGAGATCGCCGAGATGGTCGGGCTCGCGGAGTCGACCGTGCGCTGGCGTCTGGCGCGCGCGATGACGCGGCTGGCCAGCGAGCTCGAGTGACGGCGGTCGCGCGCGGCTACTGCTGGAGCCGGCGCATCAGGTCTTCGATGTCGACGCCGCGCAGGTCGTTGCGGCCGATCGGCCCGAGCTTCTCGAACTTGATGCGCTCGCGCTCGGAGCTCGTCTCGAGCGGGGCGACGTTGCGCTGCTGGAACCGGCGCGGGACGTCGCCGAGGAACGCGGCCTCGTCCTGGACGGCCTGCGCCAGCTCGTTCGAGACCTCGCGCGGCAGTCCTTCGCGGCGCTCGAGCGCGACGCGCGCGCGCAGGCACACGTCCAGCGTGCTCTGCAGGTTCGTGCGGATCCGGCCCAGGCGTTCCTGGTCGGCCTCGGGCTGCGCCATGCTCTGCCTGACCTTGGCGGTCGCCACCTCGAGGACGGCGATGAGGCAGTTCAGCTTGCGCATCAGCCTCTCGCGGTACTCGGGCGATTCGAGGTGGGCTTCGGAAAACGGTTCTTCCTGCGGGGTTTGGCTCATGAAATCGCTTCCGGTGCTCGCGTCCACCGAAGCCTATCCCTGCCTGACCGTGCGGGCGGGATCTCTACGCCGTCCGAGTGTCCGCGGATGCAAAGCCGTCCGCGGACGGGCGTGCCGGCGCGCGCCGGACGTTCAGAGCGCGGAGCGCAGGATCCCGAGCACGTCGGCCTCGGAGACCTTGCCCACCACGAAGAAGTTGCCGCGCGGCAGCTCGGCCTCCGCGACGCGGAAGGAACCGACCTGGGCCATGCGCACCTTCACGGTCGACCCGGCGTGGATCTGCGCGACGGTCGGGTTCGGCTCCTCGCGCTGCAGGAAGAACACGTTCTCGAGCCCGTCGCCGTACACGCGGCGGACGTAGGTGTCTCCGGCGAGCTCGAGCACCTCGCTCGACATCTCGCGGTAGCCGTCGGGCAGGATCTGGGGCCGCGCCGGGGTGAAGCCCGTGGGCAGCGTGGCGTGCTCGATCGGCGTGCCCGGGTAGCGCTCGACGTGGAACTCCACGCCGTGGAGGACGGGCGCGCTCGTGAACTCGAGGAACGCCGTCGAGGCGACGACAGCGCCCGAGGCGTCGCGTTCTTCCGAGCGCATCACGAGACCCGTCGCGGCGTCGACCGCCATCCGGTACGAGCCCCGCGCGCCGTGCCGCGGGGTGACCTCGATCTCGACGCACTCGACGCCGGCCACGACGGGCGCGCCGGCCAGGACGCGCACGGAGTAGTTGGCCAGGAACAGGTCGAGGTCGCGCACGCGCAGGTCGCGGTACTTGAAGAAGAAGCCCTGACGCGCGCGCTGCAGCTCCTCGAAGATCTCGCGCTGCGGCAGCGTCAGCGACGGCTCCACGACGGAGACCGGTTCGATCGCGTAGTGGCCGGTGCCGTCGGCCGTGACGCGTTCCTCGTACACGAGGCTCGACGGCACGCCGTCGACGTCGACGTGGTACTCGACGCGGCGCAAGCCGGCGTGCGGGACGCGCTCGGGAGCATCGGGCATCCGCGCCAGGAACGAGGGCGGCGGCGTCGACTGCAGGCCTTGGATGCCGGTCTCCGTGCGGCCGGGCGCGCCCGCGGCCGGGACGCCGGATCCGCCGCTGCACCCGCCGACGAAGAGCGCGCCCGCGACGAGGAGGCTCGCGGCGAGAGCCCGCCCGACGCGCGCGATCCCCCGCCCTGCGAGCGCGGGGGTCACGGGGTGGACGACCGCGCTCGGCTTCACATCTCCTCCCGCTTCAGGCGCTCTGCGTCGACGAGTCCGCCCGTGAAGCCGGCCAGGAGCTGCGCCGCGACCGGGTCGAGCTTCCGCACCGAGTCGACGCGCTCGACGACCAGCACGACGCCGTTCTGCGTCGCGGGCAGCTCGCGCCCCTTGCCGCGCAGGAGGTACGCCAGGGTCAGCGCCCCGACGGTGAGCAGCAGGCCCGCGGTCGCGAGCGCGATCGGCAGGAAGCGCGAAGCCGGACGGCGCGGCGACCGCACGAGGCGGTCGGCCAGGTCGTCGGGCGCGCGCAGACGCTCGAGACGGCGCGCGTAACGGCTGGCGACGGCCTTCGCCGGATCCGCCAGGTCCTCGGCGACGAGGCGTTCGAGCACGGCCGGCGCGCGCGGCGCGGCGATGCGGCGCGCGAGCTCCTCGGGCGCGGCGACGGGCGTCAGCGCGGCGACCGCCTCGATCGCGCGCACCTGGCGCATGCCGGCTTGCAGGGCGGCGACGACCGCGCCGTCGAGCTCGCTCGGCGCGCCGACGCGCACGAGGGACCGCACCAATTCGGTCCGCCGCGTGGCGCGCGCCAGTTCCCGGCGGCAGGCCGCGCAGTCGGCGAGGTGGGCGTCCAGGTCGTCGCGCGCGATCGACGCGCGATCGACGCGCGGCTCCGCGTCCGTGCGCGCATCCGCCGCGCCTTCCGCGAGCGCGCCGAACGGCCCGCCGGACGACGCCGCCTCCGCGCGCTGGAGCAGCGCGAGGCACATCGATTCGCAGTCGTTCCGGGGCGCTGAACTCATCGCATCACCGCAGGAAGTGCCGGTCGAGCACCGGCGTGAGCTCCCGATCGAGCGCCTCGTGGGCGCGCGAGAGCCTGGACTTGACCGTGCCGAGCGAGATCTGCAGCGCCTCGGAGATCTCCTCGTACGACAGGTTCTCGACGTAGCGCAGCACGACGATGGCGCGCATCTTCGGCGAGAGCCGCGAGATCGCGCACTGGATCTCGGCCTCGAGCTCGTGGCGCGTCGCGGCCGTGAGCGGCGCCTCGGTCCGGTCGTCGCGCAGGTCGGCGCGCGCGGCCGGGCGCGTGTTCTCGTTCTGGACCTCGAGCGAGGGCAGCCAGCGCGACGCCGAGCGCCGCTTCAGGTCGATCGCCGCGTTCACGGCGATGCGGTAGACCCAGCTCGAGAACTTGGACTCGAAGCGGAACTCCGCGATCTTCCGGAACATGATCCCGAACGTTTCCTGGCTGGCGTCCAGGGCGTCCGTCGCGTTCCCCGTGATCCGGAAGCAGACGTTGTAGACGCGGTCCTTGTACTGGTCGTAGAGGCGCCGGAATGCCCCTTCCAAACCCGTGGGCGTGGTCGCCTGACAGGCCTCGACGAGCTCGCGATCCGGGTCGGTCTTCATCCCGCTTACCGTGCGTTTCGACGGAGCGCGGAGTCGTTCGGTTCCCTGCTCACACGCGACTTGCAAAATCCTTCCGAGGCCGCACCGGCGGCCTGTCGACGAAGCCGCCGAGCCCTGATGGATGCAGGCACGATCGCGCGTTCCAAGACGGGCCCGCCGCCCGTCAACCGCCGATGAGGCCGATCGGGTCGACGGTCGAGTAGGTCGATCCGACGGAGGCCGCGCACGTCGGCGGACAATATCCGTCCCAGCCCTCGATGCAGGCGGCCGAAACGACCTCCTGGGTCACGACCGGCCCGTTGACCGCGACGGGCGTGGAGCGCTGGAAGCAGACGGAACCCTGCGACCACGTGGACGGGATGTCTCCCGAGCCGCCCGTCGGCAGCGGCACGTAGATGCTGCCCGGCTGACCGGGAGCCATGCCCTGCTGCGCGCTGTCCGGCCGCGGCGGGTTCATGATGAGCACCACGATGCCGTCGACGTTCGCCAAACGCACCGTGTCCGCCGAGAGGATCGTGCCCGCACCCGGCACCGTCGCCGTCGCGTAGAACGTCAGGTGACCGGCGGCGAGGATCGGCCCCGTGTCGAAGCCGACATCGAGCAGTTGGACCAGGCTCTGGCCGCCAGCGCCCGTCGTGATCCTCGACGTGCTGTTCGAAGCCACCCACGTGTTCGAGAACGTGACCATGCGCTGGTCGATCTGAACGCCGAACCCGAGCTGGACCTGACGCGGATTCGCGAGCGTCGTGTGCACCGCGACGAGGACGTGGATCCGCCCATCCGCACCCGCATGAGCCGTCATGCCGAGGTGGACGGGCATCGTCCCCGACGGCGACTGGCTGGCCAGGATGGGAGACGTTCCGCGCGCGAGCTCCTCGAGATCGCTGAACCCGTCCTGGTCCGTGTCGGCGTGCGTGCCCGAGGTCCCGAGGATCAGCTCCTGCGTGTTGTTCAGGAAGTCGCCGTCGGGATCGGCCTCGGGCGCGCTCTGTGCCGCGACCCGGTGGCTGCCGCCGAGCACGGCGACGAACGCGAAGGCCGCACCGACGAGCGGCAGTCCAGAACCGGCGAGCCGGCATGCATGATCAGCGAGGCATCGACGCATGGTTGCCTCCGTGACGTCGCCCCCAAACGAGCCCCGGGTGCGGACGGTCCGCACCCCTGGTCTCAAGGTAAGGTCAAGCGACGAAAAGGGGTGAGGTAACTGGGAATCGGGGGATTGCGGTCTGAGCGGGTAGAGGGGCGGGACGGGAGCGGGGCCGGATCGGATTGCGTGGTGCCGTGGCCCGGATGGGGCCGCTCGTCAGGGGCCCGGCCCGATCCGAGGGGTGCGGGGCCGTCAGGCTGCGCAGGCTCTCGGGGCTGCGACCGCCTCGGGCCGGGGCTCGTCGACGGGGTCGGCGGGGCGGGCGCGGGGACGGATCGGATGCGACATCTACCGGCCCAGGCGCGAAGCGTGGTGAGCCGAGGGTGGCCCGACCCGGGTGGCCGTCCAGGTCTGCTCGTCGTGCGCGCGCGGTGCTAGACTCCGCGGCCCCTCACGCGCCCGTAGCTCAGCTGGATAGAGTGGCGGCCTCCGAAGCCGCAGGTCAGTGGTTCGAATCCACTCGGGCGTACCAGCACATTTGGCCTCCGTTGGCCACGGTTGGCCTTACTTGGCCACCGTTGGCCACCACGCAAGGAATGGGCCGTTCCCAGGGGAATCCGCCACGGGTGGCCAACCGTGGCCAAATCCGACAAACCGAGGCCTCAGCGGGACTCTGTTGCATGCAACATCTGATGCAACAGGTCGCGCGGGAAACACTGCGAAATGCGACGTTTCCTGGATAGCGCGTAGGCCTGAAGCCGCAGGTCGGAGGTTGAGTTGTGGCGCGTTCTGACACGCCCCGTGGCCGTGCCAAGCATCGCGCCCCACGCGGCCACGTGGCGGCCTGCGTGCTGCGTGTCCAGCTCGCGAGCCGACGGCGTGGCTGCGGACCTGGACGCGCGTGACGCGCGCACGGCGGCCCACGATGGCAGCGGGCTCGGCTTTCGGTCTCAAGGCAACGGGGTTGCCCCCCCCAGCGCGGGGAAGCGCGACCGTGGTGTTCCGCACGCGGGGGAGGCGGAGGTGCTCGGGCAGCGACCGGCGCGCGGCGAAGGCGAACCGCGTGGGTAGGCGGGAGTGCACGGGCGGAGGCAGGGGCGCGAGCGTCCACGCGCCTGAGGCCACTGCGTAGGTCTGACCCGTTCAGGCCGTTGTTGGGCGTAACGAAATCCCTTCCGCTTTGATGTAGCCCTCCAGGACCGACGCCGCCGTCTCCCAGAGCCCCACGGGGCAGGAGATGTGGATGTCGAAGCGGAAGCAGACGGACGACGGCGGGCGTGCGCAGCCCGGCTTGCCGGGCGGAGCGCGCCCGGCGTCGTCGCGCGCGTCGAGTGCGCGGCGGTACGGACCGGCCGAGCGTCGTGCGCTGCTCGCGGCGTATGCCGCGAGCGGCCAGACGATGCAGGCCTTCTGCGCTGCGCAGCACGTGAGCACGGCGACCCTGTGCGCCTGGCGTCGTGCGCTGGCCGCGCACGGCGAGCAGGGCCTTGTCGCGCGCACTCCACGGCGCAACGCCGCAGGTCGCACGGGTCCCAAGCGCTCACCGGAGGAGCGTCGCGCGGTGATCGAGGCCTTCCAGCGCGCGGGCCTGACGCTGCGCGCGTTCGCGCGCACGTGGGGCGTGTCGGAGTGGACGCTGCGCAACTGGCTCACGCGCTACCAGCGCGAAGGGCCGGCGGGCCTCGAGCCCAAGCGCCGCGGCCGTCCGAAGGGCAGCGGCGGCTTCCCCGCCCAGCCTCCCGCGGTGCGGGCCGAGATCGTGCGCACGAAGCAGCGCTTCCCGGACTTCGGCTGGCGCAAGGTGCGCGACTTCCTGCGCCGCTTCCAGGGCGTGGAGGTCAGCTCGGGCACGGTCGCGCGCACGCTGAAGGCCGAGGGCTTCGAGGCCTTGCCGGTCATGAAGAAGCGTCGGCGTTCCTCCGACAAGATCCGTCGCTTCGAGCGCGCGCACCCGGGCGAGCTGTGGCAGACGGACATCACGAGCTTCGTGCTGCGCCGGCACGGCACGCGCGTGTACCTGGTCGTCTTCCTCGACGATTTCAGCCGGTACGTGGTGAGCTGGGCCCTGTCGACGTCGCAGCGCGGTGCGTGGGTGATCGAGACCCTGATGGACGGGATCGCGCGGCACGGCAAGCCGAAGGAGGTGCTGACCGACCAGGGTCGACAGTACTACGCCTGGCGCGGCAAGAGCGAATTCCAGCGCGTGCTGGTGCGCGAAGGCATCCAGCACGTCGTGTCGCGCGCGCACCACCCGGAGACCCTGGGGAAATGCGAGCGCCTGTGGGAGACGGTGGGCCGCGAATTCTGGGATCGCGCGCAGCCGCAGGAACTGACGGACGCGCGCGAGCGGCTGGGCCACTTCTTCGCGCACTACAACCTCTTCCGCCCGCACCAGGGGATCGACGGCCTCGTGCCGGCGGATCGTTTCTTCAAGGCGGAGGATCCGCTGCGCAAGACGCTCGAAGCGCGGCTCGCGCCGAACGAGCTGGACGCGGCGCTGGGCGAGACACCGCGCAAGTCGGTGTACCTGTTCGGCCAGATCGGGGACGAGCAGGTGTCCTTGGTCGGCGAGAAGGGAAGCCTCGTCGTGCACACGAGTGACGGCGTGCGGCGTGAGATCGGTCTGGAGGAGCTGGGCATGCCGCAGCGCGCGGCACAGGAGAATCGCGATGAAGAAGGAAGCAGCAGCAACGGCCGCGACGTCGAGCACGGAGTCGAGCGCGTCGAGCACGGCCTCGAACGGGACGAGCAGCGTGTCGAACGTGGCCCCGCCGCGGGAACGCCGGCCGCGGACGGGCAAGAAGCGGCTGAAATTCGAGCCGCCGCAGCGCTTCCCGCGCGGAGTGAAGGAGCTGTGGCAGAGCGCCACGGCGAGCGAGCAGGAGGCAGCGCACCGTGCGTGCGTGCAGATCCTCGCGATGTGGCTGGGCAAGCGCACGCGGGCGGCGGTGGCGAACGAGCTCTCGATCCCGAGCTTGCGCGTGTGGCAGCTCAGCCAGCAGGCGCTGTCGGGGATGCTGGCCGGCCTCCTGCACCAACCGCGCCCGAGGCGCCGTGTGGAGGAGATCCCGATGGAAGAGCGAGAGGAGTCCAGGAGCGCCATGAAGCGCAAGATCGCGGAGCTGGAGAAGGACCTCGCGGTGCAGCGGGATCTCCTGCAGCTCATCGTCAGCGTCCCCAAGCCCCGGAGTGGGCCGCCGGACTCGACGACGCCGAGTGCGCCGCCGACACCGGCGGCGAAAACCGCCCGAGGAACCCCCAAGTCGCGCGGAGCGCGAGCGGAGACGTCGCGTCGTGACACGCTGGCTCACCCAGATGACGCCACGTCACGGTGAGCTCAAGAGGCTCGCGGCGTACGTGGGTGTCAGCCCGCGTACGCTGCGCGCCTGGCGCGCCGCTGCTCGCGCACAGCGCGACGAGAATCGCGAAGCACGGCGCGTGGGGCGGCCGCGGCGCAGCGCGTGCGAGACGCAGCGCGCCGAACCGCTCGTGCGCACGACCTTCGAGGAACTCGCCCTGGGCCACGACGGCTGGCGCAGCGTGGCGGTCGCACTCGAACGGCGCGGCGAGCCCGTGCCCACGCGACTCGTGCAGGAGCTCGTGCGCACGCTCAAGCTGGAGCGCGCGCAGCGCGAGGCCGAGCGCATCGCGGCGAACCGCGTGCACGTCGAGGTGCTCGCGCGCGACGCGCTGTGGGGCGTGGACAGCACGCTGATCGGGCGCACGGAAGAGGGCGAGATCCACGCGCTGACCGTGCGCGACCTGTGCGTGAAACGCCTCCTGTCGATCAGCGTGGGAGCGGTGCCGACCGGCCGCGACGTCGTGCGGCAGCTCGAGCTCACGGCCCGAGCGCGCGGCGGACCTCCGCTGGCCATGCTCTTCGACAACGGCGGCGCGAACCGTGCGGAAGTCGTGCAGGAGCACCTCGCCGCCGAGCAGGTGGTCGTGATGTGGAACCTGCCCTACACGCCCGAGCACAACGCGTGGACGGAGCGCGGCATCGAGGACGTGAAGGCCGGGGCGGGCCTCCTGAAGGCGCAACGACGAGCCGCCGAGGCGATGCACGGATCCGTCTCGTCGTCTGGGCCGGACTTCGCGGCGAAGGCGAAGGACCTCTTCGTGCGCCTGGTCGACGCGTGGGTGCGTCTCGACCGGCACACGCCGCGCGCGGACTTCCTTGGGCTGACGCCGGAGGAACTTGACAGGATCGCGCCGCGAGCGGACGCTCACGTGCGTCGTGCTCGCTTCTACGAAGACGTCTGCTCGGCCCTCGAGAGCGCGCGTGCTCTACACGCCGCGCCTCGCGCTCGACGCATGGCGGAACGCGAAGCGGTCTGGTGCGCGCTCGAGCGCGCCGGCTTGGTCACTCGGGTACGAGGCGGAGGCGGGGTCCCGGCCTTCAAAGCGGAAGGAGTTTCGTGAACACCACAGGCATGGCGGAACGCGAAGCGGTCTGGTGCGCGCTCGAGCGCGCCGGCTTGGTCACTCGGGTACGAGGCGGAGGCAAGGTCCCGGCCTTCAAAGCGGAAGGAGTTTCGTGAACACCACACACATGTTTCACGGTCGATGGCTCGCGAAGTCGCTCGCACGACTAGCGTGGTTCGCCGCGATGTTCGCCGCGAGCGCGCGTGTGTCCGCGGCGCAGATCGCCACCGGCTCGGACGGATCCGACGGCGCGTTCGTGTTCGTGCAGGACACAGGCCCAGGCGCGATCGCGAACCGTATGACGATCGACCTCGCCCTCGCTGCGAGCGGGCTTGACTCTGGCGGGCAGCCGATCACGTGGCAGACGCCGAGCCCGGTCGCGGGACATGGCGTCTACGACGCGTATGCCTGGGCGATCGTCTTCAAATACACGAGCGCGGTCATTCCCGAGGGCAAGACGGTCGTGTTCGCGAATCACCCGTCGCGCGCTCCGGTCGTGTGGCTCGTTCAGGGGACCTGCACGATCGCGGGTGAGATCTCGCTGAACGGAAATACGATGATCAATGCGTGGCCCGAACCCGGTCCCGGTGGATTTCGGGGGGGCGCGGGCCGGTCCCACCTGGGGTCGTTCGTCAGCATCGGAGGCTTCGGTCCGGGCGGCGGTGCGGTCGGCGGATGCGCCGGGCCCCCGGCGTCCGCGGACAACGCCTACAGCTCGCCGGCCTGCTTCCCGCTGATCGGCGGGTCGGGCACAGGCGCGAATGCATCGGGCATTTCGGCTTCCGGATCGGGCGCCATGTTGATCGCTGCCGGAACGCGGATCGACCTCGGCCCTACTTCGATGCTCCGCAGCCAGGGTCTGCCGGCTCCCTCCGGGGGCTGTCAGACCCCGATTGCCGGCGGCGGCTGTTTCCGACTCGTGGCCGACACGATCGTCCAGTCGAACACGGCCACCTTCGCCGTGACCGGGGGGTGGGGTGGAGCAGGAAACGGGCGCGTGCGCTACGAGGCGAACTCGTTCCAAGGGACGTTGTTCGGGACACCGCTGCCGACGCTCGGTCCTCCCGGGCAACTGCTTCCCGAAGCTAGCTCCCCCTCCCTTCGCGTCGTTTCGGTCACGGTTGCGGGCCAAGCTCATGCCGTGCCCGCGGACCCGCGCGCAGGAGGGTTCCCCACGCAGGCGGACGTGCACGTGCTGAGCACCGGACCGGCGACGATCCTGCTCGAAGCACGCAATGTCCTGCCGGGCCAGACCTGCACGCTGCGCATGCTCGACCTCGTGGGGAACGCCACCTCGCAAACGTCGACCCCGTTGGTCGGGACCCACGCGCTCTCCACGGCGACGGTGACCGTGAGCTTGTCGCCAGCGGTGTACGCGCTGCAAGCGAGGGTCTCACTGTGATGCATCGCCTAGCCCTGTCGATCTCGCTCGCCGCCCTGGCGGCAAGTCGCGCGCAGGCCCAGATCGTGACGGGATCGGACGGTTCCGATGGAGCGTTCGTGTTCGTGCAGGACTCGGGACCCGGTGCGCAAGCGAACACGATGACGATCGACCTCGCGCTCGCGGCGAGCGGGCTCGATGGTCAAGGCCAACCGATCACGTGGCAGACGCCGAGTCCGGTCGCGGGGCGCGGGGTCTACGACCCGTTCGCGTGGGCAGTGGTCTTCAAGTACTCGAGCATCGACGTCCCCGAAGCGAAGACGGTCCGATTCCGCAATCGCGCAGGGCGGCCACCTGTCGTCTGGCTATCGCAGGGCAATGTGACGGTCCGCGGCACGGTCGACGTGTCCGGCGAAGTTCTCGCGACCTATGCGCTCACGTGGCCCGAGCCCGGGCCCGGTGGATTCCGGGGTGGGGGCGTTTCGCAGCCATCGACGTTCGCACCGGGATTCGGAATCGGCGGGGGTGCGTCCACGACGACCTACCAGAATGGGAATTTCGCTGGGACCCCGAGCTCGAGCCTCGGCGCGGCCTACGGGGGCACGGGGATGTTCCCTCTGATCGGCGGATCCGGATCGGGGTCATGGTCACAGTTCTACGGCTCGGTCGGGGCCCCCGGCGGTGGAGCGATCCTGATCGCGTCCAACCAGCGATTCGAGGTGGCGTCGACCGGCCACGTCCTCGCGCGCGGCGGACGATCGTTCCTCTTTGGAGATATCAAAGGCGGCAGCGGCGGGGGGATTCGCATTCTCGCGGACGAAGTGTCGCTTCCGTCCATCCCGGTCATCGATGCGACGCCTCTGTTCGGCAGTGGACTCGGTCGAGTTCGCCTCGAGGCCAACACGTTCTCGGGGTTCACGACGACCACGCCGCCGGCGAGCTTGGGGACTCCGGGTCCGGTCCTGCCGGATGCGACGACTCCCGCCGTTCGGGTCGCTTCCGTCACGATCGCCGGCCAGACCTACCCCGTGCCGCTGGACCCGGCGTCGAGCTTCTCGGCGCCCGCGGCCGATGTCGTGCTGTCCGCGGGCGGCAGCGTGCTCGTCCTGGTCGAAGCGCGGAACGTCGCCCCCGGACGCACGTGCGAGCTCCGCGTGGCGACGACGACCGGGAACGGCGCGACTGTGGCCGTGACGCCGCCCTTGGCGGGGACGTTCGCGCTGTCGACCGCCACCGTTTCGGTTCCGCTGTCCATCGGCGTCCATGCGCTTCAGGCGAGGGTCGTGCTGTGACTCCCACTCACGCCGCCGCTCGTTCGATTCCTGTGATCACGGACCTGGAACCCCGGTCAGTCCTTCCGCGAGGAGAGGCATCATGACCAAGCACGGTGTCCTTCGATTGGCGGGCTGGATGCTGGCGCTGATCTCCCTCGCGAGCCGCTCGGGCGCGCAAGCACTCGACGTGGGCTCGGACGGATCCGACGGCCCGTTCGTGTTCGTGCAGGACACGGGACCGGGTGCGCAAGCGAACACGATGACGATCGACCTCGGCCTCGCGGCGAGCGGGCTCGACGGAATGGGGCAGCCGATCAGGTGGCAGACACCGAGTCCGGTCGCGGGCCGAGGGGTATACGACGCCTCGATCTGGTGCGTCGTCCTCAAGTACACGTCGGTCAACGTCCCGAGTGGCAAGACGGTCAAGTTCACGAATCACCCATCGCGTGCCGCACTCGTCTGGCTGGTGCAGGGCAGCGCCGACATCCAAGGCACGATCGAGCTCTCGGGCGCAGGTGCCTTTTCGGGACGCGGCGAGCCGGGGCCCGGCGGCTTCCGGGGAGGGCTCGCCTCCGCGGGATTCAACATCAGTGCTGCTCACGGGCCGGGAGCCGGTACGACTCCGGGGTCGAGCGCGTGCAACGCGTCCTGCTATGGATCGGCGGCCTGCAAGCCGCTCGTAGGCGGTTCCGGGGTGAACGCGGTCGGCGGAGGCGGAGCATTCCTCTTCGCAGTATCGGTCGACGCGAGCTTCGGTGCCCTAGGCCGCATCTTTTCAACTTCTGGATCGGGCGGCGTGATCCGCGTAGTTGCGAATCGCATCGTCCGCGCGTACCCGCAGGGCAGTTCGGGGTTCAACGTGACAATCCTGGGTCGCATCCGCCTTGAAGCGAATGTCTTCGAGGGTGATGGAACTCTGGTCGGTGTGCCGAGTCCGGTCACAGGCCCACCCTCCTCGCTCTTGCCCGACGCGACGACGCCCGTCGTCGAGGTCGTCGCGATCGATCCCCCCGTGGGCGGTTCGGTCACCGCGCCCCCGGATCCACGCGCGCGCACGGATCCATCGAGCGCGGATGTCCTGATCCCCGCGCCCGGAACCGTCACCGTGCGGTTGCAGGCGCGCAATGTGCCCGTCGGTCGGACCTGTGTCCTGCGTGTCCTGAACGTGATCGGCAACGCGACGCCCTACACGTCGACGCCGCTCGCCGGCACGCAGGCGCTGTCGACTGCGTCGGTCCAGGTTCCGCTGACGGCCGGTGTCTATGCGATCCAGGCACAGGTCATCCTCTGAGTCCGACACTACATCGACCCTAATGGCACTTCCCATTCAACGCCTCGCGCATCTCGGTCTGACTCTCGTGATGGCCGCCACTGCGCTCGGCGCTTCGAGCCTCACGGCCCAGACGCTGAACGTCGGCTCCGACGGGTCCGATGGTGTCTTCACCTTCGTGCAGGACACCGGCCCAGGGGCGGCCACGAACACGATGACGATCGACCTGTCGCTCGCGGCGAGCGGCGTGGATGGCCAAGGGCAACCGATTTCGTGGCAGACGCCGAGTCCGGTCGCCGGACGTGGCGTCTACGACCCGTTCGTGTGGGCAGTCGTCTTCAAGTACGCGAGTGTCGAGGTCCCGGCAGGCAAGACCATCCGTTTCATCAATCACGGATCTCGTGCACCGGTTGTTTGGCTTGCGCAGGCGAGTGTCACGATCCGCGGCATCGTCAGCCTGACGCCTGCGGCGAGCACGAACCCGCCCGTGAGTTGGCCAGAACCGGGTCCAGGTGGATTCCGAGGTGGCGGACCCGCAACGAGTCCCGCCTTTCCCCCTGGATTCGGGCCGGGTGGTGGCCAGTCTGCGGTGACGCAACAGAACGGGAACTATGCCGGACCTGGCGACTTCACCTGGTCGGGGCCCGCCTACGGTAGTCCGACTCTCTTCCCACTGATCGGTGGGTCTGGAGCTTCGACGACCACGGTGGGAGCAGCGGGTGGGCCCGGGGGTGGGGCCATCCTCATCGCAGCCAATGAGCGTGTGGAGTCCTTCGGGAGTGGCGTGATCCTCGCGCGCTTCGGAACGCTCGGCTCCGGTGCGAACGGGAGTGGTGGAGCTGTCCGGTTGGTTGCAAACGTGATCAACCTGCAGCCCACGGTCCCCATCGACGCCTGGAGCAGCGCGAGCGGCAGCGGGCGCATCCGACTCGAAGCCAACCAATTCCAAGGCTTCGTTTCCACTTCGCCGCCGGCAAGCATCGGGACACCCGGGCCGATCTTCCCGGACTCGATGACTCCCGCCGTCCGCGTCGTATCGGTCACGATCGGCGGACTGACCTACCCGGTGCCGGCCGATCCGCGAGCGAGCTTCTCGTTTCCCCAGGCTGATGTGATCGCCGCGATGGCGGGCTCCGCGCAGGTCGAGCTGGAAGCGCGCAACATCGCCCCCGGTCGCATCTGCCAAGTGCGCGTGGCCAACCCGATAGGGTCCGGAGCCCTGTGGACCAACTCGACCCCGCTTGCAGGGACCACGGCCCTGTCGACCGCGACCGCGACCGTTCCGCTCGCGGTCGGGCTCCACGCCATGCAAGTACGGGTTGTCCTGTGATGGCCTGTTCTGCTTCCGCTCGTCGTCGCCTCGTTCCTCGAGGGCATTCCATGCTGCGTATCCCGTTCCTCGTCTTCGCCTCGATCGCACTCGCGTCCCCGTCCCGCGCCCAGCAGGTCGACGCGATTTCGCGCGAGTTCACCATCTGGGTCCAGGATGCCCAGGCTCAGCAGACGGATGCGATCTCGCGCGAGATCACGATCTGGGCCCAGGACGCCCAGGCGCAGCAGCTCGACGCCATCTCGCGCGAGTTCACCGTGCGCCTGCCCATGCCCGATCTCGTCACGGCGAACATCACCACGCCTCCGGCTGGGCTCACCGGGCAGACCTTCCAGCTGACGTGGGAGGACTTCAACTTCGGCGAGACGGCGACGACGACCGCGTTCAAGGACAAGGTCGTCCGCTCGACGGACACGACGCTCGGCAACGCGGACGACGTGTCGTACGGCGAGTTCACCTATTCGCAGATCCTCGCGGTCGGCCAGGGCGTCCAGCGCACGCAGACGCTCACGTATCCCTCGACTGCGGGCACCTACTACATCTTCGTCACGACGAACTCCGACGCGGCGCAGGTCGAGCTGGATGCGTCGAACAACACGATCCTGTCCGGGGTCTTCACGGTTCAGGACGCGAATCCGGCCAAGCCCGATCTCGTGCCTTCGATCACCCTGGCACCCTCCGGAATCATCAACTCCGGACAGCAAGTCTCCTTGACGTATCGCGTGACGAACTCGGGCGCCGCGCCCACGAACGCGCCGCAGTGGCGCGAGCGGGTCTACCTGACCACGAACGGATCCGGGGGTGTCAGCGGGGGCACCTTGCTCGGGACGTTCGACAACGTCTCGTTCCTCGCCGTGGGCCAGTTCTACGAGCGCACGGTCGCGCTGACACTTCCGAGCGACTTCTCGGGCACGCGCTACCTGGCCGTCGAGGCGGACGCCCAGAGCCAGCTGGTCGAGTCGAACGAGGGCAACAACACCGTGTTCAGCGCGAGCTTCAACGTCGCGCTCGAGCCGCAGCCTGACCTCGTCGTCGACTTCCCGACGCAGCCGCCGCTCTTCGTCCAATCGGGGACGTTCCTGGACGCGACGGAGTTCACGTGGATCGTGCGCAACCAGGGTGCCGGCGTGACGAACGCGGGCTCGTGGACCGAATCCGTCTACCTCTCGAACGACTCGAACCCGGGACCGAGCGCGGGCGACCTGTTCCTCGGGACGAGCACCTACAGCGGCGGGATCCTCGCGCCGACTCAGGAGGTCGTGCGTTCGGGGAGCTTCTTCCTGCCGGTCGATCTGCAGGGGGACTTCTTCGTCAAGGTGTACACGGACTCTTCGAACGCGATCAGCGAATTCGGAGGCGCGCTCGAGGGCAACAACTGGGGCGTGCGGAATCAGCCTCCGGCGGATCCGCGAGCCCACGTGATCTTGAGCCTGACGCCGGATCTCTCGGGAGCGAGCGTGACGCCGTCGGGTGCCGGCCCGTTCCTGGCCGGACACGGAATGACGTTCTCGTGGTCGTGCGCGGACCTGCACCCCGGCGCGACGACGTGGGAGACGTCGATCCAGTGGGTCGACCGCATCTACGTGTCGAGCGACTCGTCGCTGGATGCCGGCGACACGCTGCTGTGGTCGGCCTCCCAGACGGCGTCGGTCCAGGGCTCGGCGTGGAATGGGACGAGCTACACGAAGACGGCCAGTGCGCAGCTCTCCCAGTCGCTGACGGCGGGCACCTGGCGACTGATCGCCTGGATCGACGCGGACACCGACGTCTTCGAGTTCGATTCCAACTACGCCGCGGAGGGCAACAACCAGGTCGTCTCGGCTCCCTTCACCGTCGTCGTGCAGCCCACGGACCTCCAAGTCACCGCGGGCGCCGGCGCGAATCCGACGACCGGGGCGGCCGGAACGAGCGTGTCGCTGTCGTTCGACGTCCAGAACCACGGACCCGCGCCGACGAACGCCTCGCAGTGGGTGGATCGCGTCTACCTCTCGACGAACGCCACGCTCGACGCCGGCGATCCGGTGGTCGCGAGCGCGACGCACAACGGTGTCCTCGGCGCGGCGCCCGCGGCGTACTCGGTCACCGTCGGCGGAACCGTGCCGTTGGTCGCGCCGGGCGACTACTTCCTGATCTTCGCGTGTGACGACTCGGGGAGCGTCTGGGAGATCGGCGCCGAGAACAACAACACGTTCACGCTGCCCTTCACGGTGTCCGCGCAGAGCGCGAACTTGCGCGCCTCGCTGGTCAACGCTCCCGAGGCCGTCGGAGCGGGCGGTGTCCTGACCGTGGGCTGGCGCGTCTCGAACGTCGGATCGCTGGCGACGCCGAGCTCGCTGTGGAACGACCAGGTGTGGCTCTCCCTCGATGCGACGCTGGGCGCCGGGGACCTCGCACTGGGCAGCAAGACTCACGGGGCGACGCTCGCCCAGGGCGCCTACTACGAGGACGTCGGGTCCTTCCAGGTCCCGCTGGGCACCACGGGCCTCTTCTACGTGATCGTCAAGGCCGACGGAGGCTCTCAGGTCTTCGAAGGCGACGAGTCGGACAACACGGCGTATGACCGCGTGCAGATCCAGGTGACGGCCGGCGCGCCCCCGAACCTCGTCGTCGACTCGATGAGCGCGGCATCCGCGGTGGTCGCGGGCCAGCCGCTCGCCGTGGCTTGGACCGTCCGCAACGCCGGTGCAGGTCCCACGGCGACCACGCAGTGGTCCGATTCGGTCTACCTCTCGCTCGACCAGGGCCTGGACACGGCGACGGATGTCTACCTCGGCGCGCTCGACCACGCCGGGCACCTCGCGCCCAGCGAGACGTACGCGAGCGCCACGACGTTCATCGTCCCCGTCGGGCTCGCCGGCTCCTACTTCGCGATCGTGCGCACGAACAGCAACGCGGCGCTGGTCGAGAGCAGCGTGCTCGACGACGTGCGGTCGGCTCCGACGTTGACGGTCGTCACGCTGCCTCCGAACTGCGACTTGAGGGTGACTTCGATCACGCACTCTCCGACGGTCGACGCGGGAGACCTGTTGGACGTCACCTGGGTCACCACGAACCTCAGCGGCAGCTCCATGTCGGGGTCATGGACCGACGCGCTGTTCCTGTCGTCGGATGCCGTGCTCGACGGCGGCGACCGCCTGCTGGGGCAAGTGATCGGGACGGCGCCGTCCCTGCCGGTGGGCGGAACGCATCAGCGCACGGCGCAAGTGCGCATGCCGGGGATCCTGCCCGGCATGTACCGATTGCTCGTGCGGTCGGACACGTTCGGCCAGATCCCCGAGAGCGCCGAGACGAACAACGACGCCGTGTCGACGGGGTTCGTCGACTGCACGTATCCGGGCCTCGTTCCGCTCCCGCCACCGGGGAACACGTTGGCGCTCGACCTGCCGACTGGCGTGGATCAGTACGTGCGCATCGATGCCCCGCCGGGCGCGGCGGTGCGATTGACGCTGGAGCACGCGAATCCGAGCGCCTGGACGGAGCTCTATGCGTCGTCGGGCTCGGTGCCGTCGCCCGGCGTGGCG
The DNA here is from genome assembly GCA_044221705.1 of Planctomycetota bacterium. Classification (GTDB taxonomy): domain Bacteria; phylum Planctomycetota; class UBA1135; order UBA1135; genus JAEUHZ01. Next base: position 25,917 of record JBGAOR010000024.1, read on the forward strand.
GAGTTCCAGTTCGAGCGCCCCGGCTTCCCCGAGCAGACGATCGTCATCCCCGCGGCGAGTGGCCAGCCTTACTTCGTGCTCGCGCGTGCCGTCTTCGGCGCATCCACGCCGAGCGCGCAGATCCGGGCGGAACTCCTGCCGTTCGAGATCACGACGGTCACGCCGCCGGCCGTCGGCCGCGGTCGGGTGACGCTGCAGCTCGAGGGGAGCCAGCTGAACACCCTGAGCTCGGTGTCGCTGCGCCAGCGCGGCGGGACCGAGGTGCACACGGCCCTCGACGTCGAGATCCTCGGTCCGACGCGCGCGCTCGCGCTGTTCGACCTGGGATCTGCGACGACCGGGACCTTCGACGTGCTCGCGCAGGGCAACGGCATCGCGACGGTCCCCTCGGCCGTCGCCGTCGAGGACGCCCGTCCCTTCGAGGCCCGGCTCGCTCTCAGCGTCGCGCCCAGCATCAAGAAGGGTTCGAGCGGGTCCGGTTCGATGCGCATGTCCGGCGCCGGGAACGTGAACACGCCGTGGACGCTCCTGGTGCTCGGAAAGAGCCCCGACCCGCTCGCCCTCGTGGCCGCTTCCGACCTGGGGCTGTCGCGCCTGGAGCCGGGTGCCGTCGCGGACTCCGCGGTGTTCCTGGTCGACGACCTCGGACCCAGCCAGGATGTGGATGTCGCGCTGCAGATCGCGATCGACGCGCTCTACGCGCCCACGATCCCCGCCGCGGACCTGCCACTCGTGCTGACCGGGCGAGCGCTGTCCGATGCGGACTACGACGCTCTCGTCGCGGCCACATCCGAGTCGCTGCGGCAGCGCGTGCTGGCCGATCCGCAGTCCGGCGCCGGCATCCTGGCCCGCGCCAACGCGCCCGCGGTCTGGAGCGCGGCCACCGTGCTCCCGCCCGACGCGAGCGACGTGCACCTGCCCGCCACGCTGCCGCTCACCGGTCGCGATCTCGTGATCGCGCTCGCGAATGCCGCGGCAGCCGGGCTCTCGGACACGGTGCCCACGACCTCGATCGACGCGGTCCTCGGCGACCTCGCGTGCGCGTGGCTCGGGGCCACCGGGTTCCCGTGCACGGATCTGGCTCAGGCAGGATGCCTCGACGGGATTCCCTCGGCGGAGGTCACGCAGGTCCAGGGCGGCAATGTCCCCCGCGACACCGCGTGCGTCGACGTGCCGACCTCGGACGACCCGAACGAGAAGACGGCGCCCCACGGGTTCGGGACGCAGGGCCTCGTCGCCGCCGGCGACGGGCTGACCTACCGCGTCTACTTCGAAAACGTCGCCAGCGCCGCCGCGCCCGCCGCGCTGGTGCGGATCGAGGACGAGCTCGAGCCCGGGCTCATCGCCTCGACGTTCCGGGCCAAGCGCCTGAAGTTCGGGGACGTCCTGGTCGAGCTGCCCGACCTGGCCCCGAACTACTCGAACGTGCTCGACTACTCCGCCACGCTCGGCGTGAAGCTCCAGGTCGTCGCGGGCGTCGATGCCGCGACGAACACGGCCTTCTGGATCATGCAGAGCCTCGACCCTGTGACCAACCTGCCGATCGCCGACGGGGTGCGGGGCTTCCTGCCGCCCAACACGTCCGGCGGAGCGGGCTCCGGGTTCGTCGAATTCGTGGCCTCGACGCCCGGCACGGTCGCGACCGGAACGGGGATCCGCAATCGCGCGGGCGTCAAGTTCGACGTGAACCCCACGCTGCCGACGAACCAGGTCTCCAACACGTTGGACGCGGACGATCCTTCGAGCGGCGTCATCGCGAGCGCGGTCCAGGGCGACGACTTCGCTCTCGTGCTCGATTGGAACGGCTCGGATCCGCCGGGCGGAGCGGGTCTCGAGTCGTTCACGGTCTACGCCTCAACGGACGGCGGACCGTTCGCGCCCCTCATCACCGACACCGAGACCCAGCAGCGCATCTTCCATGGGCAGCCGGGGCGGACCTACCGCTTCTACTCGCGCGCGCGGGACCGCGTCGGACGGAGGGAACCGATTCCGCCGGTCCCGGACCTGATCGTGACGATGCCGCTCGACTGCAACTCCAACGGCGTCGGAGATCCGACCGACCTGGCCCTCGGGACCAGCCTGGACTGCGACGGGAACACGGTCCCCGACGAGTGCCAGCCGAATGCCGACGGCGACACGGCGATCGACGCTTGCGATGGATGCCCTACGGATCCGGCGAAGACGGTGCCCGGCGTCTGCGGGTGCGGAGTCTCCGAGACCGACAGCGACGGCGACGTGACGCCCGACTGCCAGGACGGTTGTCCGTTCGATCCCACGAAGACGCAGCCGGGACAGTGCGGTTGCGGCGCGATCGAGACCGACAGCGACGGCGACGGAGTCGCGGACTGCATCGACAACTGCAACATCCCGAACGAGGACCAGGCGGACTGCGACGGTGACGGGATCGGCGACAAGTGCCAGATCACGATTCCGGGACGGGACTGCAACCTGAACGGGGTCCTCGATGTCTGCGACATCGCCGCCGGGAACGCGAAAGACCTCAACCTGAACGGCGTTCCCGACGAGTGCGAGCCGCCGGCTCCGATCGCCTTCTGTCTGCCGGGCCAGGGCGGAGTCAGCCCGTGCCCGTGCGGCAATCCGCCCGTTGGATCCGATCGTGGCTGCAACAACTCGGCGAATACGGGCGGAGCGCAGCTGACCGCGACGGGCCTCGCGCGGCTGTCGAGCGACACGCTCGTGTTCCACGTCGCCGCGACGAATCCGAATGCGGTGACGATCTACCTGCAAGGCACGATCGGGAATCCGACGGGGTCGATCCTGGGCGACGGTGTCCGCTGCGCGGCCGGAGCGTTGAAGCGGCTCGGTCTGCGGACGAACTCGATGGGCGCGTCCAGCTATCCGGGGCCGGCGGAACCGTCGGTCAGCCAGCGTTCGGCGGCGCTGGGGGATCCTCTCGCGCTCGGTTCCACGCGCTGGTACCAGGCGTACTACCGGGACGTGAATCCGACGTTCGGGTGTCCGGCTCCGGCGAACTACAACCTGTCGGGTGGGCTGCGAGTCGTGTGGGGGCCGTGATGAGAACCGTCTCGGCGTGGATGCGACTCGTTCGGTTGGTGCCGACCTGGACCGCGGGGGCGGCGCTCGGTGCCGTCGCGATCCTCACAACCCAGGCTTGGGCCATGCCTCAGGGGTCGCTCAACCTCGGGTCGGACGGTTCCGATGGCGCTTTCGTGTTCGTCCAGGACACGGGACCTGACGCGCTGGCCAACACGATGACGATCGATCTCGGCCTCGCGGCGAGCGGGCTGGATGGGCAGGGTCAGCCGATCACCTGGGCGACGCCGAGTCCGGTTGCCGGGCGCGGCGTGTATGACGCGGCGGCGTGGGCGGTCGTGTTCAAGTACAGCTCGGTGACGGTGCCGTTGTTCAAGACCGTGCGTTTCAAGAACCACCCCGCACAGGCTCCCGTCGTCTGGTTGGTCGACGAAACGGCGGAGATCCAGGGCACGATCGACGTCAGTGGTGGCGAGATCGCGGTCTCAGGTGCCAGTTCGGGGCAGTCCTTCGAGCCGGGCCCCGGTGGCTTCCGCGGTGGCCCACTCGGGATCGGCACGACCGCGGACACGCAGTATGCAGGGTTCGGGCCGGGCGGAGGATCCGTCCCCACGTTCCCGCCAGCCTCCGCGAACGTCCGCATGGGGAACCACGCCGGCCAACCCGGACTTTTGGGCCCGGCCTACGGCTCGAATTCGGCCTTTCCACTCCTCGGCGGCTCGGGCGCACCATCGGCCTACAACGTTATCGTTGCAGGAAACACTATGCGCGCTGGGGGCGGCGGCGGCGGCGCGCTACTCCTTGCAGCCGACACGTCGATCGTCCTGGGATCCGCGAGTGCCATCCGAGCGGACGGGGGACTTGTCTATTGGAGTACCCAACTTAACTCCGGCCTTTCGGGGGCGGGCGGCACCATTCGGTTGGTCACCGCGTCATTGACCGTCCAAGGGGCGCCGAGTACGGGGAGCGGGCTCTTCGCACGCTCTGGCCGCGGCGCGAACGGCGGCCTGAACGACGCGACAACGGGCATCGGGCGCATTCGCATCGAAGCGAATTCGATGCCCGTCGCGCCGCCGTGTGTTCCGACACCCAGCCTGGGCGTGATCGGTCCGCTCTTCCCAAGCCCGACCACCCCGCGAGTCTGGGTCGAGTCCGTCTCGAACTCGACGCAGACCGTCCCGGTTCCCGCCGACCCTCGCGCGGGTTTCAGCGGCAGCGGGATCGACGTCGCCGTCGTCGCATCGGACACGACCACGCTGACGATCCGCGCGGCGAACGTCGAGCCCGGCCGCACTTGCGAGGTCCGGATCACGAGGGTCTACGGTCCCGTGGCGACCTACACGAGCTCGGCGCTCGTCGGCACGCTCGCCTCGTCGATCGCAACCGTGGTCGTGCCGTTCGTCGAGACGGGCACGTACTCCGTTCACGTGAGAGTCGTCTTGTGAGGAAGTCTGGCATGTTCGTACTCCGCCTCCGTGCCCAAGTGCGCCTCCTCGGAACGCTCTTCCTGCTCGTGTCGATGCCGACCTGGGCGAGCGCCCAGGTCAACATCGTGCCGCCCTGCCCTGGTGGGGGCGCGTATCCGGACTTCGTGTTCGTGCAGGACACGGGCCCGGGCGCGCAGGCGAACACGATGACGATCGACCTGTCGCTCGCGACGACGGGCGCGTGGACGGTGCCGTTCCAGGATGGGCGCGCGGTCTACGATCCGGGCGAGTGGATCGTCGTGCTCTACTACGAGGACCTCGTCGTGCCCGTCGGGAAACGGCTCCGCTTCAAGAACCATGCGAGCCGAGCACCGGTGGCGCTCCTCGCGACGGGCTCGGTCCGCATCGATGGCGAGATCGATGTCAGTGGCAGCGCCGGTGGCTCGAACACCATCGCGCCGTTCTTCGCCGAGCCGGGTCCCGGCGGATTCCGCGGCGCACGCGGGGCCGCTGCTCTCGACGTCCACAACGCGACGAACGGCTTCGGCCCGGGTGGCTCGAACGTCGCCGCCGAGGGAGGCACCTCTTCCGGGGCAGCCAGTGGCGCTGGACACGCAACGACGGGATCGCCGGGCTCGAACAACCCTGGAGCGGCCGGCGCCGCGTACGGAGGGCCGCTCCTCGACCTACTCACCGGCGGTTCGGGAGGTGCGGCGGGACACAACGCGGGTGGCAGTACCGGGGTCGGTGGCGGCGGCGCAGGAGGGGGCGCGATCGCGCTGGCGACGAATGGCTCGCTGCGGATCGGCGAGACCGGCCGCATGATCGCCGCCGGCGGGCCGCGCGGAGTTGCGTCCAATGCGCATGGCGGGAGCGGGTCCGGCGGCGCGATCCGTCTCGTTGGGAGCGAAGTCGTGTTGGAGCCCTCGGGCAGCAGCGGCACGGGCGCGTACGTGTCGGCGCTCGGCGGTGAAGGCGGTGGCGGGTCGGCCGGCGCGGGTGCCGCGGGCCGCATCGTGATCGAGAAGAACGACGTCGCGCCCCTGCGCGTCCTCACGAGCCCGGCGCCGGCCGTGGTCATCGGTCAGGTCGGCGCGCAACCGCTGCTGCGCCGGGCATCGCTCGGCCGCGTGCGGGTGTCCCTGGTGGGGTCGACCCCAGTCCCTCTGGACCCGCGCTCCGAGTTGTACGGCCAGCCCGACGTCGTGCTCACCACGAGCGGCGTGACGACCTTTCAGATCCTCGGCGAGGGCGTGCCCGTGGCGGCGCAGGTCCTGCTCCGGTTGACACGTGCGGCGGGACGCGGAACCGAGGTCGTCGTGACGGCGCCGGCTGTGGGTAACGACATCTACTGGACGCGCACCGTCGATGTCCTGCTCGACACGGGGCAGTATGCGGCGCAGGCGCGGGCGGTGTTCCCCTGAAGGAGCCTTGGCCCCGAGGGCGGGCGGAAATCTCGTACAGCGCGCAGGATTCTGTGAACGAAGTCGAAGGGTTCGTCCATTCATGATCACCAAGCCGAGCAGCTCTCGATCCTCGTACAGGGTCGCGCGCGGCGTTCTGCACTACTTGGCCCTCGTCGCTGCGTCCCACTTCGTGAGCGCGCAGGTCAGCATCGTCCCGCCGTGCCCAGGTGGCGGCGCGTATCCGGACTTCGCGTTCGTGCAGGACACGGGCCCGGGCGCGCAGGCGAACACGATGACGATCGACCTGTCGCTCGCGACGACGGGCCCGTGGACGGTGCCGTTCCAGGATGGGCGCGCGGTCTACGATCCGCAGGAGTGGGTCGTCGTCCTCTACTACAGGGACGTCGTCATTCCCTACGGCAAGACGGTGCGATTCCGCAATCACGGGTCACGGGCGCCGGTCGCGATGCTGGCGACGAATACGATGTCGATCCAAGGCGTGATCGACGTCAGCGGCGAACCCGGCGTCTTACCAGGGGATACGCCGAGATACACGGAGCCGGGTCCGGGAGGGTTTCGCGGCGCCCTGGGCACCGCATTCGGGCTGCAGGCCTTGACCAGCGCAGGGTTCGGTCCGGGCGGGGGGCTTTTTGGTATCGGGGCCAGCAACGGGACGGGGGCGAGCTACGCCACGGCCGGCGAGCAAGGGCAGTCGGCCGGACCAGCACCGCGTCCGGTCTACGGCTCGGATTCCTTGAGCTACCTCATCGGGGGGTCTGGCGGGGGCGGAGCTGGAGTGAATGCGGGACCGGTCACGGGCGCCGGCTCTGGGGGCGGGGCGATCCTGATCGCGGCCGACGTATCGATCGAGGTGGGCTCCTACGCCAGCCTGCTGGCGAAAGGCGGGAGCGCCCGGTCCGGCAGCGGCGTCCTCAGGTTCGGGGGAGCCGGGAGCGGTGGCTCGATCCGCGTCGTATCGGATGTGGTCGTGCTTCAAGGCCCAGTGTCCGGGTCCTTTGGCGCGAACTTGAACGCGGTGGGGGGCGCGCGAGTGGGGGGGCCGGGCGGAAACGCTGGGGCTGGAGGGCTTGGGCGTATTCGCATCGAGAAGAACAACGCGGGCGAGTTCCCCGTCCTCACAGCGCCACTGGCGAGCATCGAGGTCGGCCAAGTCGGGGCCCAGCCCCTGTTCCGCTCGCAGACCCTCTCGCGGATCCGCATCTCTGAGGTGCGAACGGGCTCCAATGTCCAATCCGTCCCGGTCGATCCGCGCGCCGAGATCGCCGGCAGCCCCGACCTCGTGCTCACCGGCAACGCAACGCGGACCTTCGTCATCGAGGCGGCGAATACCCCGCCGACCTGGAACGTCACCGTGCGCTTCACGAAGGCCACCGGTGTCGCGCCGCAGCAGGAAGTGTCGGTCCCTCCGACCGGTTTGGAGGGCGGCCTGAACTGGACCCGCACCGTCGACGTCGCGCTCCCGGAGGGCATCTACGCCGTCCAGGCGCGTGCCTTTGCGCCGTAGCCGCCAACGTGGCCCTCGTCAGCCGCCGTTCGTGTCCCGGGAGAAGCGCACGATTCGACTCGGCGGACCGCAATCGACATGCACCACGTGGATCGCAGGATCTCGGCGAGCGCGTTCCGTGCCGTCCGACCCCATCTCCACGCTACTCACCCGCCAGCCCGCCATCGACGGGCAAGTCGACTCGTTGCAATGTCAGGTCGACCAGGTCCACGACCTCGGGAACCGCACCCGCGGCCACCTGGGCCTCGTGCGCGGAGATTGTGTCAGCCTGTACACGTCGTCGCCGCTCGCGGATTTTGCTCGCCGCATCTTCGGTGAGCGTAGCCGTGCCGCTCCAAGAGACCGGAACGTACTCCGTCCACGTGCGAGTCCTCCCATGACCCGAGTGATCGCCTCCACTTCTCATCGAGTCCTCCAACTCTCCTGTCGTGCGCTCGTGAGGTCGGCGCTTCTCCTGGTTCTCGCGGCCCATGCGCGGGCGCAGGTGAGCATCGTCCCGCCCTGCCCTGGTGGGGGCGCGTACCCGGACTTCGTGTTCGTTCAGGACACGGGACCGGGCGCGCAGGCGAACACGATGACGATCGACCTGTCGCTGGCGACGACGGGGACGTGGACGGTGCCTTTCTCGGATGGGCGCGCGGTGTACGACCCGCAGGAGTGGGTCGTCGTCCTCTACTACGAGGACCTCGTGGTCCCCGCGGGGAAGACGGTGCGATTCCGCAATCACGGGTCGCGCGCACCCGTGGCGATGCTGGCGACAAGCTCGATCTTGATCGAGGGAACTATCGATGTGAGGGGTGATCATGGCCATGCCATCGGCGATTCACCTCGCTACGCGGAGCCGGGGCCAGGGGGATTTCGAGGTGCTCGCGGGACCCCATTTCCGACTGCGGACGACACCAGTTCGGGTCTTGGCCCCGGTGGGGGGCTCCGCAACGCGGTCGGTGGGCCCGCGTGCGGAAACGGAGGCAGCCATGGATCCGCGGGTGCCCTCGGTGCCGCGGCGGTGCTGTCCCCGAGCCCGCCCTACGGTGGGAGCAATCTTCTGAGCCTGATCGGTGGTTCGGGCGGGGCCGGAGGCCGGAGTGTCGGGATCTTCGAGGCGTCAGGCGCTGGCGCCGGCGGCGGCGCGATCCTGCTCGGTGGAAACTCGTCGATCGTCGTGACCTCCGGTGGCCGCGTACTCGCCGATGGAGGTGATGGTGGATCGCCACTCGGTTTTGCGCAATCGGCTACGGGTGGAGGCGGCGCGGGTGGGTCGGTTCGATTGGTGGCCGACTCGGTCTCGTTATTGGATTCGGGAGGAACTGGAGCCGGCGCGGTACTGCGCGCACTCGGGGGGAGTGGGGTCACGGGGGACTCGGTGGGCCACTCGGGGGTCGGCGGTCTCGGCCGCATCCGAATCGAGAAGAACAACCCCGGCGAGTTCCCCGTCCTCACGTTGCCGATGGCGAGCATCGAGGTCGGTCAAGTCGGAACCCAACCGCTCTTCCGGTCGCAGACACTCTCGCGCATCCGCATCTCCGAAGTCCGCACGGGCGCCAATGTCCAATCCGTTCCGCTCGATCCGCGCGCCGAGATTGCCGGCAGTCCCGACCTCGTGCTCACCGGCAACTCGACGCGGACCTTCGTCATCGAGGCGGCGAACACCCCGCCGACCTGGAACGTCACCGTGCGCTTCACGAAGGCCGCCGGCGTCGCGCCGCTGCAGGAGGTCCTGGTCCTTCCGACCGGTTTGGAGGGCGGCCTGAACTGGACCCGCACCGTCGACGTCGCACTCCCTGAGGGCATCTACGCCGTCCAGGCGCGTGCCTTTGCGCCGTAACCGCCCGCGACGCGCTCGTCGGCCGCCGCGCGTGTTTCGGGAGGAGCATCGGGGTGGACTCGGTCGACCGCACTCGTCGAGCGTCGCGCGGATGGCATGATCCCGGCGAGCGCGCTCCATGCCCCAAGACTCCCTCGCCGACCTCCTCGCCCGCCAACCCGTCTTCGACGCGCACGTCGACTCGCTGCAGCGACAGCTCGATCTCGGCCACGACCTGGGGCGACGCACGCGAGGACACCTCGACCTCGTGCGCGGCAAACAGGGCGGACTGGGATCCGTCGTGCTCGTGAACTGGGTCGACCCGAAGCACATCGCCGAGGGTCCCGGCGGCGCGCGACGACGGACGCGCGACCTCTTGGCCCAGTTCCACGAGCTCGCCGCGGCGCACCCGGACCAGATCGCGTGGGCAGGGAACGGCGCGCTGCTCGACGCGGCGCACGCGTCCGGCCGCATCGCGGGCATCCCCGGAATCGAGGGCGGACATTCGATCGAGGGCTCGCTCGAGGACCTCGAGTGGTACTTCGAGCACGGCGTGCGCGTCCTCACGCTCGTCTGGAACAACCACCTCGACTGGATCCGCTCGTGCCAGCCCGGCGCGGGCCCCGAGGTGCCCGACGGCTTGAGCGCGTTCGGCCGCAGCGTCGTCCGGCGCATGAACGAGCTCGGGATGGTCGTGGACCTCAGCCACGCCGGCGAGAAGAGCATCGCCGACGCGCTGGCGACGACCGCGAAGCCCGTGATCGCGAGCCACTCCGGCTGCAAGGCGATCCACGGCCACCAGCGCAACCTGACCGACGATCAACTGCGCGCGATCGCCCGGAACGGCGGCGTCGTCGGGATCGTCTTCTGCACCGCGTTCCTGAAGGACGAGGCGCAGCGCGAGGACGCGCGCCTGCGCGAATCGCCCGAGTACAAGGCGATCGCCGGACCGAACGACACGGACGTCTTCCTGCGCCAGGGCGAGTGGCTGCAGGAGCACGCCGAGCCGCTCCCGATGGACGTCGTCGTCGACCACATCGTGCACGCCGTGCGGGTCGCGGGCATCGACCACGTCGGCCTGGGCTCGGACTTCGACGGGATCGGGCGCACCCCGCAGGGGCTCGAGGACGCCGGCTGCTACGGACGGATCGCCGAGCGGCTGCTCGCGCGCGGGTTCGCGCCGGCCGACGTCGCGAAGGTGCTGGGGGGGAACATGGAGCGCGTGTTCCGCGCCGTGACGGGGCCGGGGACGGCGGCGCACGGCGCGCGGCTCGCGCCGCTCGGCCGACGGCAGCAACCGGCCTGATTCGGGCGCGAGCCGGGCGTCGGCAGCGGTTCGCGCGAAAAATCCGACGGGATGTGCGACCGCCGAGCGCACCGAGCGTCGTGCTGGAGGGAGGACACTCCGTCCTCCGGCCGAGGAACACTCATGCGCTTCGATTTCAGCAACGTGGACGACGTCGAGTCGTTCGTTTCCGTCCCCGCCGGCCTGCACGCGGTCCGAATCGCCGAAGTGCGCGAGGGGCGCTCGCGCGACGGCAGCACGCGCTGGACCTTTCGGCTCGAGGTGCTCGACGGCGACCACGCCGGGCGCACCGCGGCCTGGGACTCGCTCACGTGGAGCGAGCGCGGGATCTACCGCGTCAAGAAGGTGCTGTCGGCGCTCGGCATCGACGTGTCGGGCGAGGTCGAGGTCGATTCCAAGGACCTCGTCGGGCTGCGCGCGCGCGTGCTGGTCCAGCCCGAGGAGCGCGAGGACCCCGTGACCGGCCAGAAGCAGGTGCGGATGCGCGTGCCCTATCTCGGCTACGAGCCCCTGATCGACGGACCGCGGCCCGACGTCACGGGCGCCGAGGACCCCGGCGTTGACGGATGGGACGACGGGGACGAGGCTGGCGCCCATGAACAGACCGGAACGAACGGGAAGCCGGGAAGGTCCGGCGGGGATCCGTTCTGACGCACGCGACGACGACCTGGTGGCCGTGGCGGTCGCGGCCCTGCGGTACGCCTACAGCCCGTATTCGAAGATCCAGGTCGGAGCGGCGCTGCGCGCCAGCGACGGTCGGATCTTCACCGGCTGCAACGTCGAGAACGCGAGCTTCGGCCTGACGTGGTGCGCCGAGCGAACGGCGCTCGTGAAGGCGGTCTCCGAGGGATCGCGGGACTTCACGACGCTCGCCATCGCCACGAACCTGCCGCGCGCGATCATGCCCTGCGGCGCGTGTCGGCAGGTGCTCTACGAATTCCAGCCGGACCTGCGCATCGTGATCGTGGGCACGGACGGCAACCGCTACGCCACCGTGCTCGGGGACATCCTGCCGGAGGCGTTCGGCCCGGCGGACATGCCCGGATCCTGAGGTTCGCTGCGTGAAGAAGTCCGATGCCGCCGCGGCCGGCCGCGCGCGAGAGCTGCGCGAGACGATCGCGCGGTACGACCGGCTCTACTACGTCGAGGGGCGGCCCGAAGTCTCCGACGCGGAGTACGACCGGCTGTTCCGCGAACTGAAGGAGCTCGAGGCCGCGCATCCGGACCTCGTGGCGGCCGACAGCCCGACGCGGCGCGTCGGAGCTCCTCTCCCTGAGGGCACGAGCCTCGCGGTGGTCGAGCACGCCGTGCCGATGCTCTCCATCGACAGTCTGTTCACCGCCGACGAGGTGCGCGAGTTCGAGGCCTCGATCCTGCGCTTCCTGAAGATGGAGGATCGCGACCTGGCCTGGGTGGTCGAGCCCAAGTTCGACGGCGTGAGCGCCGCTCTCGTGTACGAGGACGGCGTGCTGGCGCGCGCGGTGACGCGCGGCGACGGCGTGAAGGGTGAGGACGTGACCGCGAACCTGCGGACGGTGCGCGACATCCCGCTCGCCCTCGACGGCTCGAAGACGCCCGTGCCCGAGCTGCTCGAGGTGCGCGGCGAGGTGCTGATGCGGCGCGACGCGCTCGTGCGCCTGAACGCGCGGCGCAAGGAGCAGGGCCTCGAGCCGTTCGCGAACCCGCGCAATACCGTCGCCGGCGCCGTTCGCCGCAACGACCCGGCCGAGGTCGCGCGCTACCCGCTCGAGTTCCATCCCTGGTCCGCGCCGCGCATCGTCGGCGCCGACTTCGCGACGCAGGAAGAGGTCAGCGCCGCGCTGCGCGCCTGGGGATTCCCCGACGCCGGGCTGGCGCGCCGCGTGGTCGGGCTCGACGCCTGCATCGCCTACCACGACGAGCTGGAAGCGCGCCGCGCCGAGATCCCGTTCGACATGGACGGCGTGGTGGCCAAGCTCGACCGGCTCGACCTGCGCGATCGCCTCGGAGCGACGTCGCGCGCGACGCGCTGGCAGTACGCGCACAAGTTCGCCGCGCTCGAGGCCTCGGCGACGCTGCGCGCGATCGAGACGATGGTGGGGAACAGCGGGCGCCTCACCCCGCGCGCGCACGTGGACCCGGTCGAGGTCGGCGGCATCACGGTGCGCCACGCGACGCTGCACAACGCGGACTACGTGGCCGCGCTCGGCGTGAAGATCGGCGACAGCGTGTTCCTGCGCCGCGCGGGCGACGTGATCCCGCAGATCCTCGCGGTCGCGAAGCCCGCGGCCGGGCCCGCGCCGGCCGGCTGGGACGACGCGGTGCCCGCCGAGTTGCGCGACGCATCCGGCGCGGTCCAGCCCGGCGTCGCGTGGAAGTGGCGCGCGGAGTACGCGATGCCCGCCGCATGCCCCGCGTGCGGAACCTCGAGCGTGCAGGAGGGCAAGTACTGGCGCTGCCCGAACCCCGAATGCCCGCCGCAGCGCATCGGCCGCACGCTGATCCTCGTGTCGGGCGACGCGTTCGAGATCGACGGCCTGGGCGAGAAGCAGATCGCGCAGCTCTACGACGCGGGCTACCTGCGCTCGCCGGCCGACGTGTTCCACCTCGATCGATCGGAGGGCGCCGCGTCGAAGCTGGCCGAGCTCGACCGCTGGGGCGAGAAGACGGTCGCGAACCTGTTCGCCGAGCTCGAGCGCGCCCGGAACGTCCCGCTGGCGCGCTTCCTCGTGTCGCTGGCGATCCCCGACGTCGGCCCGGCGACCGCGAAGCTGCTCGCCGCGCACTTCCACTCGCTCGAAGGCGTGCGCGACGCGACGCTCGACGAGTTGCAGCACGTCGACGGAGTCGGACCCGAGTCCGCGGCGCGCGTGCGCGGCTGGTTCGACAATGCGGCGAACCTCGCCTTCGTCGAGCGCCTGCTGGCCGGCGGCGTGACGATCCTGGCGCCCAGCGCGAGCTCGACGAGCGGTGTCTTCTCGGGCCAGAGCGTCGTGTTCACCGGGACGCTCGAGGCGCTCGGCCGCGCCGAGGCCAAGAAGGTCGTGGAGGACCTGGGCGGCCGCGTGGGCTCGGACGTGAGCTCGAAGACGAACATCCTGGTCGTGGGCGGAAAGCCCGGATCCAAGGCGAAACGCGCCGCCGAGCTCGGGGTACGGGTGATGCTGGAGCCCGAGTTCCTGGAGCTCGTGGGCCGCAAGCCGACGGATCCTGCTCCCGATCACGAGGCCCCGTGATGACCGCGCCGCCCTTCGCCCATCCTGCGCACGCCGCCATCGACCACGAGTTCGGCGTTGGTTTCCACGCCCCGTCTCATCTGGACGAGCTCAATTCGTCGGCAAGGGCGGCGACCTCGTCGTGATCCCCGAACGACTCGCAGTCGCCGCCGGCGCCGGGCTCGTCGCGGGGATCTGCTGCGCTTCGATCGCCGGCATTCTCGGGGCCTTCCAGCCGAGCGAGCCCGAGCCGACGCGCGAATCGCCGCTCCTGGACGGCGTCGGGAAGGCCTGGACCCGGGACGTGGAGGGGACGCCGACCCGAATTCTGGTCGAGCACGGCGTCCCCCTGGACGGGGCCGGCGCGTTCACGGGGAGCGACTCGGAGCAGGGCGTGGCCCGACTCGAGACACGTCCGGATGTACTCGCGGTCCAGATCTGGGAAGGCGATGGGCTCACCGGCCAGGGCGCCGTGCTGCGCTTCGGTCCGGAACGGAAGGACGCGTACGCCCGGGCCTACTCGTACGGGGATGCAGGGCCGAGCACGAGGACATGGAGCTGGCTCGAGGGGCGCTTGCAGTTCGGCGCGTGGCCTCTCCAGCCGGGCGCCATCGTGGCGTTCGAGTTCAACGGACAGGTCGGCGACGCAGGCCAGTCGTTCGCCGGGAAGTTCGTTGTGCCGGCCTCGGGTGGGCACGAGGACTCCGGCCGCGCGCGCGTACCCCGCATCCGCGTGATCGCGAATACGTCGATGGACGGCACGCCGTCGCCGAGCGCAACGCGCGCTCCCGGAATCAATGCCACCATCGAGCGGATTCCCGCGCGACCGGAGGTGAGGGCCTTCCGGTACATGGAATTCGATCAGTTCGGCGGCGTGCAGGCGACTTTCTGCTTCGGGCCGGGGCCGGACGAGGTGCAGGTGCGCGTCGACGACCTCTCGGACGCGGGTGCTCCTGAACCCTGGTCCGAGCTGCACGGCACGATCTGGTTGTCGCCTACACCGCTCGACCAGCCTGGATCCGTCGTCGAGCTCGAGCTCTTCGGTGTCCACGCCGGTGGACCACGGCGATTCGCCGCGAAGTCCCTCACACCGCCGTGACCGCGTGCGTGCCCAAGTCCACGTGACCCTTCCTGTTCCCGGACCACGCTCCCGCGTATCCTCCGATCCGCTCATGGCTGAGCCCGAAGACAAAGACGCGCAACCGGAACCCGTTCCGGACCCGGCGCAGTTCCAGCTCCCCGACGGATTCGAGAACGACGAGACCGCGAAACTCGTCGCGCGCGCGAAGGCTGGCGACGCGGGAGCGCTCAACGATCTCTTCCAGCGCTACCACCGCATGATGGTCGAGGTCGCGCGGCGCAAGATCGGTCCGCGGCTGCGCCTCAAGGAAGAGCCCGACGACTTGGCGCAGACGACGTTCCGCGAGGCCGCGCGCGACTTCCCCAACTACGAGTACCGCGGCGAGGCGTCGCTCGTGCGCTGGTTCCTGCAGATCCTGCAGAACAAGATCCGGGACAAGGCCGAGTTCTATTCGGCCGGCAAGCGCGACCTCGGGCGCGAGCGGTCGATGGACGCGCCGGTGTCGACGTCGGAGGGCGAGAAGCGCTCGGTCGAGCCGGAGAGCCTCGATCTCTCGGTGACGATGAAGGTGTCGCGAGACGAGAGCCTGGGTGTGCTGCGCAAGGCGCTCGATGAACTCTCGCCCGAGCATCGCCAGGCGATCACGCTGGTCTTCTTCGAGGGTCGTCAGCTCCGGGAAGCGGGCGAGATCATGGGCGGCCGGACCGAGGACGCCGTGCGGATGCTCTTGCGGCGCGCGGAGCAACGGCTGGGCGAGATCCTGAAGACCACGCTGGGCAAGGACCTGCGTCCCTGAGAACGAACCGGGCGCGACGGGTGCTTGCCAGCACACGCATCGCGCCCTATCCTCTCGGCCCTCCGTCGGGCTAGTAACTCAATCGGCAGAGTGCCATGTTCACAGCGTGGAAGTTACAGGTTCGATTCCTGTCTAGCCCACCACTCTCCTTCGCTCGCGACACGATCGGTGCGCGCATCGTGCGAGCGAACCCGCGACGAATCCCGCCGCGGACCTCGGATCCGCGCGCGAAGAGCACGAGGCGCGCGTGACGAATCCGAGTCCGGTCGAGCGCGATCCGCGCGCGCTGTCGGTGCAAGAGCGATTCTCGCCGAACAGCATCTGCTTCGGCTGCGGTCCGGCGAACGCGAAGGGCCTGCACATCCGGAGCTTCGTCGAGGGCGAGAAGCTCGTCGCGACGTGGACGCCCGAAAGCCACCACCAGGCGTTCCCCGGCATGCTGAACGGCGGGATCTGCGGCGCGCTGCTCGACTGCCACAGCAACTGGACCGCGGCGATGCACCTGATGCAGAAGTCGGGCGCCGCTGCGCCGCCCTGCACCGTCACCGCCGACTTCCACGTGAAGCTGAAGCGCCCGACGCCGGTCGGCGGCCCCGTGACGCTGCGCGCCTGGGTCGTCGAATCCACCGACGACCGCGCCGTGATCGACGCCGAGCTCGAAGCCGGCGGCAAGATCACCGCCACCTGCCGCGGCACGTTCGTCGCCGTGCGCGAAGGCCACCCCGCCTACCACCGCTGGGGCTGAACCCGACCGGCCGAGCCACGCCGAGCTTTGTCGTGGAGGAGTCAGGGGAACAGCTCGCCCTGCGTCGCCGTCGCGGCGTCGGGCGGTCGGTCGATCTGGGAGTGGGTGTCGTCGAGGCCGATCCGGCGGCGCTGGATCTCGAAGAGTTGCATCAGCGCGTCCCAGCGCGGGCCGTGGCCGCGTTGGCGGTGGCCGAAGCGCGGGTCGTTCAGGTGGCCGCCGCGCATCTCGCGCAGTGCGTTCTCGACCTTCTTCCAGTGGTCGGCGAACGCGGCGCGGAAGCGTTCCTCGAAGACGGGCGCGACCTCGGCCGGCAGGCGCAGCAGCGTCGTGAAGGCACTCGAGGCGCCGTTCTCCTTCGCGCGCTCGAGCAGGGTGGGGATGTCGCTCTCGCGGAAGCCGGGGATCAGCGGGGCGAGCGAGATCCCGACCGGGATCCCCGCGTCGGCCAGCAGTCGCATCGTTTCGAAGCGCCGCGTCGGCGTCGGTGCACCGGGTTCGAGCGCGCGCGCGACGTGCTCGTCGAGGAAGGGGATCGAAAACGTCACGTGAGCGCCCGGTCCGGACGCGAGCCGCGCGAGCAGCTCGACGTCGCGCCGGATCAGCGTGCTCTTCGTGATGACGGCGACCGGCGTGCGGCGCGCGAGGCAGACCTCGAGGCAGCGGCGCGTGAGCGCATAGCTCGCCTCGAGCGGCTGGTAGCAGTCGGTGACGCCCGAGTAGACGACGGTCTCGCGCCGCCACGAACGGCTCGCGAGCTGCACGCTCAACACCTCGGGCGCGTTCGTCTTGACCACGATCCGCCGCTCGAAATCGCTGCCCGCGCCGAAGCCCAGGTACTGGTGGCCCGGACGCGCGAAGCAGTACGCGCACGCGTGCCAACAGCCGCGGTAGGGGTTCACGCTCCAGCGGAACCCGACGTCGGGGCTCTCGTTGGTCGTGAGGACCGAGTCGGCCTTCTCCTCGTAGACCTCGAGCCGCGCGACGGGCGCTTCCTCGAGCCACTCGACGTGCGTCGTGCTCCAGGGATTCGGCGGGTTCGAGACGAGCTTCGGCGGCACGCGCGCGATTCTAGGCCGCGCCGTCCGCATGACGAGCCGCGTGATCGCGCGCGCCAGCGAGTTCGAAGCTCGCGTGCGTCAGTCCGCCGCGCTCGCCGTCCGCCCGCGCGGCTTCACCGCCAGGTACTGGTTCGGCCAGTGCACGTCGACAC
The DNA here is from genome assembly GCA_044221705.1 of Planctomycetota bacterium. GTDB lineage: Bacteria > Planctomycetota > UBA1135 > UBA1135 > JAEUHZ01. The sequence goes on from JBGAOR010000024.1 coordinate 43,429, forward strand.
CCGCCTCCGCCGCGCCGTGCAGCGTGAGGTACGGGTTCGTGAGGTGCGGCCGCGCCAGCGCGCACAGGTCCGCTCTGCCCGCCGCGAGCACCGTGTTCACGTGGTCGATGCCCTGGATGCCGCCGACGGCCATGACGCGGATGCCGGCCTCGGCGCGGATCTGGTCGGCGAAGGGGACCTGGTACATGCGTCCGTACTCGACGCGCGATTCCGGCGTGTTTCCGGCCGAGGAGACGTCGACGAGGTCGCAGCCGCGCGCCTTCAGCTCTCGCGCGAAGACGACCGAGTCCTCGACCGTCCAGCCGCGCGGCTCGAGCCAGTCGGAGGCCGAGATGCGCACGAAGAGCGGCTTCGACTCGGGCCACGCGGCGCGCGCGACCTCGAAGACGCGCAGCGGCCAGCGCATCCGGTTCTCGAGGCTGACGCCGTACTCGTCCGTGCGCAGGTTGGAGATCGGCGACAGGAAGCTCGACAGCAGGTAGCCGTGCGCCATGTGCAGCTCGAGCACGTCGAAGCCCGCGGAATCCGCCAGCCGCGTCGAGCGCGCGAATTCGGCTTCGAGCCGCGCCATGTCCGCTCGGTCCAGAGCCTTCGGCGCCGGCCAGTCGGGCTTGAACGGGTTCGCCGAGGGCCCGAGCGTCTTCCACGCGCGGCCGTCGCGTAGCGGATCGTCGCCCTGCCACGGCAGGTTGCACGACGCCTTGCGTCCCGCGTGCCCGATCTGGATGCCGATCTTGGCGCGCGACGAGGCGTGCACGAACTCGACGATACGCCGCCACGCGTCGGCGTGCGCCTCGCTCCACAGCCCCGTGCAGCCGGGCGAGATGCGCCCGTCCGCGGCGACGGCCGTCGCCTCCGCGAACACGAGCCCGGCGCCGCCGATCGCGCGTGAGCCGAGGTGCACGAGGTGCCAGTCGTTCGGCAGTCCGTCGACGGCGGAGTACTGGCACATCGGCGACACCACGACGCGATTCTCGAGGTGCATGCCCCGGAACGTGATGGGCACGAACGCCGGCGGCGGGACCGCACCGTCCGCGGCGCGACGCACGCCGTTCCGGACAGCGAAATCCGTCGCGGCGGCCTGCACGAGCGCCGGGTCGCGCCGCCCGAGGTTCCCGTACGTGATGCGCTTGCTGCGCGTCATCAGGTTGAACGTGAACTCGATCGGGGTCTGGCGCACGTGGCGCGCCGTGTTCTCGAACCACTCGAGGCTCGTCTGCGCCGCGCGCTGCAGCTTCAGCACGTCCAGCCGCCGCGCGGCCTCGTAGGCGCGCAGCGTCGCGGGCACGTCGGTCGCTCCGTGCGCCCGGAACGCGTCGACGAGCGCGATGGCGTCCTCCATCGCGAGCTTCGTCCCCGAGCCGATCGAGAAGTGTGCCGTGTGCACCGCGTCGCCGAGCAGCACGACGTTCCCGTGACTCCAACGCTCGCAGCGCACGGTCGGGAACGTGCGCCAGATCGAGCGGTTCGTGAGCAGGCGATGCCCGTCGAGGAAGGGTGCGAAGATGCGCTCGCAGAACGCGACCGTGTCGGCCTCCGTCGCGTTCTCGAGTCCGGCGCGGCGCCACGTGTCCTCGTGGCACTCGACGATCCACGTCGAGAGGTTCGCCTCGAACGGGTAGGCGTGCACCTGGAACACGCCCCATTCCGTCTCGAGGAATACGAACGTGAACGCCTTCAGGGGCTTCGTCGTGCCGAGCCAGGTGAACTTGGCCTTGCGCCAGTCGAGCGACGGCTGGAACCAGTCGGCGTGCTTCGTGCGCACCGCGCTCTGGATGCCGTCGGCGGCGACGATCACGTCGCTCGCGGGCAGCGCGGACTCGTCGGGCAGGTCCTTCTGGAAGTGCAGCGCGACGCCGAGCCCGCGCGCACGCTCCTGAAAGATCTCGAGCAGGCGACGCCGCGACATCCCGCAGAACCCGTGACCCGTCGAGCGCGTCCACGTGCCGCCGATCCACGTCTCGATGTCGGTCCAGTACGCGAACGCGCGCCGGATCTCGGCGTACGTCTCGGGGTCCGCGGCCTCGAAGTGCCCCAGCGTCTCGTCGGAGAACACGACGCCCCACCCGAACGTGTCGTCGGGCTTGTTGCGTTCCCAGACGCCGACCTCGGCGTCCGGGAAGGCCTTCTTCATGAGGATGGACGTGTACAGGCCGGCCGGGCCGCCGCCGAGGATCGAAGCGCGCATGCGCGCATCGTAGGGGCCGGGGACGCCGGACCGAAACGCGCTCGCGCTACACTCGCGCGAACTCGTGGATCACCTCGCGGACCATCCCCAGGACTGGATCGAAGCCCTCGCGGCGCTGCGCAACCGGCGGGAGGCGTGCGCGCTGGTCGTCGTCACGCAGGTCAAGGGCAGCGGCCCGCGCGATCCGGGTGCGCGCATGGTCGTCAGCGGCGGGCGGCTCGCGTTCGGCACGATCGGGGGCGGGAACCTCGAGAAGATCGCCATCGAGCACGCGACCGAGCTCCTGCGGCGGCGCACGCCCGTCTCCGAGACCGTCGCGTATCCGCTGAGCGAGGCCGCCGGCCAGTGCTGCGGCGGCGAGGTCACCGTCTTCTACGAGACGTTTCCGTGGACACGCCGGCGCATCGCGATCTTCGGCGCGGGCCACGTGGCCCAGTCCCTGGGCGGGCTCGCGCCCTGGCTTTCGGCCGACGTCGTCCTGATCGATCCGCGCGACGAGCGCGAGGTCCAGCCGGCCCTGCCGCCGCGTCGGCCGTACGAACTCCTGCTCGTCGACGCGCCGGAGGCCGAGGTCGAGAGCCTGCCCGACGATGCGCTCGTGCTCGTGATGACGCACAGCCACGCGCTCGACCTCGAGATCCTCGCGCGCGCGGTCGTGCGCGACTTCCCGTACGTCGGGCTCATCGGCTCCGAGCGCAAGTGGGCGCGCTTCCAGAAGCGCCTGGGCCAGCGCGGCATCGCGGCGGACCGCATCGCCCGTGTGCGCTGTCCGATCGGGCTGTCGAAGCGCTCGAAGGAGCCGGCCGCGATCGCGCTGTCCGTCGCGGCGGAGCTCGCGGACGTCATGGCGGCCGAGCCGGCGCGGTGACGCGGAGCCAGCGCGCGCCTCAGCTGGGCGGATCGAGCTTCTCGCCCAGCTTCCAGGCCAGGTTCGAGAGCTGGCGGTGGAGCATCTGCACCTCCGCGTGCAGCTCGCTGATGCGGCGGTCGACGGCCGAGAGATCGACGGCCGGGGCCGCGGCCGTCGTCATCTCGCTCGGCATCGACGCGCGCACCGATGGCGCGGGCGGAACCGCCGAACGAGTCGGAGTCGGATGCGCGCCCGGAGCGATCGTCTGTCCATAGCTCTCGGCCCGCGAGCCCGGCTGCGGTTCGAGCCGCACGACGAGCCCGCCGGCGAGCAGTGGCGCGAGCGCGTCCATCAGCGCCGCCTGCGAGGGGATGTCGACCATGCGCGACACGCGCGCGCGCAACTCGCCCGGCTGCTGAGGCCCGCGCAGCAGGAGCTCGGCGACGATCGCGAGCTGCGGGCGGCCGATGCCCAGCATCTCGCCGGCGTTGTGGCGGAACCGCTCCACGCGGCTGCCGGCCGGATGGACCGAGCCAGCCCACCCCTTCACGATCATCTTGCCCGTGGCGGCGTAGACCTCGGAATCGTTCAGGTCGAGAACGGGATCGCGGTTCGACTTCTGGTTGCTGCCCGCGGTCAGCGCGTTCAGCGACAGCGGGTACTGCTCCGGTGTCGTGAAGTCCTTCTCGATCAACACGCCCAGGAGTCGCGCCTCGATCGGTTCCAGCTTGCGTGTGTTCTCCATGGTTCGATCAGGTGCTCCCGAGCCGGTCGATCTCCTCGGCCAGTCCGAAATCGAGCGCCGACACGCCGCCCGCGTCGTGGGTCCTGAGCTCGATCGCCACGCGCGAGTACGCGTTCGACCAGTCCGGATGGTGGTCGGCCTTCTCGGCCAGGAACGCGACGCGCGTCATGAACGCGAAGGCGGAGCCGAAGTCGGCGAACTTCCACTCGCGCCGCAGCCGTTCAGGCGTCGCGTTCCACAGCGGCACGCGACGCGCCAGCTGGATCAGCTCCTCGGGCGTGCAGCGCTTCGGGCGGGCCATGCGCGGCAGGATAGCGCGCGTCACGGCGGGAGGACGAACGCGCGCCGCTCGGCGTAGAGCCGGGCGCGGTGTCGAGGTCCTGTGGTCCGAGGTCCGCTCTGGCCAAGTCCTCGTCGACGAGCGCGAGCGGCGCGCGCGGGTCGCGGGCCGATTCCTCGGGGCAAGTCGCGAGCCACCAGGCCAGGTTGCGCGCGAGCGCGCGGTCCGCCGGCGTCGCTCGCGCGAGCCCGCGCAGGACGTCGATGCCCTCGCGCCAGCGCTTGCGCGCGATCAGGAGGTCGCCCAGTCCGCCGGCCGCGTTCGCCGAGAGCGGATCGATGCGCAGCGCCGCGCGGTACGCGATCTCGGCCGCGTCGAGCTCGCCCAGCGCTTCGCGCGCGCGGCCCAGGTTCGCGTGCGCGTTGGCGTACGTCGGCGAGAGTCCGATCGCCTTCTCCTGCTGCGCCGCCGCGCCGCGCGCGTCGCCCTGCGCCAGGAGCACGTTGCCGAGCCCGGACTGCGCTTCCCAGTCGTTCGGATCGGCGGCGATGGCGCGCTCGAACTCGCGTCGGGCTCCGGCGAGGTCGCCGCTCTGCACGAGCGCGATCGCGAGCCCGCGGCGCGCGACGCCGTTCGACGGATCCGCCGCGGCCGCGCGACGCAGAGCTTCCAGCGCCTCGTCCGCGCGGCCGAGCCGGCGCAGCGCGTCGGCGCGCCGTGCCGAAGCTCCGCGCGCGCCGAGCCGCGCCGCGCGCTCGTAGCGGTCCGCGGCGAGAGCCCAATCCTCTTCGGCCATGTACGCGTCGCCGACCTGCGACTCGAACTGCGGGAGGAACGCGTCGCGCGCGTCGCGCCCGCTCGCGCGCAGCGACGACGCGGCGGCGACCGAGAGCGCGAACGCGACGGAGAACGCGATCGCGCGCCCGCGTGCGCGCTCGAACGCGCCCAGAGATGCCAGCGCCGCGCCACCGAAGCCGGCGACGAGCGGCACGACGGGCATGCGGTAGCGCGGCGAGTACCAGAACAGCGCCACCACCAGGAACGTCGCCAGGAACAGCAGGATCTCCGGCGCGTGCTCGCGCGGCCGGCGCGCGAGTAGCGCGAGCACGAGGACGGCGGGCAGCGTCCACCACGCCACCGGCATCGGCGCGAACGCCAGCCCGCGCGCCAGGCCGTCGTCGACCTCGAGGTCCGCGACGTACACGTCGCCGTAGACGCGGCCGGAGAAGAACCACCAGACCTTCTTCGCCGTCAGCACGAGCGCAGCCATGGGCTCGGCGCGCCAGAACGCGAGGCCGCGGCGCAGGTAGGCGTCGCTCGTCTGTTTCCACGAGCCGTCCGTCTCGCCGCGCACGGCGTCGCGCGCGTCGAGGTTCTGCTTCACGCGGTCGGTCGAGACGCCTTCCGCCGCGTGGAAGATCCCCTCGGCGCCGGGCTGATTGCCGTGGAAGAAACCGAGGCCGGCCTGCGCGCTCAGCGGGATGAACTCGCGACCCGCGAGCCAGTTGTGCAGCGTCGCGGGCGCGACGCACGCGGCCGCGATCGCGGCCGAGAGCGCGGCGCGGCGCACGACCTCGCGCCCCACGCCGTGCTTCCAGGAGAGCCACGCCGGCAGCGCGAGCACGAGCGGCGCGAAGGTCGGGTTCGCCAGCGTGCCGACGCCCACCGCGACGCCGAGCAGCGCCGCGCGGCGCGCGTCGAAGCGCTCTCCCGCCGCGATCGCACGATCCCAGATCCACGCGGTCGCGAACGCCTGCAGCGTGGAGTTCAGCACGCGCTCGGCGTGGAACGCCGGATCGCGGAGCACGAGGTACAGCGCCGCGCCCAGCACTCCCGCCGCCCAGCCGAAGCGCGCCGCCGTGCAGCGCGCGACGAGCCACGCCGTCCCGACGTGCAGCACGACCTGCACGACGCCCAACGCCGCGACTCCGCCTCCGACCGCGCGCACGAGTCCGACGAGGTACGGATACAGCGGCGCGGACAGGAAGGGCGTGGTGCCGACGAGATGCCCGCGCGCGATCTCGCCGCCCCAGGTCCAGTACTCGGCCGCGTCGTTGAGGGGGTTGCGCGCGAGCGGGTTCACCCGCATTCCGTCCCACAGCGCCCCGATCTGCAGCGCGAGTCCGACGGCCAGCACCCCGAGCAGGATCCGTCGCGGCAGACCGCGGGGGATGGCGTCGTCGATCGTCACGAGACGCGCAGACTACGCCAGGCCGATCAGGCTGATCCATCACCCCCGTGCGAGCGCTTTCCGCACGGACGGAGATGATGGATCAGCTCTTCGCTCTTCTCCAGGCGCGACGAACTGATCGCGCGGGCGGATCTCGAACGCGTCGCCCACGAGGCCGTAGTCGGCGACCTTGAAGATCGGCGCGTCGGCGTCGCTGTTGATGCGGTAGGTAGCCCAGGCATTTCTTGTCCTGGCCAGCGTGCTGGATAGCCCCAGATCGGCCGCGACGTAGGCCACCGGGCTGACCGTCTTGCCGGTCTGTCCGACCTGCTCGCCGTGCGGACGCCAGCCGGCGTCGACGACGGCGCGCGACGCGCCGATCGCGGCCGGACCGAACGCGGCCGCGAGCTCTTCGATCAGGTGGAAGTGCTCGGGGCCGCGCAGTCCGCGGCCGCCGGACACGACGATCGAGGCCTCCTTGACGTCGAGCTTGCCGCCCGTCTTCTCGGCGACCCCGGTCACGTTCGCCTTGCCGTCCGTCGACGCGGCGCGGGCCGCGACCTCGGCCGTGCCGCCCGACTCGCTGGCCGGGAACACGTTCGGGCGCGTGGTCGCGCAGAATACGGGTCCGTTCGAGCGCACCTTCGCGACCGCCTTGCCGGCGAGCCACGGGCGCGTCGCCACGAGTGCGCCGCCGTCCGCCGCGAGCCCCGTGCAGTCCGAGAAGAGCGTGGAGTCGAGCAGCGCCGCGACGCGCGGCGCGACGTCCTTGCCCGTCGCCGTGGCCGCGGCCAGGAAGCCCTTCGCGCCGAGCTCCTTGGCGACCGCGGCGACGTCGCGCGCGACTGCGTCCGCGCTCCAGCGCGGCGCGCCGGTCAGCGCGACGACCTTCGACCAGCAGACTTCGCCGGGCTCGGCGGCCTTGTCGGCGCCGTCGCCGGCGACGACCGCGGCCGCAGGCAGGCCGGTGCGCGGCGGTGATGCACTCGGGCTCGCGCGGGATGCGACGCCGTGGGACTGTTCGACGAAGACGAGGATCGTGCTCATGGGGCCAGCTTTCAGAGGATCTTGGCTTCGTTCTTGAGCGCGTCGACGAGCGCGGCGACGCCCGCCACGCCCTCGCCCACGATGCGGCCGGCGCGCCGGCGAGTTCGACGACGACCGCCTGCAGGTCGACAGGGCCTCGGCAATGGTCTTCGTCTTCACGGCCATGATGCCCTTCAGGCTGGCGCGGCGCGGCTCGTTCAGGCCCTTGTTGCAGGTGATCACGGCCGGCAGCGCGCACTCGACCGTCTCGACGCCGTGCTCGGTCTCGCGCTTCGCCGAGACCTTGCCGCCGGCGATCTCGAGCGCGACGACCTCCGTGACGCACGCCCAGCCGAGGTACGTCGCGAGCATCGGGCCGACCGCCGCATTGTCGCGGTCCGTCGCAACGCGACCAGTGAAGACGACCTCCGCGCCCAGCGCTTGGACCTTCGCGGCGAGCGCCTTCGCGGTCCAGCGCGGATCGCGGCCCGCCGGATCGGCGTCCTTGAGGATCACGCCGTTGTCAGCGCCGCGCGCCAGGAACTCGCGCACTTCCTTCGACGACTCGCTCGGGCCGATGGTGAGCACGGTGACGTCCCCGCCGTGCTTCTCCTTGGCCTGGATCGCGGCCTCGACCGCGATCTCGTCGTAGAACGACGCCATGTACTGCCAGCCGGCCGGGTCGAGCGACTTGCCGTCGGCCGCGACCTTGGCCTGAGCCTCGGTCGTCGGGACGCGCTTGATGCAGGCGACGATCTTCATCGATGGGGGTCTCGGATCCCGTGGGGCCTTCGCGCAGCGGTTCCGCCGTGATTCGGGGGAGTTTCGGGGCGAACAGGCTACTCGCAGGTCCCGCGCAGCGGCAAGCGCGCGCGCCGGTTACCCTCGCGCCATGGCCCAGCCCTTCCGCGGCGAGTTCGACGTGGTCCTCGCCAGCGTCGCGTTCGTGGAGGGCGAGCTCGCGCGCGAACTGCTCCAGTCCGCGGGGATCCCGTGCCTGTTGCACTCTCCCGACTTCGACATCGCGGAAGATGGGGCTCGGCGCCTACGCGCCACCTGCGCAGCGGCGATGCTCGTCCGCGCGGCAGCCGATCGGCCGCGCGCGCCGCATTGGTCGAAGCCTGGGGCGAGGACGCGGTCGCGAAGCACGATCCGCGCGCCTGACGGCGGAGCGCCGCCGCACGGCTCCCGCCGTCCTCCTCGGCTCCTCAGGACCGACTCGCGCAAACGAGCGAGGCTGACCGATGTCGGCCCGCCTCGCACGACTCGACACGACGAACCCGTCACCCGAGGGTGGACAGGTCCGTCCATGTCATGCGCCCCAGGCGACCTCCACGCCGTTCGTCAGGTTGAAGCCCGACGGCGAGCAGAACGGCGCGGTGTTGCGGTACCAGGCCTGGTACGTGCGCGTGCCCGGCGAGGTCACGGCGCCCGTGACGGAGATCGCGGTGTCGCCGACACTCGGATAGTGGCTCGCGCCGACGCCGTTGTGCTTCGTGCCGAGACGGGTCAGCGTGCCGCCGGCGCAGCTCAGGCCGTCGCCGAACATCGTGCCGGCGCCGCCGTTGTCGCGCGCGGTGCCCTGGAAGTAGAGGCACGTGCCGTTCGTCATGTCGGAGCCGAGCAGCACGAACGAGTCGTTCGCGACGCTCGGCGTTCCGAACGCGCGCAGCTTGCCGCCCACGTTGCTCGTGTTCAGGCAGCCGGCGTTCGCGCCGACCGGCGAGTTGTTGCCGCACGGGCAGCCCATGCCCGTGCCGTCGCCCGCGCAGAAGTTGACCTGCGCCGGGAAGACCTCGCAGGCGATGCCCTGGAGCTTCAAGTCGAAGCCCGCCCAGGGCGTGCCGCCGAACCAGTAGCAGCCCGCGGTGCTGGGCCCGTCCTGGATGCGGAACTGGTCGAGGTTGCCCAGACCCGTCCCGCCCGGACCCGGGTTGTAGAACGTCCCGCCACCCACCGGACAGGCGTTGGGATCGCCGGAGATCATCGGGCCGGTGTTGAAGCCCAGCGCGGTCGACGACATGGCCCAGCCGAAGCTGTTCGCCGGAGCGCTGCCCGAGTAGGAGCCGTCTCCGTCCGCGGCCATCACGAACGAGCCGCCGCCCGTGCCGGCCAGGTCGATCGTGATGTTCCAGCACGTGGTCAGCCCCGCCGCAGGCGCCGCCGGCAGACCTGTCAGCGCGATCGTCGCCGTGGGCGCGACGTTCGTGATCGACGCGCACGGGGTGTAGTTCTGGTAGAAGCGGTGCGTGTACGTGCCGAACGTGCTCGAGCTCTGGTCGGTGCAGTAGCCGAACGTGAAGCCGTCGACCCGGTAGTAGGTCGCGCAACCGACGGGCCCGGGCGCGGTCGGGCTGGGCAGCCGCCCTTCGTCGACGTACGTGTCGCCGCTGAGCGGGGTGAAGTACCCGGAAACGCACGTGTTGTCGTAGAGCACGTCCGTCCCGATCAGCGACTGTGCGGCCTGCGACGCACGACGTGTCCAGGTGTGGGTCGCGACGTGGAAGATCCCGCCGTCGCGCGCGCCGGTCGCCAGCCGGGGGGTGACGAGGTCTTGGGAGAAGCCGGAAGGGATCGGCGCCGTGAGGGTGAGTGCCAGGAGCAGGGGATGCTTCATCGAATGGGTCCGTCGGTGGTGATCGGTCGGCGCGGGGCCAGGCTGTCGGCCGACCGCAGTCCGATAGTGAACGAGCCCGAGAGCGTTGCGGGGAAATCCCGTCGCGGCACGCGGAATCCGATTCGAGCGTGCCGCTCCTCCGCGAGGGGACGCGCGCGGCCGGGAGGATGTTCCGTCGATCTGCGGCCATTCGATCGGAACGTCGCGCGTCTCGCGGGACGGTCGGCGATCCGCGAGTAGACTTCCCGCCCGTGTTCGAGACCGTGCTCGTGCCCCCCGACGCCGTTCCGCCGCGCCCGACGAGGCGCGCCTGGGCGATCCTCGCCGCGCTGACCCTTCTCGTGGCCGCGCTGCACCTCGTCGGCCTCGACTGGCACCTCCCGCACCATCCTCAGGGCGACGAGAAGGTCTTGTGGCTGCAGGTCCAGATCGCGCGCGGCCGCGAGGTCTCGCCCGCGGAGGCGCTGCTGGCGCGCTGCTACCCGTCGCTGCTCGGTCGCGCGGCCGACGCGCTCGTGCCCGCTCCGCCCGCCGGGACGCCGCGGGACTTCGACGCCCTGGACGCCGCGGCGACGCGCGAGCTCTTCGGCATCCGCCTCCTCGTCGCGATCTTCTCCGCCGGGCTGGTGCCGGCGACCTGGTTCGCGGCGCGGCGGATCCTGAAGGAGCATTGGGCCTTCCTCGCCGCGGCGTTGGCATCCCTGAGCACGATCGCGGTCTGGTATTCGTCCCAGGCGCGACCTCACGCGGTCGTCGCCGTCTTCACGACGGCGACCGTCGCCGCGAGCCTGCGCGCGCGCACGAGCGGCCGCATCCGCGACTTCGTCCTGGCCGGCGTTTTCGCGGCGCTGGCGGTCGGCACGTTGCACAGCGGCGCGTGCGCTTGCGCGGCCGTCGCGGCGGCGTGGTGGTGGAACGTGCGACCGCGCATCGGCCGGCCGCTCGTCGGCGCGAGCCTGGCCGCGGTGCTCGTGTTCGCCTCGTTGTTCGTGTTCCTGCGCGGCAAGCCGCTGCCCGACCTCGCGGACGGAAGCAAGCCGGGCAACTCGCTGCTCTCGTTCTTCGGGATGGGCGTGCACAACGTCGATGCCGGTTTCTTCGACGGCGGCGGCTTCGAGCGCTTCGCGCTGGCATTGCGCGACTACGAGCCAATCCTCGCGACGCTCGCCCTGCTTGGGCTCGGCGCGATCGTCGTGTCCGCGGTCCGGAGCGGGACCGATCGCGCGCGCAGGGCCGTCGCGTTCACCGCGGCCGCGCAGCCGCTGACGCACCTCGCGCTGTTCGGCTCCTACGGCGACAGCTTCCAGCGCTTCTGGTTCCCGGTGATCCCGCACCTCGCGATCCTGGCGGTGCTGGGCATCGCCGCGGCCACGTCGGCTTCGTCGGCGCGCGTGCGACCGTTCGTCGCGGTCTCGATCGCGGTGCTGCTCGCCGCCCAACTCGCGCTCGCCCTGAAGATCGCGGTCCTGCGCGTGCGCGACGACACACACGAGCTCGCCGCCGCCTGGATCCAGGACCACCCAGAGCGCGCACCGTTCCACGTGGGTCCGACCGTGCAGGTGCCGCTGGTCCCGCTCGATCCGGAGTACCGCGCCGAGCTCGCGCGCCAGCGCATGTTCTTCCTGCCCTGGGCGGCGACGATGACGCGCGTCGATCCCGACACGCGGCGCGCGCTCGGGC
>JBGAOR010000147.1:0-8866 GCA_044221705.1 Planctomycetota bacterium
CGAAACGTCTCGCGGCGGGGGAGGAGTTCGAGCTCGAGTCGGGCGCCCTGATCGGCCGTGCGATCGAGCGTCCGCGCCGCGCGGACGGCGAGCTCTCGCCGGAGTGGGTCGTCGAGCTGCGCGCGCCGGAGCGCGGCGGTGCGGACGTCGACGCCCTCCTCGAACGACACGGCCGCATGCCACTGCCGCCGTATCTGCGCCGTGCGCGCGGCGACACGCCCGAGGATCCGGCCGACCGCGAGCGCTACCAGACGGTGTACGCGCGCGCGACGGGCGCGATCGCCGCGCCGACGGCCGGATTGCACTTCACGCCGGAGCTCCTGCGACGCGTCGAAGCCGCGGGCGTCGAGCGCGCGGCGGTGACGCTGCACGTCGGCCTGGGCACGTTCCAACCGATCGAGGTCGAGGATCCCGAGCAGCACGCGATGCACTCCGAGGACTTCGAGCTCACCGCGACGGTCGCCGAGCGCGTGCGCGCCGCGCGCGGGCGCGGCGGCCGCGTCGTGGCGGTCGGCACGACCTCGTTCCGCGTGCTCGAATCGTGCGCGGAGCCCGGCCGGCTCGTGCGCGCGGCGTCGGGCTCCACGCGGCTCTTCGTGCGACCGGGCGCGCCGATCCGCGTGGTCGACGTGCTGGTCACGAACTTCCACCTGCCGCGCAGCACGCTGCTGATGCTCGTCAGCGCGTTCGCGGGCCGCGAGCGGATCCTGCGGCTCTACGCCGAGGCGCTGGAGCGCGACTACCGCTTCTTCAGCTACGGCGACGCGATGCTGCTCCTGCCGTGAAGGCCGCGCCCGCCAGCGGCGCGCGAGCTCACTCCGGAGGACCTGCGAGCGCAGCGCGGATCGCGCGCGCCGCCGCCGCCGGGTCCGGAGCGGCGAGGATCGCCGAGCCGACCGCCGCGCGGCCGATGCGCACCAGATCGCCGGCGTTCTCGACGCCGATGCCGCCGATCGGGAACAGCGGTTTCGCGCAACCCTGCGCGGCGATCCAGCACGCCTCGGGTCCGAGCCCGCGCTCGTAGCCCTTCGTCCGCGTCGCGTTCACCGGGCCGAAGCCCAGGTAGTCGACCGGCGCGTCGTCGGCCTCGACGACCTGTTCGAGGTCGTGTGTCGAGAGGCCGAGCAACGGTCCGGGACCGAGCAGCGCGCGCGCCGCGAGCGCGGGCATGTCGTCCTGTCCCACGTGCACGCCGGCCAGTCCGCGCGTCCACAGCGCGGCGGCGACGTCCACACGGTCGTCCACGGTCACGAGCACGCCGGTTCGCGCGATCGCCTCGAGCGCCAGCACGCGCTCGGCCCACTCGAACGTCGCGCGGGCGGGGCACGGCGCGCCGGCCGCGGCGCCGAGCGGTTTGGGGCGGATCTGGACGACGTCGATCCAGGGCGCGGCGGCCTCGAGCACGGCGATTGCGTCCCGCGTTCCCGCCAGCTCGGGCGTGAACAAGAGGACGATCCGGGCGCCCGCGAGTCGTTCGCGGAGTTCGGCGGCGTCGCGCATGCGCACGAGAGCGTACTCGGGCGCGCACCCCGGTTCCGACCGCGCAAGATCTTCCGGGGCCGCGCGTCCGCGCCGTAGCGCGCTCGGGGAGTCGGGGTACGCTGTACGGATACCCCTCGTCTCTCGGCCCCGCGGCATCGACCCGGGCGTGCTGCGCCGCGGCCCACGGGGGGTGCGCGGCGGCTCGTCCGGTGCGAGACCCGCGGAAGCCGCGCCGCCCCGCGATGCGCCACCCGGTCCTCACGTCCTGTCTCTTCGCCGCGTCCCTGGCCGCGTCCGCGAGCGCGCAGCAGTTCCAGATGGCGACGAACTTCCCGGGCACGGCCACGTGGAGCGAGGGCGTCGAGTGCGCCGACGTCGACCAGGACGGCGACCTCGACATCTTCGTCGCCGACGGCGACGGCTTCGCCACGGCGGGGACCGCGCGACAGAACCGGCTGTGGATCAACCAGACGGCGCAGGGGACGCCCTACGGGCTCGTCGACGAGAGCCTCACGCGCCTCGGCACGCACACGTCGCACGCGAAGGGCGTCACGACGGGTGACGTCGACGGGAACGGCTGGGTCGACGCGCTCTACCTCAACGCGTTCTTCACCTCGCCGCCGTTCCTGTACGTGAACCAGGGCGCGGGCAACCCGGGCTTCTTCAACTTCGAGGGCGTCGCGCGCGGGTTCACGACGAGCCTGTCGTCGGGCTCGGCGCAGTTCGCCGACCTCGACGACGACGGCGACCTCGATGTGATCGTGAACGACCGCTACAACTCGGGCACGGCGGGCAAGGCGCACCTGTACCTGAACGACGGCGCCGGCAACTTCACCGAGAACGCGGCGGCGCTGAACGCGCCGAACAAGGCCTCGCAGATGGACGTCCAGCTCGTCGACATCGACGGCGACTGGGACTTCGACTTCGTCGGGCTGAACAAGGCCACGGCGGCGCCGGGCCAGTACCTGATGCTGAACAGCGGGTCGGCGACGTTCACCGACTCGTCGTCGTTGATCGCCGCCAACTCGGGCAGCGTCTACGAGGCCGAGGTCGGCGACCTCGACGGCGACCAGGACCTCGACCTCTTCCTCGTGTCGCTGAGCGGCTTCGCCGAGGGCGTCGCGCGCAACAACTTCGCGCCGTCGGGCCCGCTCGGGTTCACGAACCAGGCCACGTTCGGCGGTGACGACGACAACGAGATCGCGCTGATCGACTACGACGTCGACGGCGACTACGACGTGCTCGTGGGCTCCCTGCGCGCCGGCAGCGAGAAGCTGTACCGGAACAACGGCGCACTGTCGTTCACCGACCAGAGCACGCAGGTCCAGAACACGTCCGACTCGACGCTCGACTGCACCGTGGCCGACCTCGACAACGACGGGCGGTACGACATCGTCACGGTCCAGGGCGAGTCGGGCTCGTTCGTGAACAAGTTCCTGAAGAACACGGGCGCCATCGACACGCTGCCGCCGGTCTTCACGGCGACGAAGCAGCCCGTGGGCGCGAGCGCGGCCGGACCGTGGGTCGTCAAGGGCAAGGTGCGCGACCAGGTCCTCGACGACGGCATCGACTACCTGAGCGGCTCGGCGACGTACGTGGTGCAGGCCGTCGCATCGGACGCGGCGCTCGCGGTGCTCGCGGGCGGTGCGTTCTCCGCGCCGACGCTCGCGGTCGGGACGGGCACGAAGGTGACCTTCACGAACAACTCCGGCGCGAACACGAGCGTGACCTGCGCGTCCGCGCCGTACGCGTTCGATTCGGGGACGCTCCCCAACGGGGGGACATACGACGCGGTGCTGGTCGAGCCGGGCACGTACACGTTCACGAACACGGCCAGCGCGGCGACGTGCGCCGTCACGGTGACGGGAGCGACGAGCACGGGCTCGTGGCGCAAGGCCGGGTCGCAGATCCAGCGCTACACGCTGACCGACACGCAGGGCGGCGCCGGCGTGCGCGTGTGCTGGGAGCTGCGCGCGCGCGACTGGCCGGGCAACGTGCGCGCCGTCACGGGCTGCTTCGACGTGACGCCGCTCTTCACCGGCACCGGCTACTGCTTCGGCGATGGCTCGGCCACGGCCTGCCCGTGCGGCAACGCCGGCACCGCCGGCCGCGGTTGCGCGAACTCGTTGAACGCGGCCGGCGCGCGCCTCGTCGCGACCGGCGCGGCGAGCATCACCGGCGACACGCTCGTGCTGGCGGGCTCGGGGATGCCGAACAGCTCGGCGCTGTACTTCCAGGGCACGTCGCAGCAGAACGGCGGCCTCGGCGCGGCCTTCGGCGACGGCCTGCGCTGCGCCGGCGGATCGATCGTGCGCCTCGGCACCAAGGTGAACTCGGCGGGGGCCTCGAGCTACCCGGTCGGCGCGGATCCGATCGTCTCCGTGAAGGGGCTCGTCGTCGCGCCGGGCACGCGCACGTACCAGGTCTGGTACCGCAACGCGGCCGCCTTCTGCACGACGGACACCTTCAACCTCTCGAACGGTCTCTCGATCGGATGGGGCATCTGATCCGGGGCGACGCAGATTCGCGGCGGTTCCACGCGCGTCCGCGGCGAGCTAGCCTTGCCCCGTGATGCAGCTCCTGATCCCGCTCCTCGCCTCCGTCGGCCCGGGCGCTGTGCCGCCGCCGCTGTTCACCGAGGTCGGCGCACGGGCGCTCCCGGGCGTGACGACGACCTGCGGCTCGCCGCAGAAGGACTGGATCCTCGAGGTCGACGGCGGTGGGCTCGCGCTCGGCGACTTCGATCGCGACGGCGACATCGACCTCGTCGTCGTCGACGGTTCGACGGTCGAGCGCGCGGAGAAGGGCGAGCCCGGCAACCCGCCGCGCCTCTTCCTGAACCGCGGCGACGGGACCTTCGCGGCCGCCGGCGAGGCCTGGAAGATCGCGCCCGGACGCTTCGGCATGGGTTGCGCGGCGGGCGACCTCGACGGCGACGGCGACCTCGATCTCGTGATCACGGAGTGGGGCCGCACGCGCGTGCTGCGCAACGAGGACGCGAAGGGGTTCCGCGAGACGACGGCCGAGGCGGGGCTCTCGGCAGCGCTCGAGTGGGGGACGAGCGCCGCGCTCTTCGACGCCGACCGCGACGGGCGGCTCGACCTCGCCGTCGTGAACTACCTGGCGTTCGACACGCAGACCGTGACGAAGCGCGGCGCGGGCTCGTGCCGCTGGAAGGGACACGACGTGATGTGCGGTCCCGAGGGCCTCGTGCCCCAGCACGACCGGCTCTACCGCGGGCTCGGCGACGGCCGCTTCGAGGACATCACCCAGAAGGCCGGATTCGTCGTGCCGAACGCGGGGTTCGGGCTGGGCGCGCTGACGCTCGACTACGACCTGGACGGGGACACGGACCTGTACGTCGCGAACGACTCGACGCCGAACTTCCTGTGGGAGAACCAGGGCGACGGCACGTTCCGCGAGGTCGGCTTCGCGCGCGGCGTGAGCCACGACGCGAACGGGAAGGAACAGGCCAGCATGGGCATCGCCGCCGGCGACGTGAACGGCGACGGCCGGCCGGACCTCTTCGTCACGAACTTCTCGGGCGAGAACAACGCGTACTACGCCTCGAAGGGAGCCGGCTTCCGCGAGCGCTCGTCGCCGGCTGGGCTCGGAGGTCCGAGCATCCCGTTCCTCGGCTGGGGGACGCAGCTCGCGGACTTCGACCTCGACGGCGATCTCGACATCGCGGTCGTGAACGGGCACGTGTATCCGCAGGCCGACCTGCCCGGGACGGACACGCGCTACGCGCAGGAGGCGCAGCTCTACAGGAACGACGGCACCGGTCGATTCCAGCCCGAGCCGTTGTCCGCAGCCGGACCGCTCGTCTCGCGCGCCAGCGCCGCCGCGGACCTCGACGCGGACGGGGACCTCGACATCGTCGCGCTGTCGGTCGAGGGACCTGTGCGCGTGTTCCAGAACGACGCGCCGCGCGGCGAAGCGTCGCACTGGTTGCGCGTGCGACTCCGCGGGCTCGGCGCGAACCGCGACGCGATCGGCGCGACGCTCGTCGCCGTCGCGGGCGCGAAGCGCTGGAGCGCGGAGGTGCGCACGAGCGGCGGCTACCAGGCCGCGTGTCCGGCCGAAGCGCACTTCGGCCTGGGCCCGGTCGCGAAGCTCGACGAGCTGCGCGTGCGCTGGCCCGGCGGTGGTGAACAGGTGCTGAAGGACGTCGCGGTCGACCGCGTCCTCGCCGTGAGCGAGGCGGCGTCGAAGTGATGCGCGCCGCCGCGACCGTCCTCGCGCATCTGTCCGCCGTCGCCGCTCTGGCCGCGGCGCGCGTCCAGTCGCCGCCAGCTCCCGCGGCTCAGCCTCCTGCGACGCAGCCTCCCGCGGTGCAGGCGTCCGCTCCCGCGCGGACGAAGCCCCCGTCGGCCGAGCAGGCCGCCGAGGCGCGCCGCGCCGCGCTCGCGCGCGACCCGACCCGCTTGCCGCAGGCCGCGGCCGAGCGCTGGAAGGACTTCGATCCGCAGACGCTGGCACCTGGGTCCGTGCCGCACGAGTTCATCCAGGCGCGCCAGTCGCTCGGCGGCGGCGATCTGCCGGCCACCATCGTGCTGCTCCTCGCCGCGCTGGAGCACGAACCCGACTTTCCCCCGGCGCTGCACCAGTTGGGCGTCGTGTACTTCCAACTGCAGCGCTACGGCGACGCGCTGGCGTGCTTCCAGCGCTACCTCGCCGTCGTGCCGGCGCGCGTGGCCGACACGCGCGGGCTGGCGCACGCGCTGTATTCGCTCGGCCGCTACGCGGAGGCGCGCGCGCACTACGAGCGCGTGCTGGCGGCCGCGCCCACCGACACGGAGGCGCTGCGCGGGCTGGCGCTCGCGCGCTACCGGCTCGGGGACGTCGACGGCGCGCTCGCGGACCTGACGCGCGTGCTCGAGCGCGATCCGGAACACGCCGACGCGTGGACGTGGAAGGCGCAGGTGCTGCTCGACCTCGACCGCGCCGACGAAGCGCGTGCGGCGGCCGAGAAGGCGCGCGATCTCGTGCCCTGGTCGCCGCGCCCGTGGTTCGTGCTGGCCTCCGCGCTGACCGACCTCGGCCGCGACGCGGATGCGCGCGCGGCGCGCGAGCGGTTCCAGCTCCTCTCGCGCGTCGACCAGGAGATCCGCCGGCTCGAGTCGCACCTCGAGAACGAGCCCGGCGACGTCGGCGCGCGGCGCGCGCTCGTGAACGCGCAGGCCGAGGTCGGCGACCGCCGCTCCGTGCGCAAGAACCTGGCGCGCATCCTGGCCGACCGCCCCGAGGACGTGTCCGCGCACGTGTTCGTGCTCGACGTGTGCGACCGGATCGGCGACGTGGAGGCCGGACGCATGGCCGCGCGCGATCTCGAGCGCGTCGGCGCCGAGAGCGCCGCGGCGTGGAAGCGACTCGAGGCCTGGTACGGCGCCCGCCGCGACCGCGCGAAGCAGATCGAGGCCGGCGAACGCTGGCGGCGCGTTTCGCAGCCCTGACGGCGGGCGCGCGGCGATTCTCCGGACTCGAGCGGGACGCGCCGCGCCGCGAGTGCATCCTGGACTGCATGGCGCGCGATCCGGCGAACCTGGAGGCCCTGCTCGACGAGACGCGCTGGGTGCGCGCGCTCGCGCGACGCTTGTGCGCCGACGCGGCGACGGCCGACGACCTGGCGCAGGACGCGTGGGTGGCCGCGCTCGAGCACCCGCCGCGCGACGCGTCGGCGTCGCGCGCCTGGTTCGCGCGCGTGCTGGGCAACCTGGCGCGGCAGCGCGGCCGCTCCGAATCCGCGCGCGCGCGCCGTGAACGCGCCACGGCGGCTCACGAGTCGTTCGCGGAGGACGTCGTGGCGCGCGCGGAGACGTCGCGCCGACTCGCGAGCCTCGTGCTCGCGCTCGACGAGCCGTACCGCTCGACGCTCCTGGCGCACTTCTTCGACGGGCTCGCGCCGAGCGAGATCGCGCGTCGCACGGGGACGAACGCGTCGACGGTGCGCACGCGCCTCGAGCGCGGTCTGGCGCGGCTGCGCGCCGAACTCGAGCGCGCGGACGGGCGCGGATGGCTCGCCGCGCTGGCGCCGCTCACGACGGGGACGGGGACGAAATCCGCGGCCGGGGCCGCGCTCACCACGGGGATCGCGATGACGGCCGCGACGAAGATCGGGATCGCGTTGGCGCTGGCGTGCGGGCTGGGCTGGTACGCGTGGGACCGCGCAGCGCACGAGCGCGAGCCCGGACTCGCCGTGCAGCCGGCGCGCGTCGTGGAGCGCGCGCAGGCCGCCGACGCGCCTGTGGATCCACGCTCCGATCCCGGGCGCGCTCCCGTGGAGGCCGCGGCCGCGATCACGCCCGCTCCCGCCGCGCCGCGGGCCGACGCACGCACTGTGGCCGAGATCGACGCGCTCGCGACGCCGGTCGAACCGGGGTTCCTCGAGGGCATCGTGCTGCGCGGCGACGTCCCGATCGCGGGCGGCACGCTCTACTTCTGGCGCGGACACTGGCGTCCGATCCCGCCCGCGCCGGACCACCTGCTCGGCGACCTCGAACGCGGCGGGCTCGAGCGCGCGCCGATCGGGAACGACGGGCGCTTCCGCGTGGGACCGCTGGCCGCCGACTGGTACTCGCTGGCCGTCGACGCGGGTGCGGGAGTCGGCGCGCAGACCTACGTGCAGGTCGACGCGACGACGGCCGGTCGACGCGTCGTGATCGTGCTCGGCGGCGCGCGCATCGAAGGCACCGTCTACGACGTCGAGGGCGCGCCGGTCGTCGGCGCGGCGGTGCGCCTGTCGCGCGAGGGCCAGCCCGGTCCGATCGAGCAGTACGCCATCACGGACGGGGCCGGACGCTACGACCTCCCCGACCTGCGGCCGCAGGACTACTGGATCTCGCTCGACGTCGCCGGGAACGTCGGCATCGAGGCCGCCGTCGTCGACATGCGCCGGCTCGAGCCGCTCCGCGCGGACGAGACGCGTGTCGTCGACTTCGGCGTGCCCGGGCGTTCCGTCTCGTGGCGCGGTCGCGTCGTGCTCGCCGACGGCGCAGCGCCGCCCTTCGGGGGCCGGCTCGGTCGGACCGCGCCGGACGGCGCGTACTCCGAGGTCGCGCTGGCGGCGGACGGCGCATTCGAGTTGCGCCTGCGTCCGGGCGAGCACGAGCTCCAGGTCGCGCTCTCGACGACGAGTTCGGGACTCGGCACCGGGTACATCGGCCTCGGACGGCGCGACGTCGGCGCACACGACTTCGAGCGCGATCTCGTGGTGCCGGGCTGCACCGTCGCGGGACGGGTCCTCGGGCTCGACCCGGCCGCGGTGCCGCGGCACGCGAGCCTGGCCCTCGCCGGCACCGACGGCCGGCCCGTGCAGACGGCCGAGATCGGCGCGGACGGCCGGTTCCGGTTCGTGGCGGTCGGCCCGGGCCGATGGCGCGCA
>JBGAOR010000025.1:0-54127 GCA_044221705.1 Planctomycetota bacterium
GAGCGCCGGTCCGCGCGGCCGTCGGCCTGACCGCGAGCCGGCCGCCGGGGACCTTTTTACCGGCCTCGGCCTTCCTCCGAACGGCCGCCGTCCCGTATCTCTCGAACGACGAGACCGCGGCGGACGACGATCCGCCCGCCCCCTCGCGCCGGAGATCTCGATGACCACTTCGCCCCAGAGCCCCGCCCGTCCCGCGTCCCAGGTCCACCGCGTGCTCGTCGTCGAGGACGAGGAGGCGCTCGCGCTGGGCATGCGCGACGCGCTCCAGCACGCCGGGTTCCAGGTCCAGGTCGTCCACGACGGTCCCACGGGGCTCGAGCGCATCCGCGCCGAGGAGCCCGACCTCGTGGTCCTCGACCTCATGCTGCCCGGCATGGGCGGCCTCGAGATCCTGGGTCAGCTGCGCAAGGAACGCCGCGACGTGCGCGTCGTGATCGTGACCGCGCTGGCCAGCGAGGCCGACCTGCTCAAGGGCTTCGAGCTGGGCGCGGACGACTACGTCAAGAAGCCCTTCTCGCCCAAGGAGCTCGTCGCGCGCGTCGAGGCCCAGTTCCGCCGCCGCGAGATGGAAGCGACGCCGACGCCGCAGCTCGAGCTGCCGGGCGGGATCTCGGTCGACCTCCACCGCCTCGAGGTGCACCGCGACGGCCAGGTGCTGCAGCTCACGCCGCGCGAGGGCGACATCCTCGAGTACCTGATCCGCAACCGTCACCGGGTCGTGACGCGCGACGACCTCCTGCTCGACGTGTGGCACTACAAGAGCGCCAACGTCGAGACGCGCACCGTCGACATCCACATCGTCGGCCTGCGACGCAAGGTCGAGCCCAACCCGGCCGAGCCGACGCTGATCCAGACGGTGCGCGGCAAGGGCTACCGCTGGTACTCGTGAGCCGCGCGCGCGCAGCGGGGTCTCGGGACCGCCAGCGGGTCCAGGCGTGAACGCGGCGGGATCTTGAAGCCATGAGTTCGGGCACGGCCGGGAGCGGCGACGCGCCGCGCGGGACGGGATCGGGCGCCGACGAGCGTCCGAGCCGGCCACCGAGCCAGGTCCGACCCGCCGCACAGCAGCCGCCCGGCGAGGCGACGGCGATCCTCACGCGCGTCGTCGCGGACCGGTTGCGCATGCGGCCCAACCGCCGACCGCGCCAGGGCAGCCGGCGCGTCGCGCTGGCCCTGTACGTGCTGCTCCTCGTCCTGCCGACCGTCGTCCTCGGCGGCCTGCTCTGGAACCAGCTCGAGCGCGACCACGAGGCCTTGCTGGCCTCCGTTCCGGGCGGCGCCGCGGACGCGACGCGGCGCTTCAACGAGCAGTTCGTCCAGCGCGTCAAGGAGATCGTGGACCGCGAGGACGATGGCCCTTCCTGGAGTTCCGTCCGTCCTACTTCCCGCCCGGCACGATCGGCGCCGAGATCGCGTTCGTCCCCTCGCCGCTCGCCGACGGGCCCACGCCGTCGCCGATCTCGGCCTGGTTCTCCTACCGCGGCGAGGACGAGACGCCCGACGAGCCGCTGCAGCTCATGCTCGGTTCGCGCGCGCGCGAGCCCGTCGCGCCGCGGCTCATCGAGAGCCTGCGCGGCGCGACGGGCGACCTGCGCCGGCAGCTCGTGGGCGAGAACGTGCTGCTCCTGCTCTTGAGCGGCGGCGCGCCGCGCACCGAGCTCTACGCCGTGCCGGTCGTCGCGATCAACCTGTCGAACGAGGACGACATCGAGTGCCTGCGCGAGGCGATGCCCGAGCTGCGCGGGCTCCAGAACCAGTCGTGGGCGGTCAACATCACGCCGTTCCGGCTGCGCTTCTGGCGCGACGCGGACTCGACCCCGCGCCTCGCGGCCACGCGCAACGTGTGGATCAAGGGCGAACCCGAGCGGCGGATGCTCTCGTCCTGCTTCGCGAACCTCGACCGCGGGATCTTCCTCCAGCAGGGCTTCTTCCTCGACCCCGACTGGGTGTTCCGCGCGCTGCCGGCGCAGATCGCCGAGACGGTCCTCGGCTCCACGCAGCGCTTCATCCCGAGCGACGCCGGCCGGCCCGAATTCGACAGCGACGTGTTCAAGATCCAGCCGCTGAAGGCGCTCGAGGTCGACGCGCCGCGCGAGGAGGTCGAGCAGTTCGGCGTCATGCGCATCGCCGTCGACGTGCGGCACCTGGAGTCGGTCTTCCACACGCAGACGGTCCGGTTGCTGGGCGTCGGCGCGATGCTGGTCGTGTCGCTGGCGACGGGGCTCGTGCTGCTCCTGCGCAGCGTGACGCGCGAGCTCGACGCCGCGCGCCGCACGGAGAACTTCGTGTCGGCGGTCACGCACGAGCTGCGCACGCCCGTCGCGGCCATCAAGCTGTACGGCGAGATGCTCGACGCGGGCTGGGTCGATTCCGACGAGCGGCGCCTCGAGTACTACCGGCGCATCGTGCGCGAGACGTCGCGCCTCGAGACCCTGGTCGAGCGCGTGCTGGAGAAGGGCCAGCTCACCCGGCGCGAGGTGCGGCCGGAACCCGGCGACCTGAACGCGGTCATCGAGGGGATCGCGCCGTCGCTCCTCTCGCTCGCGCCCGAGGGCGTGGCCGACCTGCGCTTCGAGCTGCAGGACGACCTGCCCGTGGTGATGCTCGTGACCGAGGGCGTGCGCTCGATCGTGACGAACCTGGTCGAGAACGCGCGCAAGTACGCGCCCGTCGCCGCGGGCGGCGAGCCGATCGTCGTGCGCACGCGCCGCGAGGGCGGCGCGGTCCTGCTCGAGGTGCTCGACCGCGGCCCGGGGATCCCGCCGGCCGAGCGCGGCCGGATCTTCGAGGCCTTCTACCGCATGGGCGACGAGCGCACGCGCACGGCGCGCGGCACGGGGCTCGGGCTGCACCTCGTCGCGCTGCACGTCGACGCGATGGGCGGCACGGTCGAGGTGCGCGGACGCCAGGGCGGCGGCACCGAGTTCCGCATCGCGTTCAAGGTCGACCCGGGGTCGAGCTGAGGGGTCGAGCTGAGGGAGCGCGCCGAGGGGTCGCGCACCGTTCGCATTCCGGCGCGCGGCTCAGGCGCGCCGGGCCGTCTTCCTCGCGCGGTTCGCGCGGAAGCTGGACCAGCCGCGGCCGCGCAGCATCCACGCGATCGTGCCCGCCACGATCCGTGCGTCGTTCGCGAACGACAGGGTGCGCAGGTACTCGCGGTTGATGCGCAGCTTCTCGGCGTACGCCTCGACGTCGTCGCCCGTGTAGCCCTGCGTGATCTGCGCCAGCCCCGTCAGCCCGGGCCGGATCGCGAGCCGCTCGCCGAAACCGGGCACGTGCTCGGCCGCCCAGCTCTCCACCTCGATCATCTCCGGACGCGGGCCGATCAGGTCCATGTCGCGGCACAGGACGTTCCAGACCTGCGGGAGCTCGTCGAGGTGCGAGCTGCGCAGGAAGCGGCCGAAGCGCGTGACGCGCAGGCCGTCCTCGCCCGAGCTCCACGACGCGTGGCTGCCGCGCGCCGACTCGCGCATCGTGCGGAACTTCCAGATCCGGAACACGCGCCCGCGATGTCCGACGCGCGGCTGCCGGAAGAACACGCGGCGCGGGCTGCCGAACACGCACAGGTTGACCGGCGCGACCAGGGCCGCGAGCACCAGCGCGACCGGCAGTCCGAGGAGCACCAGCGCGCCGAGGAACAGCGGCCGGCCGACGCGCGCGTAGAAGCCGCGCGGAGACAGCGCCTCCCAATCCGGGTCGCGGCGCGGCGCGCGCCCCGGTTCGGGATCGGACGCGGGCACGAGGGGCCCCCGCCGCGTCCTGGTGCGGACTGTCGACTTCATCGCTGGCGCCGCGGACGGGACGACGGTCCTGGTCCAGTCGGAAGGCCGCGGTTCCTGCTTGAGGGGCCGGCGATTCCTGACGCGAGGCTGACCCAGGACCGGGACTGGGCGGCCAACCGCTCCGCGCCCCGGCGACGGGTCTCAAGGGAGGCGCGGAGAGCGACGACAGGACCGGGAAGGCGTTTCCGCCGCACGCCATGCCGCCCCACGAACACACGCTCGACCCGGCCGGTGCGAGCGCGGAGCCGGCCGAGGGGCTCGGGTCCATCCTGCGCAAGGCGTCGAGCGTGCTGGGTTCGCACGCGGCCGCGGCGCTGCTCGGGATCGCCAGCCTGCCCGTCCTCGCGCGCGCTCTCGGGCCGGCCGAGTACGGGCGCCTGTCCCTCTTCCTGACGCTGCTCGGCGTCGTCACCTACCAGGACTTCCTGCGTCCGCTGCTCGTGCGTGCCCTCGCCGGCGCACAGCGCGACGACGCGTCGCTGCGCGCGCTGTCGACGTGCGTCTCGTGGTTCCTGGCCGCGGGCGCGGCCAGCGCGGGAATCCTGCTGTTCCCGGGCTGGGTCGCGGCGCTCTTCGCGGTCGCCGTGCTCGCGCACGGGCTCGCGTCGCTCGACTACGCGCGCATCGCGCTGCAGGGGCGCGTCGCGCGCGCGGCGCTCGTGCGCAACCTCGCCTGGGGGCTCGCCGTCGTCGCGGCGGCCTGCATCGCGAGCCGGGACGGCAGCACGGACCTGGCGCTCGTCGCCGCCCCGTTCTGCGCCGCGAACCTGGCGATCCTGGCCGTCTACCGCGGGCTGGCCGGCGGCGCGCCGAGCGGCGGCTGGAGCGCGCACACGCTGCGCGACGCGCGGCGCGCGTGGACGGAACACCGCGGCGCGATCCTGGGCCTCGTCGGGTTCGGCCTCGCCAACGCGCTCGTCGTCTCCGCCGACCGCGTCGTGGCCGAGCGGTTCCTCGACGCGCGCGACTTCGGCCTCTACGCCGGCTGCGCCGACCTGGCCTCCAAGCTCACGATCGTGGGCACGGCGCTGGGCACCGTGCTGTACCCGAGCTTCGCGCGCAGCTCCGACGGCAGCGACGCGGAGTCGCGGCGGTTCGTCGCGATCTCGAGCCGCGTGCTGCTGGCGTGGGCCGCGGTCCTGGCCGTGCTCGTCGCGAGCTCGGGCCTGCTCGTCGAGCTCGTCCTGGGCGCGGACTACGCCGCGGGCGCGTGGATCTGCGCCGTGCTGTTCGCCGCGGCGTTCGTGCACATGCTGGGTTTCCTCGTGACGCCCTGGCAGCGCGCGCGCGGCGAGTTCGCGGCGCAGACGCGCAGCTACGCGATCGCCGGCGTCGCGATGGTCGCGGTCGGCTGGGCGCTCGTGCCCGTGCTCGGCATCGCCGGCGCCGTCTCGTGCGCCTGCACGGCGCGGCTCGCGGAGATCGCGCTCTGCGTCCGCGAGGCGCGCAGCCTGCCGCGCCGCATCCTGACCCATCGTCACGTCGCGGCGCTCGGCGCCCTGGCCGGCGGGCTGGCGCTCCTCGCCGCGTGGCGCGCGCTGGAGATCCGCTGATGGAGCGCTTCCTCCTCCTCGGCCTCGGGATCGCGGCGCTGTCGGCGACGCTCTTCGGCCTGCGCCATCGATCGCCCCTGCACCTCCTGGCGGTGCTGGCCGTGTTCACGCTGTTCGCCGGCCACTTCTTCCCGATCGCGACCGTCTTCGTCGAGCCCCTGTCGTGGCGCAACGTCGTGCAGGCGCCGGACGACGACGTGCTCGCGGTCCAGCGGGAGTACGTGGCCTTCGCGGCCGGACTGTGCGCCGCCGCGGCGCTGGCGTTCGCGTTCGGCGGCGGCGCGCGGCCGCTCGGTCGCCGCGCCGGTGCACCTCGCTCCAACGACGCGCGCCCCGACGACGCCCGCGAGCGCGGATCCGGGCGCCCGGACGTGCTCGTGGCTGCGTGCCTCGTGCTCTCGGGCGCCGTCTTGTACGGCCTCTTCGTCCAGCAGGTCGGCCTCGAGACGCTGGCCAGCCGCGACGACTACGCCGCGAAGTACCTGCGCTCGGTCGGGCTCGGACCGCTGGCGAGCGGCATCAACGTGATGATCGCGGGCGTCCTGTGGGCCGAGGCCGGACGCTCCTCGCCGCGCGCGCGGAACGCGTTCCGCGCGGTCGGTCTGGCGATCGCGGCCTGGTCGCTGCTCGTGATCTCCGTCCGCACGAACTTCGTCATCCTGGCGCTGGGCTACGGCTGGATCGCCTGCGCACGGCGCGACGTCACGATCGCGCGCGTGCGCCCAGCATTGGCGCTGGCCGCGGTCGTCGGTTGGTTCGGGCTCGAGCTCGTCTCGCTCTGGCGCGGGGCGGTGAAGGAGGCCGGCGCCGACCGCGCCGGCGAGCTCATCGTGCGCAACGCGGAGACGAACATGGCCGCCGTCGTGGGTGGCTCGGAGCTCAGCCACCCGTTCCTCACGGCCCTCGAGGTGCGCCTGCACGAGCACGAAGGCAGCCTCGGCGGGCAGAGCTACTGGAACGCGTTCCCGGCCCTCGCGCCGCTCGCGCTCGTCCCCGACCGGCCGCTGGCGCTGGCCGAGACGTTCGCGCGCACCCACTACGCCGAGATGGCCGAGCAGGGCGGCGGGACCGCGTTCTCGCTGGTCGCCGAGGCCTGGTGGAACTTCGGCGCGATCGGCGGGTCGCTGCTGGTCGGGTTCCTGGCCGGAGCCCTGCTGCTCGCGCTCGAAGCGCGCGCCGCGCGCGACCCGGCGGGCGTGCTGGCGCGCACGGTCCCCTACCTCGCGTTCCTGTGCCTCATCGCGCACCGGAGCGAATCGGCCGTCCTCCTGAAGCAGGCCGTCTCGATCGCGGCGCCGATCGTCGTCGTGGTCGTCCTGATCGACCTGGTCCAGCCCCTGTGGGTCCGTCGGACGGCGCGCTTCGCCGCGGCCGCCGGAGAGCGCTGAGCCCAACGATGTGCGGCATCAACGTCCACGTCGCGGCTCCGGGCCGGAGGGCCGACGCGGAGTTCGTCGCGCGCGCGAACGCGGCGCTCGTCCACCGCGGTCCCGACGAGGGCGGCGTCGTCGACCTCTCCTTCGCGGCCCTGGGCATGCGGCGCCTGTCGATCGTCGACCTGGCCGCGGGTCGCCAACCGATGCAGGACGAGGACGGCCGGCATGTCCTGGTCTACAACGGCGAGGTCTACGACTTCGACGCGCTGCGCGCGCGGCTCGTCGAGCGCGGCGCGCGCTTCCACACGCGCTCGGACACCGAGGTCGTGCTGCACACGCTGATCCAGCACGGCGAAGGCGGGCTCGCGCAGCTGAACGGCATGTTCGGGCTCGCATTGGCGGACCGGCGCGAACGCACGCTGCTCGTCGCGCGCGATCCGCTGGGCATCAAGCCCGTGTACTGGTGGTCGGGCCCCGACGGCGAGCTGGCCGTGTCGTCGGAGCTGAAGTCGCTGCTCGAGCAGCGCGCGATCCCGCGCCGCATCGACCGGCGCGCGCTGGCTTCGTTCCTCCACGACCGCTACGTCGCGGATCCGCGGACGCTCCTCGCGGGCGTCCACCAGCTGCCGCCGGGACACCTGCTGCGCTGGCGCGCGGGCAAGGTCGCGGTCGAGCGCTGGTGGCGGCTCGCGATCGAGCCCGAGCCGCGCGACGAGGCGGATGCGCTCGCGGAGCTGCGCGCGCTGCTCGACCGCGTCGTGCGCTCGCAGCTCGTCGCCGACGTGCCCGTCGGCCTGTTCCTCTCGGGTGGCGTCGACTCGAGCACGGTCTCGGCCTTCGCGACGCGCGCGGCCGGACGGCCGCTGAAGACGTTCTCCGTGGGCTTCGCGCGCGCCGACCACGACGAGAGCGCGCTGGCGCGCCGCGTCGCCGCGCACATCGGATCCGAGCACCACGAGCTGCGCATCCCCGACGAGGGCTTCACGCTCGACGTGCTCGACCGCACGATCGACCACGTCGGCCAGCCGCTGGGCGACACGTCGTGCATCCCGACGTACGCCGTCTCGAAGCTCGCGGCCGAGCACGTCCCGGTCGTCCTGTCGGGCGACGGCGGCGACGAGTTCTTCGGCGGCTACGACCACATGTTCTGGGCCGCGCGCGTGCGCCGCACGGCCGAGCGGAGCCCGCGGTTCCTGCGGCGCTTCGGCCACGCCGTGCTGTCGGGCGTCGCGCCGCTGACGCCGACCGCCCTCGCGGAACCGGCGCGCCGCGCGCGCAAGGGACTCGAGCTGTCGTTCCTCGAGCCGGTCGAGCAGTTCCGCCGCCTGCGCGCCCTGTGGAGCCCGGACGAGATCGACCGTCTCCTGGGCGAGCACGTCGAGCTGCTGCCCGAGCCCGGACCGACCGCCGACGAGGTCGCGCGCCTCGCGCCCGAGGACCTGGCGATGCAGGTGCTGGCGCAGACCTTCCTGCCCGGAGCGATCCTGCGCAAGGTCGACCGCATGAGCATGGCCGCGAGCCTCGAGGTGCGCGTGCCCCTGCTCGACCTGCGCGTCGTCGAGTTCGCGCGGCGCCTGCCGCTCGACCTGAAGGTGCGCGGTCGGACGGGCAAGCACCTCCTGCGCGAGGCCGGCCGCCCGCTGCTCCCGCCCGAGGTGTACACGCATCCGAAGCAGGGCTTCTCGCTGCCGCTCGCCGGCTGGCTCAACGCGGAGTTCTGGACGCTGCTCGAGGACTCGTACGCGGCGGGCGCGCCGGCCGCGGACCTGTTCGATCGCGTCGAGTTCGCGCGCACGATCGCCGACGGACGCGCCGGCGACGCGCACGCCGCCTTGCGCAGCGCGTCGAGCGCGGCGACGCGCGCGTGGTGCCTGGCCGGCATCGCGCGCTGGATGGATCGCTTCGGGGTGCGCGGATGAGCGCGCGGCCGCGCATCCTGCTCGTCGGCCCGCTGCCGCTCGAGGGCACGCCGATCGGCGGCACGCAGGTGTCGTTCGGCGACCTCGTGCGGCGCGTGCGCGCGTCGGATCGCCTCGCGTGCGAGGTCGTCGACACGTCGCGCCCCGTCGTGGGGCGTTCGGGCTGGTCGCGCGCGCCGTCCGACGTGCGCGCCCTGACCGCGACGCTGCGCGCGATCGCGCGCGTCGGGCCGCATTGCGACGCCGTCCTGTTCAACGCGTCGTCGGGCGGTGCGCTCAAGGCCGGACCGTTCGTGTGGGCCGCGGCAGCCGCGATCCGCAAGCCCTTCGGCCTGCGCGTGTTCGGCGGCGATCTCGACCTGCGGCTCGCGCGAGCCTCGGTCTGGCAGCGCGCGGCGGCGGAGCGCACGTGCCTCTCGGCGCCGCTCGTCCTGCTGCAGACGCGCCATCTCTGCCGGCACTTCCAGCGCTTCGCCGGCGTGCGCTGGCTGCCGACGACGCGCGACCTCGTTCCCCTGCCGCGCACAGGCTCGAACCACTGCACGCGCTTCCTGTTCCTGTCGCAGATGAAGCCCGAGAAGGGGCTCTTCGAGGCGCTCGCGGCCAGCGATCGCCTTCCGGCGCACGCGTACCTCACGCTGCACGGTCCGACGATCCCGGGCGCCGTGCCGAGCGGCGATCATCCGCGCGCGCGGATCGCGGGATCCGTGCGGCCGGTCGACCTGCCGCGCGTCCTGGCCGAACACGACGCGCTCGTGTTCCCGACCTGGTACGAGGGCGAGGGCATGCCCGGCGCCGTGATCGAGGCCATGCAGGCCGGCCTGCCGGTGATCGCGTCGGATTGGCGTTCGCTGCCGGAGCTGGTCGTCGACGGGCGCAACGGCCTGCTCGTGCCGCCGCGCGACGTGGGCGCGCTGGCCGACGCGATGCGGAAGCTCGAGGGCGATCCCGAGCTCTTCGCGATGCTGGCCTACGAGGCGCAGAGGACCGGCGAGCGCTTCCGCGGCGCCGACTGGCACCAGCGGCTCGAGACGTCCCTCGAACTCCTCGCGCGCGACGGCCGCGGCGCGGACGCACACACCGATCTCGCCGCCTGAGGAATCCGTGCACATCCTCTTCCTCACCGACAACTTCCCGCCCGAGACGAACGCGCCGGCGACGCGCACGTTCGAGCACGCACGCGCGTGGGTCCGAGCCGGCCATCGCGTCACCGTGATCACGTGCGCGCCGAACTTCCCGCAGGGCCGCGTGCACGACGGCTACGCGAACCGCTGGCGCTCGCGCGAGGTCGTCGCGGGCATCGACGTCGTGCGCGTGTGGACGTACGTCGCCGAGAACAAGGGCCTGGCCAGGCGGACACTGGACCACGCGTCGTTCGGTCTGAACGGCGCGCTGGCGGCGCTGGGCGGTCCGCGGCCGGAGGTGCTCGTCGCGACCTCGCCGCAGTTCTTCGCGGCGGTCGGCGGCTGGACGGCGGCGGCGCTGCGCCGCGTGCCGTTCGTGTTCGAGCTGCGCGACCTGTGGCCGGCCTCGATCGCGGCGGTGGGCGCGCTGAAGCCCGGACCGGCGCTCGCGAGCCTCGAGAAGCTGGAGCTCTTCCTCTACCGCCGCGCATCCGCCGTCGTCGCGGTCAGCGACGCGTTCCGGCGCGATCTCGCCGCGCGCGGCATCGACGAGCGGAAGGTCCACGTCGTGACGAACGGCGTCGACCTGTCCAGCTACGCCCCGCGGAAGCGCGACGAGGACCTCGCGCGGACCCTGGGCCTCGGCGGCCGCTTCGTGGTGGGCTACCTCGGCACGCACGGGATGGCGCACGCGCTCGACAACGTCCTCGACGCGGCCGAGTTCGCGCGCGGGGACGACCGCATCCGATTCCTCTTCGCCGGCGACGGCGCGGCGCGCGCGGGCCTCGTCGCCGAGGCCCGCCAGCGCGGGCTGCCGAACGTCGTGTTCGCGCCCTCCTACCCGAAGGACGCGATGCCGGCCCTGTGGTCGATGTGCGACGTCGCGCTCGTGCACCTGCGTAACACGCCCGTCTTCGAGACCGTCATCCCGAGCAAGATCTTCGAGGCCTTCGGCGTGGGCGTGCCCGTCCTGTACGCCGGACCGGACGGCGAGGCGTCGGCCATCGTGCGCCGCGCCGGCGCGGGCCCGTGCGTCGCGGCCCAGGACCCGGTCGCGCACGCGCTGGCGATCCGCGCGCTCGCCGACGATCCGGCGCAGCGCGCGCGATACGCCGCGAACGCGGCCGGAGCCGCGCCGCAGTACGACCGCGACGCGCTGGCGCTCCGGATGCTGGCGATCCTCGAGAGCGTCGCCCGCGGCACGCCGCTGCGTTCCGTGTCCCCGGCCGACGGAGCGGAGGCCGCGCGAGCATGCAGACGGCTGACGGTACAGCAACGCATCAACAGATCGGCATGCTGCGCGGCGCTGCTCGGCTTCACCGCGCACCGGGATCCGGACGGCGAACTCGCTGGCGAAGGTGGACTGCGCGCCTGGCGCATTGCGCCATGATCCTCGACCTCGACCATGCTCGATCAGCTGTCCGCGCCTGGCCTGCGGGCGCTACGCGCTCACGTTCAACGGCGAGATCTACAACTACGTCGAGCTGCGTGCGCGCCTCGCCGCGGACGGAGTCGTGCTGCGCACGACGTCCGGGCCATCGAGGTCCGGCGCTACCAGGCTGATGGCGGCTGGACGACAGCGGCATCGGCCGATCTTCGAGGGTACGGGTACGCGCTCGCGCTGCCTGGACCGCGCGCAGCACGCTCCTGGCGCGCGATCCGATCGGCGAGAAGCCGCTCTACTACGCTCTGCCCGTCGGCACGGACGCGCCGCGCTTCGCCTTCGCGTCCGAGATCCAGCCGCTCCTCGCCGTGCCCGGCGTCGACCAGGCGCTCGACGAGGACGCGCTGGCCGATTGGCTGCGCTTCCTCTACACGGCCGCGCCGCGCACGCTGTACCGCGGCATCCGCGAGCTGGCGCCCGGCCACCGGCTCGAGATCGCGCTCGACGCGCCGGCCGACCGGCCGCAGCGCACGCAGCGACCTCGAGGCGCGCGTCGGCGACTACTGCGGGCGACGCGCGCGACGCGCCACGGCATTCCGCGCCGCGTTCGAGGACTCGGTCCGCCTGCGCCTGCGCAGCGACGTGCCGGTCGGGCTCTTCCTCTCCGGCGGCCTCGACTCGAACTCCATCCTGGCCGCCGCGCGCTCCGTCGCGCCCGGCGCGCGGCTCGAGACGTTCACCGCGCGCTGGAGCGGCTCGAGCGAAGCGCGCTCGCGCGACGAGAGCGTCGACGCGTCCGCCGCCGCGCGCTTCCACGGCGTGCCCCACCACGCGCTCGAGTTCGGCGAGGACGGCGACCTGGGCAGCGCAGCCGAGCGCGTGCTCGACCTGTTCGGCGTGCCGTTCGGGAACTCGACCGCCCTCGTGTCCGACCGCCTCGCGCAGGCGCGCGCCTGGGCCGCGTGTGCCTGGTCGGCGACGGCGGCGACGAGCTGCTCGCCGGCTACCCGCGCCACCGCGCGCTGCTCCTGCACCGCCGCCTGGCGCGGCTGCCGGCGCCCCTGCGCGACCTGCCCGCCGCGATCGCCGAGCTCGTGCCCGAGCGCGGCGCCCGCGCGACCGGCATCCGCCGCGCGCGCTCGTTCCTGCGCGGCCTGGGCCGCCCGCTGGGCGAGGCGTTCCTCGACTGGACCGGCTACGTCGACGACGCGGGGCTCGAACGCGCGCTCGGCCCGCGCGCGCGCAGCGGCCTGCACGCCGACATGCTCGAGCTGTTCGAGCGCAACGCCGCCGATCCGCTGCGCGCCGCCGCGCTGGTCGACCTGCGCTCGTTCGTGCCGTTCAACCTGATGCAGAGCGCAGACCGAACCGGGATGGCGCACCCGCTCGAGCTGCGCTGTCCGTTCCTCGCGCCGCCGCTCGTCGAGCTGGCGCTGTCGCTGCCGGCCGGGATCAAGGTCCGCCACGGCCGCGTGAAGCCGGTGCTCGTCGACGCGCTGGGCGACGCGCTCGCGCCGGGCGTCGTGGGTCGCGCGAAGAAGCCGTTCAATCCACCGGTGCGCGGCTGGCTGGTGAAGCACGCGACCGAGCTCGAGTCGATCCTCACGGGACCGAGCTCGCAGCTCGGGCACGTCCTGTCGCCGCAGTGGGTGCGCGGAGAACTCGCGAGCTTCCGCGCCGGCCAGCGCGACAACTCGACGCTCTTGTGGGGACTCGCGACGCTGGCCGCGTGGCTGCGCGGAGGTGCCGATCGATCCGCGCGTCAGGCCTGCACGGAGCTCGCCCCGTTGCCGTTGCGCGTGAAGGTCCACACGGACGCCGGCGCTCCCTGCTGAACTGGGCTGGAGGCATCGAGCTCGACAGGCCGGGCTAGGTGGGACGCGGCGACGATTCGAGGCGCGCGACTGCGTCCTCACCCCAGGCCTCGACGAGGAGCTCCCGCGACACCGCGCCGCTTCCCCGAGGCACGAGCACGGCGTTGTCGCGCGCTGTGTGTCCGATCGTCACGCCGTCGAACCCCCTCGCGACGACCGCGCACGGCATGCCACGCACCTGCAGCACGTCGCGGATCAGCTCCGCGGTCACCGGGTCGATGGAACAGAAGAGTTGCTCCACTTCAGGGCCCATTCGCGACCTCCGCGCCCATCCCACTCGGTTCTCGATCCCCGGGCAAGGCCCGACTCGACTCGACCCAGTATGCCCTCCCTCGCTCCGAGTTCGTCCAGCAGGTCCATTCTTCCGACGAGCACGACCATGACCCGCGCAGACTGCATGAACGAGCCTGGCTCGTTCATCAACCGTGCAGGCTTCGCAACCAGATCCCGCCCGTGCACGGCGCAACTCCGTAGGTGACCACGAGCTGCAGCGTGCGCAGGCGGATCCCGAAGTCGGGGAACCACCAGGCGTCGACGACCTCGATCGGGGCCTCCGTGACCACGCGCGCACGCGCGCGGCCGCGGCGGATCGTGAGCGAGCCGTCGCGCTCCGTCGACACGCGGCAGTCGGGGTGCAGGAGCAGCCGCGAGCGCGCGATCTGGCCTGAGCCGCCTTCGATCCGGTCCTCGATGCGCACGTCGTCCGGCCGCGCGTGGATCCGTCGGCGGTGGATCGGCGCGCCGGCGAGGTGCGCGAAGCCGTCGTGCGTCCCCTCGAGCACGAATCCGTCGGGGAGCACGCGCAGCTCCGTCCGCTTCACGCGACAGCGGCGGCCCACGCGGAAGCTCGACCAGAACTCGATGCTGTCGTGGTCGTCGAGCGTCACCGTGTTGTGGCTCTTCGTCGAGCGCGCCAGGTCGCGCATGTCGCCCGGCCGGTATTCGTAGACGCCGGCGTCGACGACGAGCCGTTCCCCCGCCACCGTCCACTCGAACGCCAGAGCGTCCGCGTGACCGTGTGCCGGCAGGTGGTCGGGGCCGATCGCGCCGCAGTCGAACAGCACGTAGTCCTTGCCGCGGCGCGCGCCGTAGTAGCCGGCCTCGTCGAGCGCGAAGACGGGCCGTGGCGTGAACTTCGTCCCCAGCGCGCGCTCGGCGACGTCGAGGATCTCGCGCGGCGCGTAGGCCATGTGCAGGCCGCCGTCGTTGAACAGGCTCGGCGCGCCGTCGGGGTGCGCGAGGTCCGCGACCACCTGGGCGCCGCGTCGCAGGTACTCGTCGAGGCGTGCGCGCAACGGCGAAGGCGCGAGCACGGCGCGGCACTCGAGCAGGTCGGCCACGACCTGCGCGTGGTACGCGGGACTGCGCTCGAAGTGCATGCCGTCGCCGAGCATCTGCTCGCCCAGCTCGTTGGCCAGGATCCCGACGGCGCGGCGCGTCCAGCGCTCGGCTTCGGGACCGTCGAAGGTCGCGCCGGCCCACAGGAGCGCCTTCGCGTTCTTGAGCAGGTGGTTGCCGCCGAGGTCGAGCTCGAGATCGGCCTCGAGCGCGCGGATCTGGGCCGCGACGGAGCGGTCGAGCGCCGACAGGAAGTCGTCCGGCAGCCGGCGGCGGCGCCGGGCGGACTGCTGCATCCACACGACCGCGCGCAGCGAGATCACGAACGGATGCCAGGCGCTGCGCAGCTCGCGCGCGCCCGCGGCGTCGACCTGCGCGATCCAGTCGCGCACGACGCCCTGGAACGCGGCGTCGTCGAGGCCCTCGATCCACTCCATCGCGTGCAGGTGGAACAGGGCCAGGAGCGGCCGGTCCGGGATGGCGGCGAGGCTCCAGTCGAACGGCGTCGCGAGCGGCACGCGGTGCTGCATCAGGTCGAGCACGAGGTCGTCGCCGTCGCTCGCCAGCATGTGCGCGCGCGGCCGGAAGACCGGCAGCGGCGGCGTCGCGCAGCGCAGCGGCGCGGCGCGCTGCTCCCGCTGGCCGAACAGCGCGTGCGGGCCGAACGTCTCGGCCAGCGCGCGGCGTGCGATCTTGTGCGCGCGCCGCGCGAGCTGGCCCGCGCGGTGGTGGCGCACGCAGCGCACGAAGCGCAGGGCCTGCATCATGGCGCGACCTGCGCGGCCCGGTTTCGCGCGCGGCGCGGCGGGCGCTCGGGGCTCGCGAGCCAGGTGCCCAGCACGCCGACGATGCGCTCGCAGGCGCGGCCGTCGCCGTACGGGTTGATCGCGCGCGCCATCGCCTCGCGCACCGGACCGTCGGGCACGACGTCCTCGAGCGCGCGGCGGACGCGCCCGGGATCGGTGCCCACGAGCCGCACGGTGCCGGCCTCGATCGCCTCGGGCCGCTCGGTGACGTCGCGCGCGACGAGCACCGGCTTGCCCAGCGACGGCCCTTCCTCCTGGATGCCGCCCGAATCGGTCAGGATCGCCGTGGCGTGCTCCATCAGCCACGTGAACGGCTCGTAGTCGAGCGGCTCGGCCAGCACGACGTTCGCGACGTCGCGCAGCGCCGCGTGCACGACCTCGCGCACGGCCGGGTTCGGGTGCACGGGCCACACGAAGAGCCAGTCCTTGTGCGCGCGCGCGCTGGCGGCGATCGCGCGGCACAGATCGCGCAGGCCGGGTCCGAAGCTCTCGCGGCGGTGCGCGGTGACCAGCACGGTCGGCCCCGGCCAATTGGCGAGCAGCGGCGTCAAGAGCGGTCCGAACGCGTAGCCGTAGTACTCGGCCGGGCGCTCGGCGTTGCGCGCGCGCATCCAGCACAGCGCGTCGATGCCCGTGTTGCCCGTCACGTGGATGCCGGCCGGATCGATCCCCTCGCGCACGAGGTTCTCACGCGCGCCGCGCGTCGGCGCGAAGTGCAGTCCTGCCAGCGCGTCGACGCACAAGCGGTTCGCCTCCTCGGGGAACGGGCTCTGGCGGTCGTGCGAGCGCAGGCCGGCCTCGACGTGCGCGACCGGGATGCGCTCGTAGAACGCGGCCAGCGCCGCGGCGAAGCACGTGGTCGTATCGCCGTGCACCAGCACGAGGTCGGGCTCCTCCGCGCGCAGGACGCCGCGCACGCCGAGCAGCACGCGCGCCGTGACGTCGGCCAGGTCCTGTCCCGGCGCCCCGAGGCCGAGGTCGTGGTCGATCGCGACACCGAACAGGTCGAACACGGGCCGAACGAGGTCGCGGTGCTGTCCCGTCGCGACGACGCGCGCATCGAAGCGCGCCGAGCTCGCCAGCGCGCGCGCCAACGGGGCCATCTTGATGGCTTCGGGCCGCGTGCCGACGACCGTGAGAACGCGGGCGGCGGTCACAGGTAGATCCCGCGGGTGTCGATCAGGATCTTCTCCTGCAGCGCCTCGCGCGGTACGCGCCGGAAGCGCTTGTGGTCCACGAGGACCAGCACGATGTCGGCCTGCGCCAGCGCGGTCTCGAGCGGCACGATGTCGAACTCGGGATGCGCGCGGACGTGCGGCTCGACGACGAGCAGCTTCCCCACGCGCCGTTGGGACAGCGTCCGCACGATCTCGACGGCCGGCGACTCGCGCAGGTCGTCCACGTCGGCCTTGAACGACAGGCCCAGGCACGCGACGACCGGATCGCGCAGCTTCGCGGCGCACTGCTCGACGCGCTGCACGACCCAGTGCGGCTTGTGGTCGTTCACCTCGCGCGCCGTGCGGATCAGGCGCGCCAGCTCGGGTGCGCGATCGACGAGGAACCACGGATCGACGGCGATGCAGTGTCCGCCGACGCCGGGGCCCGGGTTCAGGATCTTCACGCGCGGGTGGCGGTTCGCGAGGCGGATCAGCTCCCACACGCTGACGCCTTCCTTGGCGCAGATCAGCGACAGCTCGTTGGCGAACGCGATGTTCACGTCGCGGAAGCTGTTCTCGGTCAGCTTCACCATCTCGGCCGTGCGCGCGTCGGTGCCGACGACCTCGCCGCGCACGAACGCCTGGTAGAACGCGACGGCGCGCTCGGTCGACGCCAGGTTGATCCCCCCCACCACGCGGTCGTTCTCGACCAGCTCGGTCAGGATGCGGCCGGGCAGCACGCGCTCGGGACAGTACGCGACGTGCACGTCCTCGCCCGGCGCATGACCGGCTTCGCGCAGGACGCGCGCCACGATCTCCTCGGTCGTGCCGACGGGGCTCGTCGATTCGAGGATCACGAGGTCGCCCCGCTTGACCACGGCGCAGATCGAGCGCGCGGCGGCCTCGACCATCGAGAGATCCGGCTTCTTGTCGGCGCGGATCGGCGTCGGCACGGCGATCACGAACACGTCGGCCGGCTGCGGCGTCGTGTGCGCGACGAGGCGTCCGTTGCGCACGGCGTGCTGCACCAGGCCCTCGAGATCGGGCTCGACGATGTGGATCCGGCCCTGGTTGATCGTCGCGACGACGTCCGCGCTGACGTCGACGCCGGCGACCTGGAAGCCGCGGCTCGCGAGCAGCGACGCGGTCGGCAGCCCGATGTAGCCCAGGCCGACGACGCAGACGCTAGCCGCTTCCGTCCGGCCCAGCAGATCCGACGGTCTCGCGCCGCTCGCCGCGCTGCTTGCGCCCGCCGTCTGCGACAGGCGCGCCGTATCCATACCCGTATCCGTAGCCATACTTGCTCTCCGTGCGATTCGGGCGGTCCGCGTTGAGCACGCAGCCGATCAGGTGGGCGCCGGCGCCGCGCAGCCTCCCGGCCGCGCGCGCGAGGACGGTGCGCGTCAGGCGCCGGCTGCGCGCCAGCAGCACGACGGCGTCGAGACGCGCGACGAACGATTCCGTGTCGGCGACGGCCAGCGCCGGCGGCACGTCGAAGACGACGAGGTCGTAGGCTTCGCGCAGCTCCGCGATCAGGCGCTCGCAGGACTCGCCCGCGAGCAGGTCGCCCGGCGAGCGCGGCTGACGTCCCGCCGCGATGACCGACAGCTGCGGCACGTGCGATTCCTGCACGCACTCGCGCCAGCTCGCGCCGCCCGACAGCACCTCCGACAGACCCGGCGTGACGGCCAGGCCCAGGTACCGCGCGACCGTCGGCCGGCGCATGTCCGCGTCGACGATCAGCACGCGCTTGCCGCCCAACGCGAAGGCCAGCGCGACGTCGATGTTCGTGACGGACTTGCCCTCGCCCTGCGAGCACGACGTGAACGCCAGGACCTTGATGCGCGGATCCGTGGCCAGCACGAACTTCAGGTTCGCGCGCAGCGAGCGGTACGCCTCCGCGATCGGCCCCTCGGGGTCGTCGCGCATCGCGAGGAACGTGTCGGTCGCGCCCTCGAAGCGCAGGCGGCCGTTCTTGAAGTCGGGGACGGCGCCGAGGACCGGCAGGTTCACGGCCTCCTCGAGCTCGGCCGAGGTGACGATCCCGGAATCGGACGTCTCGGAGATCCACGCGGCCAGGATCCCGAACACGATCCCGAGCAGGAGGCCCGCGATCAGGTGGACCGGGATCGACGGACCGATCGGCTTCCGCGGCGGGACCGCCACGTCGATGAAGTCGGCGGCGGCCACCGTGGATGCGCGCGCGATCTCGGCCTCCTTCTGGCGGCCCATGAGGAGCTTCACGATCTCGGAGTGCGCCTCGAGCCGGCGGCGCGGCTCGGCCAGCGCGCGCACGTCCTCGGGCAGCTCGCCCAGGTCGCGCTCCAGGTCGCGCGACGCGCGCGCCAGGTCCTCTCCGCGGGCGGCGACGGCGCTCGCGCGCGCGGCGATGTGCGTGCGCAGGCGGCCCTGGATCTCCGCGACGGCGGCCGCGATGCGCGTACGTTCCTCGCCCGGAGCCGCTTCGAGACGCTGGTCGTAGCCGGCCAGGAGGTGCGCGTACTCCGCGCCCTGCGCCTCGAGCCCGGCGAGCTTCGTGCGCCCGATCGCGTGGATGCGCGCGCGCAGGTCGGCGCACGTGCGCTCGGCCGCGATCACGTCGGGGTGTTCGTCCGTGTACTGCTTCTTCAGCTCGCCCAGCGACGCGGTCTGCGCCGCGAGCTGCTGCGCGTAGGCCGTCGTCAGCGGGTCCTCGCCGCGGCCCTGCGCGTCGACGGCGGCGATGCGCGCGCAGGCCTCCTCGTCCCCGGCTTCGAGCTGCGCCAGCGCCTCGCGCAACGCCGCGCTGGCGATCGCGACGGATTCCGCGCCGAGCTTCAGCTCGGCCTGTTTCGCCTGCACCAACGAGCGCCACGCGCCGCCGTCGTTGCGGCCCTGCAACGACGACTCGCCCTGCAGCGCGGCGACCTGTTCGACGTAGGCCAGCGCGACCGGATCGGCGAGCTCCTTGCCCAATCGCGCGAGTCCGTTCAAGTCGCCGGCGTCGAGCAGCGCCCCGGCCTCGCGCAGGCTCGACAAGGACAGCGCGAGCTCCATGCGCTCGACCTCGACGTCCTTGAGCCGCTCGATCAGCGCCTCGGCCGACTTCGAGACCTCGATGGCGCGCGGCGCGGCGCGCTGGAGCTCGACGACCTGCTTCTCGGCCTCGGCCAGGCCCTTCATCTGCTCGGCGAGCTGGCCCTGGATGAACGTGAGCGTCTGCGACGCGCGCCGCTCGCCGCGCTGCGTGCTGCGCGCGAGGTAGGCGTTGCACAGCGCGTTGACCGTGTCGGCGGCGCGCTCGGG
The DNA here is from genome assembly GCA_044221705.1 of Planctomycetota bacterium. GTDB lineage: Bacteria > Planctomycetota > UBA1135 > UBA1135 > JAEUHZ01. The sequence goes on from JBGAOR010000025.1 coordinate 19,599, forward strand.
ATCCGAGTCGTCGACCGTGACCTCGACCACGCCGCTGTTGCGCATCGTCTCGACGGCGCGCGTCGCCTTGCGCACGCGCTGGAGCGCCTCGTCGCGCTCGAAGCGGCGCAGGCGGTACGAGCGGCCGGTCACGTCGCCGCGCGGTTCGAGCACGATCGAGAGCCCGGCGTACTCGAGCGCGCGGCCGGGCGCGAATTCGAACTCCGCCGCGGACGGATTCGACGGCACGAGAGCCTCGATGCCGGCCACGGACAGGCGCACGCGGTCCGCGGCCGTGAACACGACGCGCAGGTCCTCGGGCGCGCCCTCGTCGATCGCGCGCGTGCTCGCGAAGAGCCGCGGCGAGCCCGGTCCCGGCGCCGGCGGACGGCGCGCGCCCGGCTCGAGCCGCGCCAGCGTGTCGCGGCCCTCGTCGTCGACGACCGTCTCGAGGCCCAGCGCGCGCACCGCGGACGGATCCTCGGGGGTCGCGAGGCGCGGACCGTCCGGCGCCGCGATCGCGGCCTCGGCGATCGTGCGCGACGTGAGCACCTCGATCTCCGAGCTCGCGACCGGCGGCCGCGCCAGCGCGGCCAGGTCGCCCAGGATGCCGCTCGACGCGCGGTCGTTCTCGATCTGCAGCGACGCCGCGGCGCGGTAGACCGGCGCGCGCACCGCGAGGATGGCGAACGCGACGGCGCAACCGACCAGCGCGAACGCCGAGACGACGCGCCAACGCCGCGTGGCGAGGCGGATCAGGTCGTGGACCGTGAGGATCTTGCGCGACGAGGACGAGTCCTCGCGCACCGCCTCGCGTTCGCGCTGCGCGATCATTCGGAAAGCTGGTCCTCGATCAGGAGGATCGTCGCGATGGAGCCCAGCGTGGACCCGATGCCCTGGAGGATCGGCAGCGCCTCGTGGCTGAACCGCCCGGCGCCGCTGCGGCGCACGAAGACGAAGTCGTCGGGCTGCACGGCGACGAACGCGGCCTCCGTGGGCGTCTCGCCGTCGAACACGTGGACCTCGACGTTGCCCGGGCGGCCGCGCAAGAGCACCACTTCCTCGCGACGCGCGGCGGGCGTGAAGCCCTTGCCGTAGCTGAGCGCCTGCAGGAGGTCGAGCGGCCGGTCGAGCACGTAACTGCCGGGTGCCACGACCTCGCCGTAGAGGTAGAAGCGGCGCGCCGTGAACTCGACGACCGAGAGGTCGACGCGCGGCTCCTTGACGTAGCGCGCCAACGCGACGCCGACCGCGTCGCGCGCCTGGGTCACGGTGAGGCCGCGCACGGGCACGGCGCCGACGAGCGGCAGGCTGAGGTTGCCTTCGGGATCGACGCGCGTGCCGCTCGGCGTCGACACGACCGGCGTGGAGAGCTCGGGGTGCCCGAACACGCTGACGCGCACGAGGTCGCCCGGGCCGAGCGTGACGATCGACGTGGCGAGGTCGGTCGAGAGCGTCGAGGTGCGCGCGCTCGCGACGGGCAGCTCGCCTTGCGCGGCGCAGGCGGCGAGGAGGACGCTGGCGGCCGCCGCGCCGACGGACCGCGTCGCCGCGCGTGCGAGCCGCACGCCGCGGGACGCTGCGGAGCAGGCCCCGCGGAGCGTGGCTCGGCCTGCGCGGTGCGTGTCCGCTGCGCGGTACGTGTGCGCTGCGCGGTGCGAATCCGCTGCGCGGCCGGCGGGAACGGGGACGTGCTGCCGATGGAGGTCCATGGGGGTCGCCGGTGCTGCCCCCGGCTCCAACCCGGATCGGAAACGGCTTCCCAACCCTTGAGCGCCCGCGCGTCGATCGGCGCGCGGTCCCACGGGCGGGAACCGGCGCCGTTCCGCTCGCCCCATCCGCGGATCGCGCCGATGAGCACGGCGGAACCATGGTCACCTGGATCGTCGGCGACGTGCACGGCTGCGCGGACGAGCTGCGCGAGCTCGTGGCCGCGCTGCGCCTCGGCCCGGGCGACCAGCTCGTCAGCGTCGGCGACCTCGTGCACCGCGGCCCCGATCCGGCCGGCGTGTGCGACGTGCTGCGCGAGCACCGCACGCGCTTCGTGCTCGGGAACCACGAGCACGTCGTGCTGCGCCGCGCGGGGCTCGCGCCGAGACTGCTCGACGGGACGGACAAGCCGCACTTGCCGGCGCGACTGCCCGACCTCGACGACGAGGACCTCGCGGGCGACGGGCGACAGCCGTGCTGCGTGCCCGCGGAGCGGCGCGCGGACGTCTTGCGCTACCTGGCCGAGCACTCGGGCTTCGCGCTGCGCGGCCGCGATCTCGAAGGATCCCCGCGCACGCAGGACGGCCGCGATTTCGTGGTCGTGCACGCGGGGCGCACGCCAGGCGTCGCGCTCGAGCGCGAGTCGATCGGCGCGCTCACGTCGCTGCGCCGTCTCGACGGACCGGGACGTCCGTGGTGGTACGAGGACTACTCGGGGCCCGAGCTCGTCCTGTTCGGCCACACGCCGAGCCCGCTGCCGCGCGCGTGGCGACGCGGCGGCCAGCTCGTGGCGCTCGGGCTCGACACGGGCTGCGTGTACGGCGGGATGTTGACGGCGTACTCGCCCGAGCTCGACGAGTTCGCGACCGTGAAGGCGCGGCGGGCCTACGCGCGCGAGTGACGGCGGCGGCCCGATCGCTCGCACTCGATCGACGGCATCCGCAGGACGCAGCGTGAGCGAAATGCACGAAGCCAGGTCCCGCAGGGCCTGGCTTCATGCTTCACGTCGCGGCTGGATCCGCCGCGTCCCGTCACGGCTTCGCCGGCGCCTGCTTCTCGCGCCACGGCTCCATGTCGAGGCCGTACTTCGCGACCAGCGCCTCGCGCGACAGGATCGCCGTCTGCAGGAACGTCGTGCGGTCCTGGTTCGCCATCTGCGCGCCGATCATCTGCAGGTCCTTGGGCGTCATCTTCGACGGATCCGGGTCGCGGACGCCGTCGACGCGCGAGAGGAACGCGTTCGCCCCGCTGCGGTCGAGTTCGGCCTTCGGAACGCTCCCGATCTTGTTCGTGAAGAGCGCCGCGTTCTGGCGGAAGTAGATCTGCGCCGGCGAGTCGCCCTCGGGCGCCGGCGGCGTGTTGATCTCGGCCCACTCGCGCCGTTGCGCGGTGAACCCGGCGTCGGCGACGGCCTTCAGGAACGTGTCGCGGTCGACCTCGGGCTTGAACGGCGCCGCCGTCGTGTCGTTCGGATCGGGCCGCGTGCCCAGGGCATCGCGCACCTTCTCGAGCTTCTCGGTCGCCAACGTCTTGGCGCGCTCGCGGGCCCAGCCGGCCAGCGCCGCGTCGGCGACCTCGGAGTAGTCGGGGAGCTTCGGCGGCACGCGCGTCGTCACGCGGCCCATCACGAAGCCCTTGGCGTCCACCACGATCGACGGGAAGAAGCCCGTCGTCTGGTCCGACGTGAACACGCGCTGCAGCGTGTACTGCCCGATCCACGGAACGGTCAGCGCGATCCAGGCCTCCTGCGTGAGCGGGTCGATCTGGTTGCGGTACGTGAGGCCGAGCTGCGTGGCTTCCGCCGCGAAGTCGACCGTCTCGCCCTTGGCGGCGCGCTCGGCCATGCTCTTCTGCCAGTCGAGCATCGAGTTGTAGATCGGAGCGTGGCGCATGGCCTGCTCCTTCGCTTCCTCGAAGTCCTTGCGGAAGTCCTTGCCGGCCTCGGGCTTCTCGCGGCGGTACAGCACGTAGCTGAAGCCGGCGTGGAAGTCCTTCGCGGCCTGCTCGGCGTTCTCGTCGGCCGGGCGCGGGTACTTGGCGAACAAGGCCGTCGCGTCGAACTCGCCTTCGAGCGGGAACGCGGCCAGCTCGGCCGCGGCCTGTTCCTTCGTGCGGTAGGCGTTCTTCTCGTTCTCCGGCAGCGCCTCGTACCAGGCGCGCATGCCCGCGGCGTCCGGCGCGAGCGCGCGCGCCTCGGTCTCGAGGTTTGCGACCGGCAGGATCACGTAGTCGACCGCGTACTCCTGGTGCTGCGCCTTCCAGCGCTTCTCGACCGCGTTGGGATCGGGGATGCCGGCCGGCGCGGTGACGAGTCCCTGGAAGCGCCGGTAGCGGATCATCCGCCGCACGGCGTCCTCGAACTCCTTGCCCGTGAGCCCGTAGCGGCGCGGGTAGGACAGGTACTGCTCCTTGCTCTGGAAGTTGTCCTGGACGAACTTCGTGACGTCCTTGTCCGTCGCCTGGATGCCGGCGTCGTCGGCCGCCTGCTCGAGCACGAGGAACGTGGCGACCTGCTCGTCCGTCACCTCGCGTTCCTGCACGCCGGGGAACACGAACATGGCGATGGGCGCGAGCTTGCGCTTCTCCATCAGGAACTCGGTCTGCGACAGCTTGCGCGCGGAGCCGTCCGCGGCCTTCCAGCTGATGTAGGAGCCGCCCCCAGAGCCGACGCCGAAGACGTTCAGCACCTGATCGCTGACGCTGAACGTCGTCAGCACGAGGATCACGAGCAGGAACGTCATCAGGAACCGCCCGCGCTTCGTGCCGCGCGGCGCGATGATCACGTCGTCCTGGTGCTCGGCCTGCGCCTTGGGATCGAGGTGCACTTCGCCGGCGGGCTGTTTCTCGTCTGCGTTCGACATCGGATTCTTGGGTCTCGCGGGGGGGCCGCGGGTGGGCACCGGCGGTTTCGAAGCGCGGCAGTGTAGGGGCTTCGTTTCGTGCGGCGCAAGGCGCGGCGCACTCCGGCGGCAGGCCGGGCCTTCTCGAGGGGCTCTGGACGCGCGGTCGCCGACTAGTCCTTGGCCAGCTCGCCGTCGCGCGGCAGGTCGGCCAGGCTCCCCAGGCCGAAGCGGTCGAGGAACTCCTTCGTCGTGCCGTACTGCAGCGGGTGGCCCGGGTCGTCGGAGCGGCCCGAGACGCGCACGAGGCCGCGCTCGATCAGCGTCCGCAGGATCGGTCCGGCCTGCACGCCGCGGATGGCCTCGACCTCGGCCTTGCTCACCGGCTGGCGGTAGGCGACGACGGCCAGCGTCTCGAGCGCGGCGCCCGAGATCCGCTCGGTCTTGCGCACCTTCGCCAGGCGCTGGACGATCTCGCCGACGTCGGGCGTCGTGAGGATCTGGTAGCCGCCGGCCAGGGTGCGCAGCTCGTACGGCAGCCCGCTGTTCAGCAGCCGCTCGCGCAGCGTTTCGAGCGCCGCGCGGATCCGCTCGAGGCGCGGTCCCTCGAGGAGCGACTGCAGCCGGCGCTCGGAGATCGGTTCGGGGCTGGCGTAGACCAGCGCGGACACGGCGCTCGCGAGCTCGACGTCGGTCAGCGCGTCGCCGGCCCCCACGCCGTCCGCGGCGAGCTCGGCCGCGGCGGGTTCGGGGGACTCCGACGGGGCAGCGGGTGCCTCGGCCTCGGCCGCCGACACGGTCTCCGGCGCCGCGTCGGCCGGGCCCGCGGAATCCCGGGCGAGCGCCTCGGGCTCGGACGTGGACAGCGTGGCCTCCAGGGCGGAGGCGCCTTCCCCCTCGATCGGCTGCGTCATCCGGCCGAGCTTGCACCCCCGCGCGGGGTCGGTCAATCCTGATTCCCGCGCAGATTGGCGCGCGGCCCGTTTCGGTCGTATCCTTCGCAGGTCGGTCTCGCCTGGCAGGGGCGTGACCACCCATGCGCGACGATCGGCAGAGCGTGCGCGGCGTCCCGGCAGGGCGTTGGCGTGGCTGGGCGGCTATCGGCCTCCTGGCATTCGTCCTCCTCGGTGCGGCCTTCGCGGCCCGCAACGCGGAGATGGGCGCCGCCGTCGCCCTGCTCACCGGGGCCGGGCTCCTGGCCCTGGGCTACCTGGGCATCGCCGTCATCGAGCCGCTGCACCGGCGCGTCGTCGAGGCCATCGGCGTCGAGCGCGCGGCCCAAGAGCGCGCCGAGAGCCTCCAGGCGACGTGCGGCGAGGGCATCCTGGTCCTCGACGAACAGGGCGTGATCGTCGACTGGAACCACGCCGCGGAGCGCATCTTCGGGTACCCCGGGCACGAGGTCGTGGGATCGAACGTGCAGATGGTGCTGGCCGAGCTCGAGATGCGCGACGCCTCGCCGGCCTTGGCGCGCGAGATGATCGGCCGCCGCCGCGACGGCGTCGAGGCGCCGCTCGAGATCGAGCTCTCGGCGCGCACGACCGACGGGCTGCGCTTCCTCGTCGTGCGCGACTCGGGACGCCTGCGCTCGGCGGAAGCTCTGGCGCGCGCGGCCGAGGACGAGCGTCGGCGCGTCTCCGCGGCCGCGCTCGAGGCGATCCTCGTGTTCGACCGCGACGGCCGCATCCAGGAGGCGAATCCGGCCGCCGAGCGCTTGATCGGCAAGCCCTGGTCGCAGCTCTCCGGCCGCGACCTGGCCGACACGCTGCTCCACCGCGATCAGCGCCCGACGTTCAAGCGCGACCTGCGCGAGGCCGTGGCCGGACAGAACGACCGGCTCAGCGGCCGGGCCGAGGTCATCGAGCTGTGGATCACCGGCCGCCCCGCGATCCGGGCGCACGTGTGCTTCGCGCGCGCCGGCGGCCGCTTCTTCGCCTTCGTGCTGCCCGAAGGCCAGTTCGGCGCGCACGACGCGCCGATCCCCTCGCGCGAGTCGCCGTCGCGCAACGGCACGCACGACCTGCGCCCCGCGATCGACGCGAGCCCGTCCGCGGGCCCATCCGCGGGGCTGAACCCCGACGGCGAGATGCACCTGAACCGTCCGCGGTAGTACGGAGCCAGGCACAACTCCGCCGTTCGCGGCCTCGAGGTCGCCACGGCCGCCGCAGCCGTTCGGCCGAGAACGGCGGAGTTGTGCCTGGCTCCGTACTACCGGTCAGCGCGCAGCCTCGCACGCCAGCTTGAGGAAGGGCGACATGTCGATCGCGAAGCGATCGCGCATCGCGCGGCGCCACTGCTCGAGCTCGAGCTGGTCCACGCCCTGCTCGGCGATGCTGGCCTCGACCGCGGGGCCGAGCTTGTCCCAGCCGCCCTCGAGCGGCGTGCCGCGCTTGTCGACGCGCACGAAGAGGTAGTCGCCGCCCTCGGCGATCGGCCCGCCGACCTTCCCGGGTTCGGTGGCGAAGGCGATGCTCGCGATGGGAGTCGGTCCGCGCACGATCGGCGCGATGCGGCCCCCCACCGAGGCGGACGCGTCCTTCGAGTTCTTCTTGGCGACCTCCTCGAACGCGGTCCCGACCGCGAGCTCGGCCTCGACGGTCTTCTTGTCCTCTTCACTGCGCACGACGATCACGCTCAGGAATGCGTGCTCGTTCTGCAGCAGCCAGCCGCGCACGACGCGCTCGCCGAGCAGCGAACGCAGCGCGTCGTCGCGCAGGCGCTCGCGGTAGCGCTTGGCGTCGAGCCCGAGGTACTGGTCGACGTAGCGGTCGAGCGTGATCTTCTCGAGGCTCTTGCGGCTCGACTGGATCTGCTTCTCGAGCGCCTCGATCCCCTTCGTGTACGACTTCTCGGCCAGGTCCGGGTCGATGCGCACGCCGAGTCGCGTGGCTTCGGCCACGACGAGTCGGCCGACGACGAGGTTGTCGATCTGGTCGCGCGCTTCGGAGCGGCCGGCGTAGAGCCACTGCGCCATGAGCTCGGACGCGTAGATCGGCTTGCCCGCGACGGTGGCGACGACGACGTCGGTGCCGATCTGCGGCGCGCTCGTGCTCGTCGAGGCCGGCGCGGACTGCGCCGCGGCCGGCGGCGTCTGTGCGGCGGCGACGGGCTCGGCGGCCGCGGCCGGCTCCGCCGCGGGGCCCGCCTTGGCCGGGGCGGGAGCGGCCGCCGCCGGTTCCGGCGCGGGCGGTTCCCAGCGCGACGGCGTGGTCGGAGGAGCGGGATTGCGCATCGCGCACGCGGCGACGAGCAGGCACGGGAGCATCATGCGGACCTCGGTTCCCATCGGCGATCGGTGCTCAACGGTACGAGATCTGGCGCACGACTCCCAGACCGTGACAGGTCGGGCACTCGATGACCGTCTCGTTGGACTGCTTGCCGATCTCCGAGCGCGCCACGTTCGCGCCGGCCATCGTCAGGATGCGCGTCCCGGTCCCGCCGCACTCGCGGCACGCGCGGAAGAGCGGCTTGGCCATGACCTCGAAGTCGCCCGAGTTCTCGGCGTAGTAGGCCAGGATCCAGCCCGCGCGCGCGACGCCGGGCAGCTCCTTCCAGGCGGTCTCGCGCTCGTCCTTCTGGTCGGCGGTCGACTTCGACTTGCGCGCCATCTCCTGGTTCTGGAGGAAGCGCGCCAGCTTCTTCTCCAGGTCTGCGCGCTCCTTCTCGGCCGCGGTCGCCGGCGGCTTCTCGGCCTCGGGCTGCTCGCCCTTCAAGGCCGCGTCCTTGCCCAGGAGCCACGTGCCCAGGCCGTACGACGCGCGCAGCCAGCGCTCCTTGTGCCGCGCGTTCCACAGCCGGCGCACGACGTCGCTCGAGGCGTCCTTCGTGATCGCCTGCGCGGCCTTCGCGACCGCGTCGAGCACGTCCTTCTGCATCTGGCCGTCGAGGTAGGCCAGCGTCGCCTCGAACGACGACTCGGTGGACTTCGCGCGCGCGATGTTGGCGGCCTTGAGCGGCCACAGCTGCGCCACGCGCTCGCCCACGAACCGCTCGCGCGCCTTGTTGGCGCGGTCGAGCTTCTTCTTGGCGTCGGGGATCAGCGGGCTGTCGGCGAACTTCGTCGCGAAGGCCTCGGCGCGCGCCAGCGCCTCGTCGAACTTCTTGCGGCCGACGAGGTCGTCGACGTCGCGCAGCCAGTCGATCTGGTCCTGGCGCGCGGCCTTCTCGGTGGCGCGCAGGATCCCGGCCTGGATCTCGTCCTTCTTCAGCGCGGGATCGAGCTCGGCGGCCTTCTTGTAGTGCTCGGCGGCGCGCGCGTAGTCGAGGATGCGCTCACAGAATCGCGCCAGCTCGTAGTTGCCGACCGCCGTCGTGAGGTCGGCGAGCGCCTGCTGCTGCGCGTACAGCTCGGGACGCGTCCACACGTCGAGCGCGTTCACGCGCACGAGCGTCGGTGCGGCCGAGATGCGGTTCTTCGGCACGGGGATCGTGCCCGTGTTCGTCTTCACCACGATCGCGTCGTTCGTGGACCCGACGATGCGTCCGACGAGCTCGAGCCCGTCGGTCGTCACGATGCGCTCGGCCTCGACGAGGATCTCCTCGCCGGTCAGGTCGATGTAGCCGAAGCGCGTCTTGAGCTCGAGCTCCTCCTCGGGGTGCAGGAAGCTCCACGGGAGTCGCGCACGCCCGCCGGTGTCGAGCCGGACGAACACGAGGCCCTCGGGGTCGTGCGCCGCGATCGCGCCCCATTGGAACGAGCCGTCGCGCAGGCGCAGCATGCGCGTCTCGGCCGAGACGTCCTGCGCCGCGGCGGAGATCGCGAACGCGCCGCAGAGGCTCGCGGCGAGGATCAGGGCCTGGATCGTGCGTTTCATCGGGGTTTCGCTCCGGGGGCCGGTGTCTCGGCCGCAGGCTTCGTGGGTGCTTCGTTCTTCGCCGGCGTCGGCGCGGCGCCCGGCGAGGCGCGGCGCCGCAGCCGCTCGCCGAACTGCAGTTCGCGGTAGAGCAGCGTGGTGAAGCGCTTCTCGCGCTTCACGCCCTGCGAGCTCCACGTCATCGCGACGTCGACGCGGTACTCGATCGGGCGATCCGGGTTGGGCCGCCCCTTCGCGGAGTAGACCAGCCCGTCGGCGCCGGGGACGGCGCGGTCGACGATCTCGCGCGGTTCGCCGGCCTCGCCCGCGACCTCGGGGAAGAACGTCTCCTCGAGGTCCGCGATCGTCGCCTGCGCCGCCGACGCGGCCGAGGTGCGCAGCTGCGCCGTGCGCGACAACGCCGTGCCGTACGTCAACAGGCCGAGGATCGTCGTCATCCCGAAGAGCAGGATCGCCATGGCGACGAGCACCTCGAGGATCGTGAACCCGGATCGTGCGTGCGCGCGCTTCACAGGTCCCAGTCCTCCCGGTACGTCGCGACCGGCACCTCGCGCACGAGCGCGAGGCCCCAGTGCACGAGCGCGCCCGACGCGTGCAACGCCGCGGACGTGCCGCGCTGCGCCCGCTGCACGGTCGCGCGGCCGCCGTCGATCGACGTGATGCGCATCCACTCGGCGTCGATCAGCACGTAGGCGCCCGTCTCGGTCGGCAGACGGCGTCCGTCGTCGACGAGGATGACGCTCTCCTGGTTGTCGAGGACCTGCGCCAGCCGCGTGCGGCGGATGCGGTCCGCCGGGCGCTCGAACTCGAGCTCGACGCGCACGCGCCGCGGCAGGAGCGCGCGGCCGTCGGACTTCGGCGATCCAGGATGCGGCTCGTTCCAGGGATGGACGTCGCGCTCGGGCCGATTCAGCCCGTGCGCGTCCCACGACGTGGCCGCGGAATCGAGCATGGAGCCGAGCTTCCAGCCGTCGTGCAGGACCGTCGTCTGCCCCGCGCACAGGATGCCCATCCACAGGAGCCCGCCCGTGACCTCCTCGGTCGCGCCGGCCGGCGGGCGGTTGCTCGCGCCGAAGAAGTCGCCGGCGAAGAAGGACTTCGTGGCGGTCTCGGTCAGCGGGCGTTCGCCGCGGAAGATCACGCCCTCGCTGCGCGCGTCGGGCTGAGTCAGCGAGGCGGGCGCGACCATCCACACGACCTCGAGCAGGCCGGGGCTCGCGGGCGGGACGAGCACGGCCTCGCGCGCGGCGTCGGCCTTCTCGGCCCGGGCCGCGGCCTTGTCGGCCGATTCCTCGTCGCGCACGGCGGCGCGCGCCATCTCGGCCGCCGACGCCTGCCGCACGAGGCGCAGCCGCGGCCACTTGGTCTCCATGACGCTGTCGCCGTCGGTGTCGAAGCGCACCCACTCGACGACCAGGTCGCCCTGCGTGCCGGCCTCGAGCCCGCGCAGGTCGAGCGCCATGCTCTCGAGCACGGTCGAAGCCTGCTCGAGCAGCGCGCGGCGCGTCTCGCCGCGGCGCCACACGGAGAGCGAGCGGTCGAACAGCTGGAACACCGCCAGCATGAGCAGCGACAGCAAGCCGATCGCCAGCACGAGCTCGACCAGCGTGAGACCCCGGCGCGCGCGGCTCATCGCTCCACGCTCCGCAAGGTGACGTTGGGCGCCATGTAGAACGTGCTGAAGAGGTCCAAGCGCGGCGACTGGCGCCAACCGTGACCCGCGCCCGTCGCGACGTCGAACGCGCCGCTCTGGTACTCGACGAACACGCGCGCGGAGAGCCGGTCGGCCTGGTGCCCGACGAGCACGGCCTTGCCCTCGACGTCGCCCTGCCACAGGAGCTGCAAGCGCGGATCGGTGTCGGGGTCCGCGTCCCACGGTGCCGCGGGATCGACGCGCAGGAGCACGCCGATGCGCGCCGAGTCCGTGTCCGTCTTCTTGAAGTACACCGAGTTCCAGAAGGCGGCCGGCTGGTCGTTCTGGAATCCGAAGTACGCGACCTCGGGCGCGTCGGAGCGGCGCGCCCACAGGTCGGGGTAGCGCACAGGGAAGAGGATCACGCTGTCGCCGGCGGCGTGCCCGGCGGGCGCGGTGCCGAAACGGCCGCGGAACAGGCCCTCGCCGCGTCCGTCCATCGCCCCCGGCGTGGAGGAGGCGCGCGGCATCTCGAGGCTCGTGCCGCGCAGGCGCGTGTAGTGGATCAGCTCGTCGCCGACGAGGACGAGGCCCGCGGGCGGGAAGCCGTCGACGCTGGCGACGGTCAGGGCGGAATCCCCCGCGCCCGCGCCGGCCGTCAACACGGTCGCGACGCGCTGCTCGAGGAACATCACCGGGTCGTAGATCTCGTGCGCGCCGCCCTTCGTCCCGAGCTTGCCGCGCCCGTCGCCGGCGAGCTGCACGATCCCGCTCTGCGCGTCGTACGAGCGGTACGCCACGATCTCGTCGCCGATGCGCAGCAGTCCGCCGTTCGCTGGGATGTCGGGCAGGTACTCGTGGTCGGCGCCGATGTCGGAGAGCGCGATGCGCACGGCCTTCGGCCGCACGGTCATCTGCGTGGCCGACTCGTCCATGTCGGCGTCGAGGATGAGGCTCGCGCCGCACATCGCCTCGGGGTCGAGCGTGGGCGTCGCGCGCCCGAACTGCGCGTCGCCGAACGCGACCTCGTCGACCAGCGCGGACGGGACGACGCCGCCCGCGCCGTCGGGGCTGCCGCCGATCTGGACCCTCGACACGGCGCGCGGACGCTCGCCCGAGGGGAACAGCACGATGCGCGCCAGGATGCGCGTGTCGACGACCGGCACGCTCGAGTTCGCGACCGCCGCGCCGGCGACCATGTTCTCGGGGCTGCGCGCCTGGAACGCGACGTAGGTGCGCGTCAGGAGGTAGGGGTCGTACGCGACGTACTCGACGCGCGGCACGACGGGGATCGGCTTCTGCGCGGTGTCCTGCGGCTGGCGCCACGAGCGCGTCGAGTGCTCGGCCGCCGGCGTGTGCGCGCGGTGCACGACGAGCGGCCAGCCCGGGTGCGTCGGGTCGGCGCTGACCAGGAACACGGCGTCGAGACGGCCCGGACGGCCGCCCGAGAAGTCGCGCCGGTCGACCTCGAAGACCGGGTGGACCAGCGTGCCGGCCTTGTGCGAGTGCGACCACGTGCCGAACACGCCGCGGAACTGGAACCAGGTCTCGACGGAGCGCGAGAGCGGGAAGTCCGCCGCCGCGTTCTCGTTCTCGCCGATGCGCGGATCCCACACGGTCGGCGAGTAGGTCTGCGCCGCCGGAGCGGCGGCGGCGGGCTCGGGCGCCGCCGCGGCCGCGGGCTCGGGCGTCGCGATCGCGAGCAGCGCGGCGCCCCCGCCTCCACCTGTGCCCCCGCCTCCACCCGGACCGCCGCCGCCGCCCGGGCGCGCGTCGAACGGCTGGCTGCGCGTCAGCGCGGCGTACACCGCCTCGAGCGCATCCGGATCGTCGCGCACGAGCTGCGCGCGCGCGGTGTCGAACCAGTCGTAGCGCACCCACTCGGTGAACTCGGCGTCCGAGACGTGCCTGACCTGCGCGAACTTCGAGTCGCCCTTCTTGCCGCGAGGAAGCCGCGCACGTCGCTCGCGCCCGGGACCGCGAACGAGATCGGCACGACGAACGTGCGCCACTCGAGGCGCGTCGCGACGGCCGTGCTGCCGTCCCCGGTCGTGACGTTCGGGTTCCACGTCACGATGAACGAGCGCGATCCGTTCAGCAGCTTGGCCTGGTTGGTCGTGGCCTCGCCCAGGTTCGGCAGCTGCGCCTTGCCGATCCCGCGCTCGGCGATCGAGAGCGTGTTGCCCGACCAGCCCGAGTAGCGGATGACCTCGATGCCGCCCATCGGCGAGCCGGCGTTGTCCGTCAGCTCCTCGCCGTTGAACGTCCAGTTCCCGATCTGGACGATCGCTGCGTAGCCGCCGTCGGGGTGGAACGCGGTCATGAACTCCTCGGGCGGGGTGGCCGGATCCGTGACGAAGCCGTCGTCCGCGCTGGCGAGCACGAGGCCGTTCACGGTGCTGTTCGTGCCGGCCATCCCCTTGCCGATCTCGAAGCCGAGCAGGCCGACGTTGATCGGATCGCCCTGCTGCTGCGCGCCGCCGGTCACGGCCATGACCTGCGCGACGCGGAACTTGCCCAGGTCGCGCGCCAGCTTGGCCTCGCCGCTCGGCACGTCGGAGCGGATCGGCAGGCTGTAGCCGTACAGCTCGACCGGCGTGCCCGACGCGTGGTCCGTCGAGATCGTCGCCAGGTTCGCCGGCGGCGAGGCGGCGTCCTCGCCCAGCTGCGCCGCGGCCTCGCGCGCCATGCGGCCGCCGAAGCCGGCCGTCGGTCCCGTCTCCACGCGCGTGGCGTTCATCGCGCCGCCGGAGACCGTGACCTCGATCAGCTCGTTGCCCACGCGCACCACGCAGCGGTCGGGGAAGCCCTCGGTGGACTCGACCGCCAGGACCCCCGCGCTCTGCGACAGGCTCGACGTCAGGCGCGTCAGGCCCGGCGTCCGCACGCCGTGGGAGAGCCCGTTCACCAGCATGTGCATCTGGCTCGGACGGTTGCCGCGCACGTCGATCTCGACGTGGCTCCACACGTCCGCGGGCAATCCCGGCGACTTCGAGACCGAGTAGCGCATCTCGCCGCGCTCGGTGAACGCCGTGTCGCGGTGGTCGCCGAAGCCGTCGAGCACGCGCAGCACGAGGTCGTCGCCGTCCAGCGACAGCGTCATGCGGTCGACGTCCGGCGACGTGCCGCCGACGTCGACGAAGCGACCGGCCGACAGGCTGCGCGGCTTGATCCACATCGAGAGCGCGCTCGAGCGCAGGAACGGCGCGTCCTTGCCGTTCCAGCGCACCATGTCCTCGTCCGCGGCGCGCGATACGACCTGGTCGGGCAGGTAGCGGCCCTCGACGTCGCGCGTCTCGTGGTCGAAGTGCTCGACGCGGCCCTTCAGGAGCTGCGTCTCGGCGAGGCGCGTCGGCATCAGCGCGGCCCACGCCGTCTCGTCGCGCGAGGGGAACGTGCGCTCGGGAGACGGCGGCGTGTCGCGGCTGGCGTAGGCCGCGTCGTCGCTCACGCCGGGCAGGAACGGCTTGCCTTCGAACGTGCCCAGCTCGGGCCACAGCCGCGACGGCGGGACGGTGCCGTCGTCCCACTGCGACGTCGCCTTCGGACCGGTCAGCCACCAGGGCGCCTCGAGCCCGAGCCGCAATTCCTCGTCGAAATCCTCCTGCCGCGCCCACAGCTTCGTCAGCTCGCGCTGCGGCACGACCGCGATCACCTCGTCGCGCACGGCGGCGTAGCGCAGCACGCCCGACTCGGCGTTGACGGCCGCGCGCAGCTCGAGCGCGTACACGTCGCGCGTGGTGAACGCGTACGGCATCGTGCTCCACGCGAGCGTCGCGTCGTTCGCGTTGAGCCCGTTGGCGTAGACCGCGACCGCGTCCCACTTGTCGAGGAACGCCTCGCCGCCGCGCAGTCGATCGGGCACGACCGGCGCGTCGCCGGGGAGCTTCGCGATGCCGGCCGCGGGCAGGATCGCGCGCTCGAGGAAGTCCTGGAAGCCCGTGAACGGCCGCGACTCGATCACGAGCGCCGCCAGCTCGTCGGCCTCGTCCGACGTCACGCGCGAGTTCTGTCCGGCGACCTGCAGGTTCAGGAACAGCGCGACGAGCACCTCGCGCGGCGCCGTGTTCAGGTTGACCGGCCGCCGCGCCAGGACGTCGACGACGGCCTCGTAGGCGTCGTAGTCGTTCTTGAGTACGCGGTCGAGCGCGATCTGCCCGCTGCCGAGCACGTTCTGCACCAGCGCGAGCTCGCTGGTCTCGCCGTCGCGGATCCGCACCGTCGCGCCCGGGTTGAACCAGCGCGCCGAGTCGACCTTCACGCGTCCGTCCTTGCCGCCCGCGACCTTCTCGGTCAGGCGCGCGCCGCGCTGCCAGCGCGCACCGGCGCGCAAGCCGCCGTGCGTCGTCCCGTACTCGCGCAGGCGCCGCAGCAGCATGTCGCGCATCACGCCGATCCCCGCGGGATCCGTGGCCGACGCCAGCGCGAAGTTCGCGCAGTCGGGCAGGCGCTCGATCGACTCCCACGCGCGCGGCTCGTCGTCGGGCGACACGAGTCGCCACAGCGCCGGCGCGAGCGCGCGCTGGTCGATCACGGGCGTGCCGATGCCGTGCGAGACGGGCGGACGCGGGCCGCCGCGCCACTCCGAGCCCTCGCCGGGACCGAACACGCCGCGCGTGAAGTCGACGACCGTGTTGTCGACGACCTTCTTGACCTGCACGGTCTCGCCGGCGATCCACAGGAAACCCTGCGGCTCGAAGTTCGCGTTCGGCGCGAGCGGGATCTCCTTGGCGTTGCCCTCGACGACGGCGCCCAGCCGCGACGTGAGGCCCATCAAGTTCGCGAGCACCTGCGGGCTCGCGCTGTCCAGGTCGACGAGGCCGGCGACGTCGCGGCTCTCGACCGTCCACATCGCGCCGGTCGCGTCGTTCGCGTCGAGGAACCCGTCGGGGAACGCGTTGGCGACGCGCACCTCGTCCTCGCCGTCCCAGTAGGGCGTGCGGTCCTGGTCGGCGCTGCCGTACGTGTCGGCCAGCACGGCGCGCGCGTGCCGTCCGGCCGTGTCGAGCGCGACGCGCGCGTCGGTGCGGTCGGCGAGCCGCGTAGAAGCCTGGTCCGCGCCGCGCGCCGAGAGCAGGAGCGGCGTCGCCAGCACGAGCAGCGACAGCAGCACGAGCAGCACGGCGATCAGCGCGAAGCCGGACCGGCTCGCGCGCGCGCGTCCTCGTCGGGCGAAGCGGCTATTCGACGGTGCCATGGAGGTTCACGAGGATCTTCTCCTCGCGCCCGTCGTCGAACTTCAGGGTGAGCTTCAGCGGTTCGCGGTGCACCGAGCGGTCGAGGCCGCCTCCGGCCGCGAACACGACCTCGCGCGGCGTGTCGGGCGCGAACTCGACGCCCTTCGGCAGATCGCGGCGGTCCTCGCCGTTCACGGCCGACACGACCAACGCGTCGATCGCGCCCGGGAACGCGGCGGCGGTGGGCGAGATCGCCAGCGGACCCTCGACCTTCCACACCGTCGTCGATTCGGCCAGCGACGCCACGAGAGCGCCGTCCACGAGCACGCGCAGGTTCGCGCGGTCGTACTGGACCTCGACCTCGCTCCAGCGGTTCGCGCGCAGGTAGCCGCCGTCCGTCGTCAGCACGACGCGCGAGCCGCGGCGATTCTCGCCGTCCTCCTGCACGATCTCGGGCGCGAACCAGGCGCGGATCGCGCCGTCGTCGGACACGCCGATGCCGGCGCTCTCGCCGATCGCGAGCAGCTCGCCGCCGTCGCCGCTCGACGGGCGCACGGCGCACGCGATCGAGAAGCCGCGCGCGAGGTCGAACGCGGGATCGAGCTGGACCGGGATCTCGACGCGCGAGCGCGCCGGTTCGCCCGCGAACGACAGCGCGGACCCGGTGAACCCGTCCGCGACGATCTTGCCGCCCAGCGACAACCCCTCGGTGCCGTACGCGCCGCGCACCGGCATCCCCTCGAAGTGCCACGTGCCGATCACGGACATCCCGAAGGCCTGGAGCGTGTGATTCTTCGAATCGAGGCGCACGCGCGCCGGAGCCTCGCGCGCGACCGACCAGTTGCGCGCGGCGCGCAGCGTGCTGGTCACGATGCCGACCGCCGCCCGGTCCGCGACGCGCAGCCGCGCGATCAGCCCGACGCCCGCGCCGATGAGCACCGCGATGATGCCCATCACGATCACGAGCTCGACGAGCGTGAAGCCCGCCGGGGCCGCCGGGACGGCGCGCGGATCGCGAGCCTGCCGCGCGGCGCGCTTCATCCCTGCTTCTCCGGCTCTTCCGCGTCGAAGTTCGCGATGTCGTCGTCGGTCCCGAAGCGGCCGTCGCCGCCGGCGGAGATCAGCTGGAACCGGTCGTGGTGGAAGTACTGGCCCGTCACCGGGTTCTTGACGGCGCGCACGGTGCTCTCCTCCTCGCCGTCGGAGTCTTCGGGCACGGTGACGTACGCGTCCTGGCGGCCGTAGTCGCGTCGGTGGAAGTACGCGATCGGGTTCCCCCACTCGTCCTTGAGCTCGAGCAGCGCCGGCTTCGGGATGCGCGACAAGGACTTCTTGGCCTCGTCGTGGTCGGTGTTGACGAACTTGTCCTCGGGCAGGCTCGCGCCGGTCCACTCGGGCGACCACATCGAGAGCACGAGCGTCTCGGCGCCCAGGTTCGTCGTGTTCGGCGCCGTGCCCCACTTCTCGAGGAACTGGCTGGGCGGGTAGTCGCCGAAGCGGTCCTCGTACTCGGCGATCGCCGTGGACACCTGCAGCAGGAAGGCCTTGGTCGAGCGCTCCTTCGCGCGCTCGCCGAAGCCCGCGAGCCGCGGCAGCAGCACGATCATCAGGATCGACAGGATCACGAGCACGGCCAGGAGCTCGATCAGCGTGAACCCCGCGGTTCCTTTGCGATGGGTGGGTGCCACGGGTGCCTCAGCGGGTCTTCTGGCGGAACACGATCTCGACGTCGTCGACGTCGATCTGGACCGAGCGGCCCGGCGCGCCCTCGACGAAGATGCCCAGGCGCAGCGGGTTGTTCGTGCGGCCGAGCGCCGACAGCGGCGTGTCGGGCGCGACCGGGATGCCGTCGAGGCTGGCGCGCACGAGCACGTTGCTCGACTCGCCCACGCGCTCGATGCGCAGCGTGACGGTCTGGTCGACCTTCCACTCGGTGCCGGGGACCTCGACGTAGGCGAGCTCCTCCTCGCCGCGCTTCATCGCGCGGAACTGCACGGCGTTCTTGGCGTTGTCGGGGTGGCGCGAGATCGTCGCCTCGGCTTCCACCTGCGTCTCGCTGCCGCGCTCGCTCTCGCGCGACATGAAGAGCCCGACGCGCGCGCTCGTGCCGGCGCGCACGGTGATCTTCGCGTCGATCGACACGACGTCGCCGGCGTTCTTGACCTGCCACAGGCGCGAGCGGCCGCCGGTCTTGAACGTGCCGCCGATCGAGACGACGCCGTCGTGGATCGAGACCAGCGGGCCGTTCGACTCCTGGACCAGCCAGCCGTTCTGCAGCGCGCTGCGCTCGAAGCCGTCGTTCCACACGACCTTCTCGAGGTGGTCCGTGAGCCGCTGGATCTGCCGTCGCGCCCACACGCGCCACGGGTCCTCCTCGGGGAACGAGCGGCGCGCGTCGTCGAGCTCCGCGAGCCGCGTCAGGGCCTCCGTCGGATCGCCCAACCGGTACTGGCACCAGGCCAGCGCACCGCGCGCCGTCGGCTCGTCCACGTTCTTCGCGATCGCCTTCTTCAGCACGGGATCGGCGTCCGCCACCGAACCGGCTTCGAGCAGCGCGACGCCGCGCAGAACGGCCGCGCGCACGAGGTTCGGATCGATGACCAGCGCGCGCTCGAGGAACTTGTCGGCCGCCGCGAGGTCGCCGCGCCGGTGCGCGACGTCGCCCAGCCAGGCCAGCGCGTCGGCGAACTCCGCGTCGAGCGCCAGCGCCGCGCGCAGCGACTCGGCCGCGCCGTCGAGGTCGTCGCGCCCGACGAGCAGGCGTCCGCGCTGGAAGTGGCTCCACGCGTCCGTCGGATCGCTTTCGAGCGCGAGGTCGACGTAGCGCAGCGCCTCGTCGGGATGTCCCGTCGCCTCGGCCAGCCACGACATCGCGCGGTGCGCGAGCGACGCGCGCATCGGATCCAGGTTCGCGGCGGCGAGCAGCGCCGCGCGCGCGGCGCGGGCCGAAGCCGCCGTGGTCTTGCGCGAGTACTCGACGCCGATCGCGAGCAACTGCTCGAAGCTCTTCGCCTCGCCGACGACGTCGCCCTCGGCACCGGCCGCGATCTCGGGCGCCAGGATGCGCACGCTGGCGAGTCCGGCGCGCGCTTCCTCGCTCGCCGCGTCGGCCTGTCTCGCCTTCTCGAACCACTCGCCCGCGCCGGCGACGTCGCCCGTCGCGAGCAGCGCCGCGCCCAGTCCGGCGCGGATGCGCGCGCGATCGCGCTTCTCGTCCGCGCCCGTGGGCTCGAACTGGTTCGCGAGGCGGTAGTGCTCGACCGCCTCGACACCGTGGCCGCGCGCGAGCAGGAACCGCCCGAGCGCTTCCTGCGCGACCCACGACGTGCGCCCGTGGCGTTCGGCGTCGCGGAAGTTCCTCTCGGCCTCGTCGAACAGGCGGAAGCGCGCCTGCAGGTCCGCCAGGCGCACGAGCACCAGCGGGTTGTTCTTCATCGGGCCGTCGAGCAGCCCGCGGTAGATCTGGAAGGCGTCCTCGAAGCGGAACGCGGCCTCGTGCACGCGCGCGAGGCCGAGCTTCGGCTGCGGGTCCTCGGTCAGGACCTTCGACGCGCGCGTGAACATCTCGGCCGCGACCTCCAGCGCGCGCGGCGTCACGAGCCGCTGCTCGATGCACCAGCGCGCGTAGGCCAGCGCCTGGTCGTACTCGGAAGCCGACAGCGGATCGCCGAACGACACGCGGCGCATCTCGATCTCGTTCGGGATCGTCGCGGCGAAGTCGAACTCGTTGACGCTCTTGCGCGGCACCTTCATCGGCGCCTGGCCGGGGAAGCGCGGCACGCCCTTCTCCGGATCGAACTCGACGAAGAGCAGGTCCTCGTCGGGACGCTTCGACAGGCGGAAGCGGTCGGGGTTCTTGATCTGGCCGAAGCGCAGCTCGCCGATGCGGAACCAGTCGTACGTGCGCTTCCAGGCCGTGAGCCGCGCGGCGAGTTCCTCGGGCGCCAGCGCGCTGGTCTTCACGGCCGGCGCATCCGTCTCGGTGGCGCCGCCTTCGTCGACGACCTCGTCGGACGCGTCGAACAGGTCGGGCACCGCGATCGTGCGCGCCGGCACGCGCAGCCGCTGTCCCCAGAACCGCGACTCCGGACCGGGCACCGGCGGCGGCGCGATCGAGTCGAGCGGCGCGAGCGGCGGCGGCTCGAGCCCGAGCGGCGGCAACGGACGCGTGTCACTGGGCGGCGAGAACAGGTCGCGCGCGCCGGGCTTCGCCGCGCGCCCGGTCGGCAGGACCTGCGCCACGTCGGGCACGGCGTGACCCTCGACGGCGAGCGGCTCGGCCTTCTTCGACCCGCCGCGCTTCGCGGCGTCGGCCGACAGCGCGCTCCACGCCAGCCCGCCGAGGACGAGCGCGCTGACGACGAAGACGATGGGTTCCTTGCGCAATTCCACGGGGCGAACGGGCTCCTACTCCTGCGGGGTCGCGGTCGGGACGATCCGCGCGACGAGGAAGACGATCTCGAGGTTGGCTTCGTCGGGCTTCGTGCGCGCCGGCTGCATCTCGCAGCGTTCGACGAGCAGCGGGCCGGCGGCGCCGGATCCGTCGGCGGCGGGCGTCTTCTCCTGCGTGCGCGCCAGGAACGCGACGAGCGGGCCGGGACGGCCGGACATGGTCAGGGTGACGCGCGTGCGCTCGAGCGTGCCGACGCCCTGCTTCGAGTTCAGGCGCGGGTCGAGTTGGATCTGGATGCGATCGACGCGTTCGCAGCCCGTCTCGAGCGCGAAACGCACCGCGCGGTCCACGAGGTCGAGTCCCTCGAGGTAGCGCAGGATGTCGCCCTCCCGCGTCGGGGACAGCGCGGGCAGGCCGAGGTCCTCGGGCACGCGCAGGTTCGCGCGGCCGGCGCGGCGCAAGAGGTCCTCGCGCGTGGCGGAGACGGCCGCGAAGTACTGGTTGCTCAAGCTGCCGCGCTTGGAGTCCACCGCGTACGTCGGCCGCGGCTTCCAGGCCACCGAGTCGGTGAGCGTGGCCAGCGCGCCCTTCAGCGACTCGTTCTCCGCCTCGAGGCGCCGCTGGTCCTCGGCGGTGTACATCGGCTCGCTCGAGAGCTTGCGCTGCGCGCTCTCCGCCGCGCGCCGCTGCGCGGCGAGGTCGTCGCCCAGGACGCTCCCGATCGCGATCCAGCCCACCAGGAACGTCAGCGCGCCTCCGCCCACCAAGAGCACGAAGCGCTTGTTCTCCTGCCAGAAGCCCTCGAGGTTCATCGCTTCGCGGCTCCTTCGGCGTCCGTGGCGGATGCCGCCGCGGGCGGCGGCGGCACGAACATGGACAGGTCGAGCGTGAACCGCGCGCCGGTCGGCGTCAGCTTCTCCTTCGGCGTCACGCCCTCGGGCAGCCGCGCGCGCAGCTTCTGCAGGAAGCTCTCGTAGAGCTGCGGCAGCGAGTTCGTCCCCTCCTTGGCCTTGCCCACGATCGAGACGATCGGCTTCTCGTGGCCGCGCGCGATCCCCATGTCGGGGTCGGCGCGGAAGTCGCTCGTGAGCTGCGTGACCCAGAACTCGCGCGGCAGGTCGGCCTTCATCCAATCGAGCGTGCGCGCGACCTGTTCGCCCGAACCCTTCGTCGCGTAGAGCTCCGCGGCGAGCTTGGAGAGGCGCGCGTTCTCGGTCGCGAGCTCCTCCGCGCGGCGGTGCGTGCCCGCGGCCTTCTTGTACTGCTGCTCGAGAACGACCGCGCGTTTGCGCGCCTCGTCGAGCTGGGTCTTCGTGCGGTACGCCTCCCAGCCCAGGAATCCGAGCGCGAGGACGCCGGCCGCGATCAGCCACAGCGTGCCGCCCAGGAACTCGCGCTTCTTGCGCAGCGCCGCGGGCAGGATCTCGATGCCGTACGAGGCCGGATCGGCGGCGGTCGCGGCCAGTCCGAGCGCGACGACCGACTCGAGCTTCTTCTCCTCGAGCTCGTCGCGCACCTCGGGCGCGAGCTTCGTCGTGTCGACGACGCGGAACGGGTCGAAGAGCTCGACCGGCACCGTCATCCCGCTCGACAGGTAGCGCGGCAGCCCGCGCAGCGCCGCGCCGCCGCCGCACAGGAGCACGCGGTCGAGCTTGAGCCCGGAGATCTTCACCTGGCTCTTCGAGAAGAGCACCGCCGACTGGAGGAGCGACAGGATCTGCCCCGCCGCCGCCTGCGCCGCGCGGCTGGCGCGCTCGGCGTTCGGATCGGCGAAGCGTGCCGCCGGATCGAGGTCGACGAGGCGCACCTTCAGGTCGACCGCCTTCGCCGCGGAGAGGTCGAGGCGCTGCGCGATCGCGTCGTCGACGAGCCGCGATCCGCCCGACAGGTTGCGCGCGAAGATCAGGTCCGGTCCGCGCGTGATGACGACGTCGGTGTTGTCCCAGCCGATGTTCGCCAGGAGGACGACCTCGTCCTCGACGACGCCGAAGCGCAGGAACGCGTTGTACAGCGCGATCGAGTTGGGCGTGAAGGCGTCGAGCTTGCCGCCGAGCCGCGTCAGGCCGTCGGCGTGCGCCTCGAGCAGGCTCTCGCGCGCCATCGCCAGCAGGCAGACGTCCTCGCCCTCGATCTCCGGCAGCTCGGGCAGGAGGTTGAAGTCCGACGCGACCTCCGCGCCCGACTGTCCGCCGATCTCCTCGACCTCGAAGCGCATCAGCTTGCGCAGCTGCCAGTCGGGCACGCGCGGCACGCGCACGTAGCGCACGTTCACGTCGCGGCCCGAGAGGCCCACGCGCGCGTCGCCCGGCTTGAAGGGCAGCGCGAGCCCCTTCCAGCCGTCGGTGAGCTCCGGCGCGACCACCGACCTCACGGCGAAGTCCGTGACGACGAACGTGTTGCCCTTGGCGTAGCCGCGCACGGCCTTGACCGTGCGCGAGCCCATGTCGAGTCCGGTGACGGTGCGCGGCATCTACTGACGACCTTCCAACTGGCCGAGGTGCGCGCGGACGGCGTCCGCGAGCCCCTTCGCGCCACCCTTCTCGAGCACGCCGAGCATGGCCGTGAGGCGCTCGCGTTCCGTGCGGTCCTCGTCGCGACGCAGCGCGGCGACCTCGGTCTCGAGTTCGGAGGCGAGCGCGCGCGCGTCGGCCTCGACCTCGCTGCCCGCGAAGCGCGTCGCGATCGACAGCGCGCGCTCGCGCGACGCGGTGAACATGTTGGGCAGGGCGAAGAAGCGCGCGCGCTCGGCCTCGGCCTTCAGGTCGCGCACCTCGCCGAGGCCCTGCTGGAGCAGCTTCGCGCGCGTGGCCTCGGCCTCCTCGACCAGCACGGCCTCGTACGGGAAGCGGTCGAGGAGCTCGCGCCAGCGCGCGATCGCGGCGCCCAGCTCGCCCTTCTTCTCCGCGCCGCGCGCGGCGTGCGCCAGGTCCTCGGCCGCGCCCTTGTCGGCCGAGAAATCGAGCTGCAGGAGCACCTTGGGCTCGTTCGGTCCCAGCTCGACGACGAGGTTCACCGCCGCGCCGTCGCGCGCCCCGCGCACGAGACACGGTCCGGGCAGGCCGATGCGCACGAGCTCGGTCCCGCGGCCGAGCAGGATGCTCTCCACGTCGTCGCGCTCGGGCGAAGCGCCCGCCGTGCGGTAGCCGGTCTTGCCGGTCGAGGCGATGCCGCCGCTCGCGAGCGCGCCCTCGACGCGCAGCACGAGCCGCGTCGGCTTGGGCGATCCGCCGGCGCTGAGCGCGATGTTCGCACCCTCGAGCCGCGCGGCGATCGGCGACGCTTCGTGCACGCCGCCGTTCGCGGTCGTGAAGTGGATGTTCGACACGACCACGCGGTCGATGCGCGTGAGCAGCGCCGCGACCGGCGGCTCGCCCAGCAGGTCGAGCGCGGCTCCCGACGATTCCGCGGCCGGCTTGTGCGGCGCGGAGCTCTCGACGGCGCTGACGTCGTCGGCGTCGACGACGCCGCCCGAGTCGGCGCCGGTCGCGCGCGCGGACACGACGACGCGCGCGAGCGAGTAGCCCGGCGGCACGGGGGCCTGGACCACGGAGACCGCGAACTCGCCCGCGCCGCGCGTCGGCGCGCTCCAGGCCGTGACGGGCGCGACCGGGTCCACCGCGTCCTCGGCCGCGCTGAACTCGACGCCCAGGCGTGCCTCGACGTCGCCGCGGGTGCGCAGCGCGCCCTGCGCGCGGATCACGCGGTCGGCGCCGGCGCGAAAGGTCGGCGAGCGGTGGAGAGCCCACTCGTTCGCGGCCAGGTCCGCGCGCACGCCTTGCGCGCCGCTCGAGCGCGCGTTGGCGTTGGGCAGGAACGCGGCCGGCGCGCTCTCGAGCGCCTCGAACGGGTCGCGATCGCCCTCGAACGAGTAGCCCTGCGCGAGCAGGTTGCCGGGCACCGGCTCGACCGCCGTCAGCGCGTCGGTCGAGGCCTTCGAGGGGCGCAGGAAGAACCACGCGCCGAGCCCCGCGGCCGCGAGGACGACCGCCCCCAGCCCGACGAGCGCGGCCGGCGAACGCTTCCCGGCGCGCGCGATGAGGCTCGCGTCGACGCGCTCGAGCCCGTCGCCCGCGGCGGCGGCACCGGCCGACACCGGCGCGTCGTCGAGGTCGCCCTCGAGGGCCGGGCCGTCGGCCTCGGCGTCGCGGAAGGTGAGCTCGATGTTCCCGAAGATCACGGCCGCGCCGTCGAACAGGCGCTTCTCGAGCACGCGGTCGCCGCCGACGCGCGTGCCGTTCGTGCTGCCGAGATCGCGCAGGAGGACGCCGTTCGCGTCGACGACCAGCTCGGCGTGCTTGCCCGAGACCGAGTTGTCGAGGATCTGCAGCGTGTTGCCCGGCTTGCGGCCGACCGTGAGGCCCGTGCGCGGGATCGCGACCACCTCTCCGCGCCGTTCGGTCGCCTGGAAGCGCAGGGAGTAACGGTCGTCCATGCTCGTGGCGTGTGTCGGGACTGAGGTCGCGGGGGGCGGCCGGTGCGGGGGGCGGGTCGAGTCGCCGCGGCATCGGGCGCGACTCGCAGGGCCTCCGAACCTGGGGCGGAGTCGGTCCGGACGCGCAAGCTACCCGACGGGCGGCGTCTTGTAACAAACTCGGGCAGCCCGGGCAGGTTGCGATCGGCCGCGAAGTGCTCGCCGGAACTCGTCGTCCGGAGCGCGACAGGCCGCTCCAGCCGCGCCAGAATCCGGCGGTGGTCCCCCGCCGTCCCGACGACGCCACCCTGCGGCGCTTCGCGCTGACGGGTCCGCCCGAGCGCGGGCACGTCCGCTTCGCCGAGGGCGAGGTCGAGCACGCGCAGCGCGTCCTGCGCCTGCGCCCCGGGGATCGCCTGATCGGCCTCGACGGCAGCGGCGGTGCCTGGCCCCTGGTCGTCCGCCGCGCCGAGGCGCGCGTCTTCGAGGTCGAGGTCGACGGCGAACCGGTCCGCGAGCCGGCGCCGGGCGAGCCGGGCGCCGTGCTGCCCTGGATCGAGGTCTGCGTCCCGTTCCCGCGCGGCGAGCGCGCCGAAGCCATGGTCGATCGGCTGGTCCAGCTGGGCGCGGCCGGGATCCGGCCGCTGCTGGCCGAGCGCGCGACGCCCGAAGCGCGCGGCGAGGGCTCGCGGCGCGACGAGCGGCTGCGCCGGACGGCGCGCGAGGCCTGCAAGCAGGCCGGCCGCTCGTGGCTCCCTGAAATCCATGCGGCCGAAGGACTCGCAGCCCTGCTCGCGCGGCCGGCCGGCCTCGACCTGCGGCTCGATCCGCGCGCCGCGAGCCGCGCGCTCGACGTGCTCGCGTCCAGCCCGCCGTCCGGGACCGCGGCGCGCCCGATCCGTCTGTGGATCGGCCCCGAGGGCGGCTTCAGCCCGGCGGAGGAGGCGGCGCTCGATGCGGCCGGCGCGCGCACGATGCGCCTCGCCCCGCACGTCCTGCGGATCGAGACCGCGGCCGAGGCGGCCACCGCCGTCGTCGTCGCGGCGCTGGCGCGCGCGGGCTGATCGGCGCGGTGCGGCGCGGGCGGCCGGCCCGATGCGGCGCGGATCACGAGACCGCCGGCCAGGGCATCCGATCGCGCAGCGAGACCCAGCGGTCGGCCGCGACGACGACGTGGTCGAGCAGCGGGACGCCGACGAGCTCGCCGACCTGCAACAGGCGGCGCGTGACCTCGAGGTCCGCCGGCGACGGCTCGGGATCGCCGGAGGGATGGTTGTGGACGACGACGATCGACGCC
The DNA here is from genome assembly GCA_044221705.1 of Planctomycetota bacterium. GTDB lineage: Bacteria > Planctomycetota > UBA1135 > UBA1135 > JAEUHZ01. The sequence goes on from JBGAOR010000025.1 coordinate 45,853, forward strand.
GCCGCCTCGCGCAGCGCCGCGGCGAAGACCTCGCGCGGGTGGACGAGCGACGTGGAGAGCGTCCCCGTGCTGACGTGCGCCGTGCGCAGCAGCCGGTGGCGCGTGTCGAGCAGCAGCGCGTGGAATTCCTCGCGATCCAGGCCGCGCAGGAGCGGCGCCGCGACCGCGTGCACGAGCGACGGCGCGTTCATGGGCGCGCGCGCGGCCGGACCGGACCGTTCGACGCGCCGGCCCAGCTCGAACGCGGCCGCGAGACGTTGCGCGGCGGCGGGGGTCAGGCCGGCCCGCAGCCGCAGGTCGCGCGCGGCGCGGCGCGCGAGCTCCGCATGTCCATGCGCCGCGAGGTCCGCGAAGGGCGCGGCGCCGCGCCGACCGCCGCTCACGAGCGCGATCAGCTCCGAGACCGAGAGTTCCTCGGCTTCGAGTGCGCTCGCTCCGGGAGCGCGCATCGCCGGTCGCCGGCTCGCGCGCGCCGACGTCCCGAGCTCGTCCGACGGTGTCCCGATCGCGGTGGTCATCCCCTCCGAGGACGCTCGGGATCCGCGCTGGTCGCACGCGCACCGTCCCGATTCCGGCACGCGACCCGCGCAACTCGTGAGGAATCTCCGGCTTGCGAGGAATCGCGGACGTTCGAACCGCCGATCGAATCCCCTGCCTGAGGGGGCAACACGAACCGGTCACGAAAGGCAGCCGACGTGGAGACTCTGACTGTCTTGGGTGCGATCCTCGCGGTGGTGTGGGTGGCGGAAGTGGTCCTGTACCTCGGCCTCTACCTTGCCACGCGAACTCGACCCGGGGAGACGACGCACCCTCGACGACGCGCTCGAACTCGTGATCGGTCGCCGGGCGCTGCGCACGCGGGTGCCGGTGTTCTGGGCGCCCGCGATCCTGCGCCTGATGACGGCCGGGCCGTGTACCTGACACGGCCGGCCGACTTCTCGCTTCTCTTGCGAACGCCGCGAGCGCGCGGCGACTACTTGCGCTTGGCGGACTTGCCCGCGGCCGGGCCGCGATCGAACAGCGCCTTCTCGGATCCCGAGGCCGGGAGCGGCGCCTTCGGCGCGGGTGCGGAGGCCGGGACGATCACCTTGGCGCCGAGTTCCAGCTCCTGGGCCTTGGGCATCGGCGCGACGTGCTCGACCGGGCGCGCGCGGCTGACGCTGGCGAGCGCGTCGATGACCGCGTCCTGCGTGGGCTTCTTCTTCGAGGCGCTCTGGCGCGCCACGCGGGCGAAGTCGGCCATGGACAGGATGCCGACCAGGCGGCCCTGCGCGTCCGCGACCGGGAGGCGGCGGACGGCCTTGCGGCTCATCGTGTCGAGCGCGTCGGCCGCGGTGGTGTCGGGGCTGACCGTGTAGACGACCTTCGACATCACGCTCGCGACGGGGATCTCGTGCAGCGCGCGGCCCTGCGTGTAGGCCGCCATGCACACGTCGCGGTCCGTGACGATTCCGGCGAGCTTGCCCGCGGCGTCGATGACGGGGACGGAGCCGCAGTCGCGCTCCCACATGATCTGCGCGGCGCGCGTGAGGTGGTCGGTCGTCGTGCACACGGCGGGCGCGTGCGTCATGAGTTCGTGGACGTGCATGGTGATCCTCGGTCGGTGTTCGGGCGGCACGCGCGTCTCGGCCGGAAGCCATTCCTCCAGGGCGCGGGGCCTGTGACCCAACGCACCGAAGTCTAGCGCCTCGATGCGCGCGAACGCGCGTCGAGCGCGCGCCGCGCGAGCTACGCACATCCGCGCAGCCGAAATCGCGGCGATTTCCCGCGACCGGCGCGAATCCCGAGCGTCACGTGAAGGGAGGCAGGACGCCGCCGAGATCGAGCCCGGTCGCGGAGGCACTGCGCTCTCGCCCTCGCTTGCCGCACGGAGCCGTGCGGGCGAGACTCTCCGGATGCCCGCGCGCAGACCTGCGAAGACCGTGTCCACGAAGGCAACCAGCAGCGTCCACGTGACGCTCGACGCCACCCAGCAGCGCTGGGTGAAGAAGCGCGTGCGCGACGCCGGCTATGCGTCGGCGAGCGAGTACGTGCGCGCGCTGATCCGCAGGGATCGCGAGGATCCCGTGATCCCGGATCTCGAATCGCGGATCGCCGAGGGACTTCGATCCCCCGCGACGCCGTGGACGCAGGCGGACTCGCGGGCCTTGCGAACGAGCATCTTGCGACGGGCCGCGGCCCGTCGCAGGTGAACGAACCAACGCAAGTCAGGGTGCGAGCCTCGGCTCGCGAAGACCTCGACCGCATCACCGCGGAACTCGTCGACCGCGCGGGTGTCGCAGTGGCACTGCGCTTCCAGGAGTCGTGGGACGATCTCGTGGACCTTCTCGCCGCTCGCCAGCTGCGGGTCGACTGCTCGCCGTTCCGCGAGTGGAGGGCGTCGCACTCCGACGACGAACGATCCCGACCTTCGACAACTACGTCGTGTTCTACGTGTTCGAGGATCGAGTCGACATCGTGCGCGTGCTGGAGGCCACGCGACCTGCCGCGCGTGCTCGGCAGCGGAGGGCGGCGCCGGCGCCGGAAGCGCGACTAGCGCTTCGCCGCCGTGCGGAAGTCCTCGAACACGGTCGCGGCAGCAGTCGGTCGCGCGCTCGAACGCGGCGGCGTACCCGCCCGGCAGCTTGCAGCCCGCGACCATCGCGAACGGGACGCGCTCGCCGTATTCGCGCGCCGTGTAGTCGAGGAAGAGCAGCGCCTGCGCGTACGCGCGCTGGATCGACGCGTCGTCGCCGACCTGCCCCAGGTACCGCCCAGGCCTCTCGAGGAGCGTCGCGAGCGGCGCGCCGGCGATCTTGCGCCGCGCCGCGTCGAGCGCGCGGCCCAGCGTCGCGGGTCTGGTCCTCGAGCAGTTGCGCGATCCCCTCGTTCAGCCAGCCGGGCACGTCGCGCCCGCCGGTCTCGTGCACGAAGGCGTGCACGAGCTCGTGACGCAGCACGCGCCGCGGCTGGTTTGCTCCGGCAGGTCCTCGAGCGGCACGCGGATCGGGCCGTCGTACAAGCCGCCGGCCCAGTGGCCGATGCCGGTCGCGCCGTGGAAGCCGTCGCGCTTGTAGAGCACGACGCGGATGCGCGCGCGTCCGCCGGCGACGGGATCGACGCCGAAGTGCTCGGTGAAGTCGAGGTAGCCGCCCTCGAGCACGTCGAAGATCTCGGTGGTGCGGAACGCGAGGTCGTCGCGCGAGCCGTCGTACGACAGGTCGAAGTGGCCCGACGACTCGGTCCAGTTGCCGGCCTCGGACTGCGCCAGCGCCAGCATCTGCGCGAGGCGCTTCTGGATGTCCTCGCGGTCGGGCGCGAGCTCCGCGGCGCGTTTCATGTGCGCGATCGCGCTCTCCTGGCCGGCCGTGCCGCCGCGGTCCCACTCCTCCGAGCCCCAGCGCGCGAGACCCTCGGCGAGGTTCTGCTGGAACACCTTCTCCTTGGGCACGGCGGCGACGCACTGCTCGAACAGCGCGACGGCCTGCTCGAGCTCGCCCTTCTCGAGCAGTTGGATCGCGGTGCGGTTCTTCTGCGCCCACAGCGGATCGACGCCGCGCGCCGGCGCGTCGGCGACGGCAGGCGCGCCCGCGGACTTCGCGGAGTCGCTCGTCCCGATCGCGACGCGGCGCGAGGGCGCGCGCGCGTCCTCGTCGATGGCGGCGCGCGGAGCGCTCGGCGTCGCTGCGGACTTCTTCCGCACCGGCTCGCGGAACGCGAGCACGATCGCCATGCCCAGGGCGAGCGAGAGTCCGGCGACCGCGACGGCGACGAGCTTCACGAGCGGACCTCGTCGGGGAAGCGGCGCGCGCGCAGCAGGGCGCGCGCCTCGCCGTAGGCCGCGGGATGTCCGGTCTCGCGCTCGATCGCGCGCAGTCGCGCGCGCGCGCGCTCGCCCGACTCGGACGAGGAGCGCGCGAGCCGGCACCCGAGCGGACGGGCGGGCCCGAGGCGGCAGCCCGCTTCTCCCCGCCCGTGGGCCACCGCGTAGTCCGCTTCGAGGGCGCTCATGTACAGATCGTCGGCCGCGGCGCCGTCGAGACAACAGCCCGCGGTCCCCGAAACGGGCGCGGAGCCGTCCGGTTCCGCCTCGAGCTCGGCGTACAGCGCGGCCAGGCGCTCGAACGCCGGCCGGGCGCGCTCGGGCGCGACGTCGACGGCGATCCCGGGGCACGTCGCGCGCGCGGCCTCGAAGCCCTCGCCACCGGCCATGACGCTCGGCCAGTACGGAAACTCGCGGCAGTGCGCCGGGCGCGCGTCGTACGCGCGACACGTGTTCCGTCCCTCGAGCAGCGTGCAGCGACCGTCCGCGCGCTCGCGCAATGCCAGTCGCCGCTTGCCATCCCGCGGATCCGCGGCCTCGCGCACGTGCAGCGCGACGAACGCCTCGACCTCCATCCCCAGCGCGCGCGCAGCGCTCGACCTCGCGCTCCGCGAGCCAGGCGTAGCCGTCGCCTCCGGAGCAGCAGTGCCCGCAACGCGAGCACGCGAAACGGAACGGCATGGCGCCGTCGAGCCCGCGATCGCGCGCGACGTCCATGCGGCCGCGCTCAGAACTTCCGCCGCCGCGGCGGAGCCTTGCGGACCGGTGCGTCGGCGCCCGAGTCCATCGCGCGCAGCTTCTCGAGCGTCGCGCGCGTCTCCTCGACCTCGCGGCGCAGCTCGGTCCAGCTCTGGAAGCGCAGGCTCGGATCCTTCGACATCATCTTCTCGATCAGGTAGTGCAGGTGCGGCGACACGCCGCGCGACTTCATCTCCGGGCTCGAGAGGCTGGCCATCACGTGCTGGCGCAGGAGCTCGTGGTCGTCGGTCGCCTCGAACGGCAACCGCCCGAGGCGCAGGTGGAACAGCGTCACGCCCAGCGAGTACACGTCGCCGCGCAGGTCGGCGGCCGCCCCGCCCTGTGCGCGCTGCGGATCCAGGTAGGCCGACGTGCCCGACGCGGAGCCCTCGGCCGAGCGCTCGCCCGCGCCGGCGGCGAAGCCCAGGTCGATCAGCTTCAGCGTGCCGTCGCCCGAGAGCATCAGGTTCCCGGGCTTCACGTCGCGGTGCACGACGCCCTGCGCGTGCAGGTAGTCGAGCGCGTCCGCGACCTGACCGACGATGCCGAGCAGCTCCTCTTCCTCGAAGCGCTCGCCCGCGTCGAGGCGTTCGAGCAGCGTCGATCCGTCGACCAGCTCGAGCACCGCGAAGTACACGAACGCGCCCGGCGCGAACCCGGAGAACTTCGCCAGCCCGCGGCCCTTCACGATGTGCGGATGCGCCAGGTCCGCGAGCCGGCGCGCCTCGTTCACGAACGACTTCAGCGTCGCCGGGTTCCGCGCCGCGACCGGGGACAGGACCTTGAGCGCGACGCGCTCGCCCGACTTCTTGTCGCGCGCCTCGAAGACGTCCGAGGTCCCGCCGCTGCCGATCCGGCGGAGCACGTCGAACCCCGGGATCTCCGGCGCCGCGCCGGCCTGCGTGCGGCGCGCGCGGGCCACCGAATCCTTGCTCCAGCCGGCCGTCCTGACGAGCAGGTCGTCGATCGCGGCTCCCGCGCGCAGCTCCGGGTCGAGGGCGCGCGCCATCTCCAGCGGGAGGTGCCCGCGTTGGACGAGGGTGGCGAGAAAACGGGCGTCCTGAGCGGGATCCATGCGTTGCCGCGCATCCTATCGACTGCACCCCGCGGACGCGCAACGCGCTGCCGGCGCCGATTCCCCAGCCAGCGGTCAAGTCCGGCCCGCATCGGCCCGAAAGGTCTCGACGTCGCCCCGCCTCCCCCGTTCCGGGGCCGCGCGGCGACTCCCCGAAACCCCGCCGTGATCCCGATCAAGAGCCGCGCCGTCTGGCGCTACTTCGAGCCCGCCGACACGTTCGTCCGCATCGTCGTCTGCGACGCGGCCGCGCTCGACGTCGACGCGCACGAGCGCCTGAACCGCGCGGCCTACCGCCGCCTGGTCGTGAACGCCTGCGTCGCCGACTACCGCACGGAGCTCGGCGCGCGCCTGAACGACCTGTGCCCGGACGACCCGCTGCTGGCCGAGGACCTGCTCTACCAGCTGTGCATCGAGGTCAACCCCTCGCTCGACATCCACACGGTGCGGCTGCGCGGCGAGAGCAAGTCCGCCGTCGAGACGCCCGAGCTGCAGGCCGTGCCGTCGCTCGTGACGGGCGGCAACAACGAGGACTTCCACGACCGTCTGGCCAAGCGCGCTCGCGGCCTCGAGCAACGGCTCGCGCGGCGCGTGCTCGGCCAGCGCGAGGCGATCGAGAAGGTCGTGCGCGCCGTCGAGAAGTCGGCCGCCGGTCTGGGCGCGCCGGGACGTCCGCTGGGCTGCTTCCTGCTCGTCGGACGCACGGGCACGGGCAAGACCGAGCTCGCGCGCGCGCTCGCGCAGGAGCTCTTCGCGGACCCGAAGACGCACCCCAAGGGGCTCGTGCGCGTCGACTGCTCGGAGTACGGCCTGGCGCACGAGGCGTCGAAGCTGATCGGCGCGCCGCCGGGCTACGTCGGCCACGAGGACGGCGGCTTCCTCACCGAGGCGCTCACGAAGCACCCCGAGACCATCGTGCTCTTCGACGAGGTCGAGAAGGCGCACCCGCGGCTGCACAACCTGCTGCTCCAGATCCTGGAGGACGGGATCCTGACCGACGGCAAGGGCCGCACGGTCAGCTTCGAGCACGCGCTGATCGTCCTGACCAGCAACGCCGGCGCGCGCGAGATGATCCAGGCGCGCCGACGCCTGGGCTTCGAGCGCAACGTGACGCTGGCGCACACGTCGCTGTCCGACATCGCGACCGAGGCGCTAGAAGCCAGTTTCAGCCCGGAGTTCCTGGGCCGCATCGACGAGACCGTCGTGTTCCAGGAGCTCGACCCGCGCACGGCGGTCGGCATCGCGCAACGCCAGCTGGGCGAGCTCGCCGCGCGCGCTCGCCGCCGCGGCTTGAAGGTCGCCTTCACGACCGCGGTCGCGAAGTGGGTCGTCGAGCGCGGCTTCTCGCCCGACTACGGCGCGCGCGAGCTGCGCCGCGTCGTCACGCGCGAGATCGAGGGCCCGCTGTCGCGGTTGATGCTCGAAGGCACGCCGCGCCGCGGCCTGATCCGCGCGCGGATCCACGGCGACGCGCCGAGCTTCGAGCTCGAGCGCTGAGGACCGGGCGCGTCAGGCGTCCGACTGCTTGACCTTCGACAGCTCGGCGAAACGCTCGAAGCGGTCCTTCGACTTCGTGCCGGCGTGCTTCTCCGCCAGGCCCTCGGCCTTCTTCACGTTGGCCGCCTCGAAGGGCTTCTTCTTGGCGACCTGGCCGACGAACGCGACGTAGGCCTTCGACGCCTCGCGCTCCGCGGCGCGCGCGGGTTCGGAGAGTTTCGCGGCCTCGGCCGCGACGGACGATTCGAGATCGGCCGCGCCCTTCACGTCCTTGGCCAGCTTCCCGAGGTGTTCCTCGGCCTCGGCCAGGTAGCCGTTGTCGACGAGCCACTTGGCGCGCGCGATGCGGCGCTTCGTGCGCGTGACGAACTCCTCGCGTGCCGCCTTGGCCTCGTCCGTCGCCAGCTTGTCGCACTCCGCGATCGCGGCGGTCACGTCGCCCTTGGCGAAGCTGACCCAGGCCTTCTTCAGCGGCGCGGGCGTGCCCTCGGGCGCCTCCTTGACCTTCTTGATCTCGGCCGCGAGCGCGTCTTCGAGCTTGCTGCCGAAGTTGCCCGGGTGACCCTGCATGAGGATCTTGCCGTCGACGCCGACCAGCGCGGTCTCGGGCAATCCGTTGCCGACCGTCTGGAAGGGCCGCTCCTCGGTCCACATCGCGCGGCCGCCCATCCACTTCATCTTCCAGGCGAACGCCTCGTACTGGTCGCGCGTCGCGCCTTGGCACTCGACGAACACGACCTGCAGCGCGTCACCGTACTGTTCCTGCAGCTTGAGGGCGCTCGGCACGGAGCCCCCGATGCAACCGGGTCAATGCGTTCCCCAGAAGTCGACGAGCACGGGTTTCCCGCGCAGGTCGGCGAAGCCGGCGATGCCGAGCGCGTTCACCGGCGCCTGGCGGAACTTGTAGTCGACGGTGTCGCCCACGCCGGCCTGCGCGGCGGGTGCCGCGGCCACGAGCGCGAGGGCGAACAGGGCAAGGGAACGGAGCATGGGGACGACCTCGGGACCGGATGCGGTCTCCTGAACGCTACGCGCGCACGCGGGATCGCACAAGCGGCTCGCGCCGGCGCGGGCTCAGGGCTTGCGCAAGGGCACGTCGAACGGGATGGACACGTCGCCGTCGCGGACCTCGATCCAGGTCTCGCTCGCCACGGCGAGGACGG
>JBGAOR010000026.1:0-53424 GCA_044221705.1 Planctomycetota bacterium
GGGCTCGACCTGCGCGATCCGCCGATGCGGCTGGCGCCCGAGCGCGCGCGGCTCGAGAAGGACTCCGCGGGCTGGCTGGCGGAGCTCGGACCGGGCGTGATCCTGCTCGAGCGGTTCTTCGACGGGCGGCGGATGGCGCTCCAGGCGCTGCGCAACGAGCTCGTCCGGCGCGGACCGCCGATCGCCGTGTTCGACCCGCTGCCCGTCGAGGTCCCGGGCGCGCGTCCGATCGACTACATGCTCGACGGACCGCACGCGCCGGAGGCGTGGATGGCGTGGAGCCTCGTGTGGAACACGCGCCTCGGTCCGGACGTCGAGGTCTTCCCGACGGGGAATTGATCCAGCGTCAGTCGAACGCGAACGCAGTCATCGCCAGGACGCCGTACGCCGTGCTGCGGTGCAGCGTGCGCCCGCGTGATCCCGGGCCGGCGGCGCCGAGCGCCACGAGCAGCGGGAAGTAGTGCTCCTCGGTCGGGTGATTCTGCGCCGCGAACGGCGCGCGCCGACGGTAGTCGACCAGCGCGTCCTCGTCGCCTCGCTCGACCGCGGCGACGAGCCAGTCGTCGAACTCGCTCACCCAGTCGGGCGTCGCGGAGCCGGGAGGCTCCAGCGCGCGGAGGTCGTGCGTCGCGCTGCCGCTGCCGACGACGAGCACGCCCTCGTCGCGGAAGCGCGCCAACGCGCGCCCGAGCCGCAGGTGGTGCGCGGCGCCGTGGTGCGGTTGCAGCGAGACCTGAAGGACCGGCACGTCTGCCGCCGGCAGCGCCAGCGCGAGCGGGACCCACGCGCCGTGGTCGAGGCCGCGCTCGGCGACCTGCGCGGTCAGCCCCGCACGCGCGAGTTCGGCGACGATCTCGTCTGCGAGGTCGGGCGAACCCGGAGCCGGGTACTGGATGCGCGACAACTCGGCCGGGAAGCCCGAGAAATCGTGGATGGTCCGCGGGTGTCGCGCGGCGTCGACCGCGGGCGCGCGCGTGAGCCAGTGCGCCGATGCGACGACCACCGCCCGCGGTCGCTCGACGGCGACCGGGAACAGACCCGCGAGGAACGTCCGCGCGGGGACGTCCTCGAGGATCAGGCTCGGCGCGCCGTGCGAGAGGAACAGCGGAGACTGTCGCGGCGGGTTCATGCGGGCTCGGTGCGCGCGATGGCGCGGTCGATGGAGATGCTGCCGCCGCCGCGCACGAGGAGGGCGAGAGCGATCGCGATCGCCAGCAAGTGGTACTCGAAACCCTCGCCGGCCTGCGCGCCCGACCAGTTCATGAAGAAGCCGTTCGGGGCGTGCACGGTCGCGATGGCGCCCACCATGATGCCGACGATCCCGAGCGCGGCGGCGCGGGTGCCGAGCCCCAGGAGGAGCAGGATGGGGGCGAAGAACTCGACGAGGATCGTGAACAGCGCGACCGGCGCGGGCAGGCCCATGGTCTTCGTGAAGAAGCCCATCGTGCCCTCGAAGCCGTAGCCGCCGAACCACCCCAGCAGCTTCTGCGCGCCGTGGGGCCAGAACACCGCGGCGAGGCCGAGGCGCAGCACCGGCGCGGTGTGGTCGGCGCGCGTGCCGAACAGGAGGGACTTCGCGCGCGTCCAGGAGGGCGAGGCCGAGGAGGTTGTCGCGTGAACAGGCAACGATTGACTAGTCATGTATCTGATCGTTTCTGACGCTGTTGGGTACGCGGTCGGGGATCAGCCCCGGTGGATCCGCTCGAGCAGGCGGACGAGCGTCCGCAGTTCCGCCTGGCTCAGTTCAGAGAGGACTTCGTCGTCGAGACGGTCGAACGGCGCGTCGAGCTTGCCGATGACGTCGCGCCCCGCTCGCGCGATGCGCACGACGACCTGGCGTCGGTCCGTGGTCGAACGCTCGCGCGTGATCAGCTTCTTGTCTTCGAGGCGGTCGAGGAGGCGTGTGATGCCGGGCGTGCGCTCCAGCATGCGCTCGGCGATCTCGAGGGTCGCGAGGCCCGTCTCGCCCGCGCCGCGCAGGATCCGCAGCACGTTGTACTGCTGCAGGGTCAGGTCGCCCTGCGAGGCCAAGAGGTCCTGGTACGGCCACTTGATCCGCTCGGCGGCCACGAACAGGGCTACCACGGCCTCCTGCCCGGCCGACCTGAACGGCGCGTTCTGGCGGATGGCTCGCTGGGTGGGGGACGGCTCGCGCTTCATGGACGGAAGATTAGTGGTCAGTAGATGACTAGTCAATCAATATTCTGAGTTCCTGGGCCGGGCGAAGCCGGCCCGTACCCCACTCAGAGTCGCACCGAGACCCCGAAGGCCGCGATCACGTCGGCCGAGTCGTCGTCCAGTCCGAAGTCGGCCGAAAGGTCGAACTGGACATCGTTGCTCGCGGTCCAGACGAGTGCGCCTCCGGCGAACGACTGCCCGGCGACGTCTTCGATGCCGGGGAAGGCCGCAGCCTCGACGTATCCGCTCAGATCCCCGGCGATCGGCGACCAGAGCAGCACGCCGATGGCGCCCGCGAGAGGATCCGGTCCGCCGTCGGCCGGTGCATACGTCGCTCCGAGCATGCCGGTGATCCCCATCCCGTTCGCGAGCTCGCGCGTGTGCAGCAGATAGAGCGAGCCGCCAACCGCGTCGGTCGTGAAACCGTCCTCGCCGGTCGGCAGGCGCAGCGAACCCTGGATCGCCAACGGCGTCTCGGTCGACGGATCGAGCGCGAACTTGGCGCCGATCTCGATGTCGGAGAATCCCCGGTCGTCCGTGGTGGAGCCGCCTCCGTCGGTGTGGACGTCGCTCCACGTCGGGAGCGAAGCGCGCAGTTCGACGAGGTCGCTCAGCCCGTAGCGAGCCGCGAAAGGCAGGCTCCACGTGCGTGACTCGCTGCCGTCGCCGCGTACCTGCGTGAACGTGGGCAGGCCGCTCTCGATCTGGAGTCGGCCTTCGGGCACGAGGATCGGCGAGAAGAGGAACCCGGGACGGTCCGTGACGATCGGATCCACGTCGGTTGCCTGTGCTGCGGCCGCGGATGCGAGCAGGCAGAGGGCGGAGGCGACGACTAGGTGGTCCTTTCGAGGTCGCAGTGCAGTGTCCATGCCGAGGACTCTCGTCGGACGCTGCGAGCACGGCAATCCCACGCGGCGCGATTCGACACGGGCTTAGTGCGCATGCCCGCAGCCTTAGCGGCTCCTTAGCGTGATGAACGCCTAGACTCCCACGATGTCGAGCGCGCACTGGAGTCGCGCCGGGGCAACCACCATGCAAGACACACTGTTCGTCGCGATTGGAGTGCTGGTGTACCTGGCATTCGTCGGGCTCATCAGCGTGCTCGACGAACGCACCCTCGACCGGAGGCGGTGAATCCATGAACGCCTGGGAATGGACGGGGATCGCGCTGTGCGCGGCGCTCCTCGTCTACCTCTTCGCGGCGCTGCTGCGACCCGAACTCTTCGACTGAGCCGTCGCCATGGGCTGGATCCAGATCGCCTTCTTCGTCGTCGCGCTCGCGCTGCTCGCGAAGCCGTTGGGCGGCTACATGACCCGCGTCTACTCGGGGGAGCGCACGTTCCTTACGCCGGTCATCGGCTGGATCGAGCGGGGTTTCTACCGCCTGCTCGGCGTCCAGGTGGGCGACGAGACGAAGTGGCAGCACTACTGCCGCGCGCTCCTCGTGTTCAACGCGGTCGGATTCCTGGCGGTGTACGTGCTGCAGCGCGCGCAGCACATGCTGCCGTGGAACCCGATGGACTTCGGAGCCGTCTCGCCGGATTCGTCGTTCAACACGGCCGTCAGCTTCGCCACGAACACCAACTGGCAGGGGTACGGCGGCGAGAGCACGATGAGCTACGCCACGCAGATGCTGGCGCTCACGGTCCAGAACTTCGTCTCCGCGGCGACCGGGATGGCCGTCCTCGTGGCGCTGGTCCGCGGCTTCGTGCGCAAGGGAGCCGACACGGTCGGCAGCTTCTGGGTCGACCTCGTGCGCTCCACCGTTCACATCCTGCTCCCGCTCTCCGTCGTCCTGTGCGTGGCGTTGATCTCGCGTGGAGTGGTCCAGACGCTCGACGGTCCCGCCACGATCGAGCTCGTCGATCCGGGCGTCGCCGCCGACGGCAGCTCCGTCGCGCGGCAGACGATCCCGCTCGGCCCGGCGGCCTCGCAGGTGGCGATCAAGCAGCTCGGCACGAACGGCGGCGGCTTCTACAACGTGAATTCGGCGCACCCGCTCGAGAACCCGGACCCGATCAGCAACCTGCTGCAGTCGCTGGCGCTGCTGCTGATCCCCGCGGCGCTGTGCCTGACGTTCGGCGCGCTGGTCCGCGACCGACGGCAGGGCCGAGCGCTCCTGGCGGCCATGTTCCTCGTGCTCGTTCCGTGCATCGCGGGCGTCTATGCGCTCGAGCGCGGCGGGACGCCGGCGCTCGCGGCGGCCGGTGCGGACCTGCAGGAAGGACCGAGCGACCCCGGCGGGAACATGGAGGGCAAGGAAGTGCGGTTCGGCCTGGCTCAGTCCGCCATCTGGGTCGCATCGACGACCGCCGCGTCGAACGGATCGGTCAACTGCATGCACGACTCGCTGACGCCGCTCGGCGGACTCGTGCCGATGGTCCTGATGCAGCTGGGCGAGGTGATCTTCGGCGGCGTCGGTTCGGGCCTGTACGGGATGATCGCCTTCGCGATCGTGGCCGTCTTCGTCTCGGGCCTGATGGTCGGCCGCACGCCCGAGTACATGGGCAAGAAGATTGGCGCGTTCGAGATGAAGATGGCGTCGGTCGCGATCCTCGCGCCCTGTCTCGCCGTGCTGGTCGGCGCCGCGCTCGGCGCCGCGGTCGATGCGGGTCGAGCGGGAGTCCAGGACCCGGGCGCCCACGGATTCAGCGAGATCCTCTACGCGTTCTCCTCGGTGGCGAACAACAACGGCAGCGCATTCGGCGGCCTCTCCGCGAACACGCCCTTCTACAACACGGTGCTGGGCATCGCGATGCTCGTCGCGCGCTACGGACCGATCGTGCCGACGCTCGCGCTGGCCGGAGCACTCGCCCGCAAGAACATCGTCCCGGCCGGGCCGGGGACGCTGCCCACGCACACGCCGCTCTTCGTGGCGCTGCTCGTCGGCACCGTGTTGCTGGTCGGTGCGCTCACCTTCCTGCCCGCCCTCGCGCTGGGGCCGATCGTCGAACAGCTCGAGATGGTGCGGTGATGGAGACCACGCAAGCGAACATCGACAGCGAGACCCGCGCGCGTCCCTGGATCCAGGGTCCGATCGTGCGGACCGCGATCCGCGACTCGTTCCGAAAGCTCGATCCGCGCATCCAGATCCGCAACCCCGTCATGTTCGTGGTGTGGATCGGCGCGCTACTGACCACCGTGCTGGCCGCGCAGGCTGCGGGCGGGACCGGCGAGGCCCCGTTGGGGTTCGTCGCCGCCGTGTCGGCCTGGCTGTGGGTCACCGTGCTCTTCGCGAACTTCGCCGAGGCCGTGGCCGAGGGTCGGGGCAAGGCGCAGGCGGAAGCTCTGCGCAAGACGCGGCGCGATGTCGTCGCGAAGCGCCTCGAGGAGGCGCGACGCGATGCGACGCGCGAAACCGTGCCCGCGCCTGAGTTGCGCAAGGGCGACTTCGTCCTCGTCGAAGCGGGCGACGTGATTCCGTGCGACGGAGAAGTCCTCGAGGGGGTCGCGACCGTCGACGAGAGCGCGATCACGGGCGAGAGCGCGCCAGTGATCCGCGAGAGCGGCGGTGACCGCAGCTCGGTCACGGGCGGCACGCGCATCCTGTCGGACTGGCTCGTCGTGCGCGTGTCCGCGAACCCGGGCGAAGCGTTCCTCGACCGCATGATCGCTCTCGTCGAGGGAGCGCGGCGCGGCAAGACGCCGAACGAGATCGCGCTGGCCATCCTGTTGGCCGCGCTGACGATCGTGTTCCTGCTCGCGACCGCGACGCTGCGTCCGTTCTCGGCCTTCGCCGTCGCGGCGAGCGGACAGGGATCCGTCGTCAGCATCACGGTCCTCGTGGCCCTGCTCGTGTGCCTGATCCCGACGACGATCGGCGGGCTCCTCTCGGCCATCGGCATCGCCGGCATGGACCGCATGATCCGCGCGAACGTGATCGCGAGCTCGGGCCGCGCGGTCGAGGCCGCGGGCGACGTCGACGTGCTGCTCCTCGACAAGACGGGGACGATCACGCTCGGCAACCGGCAGGCGACGGAGTTCGTCCCCGCGGCGGGGGTGACCCCGGAGGAGCTCGCCGACGCGGCGCAGCTCGCGTCGCTGGCCGACGAAACTCCGGAAGGCCGGAGCATCGTCGTGCTCGCGAAGGAGCGGCACGGCCTGCGCGAACGCAACGTGCGCGAGCTCGACGCACGCTTCGTCGCCTTCAGCGCGCAGACGCGCATGAGCGGCGTCGATCTCGGCGGCCGCGAGATCCGCAAGGGTGCCGCCGACGCGATCGCGGACTACGTGTCCTGGCACGGAGGCGCGTTCTCGCCCGGCGTCCAGGACGCCGTGCGCTCGATCGCGAAGGAAGGCGCGACGCCGCTGGTCGTCGCCGAGAAGGGCCGCGTCCTCGGCGTCATCCGCCTGAAGGACGTCGTGAAGGGCGGCATCAAGGAGCGCTTCCAGGAGCTCCGCCGCATGGGGATCCGCACCGTGATGATCACGGGCGACAACAACCTGACCGCCGCGGCGATCGCGGCCGAGGCCGGAGTCGACGACTTCCTGGCGCAAGCGACTCCCGAGGCGAAGCTGACGTTGATCCGCGACTACCAGGCCAAGGGTCACATGGTCGCGATGGCCGGCGACGGGACGAACGACGCGCCGGCGCTCGCGCAGGCCGACGTCGCGGTCGCCATGAACAGCGGCACGCAGGCGGCGAAGGAGGCCGGCAACCTGGTCGACCTCGACTCGAACCCGACGAAGCTGATCGAGATCGTCGAGATCGGCAAACAGATGCTGATGACGCGCGGGTCGCTGACCACGTTCAGCCTCGCGAACGACGTGGCCAAGTACTTCGCGATCCTGCCCGCCGCGTTCGCGGCGACGTATCCGGTGCTCGGGGCGCTCGACGTCATGCACCTCGCCACGCCGTCGTCGGCCATCCTCTCGGCCGTGATCTTCAACGCCCTCGTCATCGTGGCGCTCGTGCCGCTCGCGCTGCGCGGCGTCGCGTACAGGCCGATGGGCGCGGCTGCGGTCCTGCGCCGCAACCTCCTGATCTACGGACTCGGCGGACTCGTCGTCCCGTTCGTCGGCATCAAGGCGATCGACCTGGCCCTCGTGGCCTTGCACCTGGCTTGAGAAGGAAAGTCCCATGCTGCGCGACCTGAAGACCTCGATCCTGGCGCTCGTGTCGTTCACGGTGCTCACGGGGCTCGTCTACCCGCTGGCGATGACGGCGATCGGGCGCGTGTTCTTCCCGCGGGAGTCGGGCGGCAGCTTGATCCGCGTGGACGGCGTCGCGCGCGGGTCCGAGCTCGTCGGCCAGTCCTGGACCGGCGAGCGCTGGTTCCACGGGCGTCCGTCCGCGACGGGGCCCGTGCCCTGCGAAGCGCGCGCTTCGTCGGGCTCGAACCTGGGCCCGACGAGTCCGGCCCTGGTCGACGCCATCGCCGCGCGCAGCCGGAGCCTGCGCGCGCAGGGCATCGAGGGTCCGCTGCCCGTCGATCTCGTCACCGCTTCGGGCAGCGGCCTCGATCCGCACATCAGCCCCGACGCGGCCCTCGCGCAGGTCGGCCGCGTCGCGAAGGCGCGCGGCATCGCGGCGGACCGCGTGCGCAAGCTCGTGGACGAGCACGTCGAAGGCCGATCGCTGGGAGTCCTGGGCGAGTCGCGCGTGAGCGTGCTCGCACTGAACCTCGCGCTCGAACGGCTGCGCTGAGCACCCGCTAGGATCCCGCGTGATGGAACAGGAGCGCCCGAGCCCGGAGTCGATGCTCGCGCGCGCCGAACGCGAGGCCGCGCGGTCCGGACGCGGGCACCTGAAGGTGTTCCTGGGCGCGACGCCCGGCGTCGGGAAGACGTACGCGATGCTCGAAGCGGCGCGCGCGCACCGCGCGGCGGGCGGCGACGTCGTCGTCGGCTGGGTCGAGACCCACGGGCGCAAGGAGACCGCCAGCCTGCTCGACGGGATGGATCGCATCCCGCCGCGCAGCATGGTGCACCGCGGCGTGCAGGTGCTCGAGTTCGATCTCGACGCGGCCCTGGAGCGCGCGCCGAAGCTCCTGCTCGTCGACGAGCTGGCGCACACGAACGTCCCGGGCTCGCGGCACGCGCGGCGCTGGCAGGACGTGGTGGAACTGCTCGATGCCGGCGTCGACGTGTGGACGACGCTGAACGTGCAGCACGTCGAGAGCCTGAACGACGTCGTGGCCGGCATCACCGGCGTCGTGGTGCGCGAAACCGTGCCCGATTCGTTGATCGACGGCGCCGACGAGATCGAGGTCGTCGATCTGCCGCCGGACGAGCTCCTGCAGCGGATGCGCGACGGGAAGGTGTACCTGCCCGCGCAGGCGCAGCAGGCGTCGGCGAACTTCTTCCGCAAGGGGAACCTCATCGCGCTGCGCGAGCTGGTGCTGCGCCGCGCCGCGGAACGGGTCGAGGCCCAGGCCGCCGAGTACAAGCGCGAGCACGGCATCGACGAGACGTGGCGCACGCAGGAGCGGCTGCTCGTCGCGTTCGACCACGCCGAGCGCGCCGCCGACCTGATCCGCGCCGGCCGCCGCATGGCCGCGTCGCTGCATGCGCCGTGGATCGCGCTGACGGTCGAGGACCCGCGGCACGCGCGGCTGCCGGAAGCGGACCGCGAGCGTCTGGCGGCGAACGTCGCGCTGGCGCAGAGGCTCGGCGCCGAGACGCTGGTCGTCCGCGGCGACGACGTCGCGGCGCAGGTCCTGAGCGTGGCCGCGGAGCGCGGGATCACGCGCATCCTCGTCGGCCGTCCGAGCCGCAGTCGCTGGCTGTCCCTGCTGAGGCCATCGCGGACGGAGCTCATCGTCCGCGCTTCGGCCGGCATCGACGTGCTCGTCACGACGGGGGAGGCACCGACGGTGGGCTCGCACCGTCCGCCGGCCGCGCGCGTGCCGGCGCCCGCGCGCGAGTACGGCTGGGCACTCCTGGCGGTCGTCCTGTTCACGGCGGTCTGCCTGGCGACGCGCGATCTGTTCACGCTGGCCGACCAGGCGATGATCTACCTGCTCGGCGTGCTCGTCGCGTCGAGCCGCCTCTCGCGCGTGCCGTCGCTCGTGTGCGCGGTGGCGAGCATCGCGGCGCTCGACTACGTCTTCGTGCCGCCGGTCTACTCGTTCGCGGTCTCGGACGTCAGCTACGCGGTCACGTTCTCGGTCATGCTGGTCGTCGCGATCGCGGTGAGCCGTCGCACGGTGCGGATGCGCGAGGACGCCGATGCCGCGCGCGAGGGCGAGCGACGTTCGGCGTCGCTGTTCGCGATGAGCCGCGAGTTCTCCAATGCCGAGACCGAGGAGGCCGTGGCCGAGGTGGCGGCGCGCAACGCGGGCTCGGTCGTGCGGCGCGACGCCGTCGTCCTCCTGCGCGGCGACACGGGCCTGCGCCGGATGGCCGGCGCGGAGGGCGGACGCCTCGCGGATCCGCGCGAGCGCGCCGTCGCCGAGTACGCCGCGGACCAGGGTCGTCCGGCCGGGCACGGCACCGACACGCTTCCGGCAGCCGTCGCGCTGTACCTGCCGCTCGTCGGGATGCGCGGTCCGCTGGGCGTGCTGGGCATCTCGGCCGGCGAGGGCGAGCCCGAACTCACGCCCTCGCAGCGCCAGTTGCTCGAGACGTTCGCGGCGCAGACGGGCGCCGCGCTCGAGCGCGTGATGCTGCGCGAGGAAGCAGCGCGCGCGCGCGTGGCCACCGAACACGAACGCACGCGCAGCACGCTGCTCAGCTCGGTGAGCCACGACCTGCGCACTCCGCTGGCCGCGATCGGCGGCGCGGCGCAGGTCCTCCTCGACGAGGACCGTCCCGTCGGCCCCGCGGCGCGGCGCGAGATGCTCGAGACCGTGCGCGACGAGAGCGACCGCCTCGGACGGCTGGTCGGGAACCTGCTCGACCTCACGCGCCTCGATTCGTCCACGTCCGAGCCCGCGCGCGAGTGGGTGCCCGTCGAGGAGATCGTGGGCTCGGCGCTGTCGCGCGTGCGCGAGCGGCTCGCGGGGCGCGCGGTCGCGACCCGCTTCCCGGCCGAGATCCTCGAGGCGCACGTGGACCCCGTGCTCCTCGAACAGGCGCTCGTGAACCTGCTCGAGAACGCCGCGCGCCACACGCCCGAGGGCAGCCCCGTCGACATCGCCGCCGGGCGCGACGGCGACTCCGTGCGCTTCGAGGTGTCCGACCGCGGCCGCGGCGTCCTCGCGGACGACGCGCAGCGCGTCTTCGAGCGCTTCTACCGCGGCGGCGACGCACGCGGAGTCGAGGGCTCGGGGCTCGGCCTGGCAGTTGTCCAGGCGATCGCGCGCGTGCACGGCGGGAGCGTGAGCGTCCGCGCGCGCGACGGCGGCGGATCGACGTTCCAGATCGCCGTCCCGGGCGCGCGCACCGCCGTCGAGAGAGCGCCGTGACCGAACCGGTCGGATCCGCCGGCGCGCCGCTCGTCCTGGTCGTCGAGGACGAGGTCCAGGTCGCGCGGCTCCTGCGCACGGGCTTGCCCGCGCACGGGTATCGCGTCGTGGAGGCCGCGACGGCGAAGGACGCCGTGCGCCAGGCGGCCGCGTGGGTGCCGGACCTCGTGCTGCTCGACCTCGGGTTGCCCGACCGCGACGGCCTCGACGTGCTGCGCGACCTGCGCGCGTGGTCGCGCGTGCCCGTCATCGTGCTCTCCGCGCGCGGGCAGGAGAGCGCCAAGGTGCTGGCGCTCGACGCCGGCGCCGACGACTACGTGACGAAGCCGTTCGGCTTCCCCGAGCTGCTCGCGCGCATGCGCGTCGCGTTGCGCCACGCCGCGCGCTCGTCGCCGACCACTCCGCTGGGCACGTTCGAATCGGGGCCGTTGCGCGTCGATCTCGACGCGCGTCAGGTGTGGGTCGGAGACGCGCTCGTGAAGCTGACGCCGATCGAGTACCGGCTGCTCTCCGTGCTCGTGCGGCACGCGGGCAAGGTGGTGACCCACCGCCAGCTGCTCGAGGAAGTGTGGGGGCCGAAGAGCGCGGAGGAGCGCCAGTACCTGCGCGTCTACATGACGCACCTGCGCCGGAAGCTCGAGAAGGAACACCCCGGCGGCCACGTCTTCGAGACGGAGGCCGGCGTGGGCTACCGCCTGGTGTGGGCCGGCGATTGACCGCGTTCGTGCCTCACCAACGCAGGTAGGCGCGATCACTCACGGCTTCCCACGTGCCGCCTTCGCCCAGCGACCCGGGGTTCAGCAGCCGCGCCGTCGCGCTGATCCAGCGCCCGCCGTCGGGATGCGCCGGGAGTCGCACGCGGCACAGCTCGATCTCGCGGCTGCCGCTGTCGTAGAGCAGCAGTCCGACGCGGACGCGCGCCTTGCACGCGGCGTCGAGCTCGCCCGTCGGCCGCACCGTCCACACGCGTTCGTCCGCGTCGGTCAGGCGCAGCTCGAGCTCGGCGAGCTGCGGCATGCGC
Source organism: Planctomycetota bacterium (assembly GCA_044221705.1). Taxonomy (GTDB): domain Bacteria; phylum Planctomycetota; class UBA1135; order UBA1135; genus JAEUHZ01. Next base: position 11,548 of record JBGAOR010000026.1, read on the forward strand.
GTGCGGCGCAACCCGACGCGCAGCTCGCCGCCCTGGTGACGCACCTCCAGCTTCGGCCGCTCGTCCAGGCGCGAGTTGCGCAGCAGCAGGAACGTCTCGCGGCCGAGCGAGAGCCCGTCGCGCGTGTAGTCCTCGACGGGGACCGTGATCAGCTCGTAGCGCGAGAGCGCGGCCTCGATCTCGGCGAGCCGGCCGTCCTCTCGTCCGCGGTCGTCGAGCCCGTCCATCCACGATCGCGCGAGGTCGGGCGGAGTCGGCGGCCTCGCGCGCGGCGCGGCGTAGGGGACGACGAAGTCGGCGTCGCGACGGAGCGCGGCGACGACGTCCACGCGCACGCGTCGCGACCACGGGTTGGGACGGTCGACGAAGTTCGCGGGATCCGTGCGGCCGAGGACGTCGTGCACGGCGAGCCGCGACAGGTAGCCGATCGACCCGGGCCAGGGCGTGAGCACGGTCGCTGCGGGCTCGGCGTTCTCGCGCAGGTAGATGCCGGCCTTGCGCAGGCGGCGCGTGACCTCGATGTCCTCCTGGAGTCCGAGCCGGCCCAGCGGCTGCTCGCAATCGAAGCGCGCCGACGCGGACGGGCGCAGCCAGGCTTCGTGCACGCGCTGCAGCGGGAGCGGCCCCAGATCCGCCGGCGTGCGGCTCGCGAGCACCGATCCGGCGAGCGCGAGGCCGAACACGACCAGCGTGACCTTGCGGCGCACCGGGGACACGCCGTCGAGCGCGGCGATCATGCCCTCCTGCACCGCGAGGCACAGGAACGGCAGCGCGGGCACGAACGCGACGTGGAATGGGAGCGGGCTGCGCCCGGACGCCGCCATCAGCCCGCACCAGGCGAGCGCCAGGAACACGGCGTGCGCGCCGGTGCGCGAGAGCGATCCCAGCACGAGCCACGCGGCCGGGAACACGAGGAGGAGCGGTGTCACGCCGACCACGGCGAACTCGTGCATGCTCGCCGTGCCCTCGCTCCACTGTCCGGGGACCGGATGGAACAGCGCATCGAGGTCGGGCGAGAGCGCGAAGCCCGTCGCGAGGTAGCGCAGCAGCGACGTGCCCGCGAAGACGCCGATCGGCGCCGCGAACGCGGTCCAACCGACGCGCCGCGCCGACCCTTCGTCGTCGTTCGGGCGCCCGAAGGCGCGGATCGCGGCCATGGCGACGACCATCAGCACGCCCAGCGGATGCGTCAGCACGGAGAGCGACGAGAGCGCCCCGAACCAGACCGGTCGGCCGCGCTCGAGCGCGAAGAAGGCCGCCAGCGCGAAGAACGCGAACAGCGTCAGCTCGAGCCCGCTGGCCGCGCCGGCCGCGAACGCCCCGCTCGTCGCCAGGAAGAGCGGCGCGATCAGCGAAGCCGTGCGGTCGGCGCGGAACCGCGACAGCACGACGATGGTCGCGAGCGCCGCCGCGATGCCGACCGTCTGGACCTGGATGTTCGTCGACAGGTGCAGCGCCGGACCGATGCGTTCGGCCAGCGCGCACACGCCGATCCACAGCATCGATGGATAGCTCTCGAACGCGGGCATCCCCGGGTTCCAGGCCAGCTGGTCGTCGTAGACCAGGTTGCGCGCGAGCCGCATGGCGGCGTAGGCCTGGTCGCAGGGGAACGCGAAGCGCCCGTAGCCGTCGTCGTGGATGGCGAGCGCGTGCGCGACGAGCATCGCGAGCGCCACGAAGAGCGCGATCACGCGGTTCACGCGTCCGACCCCCGCCGCCGCGCGCTCGCCGGGGACTTCATCGGGCGACCACCGCCGGCACGTCGCCGAGATCGATCCGCGAACGCGGCGCGACGTCGAACTCGCGTGCGAACGCCGTCGCGCCCGCGCGCGCCGTCAGCGCGTAGCGTCCGGGCGGCAGACCGCGGAACTCGAATCCGCCGCGTGCGTCCGTCGCGATCGGCGGCCAGGGCCGATCGGGGCGGTCGGACGGCGCGACGACGACCAGCGCGCCCTCGAGGCCGTGGCCCTCGGCGTCGAGGAGCCGGCCGGCCGCGCTGCCCGCCACGAGCTCGATCGAGAGCGGCGCGGAACCGTCCGCGCGGTGCACGAACGTCAGCGGCTCGACCGCGATCGACGCGGCGGGCCGCGCCAGGTCGGGCCAGGATCCGCCGCGCGCCCAGGCCGGGATCACCGCGACGCGGTACTCGCCGGCGACGAGCTCCTCGAACTCGAACCGCCCGCTGGCGTCGGCGCGCGCGCGGCGCGGCAGCGGCGCGTCGATCGCTTCCGGCGGCGCGGTGGGCGTGAGCGCGACCTCGGCGCCCTCGATCTCCTGTTCCGCGGAGCCGATCAGCGTGCCGACGAGCCGCGCGCGCGCGAGCGGCGTGAGCGTCGGTCCCGTGCGACGCGCGTCGGGGAGCCGTACCTCCTGCGCCGCGCCGGTGTCGCGCAGGACGAGCGCGAGCGGCCGGTGGTCCTCGGCCAGGACGCGCACGTCCCACGGCCCGCGCTGCAATCCGTCGAGCCGGAACGTGCCGTCGGCGGCCGTGTTCGTCCAACGCGGCTCGTCCCCCGAGAAGAGCCACACGAGCGCGCCCGCCTGCGCCGCTCCGTCGACGTCGACCACGCGGCCCTCGAGCGCCCGCACGCGCGCCGGCAGCGGGATCTCGGCCAGCTCGATCTGCGCCGGTGGCGTCAGCTGGATCGGGATCGTGCGCGGCGCACGCGGTTCGTGCAGCAGGATCGCGCCCCCGAACACGACCAGCGCGACGAGCGGCACGACGATCGCCCAGTGGCGCCAGTACGGTCGCGTCGAGGCCGCGCTCATCGGGGCGCAGGCTACTCCCGCGCCGAGTCGCGGCCCAGGGCGGCGAGGATCTCGTCGCGCAGGCCGGCGAGCGCCGGGAACTCGGCGCAGTCGAGGCCCGCGACGGTCTCGCGGAACTCGTCCAGCCCGTGCCGGCCCGCGCGGTGGTACGCGACGAGCTTGAGGCCGAGCTGCAGGCGGTCGCAGAGCTTCACGAAGCGCGCCTCGCGCGTGCCGCCCGCCCGGATCTCGTCCCACAGACGCAGCGCGTGGTCGGACAGCGGCGTGAGCAGCTGCGCCGCCGCGCGGTCCTCGGCCGCGGCCTTCGCGCCCGCCGGCAGCAGTCGCGCAGCGGTCCGCGGCAGGTCGCCCATCAACGCCTCGGGGACGTCGTGCACGAGCGCCAGGGCGACCGCGCGCTCGACGTCCAGCCGCGGCTCGACGCGCGGCCCGAGCGCCAGGACCAGGAAGCACGTCGAGAGCACGTGGTCCCCAATCGACTCCGGATCGCGGACCCCGCGCAGCACCCAGCCGGTGCGCGGCAGGTCGTGGAGGGGCTCGAGGGCGAGGAGCGCTTCGAGGAGGGGATGGGCGGGGGACATGAGGTCCTCGAGGAAGCGGCCGGGTCACCACCCGGCTCTCTCAGAGGTCGAATCCCACCGTCAGCATCGCCAGGAAGCCGCCCAGGCCGCCGCCGAGTTCGGAGACGTCGTCCGTCACGTAGTACTTCCCCTCGAGTCCGACGGAGACGGACTCGCCGAGACGGATGGATCCACCGAAGTAGCCATCGCCACCGAAGAGGAACCCGTCCCCGCTCGCGTGCACCGGGCCGAAGCTCGACTCCGCGTCGTAGTAGAACGTGCCGAGCCCGAGGCCACCGTAGACCTCGAACCTCTCCCCCAGGGGGACGGCAGCGCGCGCGTTCGCCAGGAACGAGATCGCCCACACGTCGCGGTCGACTCCGTTGTGGGTGCCGCTGGCGTCGAGATAGCCGATCTCGACCTCCGACGAGAGGGCTTTGGAGATCGGGCGAATCCAGGAGACGATGAGGCTGCCGCCGTCCTCGAGCTCGTTCTCGTCCGAGTCGAAGTAGCCGCCCTTGACGGTGAAGCGCTCGCGCGGCCTCGGCGGCGGCGGCATCGCCCTCCCCGTCGACCCCTGGGGGTCGAAGGCGATGCCGGCGAACAGCGAGGTCGAGGCCTCGGGGACCGTCAGCACGTCCACGGCCGGGGCTTCCAGGCCCGCGACGCTCGTCGCATCCGGGGCGATCGTCGAACTCGCGTTCAGGGGCACGCAGATGAGGAGCAGGCAGGGAGTGACGAGCATCAGGGTCTCCTGGGTGTGTGGGGACGGTCGGCGCGCTGCAACGTCGCCCTGCGGACGCGGAAGCTGGACTCGTTGGCGCGCAGCACTCCGATGCCCCGGTCTGGGCCATGGCGTCCGCGCTCGAGCACCGGGGATGGGGACGGTACATCCAAGCGGATGACGCCCGAGAGTGTAGCCAGGGTTCAGCTCGCCTCTGCGCGTGTCGGGTGTCGGAAGCAGGCCGGACCTGTTCTGCGGGGGCAGCGGAAGCTGGTCGGCGCTGGCGCGGGAGCCGCTTCGGGCAGGGCGCAGTCGCTGGGGTGGCGGCCGTGGGCACGGCGCCGCCCCGCCGCGCACCTCGTGGATGTGCGCGGGTCGTTCGCGTCCCGGACTACCAGGCGAACTCGGGCTCGGGCGGCGCCCGAGCGGGAGCCATCGGCGCCGGTGGCGAACTGGGCAGCTCGAGATGGTCGAGGATCCGCTGCACGACGAGTCCGTCGGTGATCGTCGCGATCAGCCTGCGCGCGCCGCCGCAGTCCGGACAGGTCCGCACATCGACGGCGAACACGCGGCGCAACAGCTCGACCCAGGTCGATCGGCGGGTTCTCGCCGCCGTGCGTTGCGCGGCGGAGGCGTGGGAGCACGCGGGCCCGCCGCTCTCGTTGGGCGGCTCGGCCCGTGCACGCGGTCCCGGCACGATCGGGTCCCGCCACGACCCAGGGCCTGGCTTTCGCCCCGCGTTGACGGGCTGCGTCGAGCCCTCCATACTCTCCCGATTCGCCTGGGTCCCCCGGATCCCCGTCGACCCCCCGCACCATGCTCCTGCGCCTGCGCAAGGCCCTGCCGCCCGAACAACTCCAGGCCGTCCTGGAGCTCGCGCGCGAGCTGGGGTACGCCCCCCGGTTCCTCGATCCCGCCAAGGAACTGCTGCGGCTCGAGGGCGCCGGCCGTCCGGAGCACCGCTCGCGCTTCGAGGACCTGGTCGGCGTCGCCGCGATCCTCGACGCGGGCTCCGCGACGGAGCTGCACGAGCGCGCGGGCCAGCCCGACACGGTCGTGACGGCCGGCGAGGCGCGCTTCGGCGGCGGTTCGGTGTCGCTGATCGCCGGTCCGTGCGCGGTCGAGAGCTGGCCGCGGCTGCTCGAGATCGCGCGCGAGGTCCAGAAGCACGGCGCGACGCTCCTGCGCGGCGGCGCGTGGAAGCCGCGCACGTCGCCGTACTCGTTCCAGGGCATGAAGCACGAGGGTCTCGAGCTCCTGCAGCGCGTGCGCGCGGAGACGGGCATCGGCATCGTGACCGAGGTGCTCGACCCGCGCGACGTCGAATCCGTCGGCGCGGTGACGGACGTGTTCCAGATCGGAGCGCGGTCGATGCAGAACTCCGCGCTCCTGATCGAAGTGGGCCGCTACGGCAAGCCGGTGCTCCTGAAGCGCTCGTTCTCGGCCACCGTGCGCGAGCTGCTCATGGCGGCCGAGTTCGTGCTGGCCCAGGGCAACCGTCAGGTGATCCTGTGCGAGCGCGGCATCCGCAGCTTCGATCCGACGACGCGCAACCTGCTCGACGTCGGCGCGGTCGCGCACCTGAAGCGCGCGACGCACCTGCCGGTCATCGTCGATCCGAGCCACGCGGCGGGTCGCAGCGACCTCGTGCGCCCGCTCGCGCGCGCGGGCATCGCCGCCGGCGCCGACGGCTTGATCGTCGAGGTCCACCCGGATCCGAGCGAAGTCCACTCCGACGGCTCGCAGGCCGTGCTGCCCGGCACGTTCGGCGAGATCGCGGCCGACACGCGCGTGATCGCGTCGCTCGACCGGCGCCGCGTCGTCGAACCGTCCCTGGCGCACATCGAGCGATGAGCACGCGCAAGCCGTTCGTCGCCGGGAACTGGAAGATGAACCTGGAGCGCAAGACGGCGCTCGGGCTGGCGCTCTCCGTGCGCGACTCCGTGGGCCGCCGCGACGACGTCGACGTGGCCGTGTTCCCGCCGTTCGTCTACCTGGACGAGATCGCGCGCGCGCTGGCGGGCTCGCTGGTCAAGTGCGGCGCGCAGAACTGTTGCGACGAGAACGCGGGCGCCTTCACGGGCGAGATCTCGCCGGCGATGCTGGTCGACGTCGGCGCGACGTACGTGCTGATCGGCCACTCCGAGCGCCGGCACGTCTACGGCGAGGGCGACGAGCTCGTCGGCCGCAAGGTGAAGCTCGCGCTCGAGCACGGCCTGTCGCCGATCCTGTGCGTCGGCGAGACGCTCGAGCAACGCCAGGCCAAGCGCACCGAGCAGGTCGTGGGCGAGCAACTCGCCCGCGGGCTCGCGGGCGTCGACGGGCGTGCGCTCCAGGCGCGCGTGACCGTCGCGTACGAGCCCGTCTGGGCCATCGGAACCGGCCTGAACGCGACCCCGGCCCAGGCCGGCGAGGTCCACGCGTACCTGCGCGGCGTCCTGGCCGGGCTCTACAACGACGCCGCGGCCGAACGGACGCGGATCCTGTACGGCGGGAGCGTCAAACCGGACAATGTTCGCGCCCTGATGGCGGTGCCGGGCGTCGACGGCGTGCTCGTCGGCGGCGCCTCCCTGAAACCCGAATCGTTCCTGCCGCTGCTCGAGTTCCGCTGAGCCGCACTTCTTGAGTCCCGACCCATGAATCTCGAACTCGTCGTCACGCTCCTCTACATCGTCTTCATCGTGTCGGCGATCGTGCTGGTCATCGTCGTCCTGCTGCAGGAAGGTCGCGGTGGCGGCCTGACGGACGCGCTCGGCAGCGCCGGCCAGCAGACGTTCGGCGTCGCGGCCTCGGGCATCCACAAGTTCACGGGCTGGACCGGCGCGATCTTCATCGCCAGCGCGCTGCTCATCCACACGGTGAACCGCCAGATGGCCAACTCGTCCGGGGTGCCCGAGTTCGACAAGACGAAGCCCGTGATCGACGCGCCCGTGGCTCCGCCGGGTGCCACTCCCGCGGGCGGCGAGGCTCCGGCCGGCGGCGGCACGCCTCCGTCGACCCCGAACGAGACCCCCAAGTAGTCCGCCGCACCGACGAGGACCGACGATGACCGCCGTCATGGACCGCGATCGGATCCTGGGTCTCTTCCGCGAGACCGGGGCGATGCTCGAGGGGCACTTCATCCTCTCGTCGGGCAAGCACAGCGACCGCTACTTCCAGTGCGCGCTCCTGCTCGAGCACCCGAAGAAGGCCGAGCAGCTCGCCCTCGAGATGGCGCGCCGCGTCCGCGCCGTGCACGCGCAGCCCTACGACATCGTCATCGGGCCCGCGATGGGCGCCGTCACGTGGGCTTACGAGGTGGCGCGCGCGATGGGCACGCGCGCGCAGTTCACCGAGCGGAAGGGCGAGGAGATGGAGCTCCGCCGCGGCTTCGTCGTGAAGCCCTCCGACCGCATCCTCGTCGTCGAGGACGTCATGACGACCGGCGGCTCCGCGCGCGAGGTCAACGAGCTGCTCGCGAAGATGGGCGTGCGCCCGCAGGCGATGGGCTGCATCGTGAACCGCTCCGGCGGCAACCCGTTCGAGGGTGACGGCCTGCCGCTCTTCGCGCTGGCCGACGTGAACGCGGTCGCGTGGGATCCCGCGGATTGCCCGCTGTGCAAGTCGGGCTCGAAGGCCGTGAAGCCCGGCAGCCGGCCGGGAGCCTGATCGCATGCTGCGTTCGATGACGGGCTTCGGTGCCGCGGCCGCGACGGCCGGAGGCGCGGAAGCGCGCGTCGAGATCCGCTCGGTGAACCACCGGCACCTGCAGGTGAAGTCGCGGCTGCCGCAGTCGCTGGCTCACCTGGAATCGCAGCTCGAGGCGCTGGTGCGCACGAAGCTGTCGCGCGGCTCCGTCACGATCAGCGTCGACGTCGAGCGGCCCCAAGGCTCCGCCGCGCGCATCGACGCGAAGGCGCTGCGCGCGTGGTGCGAGGAGATCGCGCGCGCGACGAAGGCCGCCGGTCTGGAGGCCGAGTACGGGCTGGACACGCTGCTCAACCTGCCCGGCGTGCTCGCGACGGGAGCGGCCGACGACCGCTCGGACGCCGACGAGGCGCTCGTGATGGGTGCCTTGACCGGCGCGCTCGAAGGCCTCGACTCGATGCGGATGCGCGAGGGCAAGGCGCTCGCCGCCGACCTGCGCAAGAACGGCAAGGCGATCCAGCAGATCACGAAGAAGCTCGAGAAGCGCATGCCGCTCGTCGTGAAGGAGCAGCACGCGGCGCTCAAGAAGCGCCTGGCCGAGCTGCTCGACGGCGCGCCCAAGAACGGCCGCACGGTGAGCGACGCCGACCTGGCGCGCGAGGTCGCGCTCCTGGCCGACAAGATGGACGTCGCCGAGGAGCTGACGCGGCTCGCGAGCCACCTGGCGCAACTCGAGGCGCTGATCGCGAGCGAGGCGCCGGCGGGCCGGCCGCTCGACTTCCTCGTGCAGGAGTTCTTCCGCGAGGCGAACACGATCGGATCGAAGTGCAACGACGCCGAGGCCGCGCACCTCGTCGTCGAACTCAAGACGCTCGTCGAGCGCCTGCGCGAGCAAGTCCAGAACGTGGAGTGATCCGATGTCGGAACCGACCGGCCGCATGCTCGTGATCTCGGGCCCCTCGGGTGCCGGGAAGAGCACGATCTGCAGGAAGCTGCTCGAGGATCCGCGCGTGGAGTTCAGCGTGTCGGCGACGACGCGCAAGCCGCGGCCAGGCGAGGTGGACGGGCGCGACTACCGATTCCTCTCGCGCGACGATTTCCGCCGCATGATCTCGGAAGGCGCGTTCCTCGAGCACGCCGAGGTCTACGGCAACCTCTACGGCACGCTGCGCGCGCCGGTGCGCGACGCGCTCGCCAAGGGCAAGGTCTACCTGCTCGAGATCGACGTGCAGGGCGCGAACCAACTGCGCGCGCTGGGCGAGCCGGGCTTGTACGTGTTCATCGCGCCGCCCGACTTCGAGGAACTGCGCAAGCGCCTCGTCGCGCGCGGGACGGAAGCGCCCGAGGTGCTCGAGCGCCGGCTGCACAAGGCCGAGGACGAGTGGCGCGAGCGCGTGAACTACGACCACATCGTGGTGAACGACGACCTGCCGCGCGCGGTGGCCGAGGTGCGGCGGCTGGTCGGGCTCGACGTGACGGCGGGCGTGATACCGCGCTGACTCAGCCTCGTAGGACACGAGGACGCCCTCCCCGCAGAAGTGAGGCGCACTTCATCGGATAGCGCGGTCACCCATGCGCCCGGGTTGGACCCCACCGAAACTGGGTCGGGCCCTTGCGCCCCCCCCTCCCGACTCTAGCCTGCCCATGACTCGAGGAGTTCCGCAGCGTCCCCAGTTCCCCGTCGAGCATGTCGGCACGGTACATCATCATCGTTTCGGTCGTGGGCGTCGCCGCCTACTTGGCCTGGCGTCTATTGGGCGAGTCGATTCCGGCAGAGACGGCTGGGGTCGCGCCGAGTCCGCAGGTAGTGCTGGAATCACCGGCCGAGGCGGGTTCACGTACCGACCGTCTGCCGCTGGAACTCACGGGAGCGCCTCAGGGTGAGAAGCCCGAGGTGAGCATCGACAACCGCCCTCCGTGGGAGATCGACGACGAACTTGCCGGGATTGCCGAAGAGGGGGACAGCAGGATCTCACGACGTAGGATCCTCACGCATTGCCTGCACGAGTTTCGTCGGGAGCGCGAACGGCGTGGCGAATCTCTGGATCCTACCGGAATCGAATCCAAGGAGGTGCAGCTGCTGTCGATCGCATCCATACTCGACGCTGTCGGTCGCGGATACGACGAGCCCCCGAAGTACAAGATCGAAGCCCTGAAAGCTCAGCATGGTGCCGATCACTTCTACATGCTGAACGGGAAGTACTACGCCTTCAAGCGCGGAGAGTTCCCTGAGTACGACCGAGTGGTCGACCTCCAACTGGCGGCGATGGCCGCTTCGCAAAAAACCAAGGCTGCGTTGAACTTCAAGGGCGGACTCGACAGCGAGTACTTCGATGCGGTCGAGGCACGTGCCATCGAAGCGCTTTCCATTCTCTTCTCCTACTGAACAGGACATGCAGAGATCGCGAACATGAGCCAACACTTCCTGCTTTCCATGGCGATGATACTGGCTTCCTTCCTTTCGGCCCATGGCTTTCGGGCTGATGGTGAATGCGTCAAGATCTGCCCCGCTACCACGGATGTGACCACCACTGGTGCGCCATGCGCTGGTTCGACATTCGCATTCGAGCCGATCGGCTCCGCGAACTCAGGAGAAGGGACTGATATCTGTGCTACGTGCACGCAATGCCGTCAGGGGGTCAGCCTGCTCTGGAACAATCATGGTAGCAGCGACTGCTGCCTTCAGTTCGACCTCGGCGGCGTCGGTGGCCCCAACTCGCCTCCGCTCCCGAAGTACAACCGGACGGGCAACATCATTACCAACTGCGACAGCTTCGAGATCTATTCTGTCGTCCTGATGCCGTGCGCCGGTGGCGCAGACATACTGACAAAGAGCATTACGCTCTACTGTGGTTGCGGCTTCGAGTAGTCCATCACCTGGGGCGAGACAGGCGCTCGCTCTCAAGGGAACCACGGGCGCAACTGTCGCCAGTCGTGGCGCGACGATTTCCGCCGGATGATCTCCGAGGGCGCGTTCCTGGAGCACGCCGAGGTGTACGGCAACCTCTACGGCACGCTGCGCGCGCCGGTGCGCGACGCGCTCGCCAAGGGCAAGGTCTATCTGCTCGAGATCGACGTGCAGGGCGCGAACCAACTGCGCGCGCTGGGCGAGCCGGGCTTGTACGTGTTCATCGCGCCGCCCGACTTCGAGGAGCTGCGCAAGCGCCTCGTCGCGCGCGGGACGGAAGCGCCCGAGGTGCTCGAGCGCCGGCTGCACAAAGCCGAGGACGAGTGGCGCGAGCGCGTGAACTACGACCACATCGTGGTGAACGACGACCTGCCGCGCGCGGTGGCCGAGGTGCGGCGGCTGGTCGGGCTCGACGTGACGGCGGGCGCGCGGCGGCGGTGAGCCCGACCCGCGCGGGTCCAACCTGTTGCCGCGCCGGGATCAGCGCAAGGGCCAAGACTCGACCGTGCCGCGCTCGTCGTCGATGCAGACGAGCAGGCTAGCCTCGTCTCCATCGACGACCCAGCTGATAGCCGCGGCGTCCTCGTCGTCCAGCGTGTCTCCACTCGCCAAGCCTTCCAGGCGGGAGGGCCACGCGCCGTCCGGCCTCTTGGAAGCCAGTGACAAGGCCATGCGCGCCTGCCCGAACCGGCGCCGTTGGACGGCCTCGACGTCCGCGAGTGCGGGCAGCGTGTCGAGCCACGGTCCTCCTCCGAATCCTGGGGCCCAGGTGCCGTCGTGCAGCGCTTCCAGCGCGCGGGCGGCCGCGTCACGGATCTTCCACCGCTCGATCGGCCCAGCGTCCGGTGCGAGCGCATCCCAGTCGTCGACGGAGAGCAGCCACAGCGTCTCGCCGAGCATGCATTCGATGACCGACGCCGGATGCGATCCGAGAGCGATGCGCGACGCCAGCCGAGATTCCCAGTAGGTCGCGTCGGCGCGACTCTCGGCCGATGCCGCGCGCACTCCGCGGAGAGCGATGTCATTGAGCGCGACCTGGATGAGCAGTTCGCACCGATCCGGATCGAAGTCGAGGCGGATCAGGTCCAGGGCCTCGCCCAGACGGGATGCCGCCTCTTCGTCGTCGCCGTCGCGAGCGGCGAGCACGGCCTTCGCGCACAGCACGTTGGTACGCGCACGCGACCACAGGAGGCTCGTCGGGTGATCGATCCTCTCGCGTCGCTCGAGCGCGCAGCGCACGACTGGGCTCGCGCACACGGCATCGATGGCCGCAAAGTACGGGTCGAATGTCGAAAGCTGCCTGCGCAGGCCGCTGTCGAACGCGGGCTGCCAAGTCCACGGCGCGCCGATCGAGTCCTGATCGCCGAAGCAATCCGCGGCGAGCGCGTCCAGCCCGACGAGCAGATCGCAGGCCGCCCGTGCGTTCGCTGAACCCGATCGCGACGACGCGAGCTCCCGCTCGGCGCGCTCGACGGTCGCGTCGATCCACGTCTCGTGGCGCCAGGCGAGGATTCCGAGTCCCGCGACCGCGCCGACGGCGATCGTGACGGCAACGCAGCGGATGGAGGCACTCATGCCATCCCCATCGACCCTCCCCTCCGGTGCACCTGAGGCGACCAGCGAACCCGGGGCTGGACCCCATGCGGGGCACCCGGCGAGGATGTCGGCATGGCACACGTCCTCCTCGGCGCGAGCGCGTCCGTCGCGGTCTACAAGGCCTGCGACCTGGCGAGCAAGCTGACGCAGCGCGGGCACATCGTCCGCGCGATCCTGACGCAGCGCGCGGCGGAGCTCGTGAACCCGCAGCTCTTCGAGGCCGTCACCGGCCAGCCCGCGCACGTCTCGGAGTTCGGTGCCGGCCGTCACGCGGCGATGGACCACATCGACCTCGCGAAGTGGGGCGAAGCGCTCGTCGTCGCGCCGGCCAGCGCGGACCTCGTCGGGCGGCTCGCGAACGGGCTCGCGGACGATCTGCTGACGACGGTGTCGCTCGCGCTGGCGCAGAACAAGCCGCGCTTGATCGCGCCGGCGATGAACCCGGCGATGCTCGCGGCGTTCGCGGTGCAGCGCAATCTCGGGCGCCTGCGCGAGGACGGGTGGCGCGTGCTCGAGCCCGACGAGGGCGCGATGGCGTGCGGCGACGTCGGTCCGGGCCGGCTGCCGGAGCCGGCGGCGATCCTGGCGGCGCTCGAGTCGATGCTCGATCTCTGAAGATCGTGGAGACGCGGCCGAGCCTCGCGAGCGCGCTGCTGCGCGGCCTCGATTGGCGCGGAGCCCTGCGCGAGCCGCGCACGTGGGGCATCCTCGCGCGCCACATGGTCCCGGTCGCGGGCGTGCTGATGCTCGGCTGGTCGGGGATCCAGGCGATCAGCCTGGTCGCGCTCGACACGCTGGCCGGCCTGTGGTGCATCGTCGCGGTCGCGTCGGTGCTCGTCGCGCGCGAGCAGTGGTGGGAGCCGGGGAAGGACCTCTACAGCGCCGTGGTCGGCGGATCGTTCGTCTTCGCGGTCGTCGCGGGGCTCATGACCTTCATGGTCGGCGTCATCGCCTTCGTCCTGGGCGGCGACGTGCTCGGGCGGGCGGATCTCGATCCGCGCGAGTTGCTGCAGGATGGCTGGGTGTTCTGGGCGTTCGGCGGTCTCCTCGCGATGCAGGTCCCGCACTTCCTGACGCTCTCGGCGCAGATCACGGAGCAGACCGCGAAGAGCCTGCTCGAGCCGCGCGTGGGCTACCTGCTGCGACGCCTGATCCTGGCCGGGCTGGCGTGCAGCTTCCTGGCGTTCCTGTGGGGGAAGTTCGCGCTGGTCGGTGCGCTGCTCGTGACCCAGGTCGTGCTGGCGGCGCACGAGGTGTTCGGCGAGACGTTGCACGCGACCCTGTTCCCCGAGGTGGCGCCGGCCTCGAGCTCGGCGGGCGCGAGCGCGGCCCGGAGGCGCGGCCGGCGTCGTTCGCGCCGTCGCTGAGCGCGGCCGGCACGACGTATGGCGTGATCGGCGGGCAGCCGTCGCTACGATCGGCGCGTGCCGAACCAGAAGTCCGAGCCTCTCCGCGTCCTCGTCACCGCCGGCCCCACGCGCGAACGCATCGACCCGGTGCGCTTCCTCACGAACGATTCGAGCGGGCGCATGGGTTTCGCGATCGCCGAAGCGGCGGCGCGTGCGGGTCACGACGTCGTGCTCGTCGCCGGGCCGGTCGCGCTGGCGACGCCGAAGGGCGTGCGGCGCGTCGACGTCGAGAGCGCGCGCGAGATGCTCGCGGCGCTCGAGCGGGAATGGCGCGCCGCCGACGCGCTGTTCATGGCCGCGGCGGTCGCGGACTGGCGGCCGGCGAAGCGGATCGCGGGCAAGTGGCGCGCGAAGGACGGCGGTGCACGCACGGCGCGCATCGAACTCGTGCGCAACCCCGACGTGCTGGCCACGCTGACCCGCGGGAAGCGCGACCCGGATCGCGTCGTGGTCGCGTTCGCGCTCGAGACGGGCGACGGCGAGCGGCGTGCGCGCGCGAAGCTCGCGAAGAAGGGCGCGGACTGGATCGTCCTGAACGGGCCGAAGGCTCTGAACGCGGACACGACCCGGCTCGTGGTGTTCGGGGCGAACGGCGTCTCGATCGCGATCCCCGAGCGGACGAAGAAGGCCGCTGCGCGCGATCTCGTCGCGCTGCTGCATCACTGATCCGGGGACCTTCCCGGACGTCTCGACCGGATCGCGCGGCACGCCGCCCGCGCGACGGCGGGGGCAGCGGTCCGCGCGACCTCAGGGCTTCGCGGCCAGCTGGGGCAGCGTGCTCGCGTCCCAGCCGCCGCCGAGCGCGCGCACGAGCTGCACTGCGTTCACGAAGCGCTTCCCCTGGAGCTGCACGCTCGCACGCTCGGCCGCCAGACGCGCGCGCGCGCCGTCGACCACGTCGAGGAAGCTCACGAAGCCGGCGTTGAAGCGCGTGAGCGAGAGCTCGGCGACGCGCTTCGCGGCGGCCGTCGCGCGCTCTTGCGCCACGGCCTGTTCGCCCAGCAGCTTCGTCGCGCTCAGACCGTCCTGCACTTCGCGGAACGCGACCAGGACCCGTTGGCGGTAGATCTCGACGCCCTCGTCGTACGCGGCGCGGGCGCGTTCCTCGTCGGCCTGCAGCCGTCCGCCCTGGAAGATGGGGATCGAGACCGAGGGCGCGAGGCTCCAGATCCGGCTGTCGACCTCGAACAGGTCGTCGATCTCGCCGCTCTGGAAGCCGGCGTTGCCCGTCAGGCGGATGCTCGGGAAGTACGCCGCCTCGGCGACGCCGATCCGCGCGTTGCGGGCGGCGAGCTCGCGCTCGGCCTGCGCGACGTCCGGGCGGCGCTCGAGCAGCTCGCTGGGCAGGCCGGCGGGGATCGCCGGCGGTTCCGCCGCGAGCCACGCGCCCACGTCGACCTCGAACGCGCTGGGCGGCACGCCCGCCAGTACGGCGAGCGCGTTGCGCAGCGCAGACCGCTGGCGCGAGACGTCGGCCAGGTCGGCCTCTGCGACGCCGACCTCGTTCTCGACGCGCGCGAGGTCGAGCTCGTTCGACGTGCCGGCCGCAAGGCGCGCCTGGATGATCTCGAGCGCGTTGCGTCGTACGCCGACGGACCGCACGAGCACGTCGACCTCCGAGTCGAGCGCGCGCAGCGTGAACCAGCTCGCGGCGACCTCGGCCTGGATCGAGAGGCGCAGCGATTCGTACGCGGCCGCCAGCGCGTCGGCGTCGCGCTCGCCGGCTTCGACGGCGCGGCGCACGCGGCCCCACAGGTCGATCTCCCACGAGAGGTCGACCGGGACGCGGATGTCGGACACCGTCGCGGACGAGAACGGGAGCCCCGCATTCGGCGAGTACTCGGTCCGCGTCCACGTCGGGTTCGCCGTGACGCTCGGGTAGAGGCTCGCGCGCACGGACTTCGTCCCGGCCAGCGCCTGCTCGACCCGCGCGAGCGCCGCCTTCAGGTCGTGGTTCTCGGCCGCGACGCGCTCCTGGAGGGCGTCGAGCCCGGGGTCGTTGAACACCTTCCACCACGCGCCGCGCGGGAGCTCGGAAGGCGACGCGGGATCGGTCGCGGGCGCGTCGCGCCACGCCGGCGCGCTCGCCGCGGCGTTCTCGGGCCGCTCGTAGTCGGGGCCGACCGTGATGCAGCTCGCCAGCAAGAGGAGCGGTGCGAGGATCAACGCGGCGGCATGACCGCCGGCCGTGACGAGACCCGGACCGCCGCCGTCGCCGCCGTGGTCGGGAGCCGGCGTGGGCTCGGTCTTCGGCGCGTGATGGCGCTTCCAGCCGATGCGCAGGAGCAGCGCGTAGAAGAGCGGCGTCAGGATCAGGCCGAAGTTCGTCACGCCGATCATGCCGGCGAAGACGGCGACGCCCATGGCGCGGCGCATCTCGGAACCGGCGCCCGTGCTCACGACGAGCGGGAACACGCCGGCGATGAACGCGATGCTCGTCATGAGGATCGGACGCAGGCGCAGCTTGGCCGCTTCGACCGCGGCGGAGGCGGGATCGAGGCCCTCGTCCTGCTTCACCTTGGCGAACTCGACGATGAGGATCGCGTTCTTCGCCGCCAGACCGATCAGCACGATCAGGCCGATCTGCGTGAACACGTTGTTGTCGCCGCCGGTCAGGTACACGCCGGCCATCGCGGACAGCAGCGACATCGGGACGATCAGGAGGATCGCCAGCGGCATCCGGAAGCTCTCGTACTGCGCGGCCAGCACGAGGAACACGAGCAGGATGCACAGCGGGAACACGTAGACGGCCGAGTTGCCCGCGAGGATCTTCTGGTACGTGAGGTCGGTCCACTCGTACTTCATGCCCTGCGGCAGGTTCTCCTGGGCCAACTGGGCCATCGCGGCCTCGGCCTGGCCCGAGCTGAACCCGGGCGCGGGCGCGCCGAGGATCTCCGCCGCGGGATAGCCGTTGTAGCGGCTCGCGCGGTCGGGGCCGTAGGACTCGCGGACCTCCACGAGCGTCCCGAGCGGCACCATCTGCCCGCGCTCGTTGCGCACCTTCAGGCGCGTGATGTCCGACGCTTCGTCGCGGAACTGCGCGTCGGCCTGGGCGACGACCTTGTAGGTCCGGCCGAACCGGTTGAAGTCGTTCACGTAGATCGATCCCAGGTTCACCTGCATCGCGTCGAACACGTTCTGCAGCGGGACGCCCTGGGTCTTGGCCTTCTCGCGGTCGACGTCGGCCTCGAGTTGGGGGACGTTGACCTGGAAGCTCGACAGGCCGCCCGTGACCTCGGGCGTCTGCGCCATCTTGCCGATCAGGCCCCACGTCGCCGCGAAGAGCGCGTCGTGTCCGACGTCCGCGCGGTCCTCGACGAACATCTTGAAGCCGCCGATCTGTCCCAGCCCGTTGACGGGCGGCGGCGGGAAGATCGCGACGAACGCGTCCTGGATGCCGGCGAACTTCTGGTTGAGCGCGCCGGCGATGGCGAACCCCGAGAGCTCGGGCGTCTTCCGTTTCTCGAACGGGTCGAGGGTCACGAAGATGACGCCGGCGTTCGCGCTGACGGTGAACCCGTTGATGGACAGGCCCGGGAACGCCACGCACGACTCGACTCCGGGATGCTCGAGCGCGATCTCGGACATGCGCCGGATGACCTCGTCCGAACGGTCGAGCGAGGCTGCGTCCGGCAGCTGCGCGAACGCGACGAGGTACTGCTTGTCCTGCGTCGGCACGAAGCCGTTCGGGACCTCCTGGAAGATCCACCACGTCGCGCCGACCAGGCCGCCGTAGACGATCAGGGCGATGACGGCGACGCGGATGATGCCCGCGACCGCTCGGCCGTAGACGGCCGACCCGCGCTCGAAGATCCAGTTGAAGGGACGGAAGATCCACCCGAACAGGAAATCGATCGCCTTGGTGACGACGTCCTTCTTCGCGCCGTGCGGCTGGAGCAGGAGCGCGCTGAGCGCCGGCGACAGGGTCAGCGAGTTGAAGGCGCTGATGATCGTCGAGATGGCGATCGTGACCGCGAACTGCTTGTAGAACTGGCCGGTCAGGCCGGTGATGAAGGCGGTCGGGATGAACACGGCCGAGAGCACGAGCGCGGTCGCGATGATCGGCCCGGAGACCTCGGTCATGGCCTTCTTGGTGGCCTCGACCGGCGAGAGTCCGTTCGAGATGTTCCGCTCGACGTTCTCGACGACGACGATCGCGTCGTCGACGACGATGCCGATCGCCAGCACGAGTCCGAACAAGGACAGCGCGTTGATCCCGAAGCCCAGCGCGTTCATGACCGCGAACGTGCCGACCAGCGACACGGGCACGGCCGCCAGCGGGATCAGGCTCGCGCGCCACGTCTGCAGGAACAGGACGACGACCAGCACGACGAGCAGGATGGCCTCGATCAACGTCACGACGACGGCGTCGATCGAGTGCTGCACGAAGACGGTCGGGTCGTAGACGATCCGGTACTCGAGACCGGCCGGGAAGTTCTTGGCCAGCTCGTCCATCGCGTCGTGGACGTTCTTCGAGATCTCGATCGCGTTGCTGCCGGGCAGCTGGAAGATCGGGATGCCGACGGCCGACTTGTTGTCGAGCAGGGATCGCAGCGCGTAGTCGCCCGCGCCCAGCTCGATGCGGGCGACGTGCTTCAGGAGCACCTTCTCGCCGTTCGGGCCCTGCTTGACGACGATGTCGCCGAACTCCTCCTCGTCGACGAGTCGGCCCTTCGCGCGCAGTTGCAGCTCGAAGTCGACCGCGCCGTTCGTCGGCTGCTGTCCCACCGCGCCGGCCGCGACCTGCACGTTCTGCTCGCGGATGGCGGCGACGATGTCGCCCGCCGTCAGGCCGCGCGCGGCGACCTTCTCGGGGTCGAGCCACACGCGCATCGCGTAGTCGCCGCCGCCGAACAGCTCGACCGCGCCGACGCCCGGCAGGCGGGCCAGCACGTCCTTCACCTGCAGCGACGCGTAGTTGCGCAGGTAGATCTCGTCGTACCGCCCGTCGGGGGACAGGAGGTGCACGACGAGCGTGAGGTCGGGCGACTGCTTCGTCGTCGTGACGCCGAGACGCCGCACGTCCTCGGGCAGCTTCGGCAGAGCCTGGCTGACGCGGTTCTGGACCTGGACCTGGGCCTGGTCGACGTCCGTGCCGAGCTTGAAGGTGACCGTCAGCGTCATCACGCCGTCGCTGGTCGCCTGCGAGAACATGTAGATCGAGTTCTCGACGCCGTTGATCGCCTGCTCGAGCGGAGCCGCGACCGTCTCGGAGATCGTCTTCGGGTTCGCGCCCGGGTACGCGGCGCGCACCACCACGGTCGGCGGCGTGACCTCGGGGTACTCGCTGACGGGCAGGCGGCCCATCGCTAGCAGACCCAGCATGAAGATGAGGACGCTGAGGACTCCGGCGAAGATCGGACGCCGGATGAAGAAGTGCGAGAAGTTCATGGTCGTAGGCCTCGTGCGCGTCTCAGCGGGAGGCTGCCGCGGCCTTCTCGAGTTCGGGCGTGACCGGCGTGCCCGGCCGGATGCGCTGCAGGCCGTTCACGACGATGCGCTCGCCGTCCTGCAGCCCCGTGCGCACGATGCGCAGGCCGTCGACGATCGGCCCGAGCGTCACGGCGCGGTATTGGGCGACGTCGTCGTCGCCCACGACGTACACGAACTTCTGCGACTGGTCCGTGCCGATCGCGCGCTGGTTCACGAGGACCGTCGGCTTGCGCGCCGTCGTCGGCATGCGCACGCGCATGAAGAGCCCCGGCAGCAGGACCCCGTCGGGGTTCCGGACCAGGACGCGCATCAGGATCGAACCGGTTCCCGCGTCGAGCCGGTTGCCGAGCGATTCGACGACCCCGGTGCGCGGGAAGCCGGTCTCGTCGGCGAGTCCGACCTCGACCTGCACGCGTCCCTCGGCGTCGTGGGGGAGTTCGTTGTTGCGCATGAGCTCCTGCAGCCCGAGGAGCGAGTTCTCGTCGACGTCGACGTACACGTACATCGGGTCGACCGAGACGATGGTCGTCAGCGTCGTGTTCGCGCCGGGGATGCCGCTGACGAAGTTGCCCGGGGTGACGAGCGCGCGGCTGACGCGGCCGTCCACCGGCGCGACGACGCGCGTGTACTCGACGTCGAGCTTCGCCAAGTCGCGCGAGGCCTCGGCCGAGAGCAGCGCCGCCCGCGCTTCCGCCTGGCGCGAGATGCGCGATTCGCCTTCCTCGGCCGAGATGGCGCGGCTCTCGAGCAACTGCGCCGCGCGCCCCGCCTCCTTGTCCGCGTTCTCGAGGCGCACGCGTGCCTGGACGACCGCCGCCTCGGTCGCGGCCAGCGTCGCCGTGTAGTAGCGCGCGTCGATCGTGAAGAGGACGTCGCCGCGCTTCACGAGCTGGCCGCTCTGGAAGTGGACCTTCTCGAGGTACCCGCTCACCCGCGGCCGGATCTCGACGTCGTCCACCGGTCCGAGGCGGCCCGTGAACTCGGTGGTCTCGGCGATGTCGCGCTCCACGACGGGTGCGACCGTCACGGCGGGCGGAGGCGGCTGACCCGCGGGCGCGGCGCCGCTGTTCGCCGCGCTGCGCGAGCAGGCGGTCGAAATCGACAAGGCGAGGGCGAGTACGAGCAGGGAGGTCGGAAGTCTGGGATTCATGACCGGAGGCACGTTCGGGTGCTTGGAGTTGACTGGGCGTCTAGCGAGTTCTTGGACGTTGGGTGACCGGTGCAGGGGATCAGACGCGTTGGGGCGAGCCCAGCATCTCGAGGACCTGTGCATGCAGGCGGCGCAGCACTTCGGGGTCGTTCTCCACCTTGGCCTGGAACATGACGCCCATCGCGAGGGCGTGGAGCGAGCGCGCCTTGGCCTTGGGGTCGGCGACGGGGATCGATCCATCGCGCTGGCCGTCGCGCAGCGTGCGTTCGAGCTGGAAGAGCCCGCGCTCGAGCATGTCCTCGACCTTGCGGCGCAGGCGCTCGTTCAGCGTGCCCATCTCGGAGCCGACCGAGCAGAACGGGCACCCGGGGACGTGTCCCAGGGCCAGAAACCGCTCTTTCTGCTCGACGTAGATCGCTTCGCACCAGCCCTCGAGGCGCTCGAGCGGAGTCCGGTCCGGGTGGAAGATCCGGTCCAGGATGGGCTCGATGTCGCGCTGCCAGTGCAGTTCGAAGGCGGCGACCGCCAGGTCCTCCTTGGACGGGAAGAAGTGGTAGAAGCTGCCCTTCTTCACGCCCGCCGCTTCGCAGATCTGGTCGACGCTCACGGAGCCGTAGCTGTTGGCCCAGACGAGTTCGAGCGCGGCTTGGAGGAGCTTTTCGCGGGCGTCGGAGGTGCGTCCCATGGAGTGATTGGCCGTCGTGAGCGCGGGATCGGCGCGCTCTCTTTCGGGCGGCAAAGGTAGTCGACTAGACCGATCAGTCAACTATCTGGCGCCGACGGCTTCGTGGCCAGGTCGTAAGTCTCTGGCTGCCTGAGCTTTGGGGCAGCCTGGGACATGTGTCCGCCGCGCTCGAGGCCGCCGGGCCCTGGCCGGGTCCAACGGCCTTCCCGCGTGCCCGCTCGCGCGCTCGCGGTCCAGCGCGCAACGGGGATCGACCGAGCGCGTCGGACCGCGCGCGCGAACGCGCGTCCGTCCTTCGGCGCGAGCCCGGGGCGTGTCGGCTCGAGCGCTGCGCGTGCTCGGCGACCGCGCGCGGCGTTTCGATCGCCTTGGATTCGCCTGTGCGAATTGGTATTCCGCATTCGAAGCCGCGTCCGAGGGGGACGCTCCGCGTTGCGCCGATCTTGGCGGCGGAGCTCCGCGCGCGCCCAGGGCCGACGTGCCCGCGCGCCGCTCCCGGATGCAGCCCGAGGCCGAGGGATCGACGGGGGGGCATGGGACGCAAGCGCAAGGCCGACGAAGAGGCCGACGAACTGGACTTCGAAGCTCCTCGCAAGGGATCTCGCTCCACCGCCGGTGCGCGCACGGAGAAGCGCTCCGCGCTCGGCACGCGCTGGCGCGAGGTCGCGCGCGGATTCCTCTTCGGCAAGGAGGTCGACGAGGCCACGAGCTCGCGTCTGCGCGAGATCAGCGGCATCGCCATGGTCGGCTTCGCGGCGTTCCTGATGCTGGCGCTCGCTTCCTACGCGACGCCGTTCGACGATCCGGCCAACAAGGGCTGGAACTGGGCCGGTCAGGTCGGCTTCTACCTCGCCAACGGCGTGAAGATCGCGCTCGGCAACGCCGGGTTCTTCGCGGTGTTCCTCGTGGGCGCGTGGGGGCTCGTGCAGATCGGCGGACGCTCGGTCTCGTTCGTCAGCCTGCGCGTCTTCGGCGCGATCCTGTTCCTCTTCTCGTTCGCGTTCCTGTTGCAGCACATCGCCGGTCCGGCGGTCGCGGACGTCGGCGCGGGCTACGACAGCCGCATCGCGCCGTACGGTCCGGGCGGCTGGCTGGCGCTGACGTGGAATCCGTTCCTCGTCGAGAAGTTCGGGAACATGGGCCTGTTCCTGCTGCTGGTCCTGACCTCGCTCGTCTCGTTCCTGCTGGCGACGGAGATCGCGTTCCTGGCGGTGCTGAAGAGCTTCGGCGCGTGGCTCGAGAAGCGCCGCGAACTGCGCGGGGAGAGCCTGCCCTCCGCCGTCTTCGGCTACCTGCGCTCGACCGCGTCCGGACTGTGGGCGTTCGTGCGCGGCGAGGACCTGCGCGGGCGGCTCGCGGCCGAGGGCGGAGTCGTGGTCGACGAACCGGCGGCGCTCGAGGCGGCGAAGCCCAAGCGCAAGCCGCGCGCGAAGAAGGAGCCCGACCCGGACAACCCCGAGGGCCTGCCGGAGCTGGACGAGGACGATCTCGAGGACGACTTCGAGGAAGAGCTCGAAGAGGACGCCGAGTACGGGGAGGATCTCGACGAAGCGACGCTGGCCGAGCTGGAAGCCGAGGAACAGGCCGCGCGTGCCGCCGCGGGCCTGCTCGACGATGCGGATGCCGACGCCGCGTCGGCGGACGACGACGACGAGGAGGACGTCGGCCCGGTGATCGTCCCGCCGGCCGTCGCCGCGACGTCGAAGCCCACTCCGGTGAAGGCCAAGGTCGCGCAGACCGTCTTCGACCCGCCGACGCCGCCGCCCGGTCCGTGGTCGTTCCCGCCGATGGAGCTGCTCTTGCCGCCCGAGGGCAACCTGGGCGTCGACGACAAGGCGCTCGAAGACGCGGCGTCGAAGCTCGAGAACGCGCTCAAGAGCTTCAAGGTCGAGGCGCAGGTCGTCTCGGCGCAGGTCGGACCGGCGGTGACGCTGTTCGAGCTGACCGTCGTGCAGGGCACGCGGATGAACAAGGTCGCGATGCTCAGCCAGGAGATCGCCGCCGCGCTGCGTGCGCAGTCGGTGCGCGTGATCGCGCCGATCCCCGGCCGCGACACGATCGGCGTCGAGGTGCCCAACAGCAAACGGCGCGTCGTCCGGATCAGCGAGCTCGTCAACGCCAAGGCCTACGACCCGAAGTTCATGGGCCTGCCGCTGTTCATCGGCATGGACGCCGAGGGCCGGCCGATCGTCGAGGACCTGGCGAAGATGCCGCACCTCCTGATCGCCGGCACGACCGGCTCGGGCAAGTCGGTGTGCATCAACACGATCCTCGCGAGCCTCCTGCTCACGCGCTCGCCGCACGACGTCAAGCTGATCCTGATCGACCCGAAGATGGTCGAGCTGCAGGCCTTCGCCGCCGTGCCGCACATGATGTGTCCGGTCGTCACGGACGCGCGGCAGGCGACCGGCGTGCTCCTGTGGGCGGTCGAGAAGATGGAGGGGCGCTACGAGCTCTTCAAGTCGGCCGGCGTCAAGAACATCAAGGGCTACAACGCGCTGGGCGAGGACGGACTGAAGGCCGTGCTCGGCGACGACTTCGACGCCGAGCGCACGCCGCGCCACCTGCCGTACATGGTCGTCGTCATCGACGAGTTCGCCGACCTGATGGCGGTCTCGAAGAAGGAAGCCGAGCTGGCGATCACGCGCCTGGCACAGAAGGCGCGCGCAGCCGGCATCCACGTGATCGTCGCGACGCAGCGGCCTTCGACGGACGTGATCACGGGCGTCATCAAGGGCAACCTCCCGACGCGCATCGCGTTCCAGGTCGCGAGCAAGGTCGACAGCCGCGTCATCCTCGACGAGATGGGCGCCGACAAGCTGCTCGGCCACGGCGACATGCTGTTCCTGCCGCCCGGCGGCGGGAAGCTGCGCCGCGTGCAGGGCGCGCTGATCGAGGACGCCGAGGTCACGCGGCTCGTCGAGTTCGTGTGCAAGGAGTCGGCCCCGAACTTCAGCCAGGAGCTCATCCAGGTCGCGACCGGCGAAGCGCGGCCGACCGGCGGCGGGCTCGTCGACGGCGACGCCGAGGAAGACCCGCTGTTCGACGAAGCCGTGCGCGTCGTGCTGAAGAGCAAGCGCGGTTCGGCCTCGCTGCTGCAGCGCGCCATGGGCGTCGGTTACACGCGCGCCTCGCGCCTCATCGACCTGATGAGCGAGCGCGGCATCCTCGGTCCGCACAAGGGCAGCAAGGTGCGCGACATCCTGGTCACGTTGGAACAGTGGGAAGAGCTGCACGGCCCTTCCCCCGCCGGAAGCGGCGGTGCCTCGGAACGCACGGGAGCAATGAGCGATGAGTGAGCGGAAATCCCTGTCCGGGGGTGATTGGCTGGCGATCGGCGTGTTCTTCGTCGGAACGGCGGTGGCCGTGCTGATGACGTACGGGCTGTGGACCGGTGCGGGCGGAACCACGGGGACGGCGGCGATGGGAGCGGCGATCGCGGGCGCGATCGGGCCCTGGCCGGCGCTCCTCGGCGGCGCCGGCGTCGCGATCCTCGGCGCGCGCGCGTTCCTGACCGGCGATCGCGCCGGCCTGTACGCCGGGATCCTGGGCACGCTCGGCGTCGCGATCGGCCTCTCGGTCGTCGCGGGCTCGCTGTCCGAGCTGCGCGGCGGATCGCTGGGTGCCGCGACGGGCGGGCGCGTCGGGGAGATGGCGCACCCGGCCGTCGGCGTCCTGCTCGGCGCGATCGTCGCGTTCGGCGCGGCGTACTTCGCCTGGATGCGCGAGGATCCCGCCGCCGCGGCGAAGCTCGCCCCCGCGCGCCGCGCGACGCCTGCGCCGCCGAAGGGCGACGACGGCGTGACCGCGGCCGAGTCGGCGATGCTCTTCCCGGCCGAGCACGAGGAAGAGGTCTCGCCCGCGCGTCCGATCGCGCCGCCGGCGAAGCCGGTCAAGCCGCTCTACCCCGAGGACGTGCGCCTGAAGGGCGAGGTGCCGGTCGGCGCGCGCCCGCTCGCGAGCGCGAACGCGCTGGCGGCCGCGCCGGCGATCCCGGCCGTGCCCGAACCGGCCGTCTACCGCTGGACCGCGCCGCGCGCGGCGGCGGCCGCCGCCGATCCGGCGCGCATCGCGCCCGAGGAGATCGAGGCGCTGGCCGACGAAGCCCCGCCGATCCCCGAGCCCGCGCCGGTCGCGGTCGTGGAGGAGATCGAGGAGGTCGTCGATGAAGTCGAAGAACGGCCGATGCCGCCGCGTCCGACGTGGGAGACGACGGGCCTCGCGGAGGACGACGAGCCGGTCGACGCGTACGGCACCCCGCTGTCGCTGGTCGAGAAGGCGCGCCGCGATCGCGACGAGGACGAGGAAGCGGTCGAGCCCGCGCCCCTCGCCGCCGCGCGGATCCCGCGCGAGATCGGCGAGATCCCGGAGTCGGACGCGCAGGCGGTGCTCGAGGCGGTGCGCGCCGCGGAGTCCGTCGCGCTCGACCTCGAACCGTCGCCCACGATCCCGATGGCCGACGAGGACGAGGAACCGGTCCCCGCGACCGCCGTCGTCGAGACCGAGGTGGAGTCGGGATCCGCGCCGGTCGCCAGCGCGACCGAAGCGGCCGCGGTCCGCGGCGAGGTCTCCGAGCTCCTCGACGAGCAGTCCTCGCTGCTCGAGCAGCTGCGCGCGAACAACGCCGCGGTGCGCGCGGAAGCGGAGGACGACGAGGAGTACGACGAACTCGAGGTGAAGGTCGCCACGGCCTCCACGGACGTCGAGACGGTCGCCGTGCTGGCCGCGGAGTCGGACGAGGAGGAACGGTTCGACGACGAGGCCGAACTCGTGGAGGAGGAGCTCGTCGAGATCGTCGCCGTCGCCGAGTCCGAGCTCGAAGAAGAGCCGGCCGAGGCCGACGCGGTCGCGGAGGATCTCCTCGAGGAGGAGGAGCTCGAGGAGGAAGAGGAACCCGAGGCCGTGGCGGCGCAGATCGCTCCCGAGCCGGAGCCGGAACCCGTCGCCGCGCCCGCGCCCGCCGCGGCTCCGCGCGCGAAGGCCGCGGCCGCCGCACCGAGCCTCTTCGACGCCGTCGAGACCGAGCCGCAGGTCGTCCTCAAGCCGCAGGCGGCCGTGCCCGCGTCGCGCGCCGAGAAGGCGCCCGGTCGCGGCATCGACCCCGAGAAGAAGCTCCTCGCCGAGGTCGGCTGCATGTTCGTCGAGCGCGGCCGCGTCGCGGTCTCGATGCTGCAGCGCCAGTACGACATGGACTTCGATCAGGCCTGCCGCGTGCTCGACGACCTGCAGGAGATGGGCCTGATCGGCCCGTACATGGGCGGCAAGAACCGCGACATCCTGCTCACGAAGGAGCAGTGGATGGACAAGGTCGGCGTGGCCTGACCGGTTCCGACCGCGACGGGAACGCGAGCGCCGGCGAGGAATCGCCGGCGCTCGGCGTTCGTGGGTGCACCGCGCGGCGCCGACCGCCGGCCGTGCGCGAGGGCACGCGCCGAAGTGGACCCGGGAGGGTGCTCGCGCGGCGAGCCGGCGCGAGTAGCCTGTCGGCCATGCGCCCCATCGCCCTCGCCCTCCTCCTCGCATCCCTCGCCGCGTGCCGTGCCGGATCCGCGGGCTCGTCGGCCCACGCGACCGCGCTCTTCGACGGCCGCGACCTCGCCGGCTGGCATGCCGACGTCCCCGCGCGCGACGCCGATCCGGGCCTGCCGCCGTCGTTCGCCGTGCGCGACGGGATGCTCGTGAGCCTGGGCACGCCCGAGGGCCACCTGATCACCGACGCGTCGTACCGCGATTACCGCCTGGTCGTCGAGTACCGCTGGGCCGGCGAGCCGGGCAATTGCGGCGTGCTCGTGCACGCTTCGACGCCGCGGCGCCTGTACGGCATGTTCCCGCAGTCGATCGAGTGCCAGATGCACGCCGGCAACGCCGGCGACTTCTGGTGCATCGGCGAGGACATCCGCGTGCCCGACATGGAGAAGCGCCGCGGCCCGAAGGATCAGTGGGGCATCGACGGCGACAAGCGGCGCCGGATCGCGAACCTGACCGACGGTTCGGAGAAGCCGCCCGGAGAGTGGAACCAGATGGTGATCGAGTGCCGCGGTCGGTCGATCGACGTGTGGGTGAACGGCGACCTCGTCAACCAGGGGACCGATTGCACGGCCGACAGCGGACACATCGCGCTGCAGGCCGAGGGCGCGCCGGTGGAGTTCCGCCGGATCGAGCTCAGCCCGCTCGCGGGCTGCTGAATCAGGCCGCGCTCCGGGTCGGATCGTTCGGTGCGCCGCGAGGCCGAGCAGCCTCGCGGTCGGAGTCCGCGAGACGCGTGCGCGACGCGCTCGTTCCGCGCGAGCCGCGCGCCCGGTAGAAGTGGCGCATGCACGTCGTGAGCGAGCTCCTCGCGCGGATCCCCGGCATCGCCCACGCGTTCGGCACGCGCAGCGAGCCGGTCCCGGAACCGTTCCGCGCGGCGTGGCCCGAGCGCTTTCCGACGTGGAAGCAGGTGCACGGCACGCGCATCGTCGAGGCGCGCGCCGCGCGCGAGGACCTGGGCGAGTGCGACGGCATCGTGTGCTTCGCCGCCGACCAGCCCATCGCGGTCACGAGCGCCGACTGCGTGCCGATCCTCGCCGCGCGGCTCGACGGCCGCGCGGTCGCGGCGCTGCACTCCGGCTGGCGCGGCACGCTGGCCGGCGCGAGCACCGCGCTCGTGCGCGAGCTGGCCCAGCGCGGCGAGGATCCGTCGCGCTGGCGCGCCGCCGTCGGTCCCGCGATCGGGCCGTGCTGCTACGAGGTCTCGCCCGAGCTCGCCGCGGACTTCGCGCGCGCGTTCGCGTCGATGGGGGACGCGTTCGCCGTGCCGGCCGAGCGCCGGCTCGACCTGCCGGCGATCAACGCGCGCCAGCTGCGCGACGCCGGGATCGGCGCGGTCGAGCTCCTGCGCGCGTGCACGCGCTGCGCGCTCGACGTGGACGGGGCGCCGCTCTACGCGAGCTACCGCCGCGAGGGCCGCGGTCTGCAGCAGCGGTCGGTGATCGTCGCCGCGCCGGGCCGAGGCTCGCGCGGGGCTGAGAGCCCGTGAAGAAACCGAGCCTGCGGGCTCTCAGCTGCTGCTGGCGCCGCTTCCGCGGCGCGTCGGCTGTGAGTTCTTCACAGCCTCTGCGTCAGCCCTCGAACACGCCGGTCGCCTTGTCCTTGTGGACGCTCTCCCAGCCCAGGCAGCGTCCGTTCATCGCGACGTAGGTGCCGACGGGCAACGCCTGCGCGAACGCGAGCGCGCTGCCTAGGTTGAAGAGCCCGTCCGAGCTGCCGAACGTGTACGGAACCATCGCGCCCGTGAGCACGATCGTCTTGGCGAGCCGCGCCGCGCCGAGCGTGCGCGCCGTGAGCTCCATCGTGTCGGTGCCGTGCGTGATCACGATGCGCTCCTCGGGCGCACGCCGGCAGGCCGCGAGGATCGTCGCGCGGTGCACGTCGGTCATCTCGAGGCTGTCGATCAGCATCAGCTTCTCGACGACGATCGGAACCATGCTGCGCCCGAGCTCGAGCATCTCGGGGACGTGCGTGTCGCGGAAGTGGAGGCGCCCTTCGATCTCGAGGTAGTCCTTGTCGAAGGTCCCGCCTGTGACGAGGACGCGGATCGGCGCGGCTTGCATGGGCGCGGGATCGTACCGTGCGCGGCGGCGCGGGACGCGGGCGTGCCGGGGAGCGCGCGCTCGGATCGTGCGGGCCGGCTGCGGACCTCGCCGCGGGCGCCCCGAACGCGCCGCGCGATCAGGGCGCTTCCGCGCGGATGCGCCGCGAAAAATCGGGCGCTTCGCCCGCCGCCTGCGCGCGTGCGTCGATGCGGCATCGGCGGCGCAGCTCGTCGAGCGGCAAGCTCGTGTCGATGGCGCCGGCGCCGTACAGGTGCTCGTCCCAGTAGCCGTTCAACAGCGCGTCGCGTCCGACCAGCGACACCTTCCCCGTCTCGGCCACGCGGTGGAGGATGTTCACGCCGCAGCTGTTGCGCAGCGTCTTGTAGAACTGCGGCTCGCGCGAAAGCTCGTCGGTGAAGTGCGCATAGGCCAGGAACAGCTCGCGGATCCGTTCCGGCTTCGCCTTCAGACGGTAGAGCTGCACGTGCTCGCCGCGGTGGTTCGTGCGCACGCCGAGCAGGTCGCGCTCGTCGCCCCAGATGTAGACGAGCTCGAACTGCTTGAAGAAGCCGCCGAGGTTCGAATAGGCCTCGCCGACTTCCTTGCGGACCTCGACGGACACCGCCACCTGCTCGCCGCCCTCGAAGCCGAAGCTCACGATCGTGTGGCACCACGCGGTCGGGCCCCAGTAGCTCATGGCCAGGTCGAGCGTGCGCAGCTTCGACAGGTCGTACGTGCGATCCTCCCAGCGCGCGTCGAAGTCCGTCTCCGAGCGGTAGTGGAAGTTGCGCACGCCGTGCACGGTCACGCGGTCGCCGTCGATCTGCACCGTGGCCGTGACGGCTTCCTCGGGCCGCCACGCGCGGTCGTTCGACGGCCGCACGGCGACGTAGGCCAGCGCGACGAGCGCGCTCGACGCGATCGCGACGGTCTGTCCGCGCTGGCGCGGCTTCCAGACGAAGAGGCAGGCGAGCATCCACGCCGCGTAGACCGCGCAGAGCGTCGTGCGCAGCCACTCCTGGCTCAGGTTCGCGTAGAGGAGCGTCAGCGCGGTCCAGAGGAACCACAGTCCGAGCACGGTCCACAGCGCGAAGCGTCCGATGCGCGCGGGCCAGCGCCGTCCGGGAGTGGGGGGCTGCGTCTCCATGGGCTCGGCGGAGCGTAGCGGATCCGACGCCCTCGACTGCTACGCACTTCGGAACGCGCGGACAGGCGACGCCCGGACGGCCGGTCGCGCGCCGTTCTCGAGAGCGCACTAGAATCGGACCCGTCCGGCGCGGCGCGGGATCGCGTCGCGCGCGATCGAAGCCCGATTCCCCGCGGAGGATGCCGTGCGCCTGCCTCTCCTCGTGACCTTCTCGCTCATCCCGCTCGCCGCGTGCGCGTCGAACGAGCGGCGCCTCGACGCCGCCTGGGAGCGCTTCCAGTCCGATCAGGCCGCCGCGCTCGCGCGGGCCGAGCGCGTGCGCGACGCGGGCGTCGAGCGCGCGCGAGAGAACGGTGACGAGGATCGGCTCGTCGCGCTCACCACGCCGCCGTCCAGCCCGGTGGCGCGCGTGCTGACGACGGCGACGGCCGGGGCGATCGCGTACTTCGCGGGGGACCTCGAGGCGCTGGCGCGCGCGCAGCACGTGCTCGATCTGTATGTGGAGGACATGGCGCGGCTCGAGCGGGCGTTCGAGCCGCCGGACCGGACTCGGTGAGCCGCGCGGCGCCCAACCGCCCCGCGGAGGATCCGCGGTTCCAGTGCGGAAGCCCGAGTGGATAGGCTTTGGCCATGCGCAGCCTCTTCCCCGCCGTCGCCGGACTCGTCCTGGTCGCCTGTGGCATGCAGCTCACCAATGTGTCCATCGCGCACAGGTCAGGGCCGCTGAAGGACGACTGCGCCGAGGAGCCGCTCGTGCCGGCGGTGAAGAAGTACGAGCACGCGCTCGAGGTCTCGAATGCTCTCCTCGACGCCTTGAAGGCCCGGGACTTCGCCGGGTTGCGCGCGCGCTGCCTGGGGGCACCGCTCGACGTCCTGCCCGACGCCGAGTGGGTCAAGCGCCTGGACGCCACCACTGGGGACCTCGGCGCCTGGAAGGAACACAAAGCGCTCCAATGGAATTTCGCGACGGCGCGCCAGGGCGAGACCCAATTGCTGTACTCGGTCAAGATCGTCGAGCACGAGCGCGGACGTGCGCGCTATCGCCTGGTCTTCGTGGACGACGGCAAGTACGAGCGCGTCGTCGGTGTGCAGTACAGGCCCTGGAAGGGTCCTCTCGGGCCGGGCGAGTTGTAGAGCCTCGCCGGAGTCCAGTGGGACCGGGACTCCTGGCCCGAGGCAGCGCCCCTCCGCCCTTTTCCGGGCTCGAAAGCCCCTTCCGGAACGCCTACTCGCGCTCGCGCAGCATCGTTCCGGCCGGCGCGGTATCGTCTTCGCCCCACATCCTGGACCGCACGTGCCCACGCGACATCCCTACGTCACCCTCGTCCACCTCGGCTGCGCCCGGAACCTGATCGACTCCGAGGTCCTGCTCGGCCGCATGGCGGAGGAAGGGCTCGTCGTCACGGACGATCCGGGTTCGGCGCACACGGTCGTCCTGAACACGTGCTCGTTCATCGGGCCGGCGCGCGAGGAGTCGGAGACCGCGATCCGCGACCTGCTCGCGAAGAAGCGCCAGGGCGACATCGAGCGCGTCGTCGTCGCCGGCTGCCTCGTGCAGCGCTTTCGCCACGACCTCGAAGCGCAGTTCCCCGAGGTGGACCTGTTCAGCGAGATCTCGGACTACCGCGCGCTGGCGCAGGGCGTGCGCGCGCTCACCGAGGGCAAGGCCGGCGTGCCGCGCTACCTCGAGGGGCCCGAGACGAAGCCCGCCGATCGCGAGGGCGCGCGGCTCTTGTCGACGCCGAAGAGCTACGCCTACCTGCGGATCAGCCACGGCTGCGACCACCTGTGCTCGTTCTGCGCGATCCCCTCGATCCGCGGGAAACACCGCTCGAAATCGCTGGCGGACGTCGTGAGCGAGGCGCGGGAGCTCGTCGCGAGCGGCGTGAAGGAGCTCGTGATCGTGGCCGAGGACTCGACCGCGTGGGGCCGCGAGATCGGGCTCGAGCTGCCCGACCTCGTGGAGGCCGTGGCGCAGGTCCCAGGCCTCTTGCGCGTGCGCGTCATGTACGCGTACCCGAACCGCTTTCCGTGGCGCCTGACCGAAGTGATGCGCGCGCACCCGGCGGCCGTGCACTACCTCGACATCCCGGTCCAGCACATCGCGACGAACGTGCTGCGCGCGATGCGCCGGCACGGTTCGGGCGACCAGGTGCGCAAGATCCTCGACCGGCTGCGCGAGGAAGTGCCCGGCATCGTGCTGCGCACGACCGTGCTGCTCGGGTTCCCGGGCGAGACGGACGCGGACGCGGCCGAGCTGGCGCGTTTCGTCGAGGAGTACGAGCTGGGCCGATTGGGCACGTTCACATACTCGCCCGAGCAGGGCACGAGCGCGTGGGGCATGGCCGGCGAGGTGCCGGCGAACGTCGCGCGCGACCGCGAGAAGGCCGTGCAGGAGGCGCGCGACCGCGTGCTGCGCAAGACGCAGAAGGCGCGCGTCGGCACCGAGGTCGACGTCCTGATCGACGAGGTGCACGAGCGCGGCAAGGTCCTCGTCGGTCGCCCGGCGAGCGACGCGCCGGAGGTGGACCTGGTTGCCGTGGTGCGCGGCTCGAGGGCCGTGGTGGGGGACGTGGTGCGGGCGAAGGTGGAGGCGATCGACGCCGAGTCGAACCTCGTCTGCCGCGCCTCGTCCGCGGCGCGATCGCCGCGCGCGCGCTGACGCGTCCCGCGGCGTGCCGGGCGGAAGCGCACGAGCCTCCGGGGCGATGGCTTCCGGTCGTGGGCCCTGGATCGCCAGCCCCGGATCGCCAGCCCTGAATCGCTGCCCATGTACCGCTGGCGCCGCACCGCGGGCCCTGTCCGACCCGATTCGCACCACCCTTACGGCGGTACGGTGCCTGGAACGACCCCGACACATTCGCGCCGAGCCGAACGGCGGGTGGCTGCCGGCCGTGCGAATGTGTCGGGGTCGTTCCAGGCACCGTAAGGGTGGTACGCGGCCCCCTGTCGCGGCATCCTGTCGCCGGATGGGTGTCTTCCAGTACTGGCCGAACCGGATCACGGCCCTGCGCTTCGTCGGCGCGCTGGGCGTGTTCGCGATCCTGGCCGCCGAGGGCAACCGCGAGGCGATCCTCGTCCCGCTCGACCGGTCTTGGATCCGCCTGGCCTTCTGGGCCTTCGTCGTCGTCGCGGTGACGGACGTGCTCGACGGCTGGCTGGCGCGGCGCGGGAACCACGTCACGGCGTTCGGGCGGATCGCCGACCCGTTCGTCGACAAGGTGCTCGTCATGGGCACGATGGTCTTCCTGGCCGTCATGCCCTGGTCGCGGCCGTGGTTCCCGGCCTGGATCGTCGTGGTCGTCCTGGCGCGCGAGTTCCTGGTCACGGCCGTGCGCGGGTACGTCGAGAGCCGCGGCGGGTCGCTGCCGGCCGACTGGTTCGGCAAAGTCAAGATGTTCGCGCAGTGCTTCGCGGTCGGGATCGTCATGGGGATCCACGCCTTCGACTTCCCGGCCGGATTCCACTCGTTCTGCGCCTCGGCGGGCCATGTCTTCGTCTGGCTGACGCTCCTGACCTCGATCGGTTCGGCCATGGCCTACCTCACCCGCACGCGCCGCTACCTGCTGGAGACCACCGGTTGAGCAGCATCCGGGACGCGATCGCCGGCAAGGCGCGCGCGAACGCCAGCGATCCGAACGCGCCGCCGCCGCCGGGCGGACTCTGGGCGAACCGCGCCCGGCTCGCCATCGTCTCGTTCGGCTTCCTGGGTTGTTCGCCGTACGCGCCGGGGACGATGGGCACCCTCGGCGGCGTGCTGGTCGCGTGGCTCCTGTCGCCGCTGCCGCACTACCCGGTCTGGGTCGCGATCGCGTGCGTCGCGCTCTACGCGATCACGCTCCCGCTCGGTCCGTGGTCCGAGCGCTACGCCGGCAAGAAGGATCCGGGCATCTTCGTCGTCGACGAGGTGATCGGGTACTTGATCACCGTCGCGTGGATGCGCGCGCCGAGTCCGCTGGCGCTGGCCGTCGCGTTCTTCGTGTTCCGCTTCTTCGACATCCTCAAGCCGCCGCCCGCGCGTCAGCTCGAGCACGTCGGCGGCGGTCACGGGATCCTGCTCGACGACGTGGCAGCGGGATTCTGGGGACTCCTCGTCGTGATGTTGCCCGCCCGTCTCCTCTTCCCCGACCTCCCGTGGACCATTTGAGGACAGCCTGAGATGGCCCGCAGCAAGCCCGCACCGGAGATGAAGCTGTCGGGACCGCGACTCGCGTCGCGGTTCGCGATCACGATGAGCCTCGCCCTGGGCGTCGTGATGCTCGCGGCCGGGGCGTTCCTCTACTCGCGCGTCACCGAGGCGGCCTCGACGATCCAGGAGGCGGCGTTCGTCGACGCGGCGCGCAACCAGGGGCCGCTGCTCCAGCAACTGGCCGAGGACCACGACCGGGCGATGCGCGGGCTCGGCCCCGACACGTCGAAGCCGCGGCTCGAAGCGGCGCACTCGGTCGAGAACAGCCCGATCCGCGAGTTCGCGGGCGGCGACGTGAAGCGCCGCGAGGTGCGCTACGGCGAGCGGTTCGACACCGACGGCTACCTCTACCAGTGGAAGGACGTCGTGCCGCCGCTGGTCGTGCCGGCGACCACGAAGGAGAAGGCCGGCGAGGGCCTGTTCGGACTGATCCTGTCGGTGACGCTGACCGTCATCCTGGTCGGTGCGCTGGTGGCGTACTTCGTCGGCAACGCGGTCGCGCGGCCGCTCGAGGTCATCGTCGACGATATCGCCCAGATCAGCCGCGGGGACCTGCGGCACAGGACGCGCGTGCGCGCCGGCGGCGAGATCATGCTGCTCGCGAAGTCGATCGACCGCATGGCCGGCGACCTCGAGGCCTCGCAGGACGCGCAGATCGAGCTCAGCAAGCGCGAGCGCGAGCTGGCCCTCGCGGCCGAGGTGCGCGAAGCGCTCGTCCCCGAGTCCACGCCCACCGTCGCGGGCTACGACCTGGGCGCGCTGCACGTCGATTCGTCGCTGCCCGGCGGCGATTTCTACGAGGTCTTGCAGCTCGAGGGCGGCAAGGTCGGCCTGCTCGTGTGCGAGGTCTCCGGCCGCGGCATCCCGGGCGCGATGATCGGCGCGATCGCGCGCTCGTACCTGCGGCTCGAGCTCTCGCGCGGCGGCGACATCGCGGCCGCTCTGCAGCGCGTGAACCGCGAGCTGGCGCGCGACGTGCGGCGCGGGATGTACGTCACGGCGCTCTACGCGCTCGTCGATCCCGTCGAGGGTCGCGCGACGGTCGCGTGCGCGGGTCACAAGCTGCCGCTCGTGCGCTTCGCCGCGGCCGAGAAGAGCATCCGGCTCGTCCAACCCGAGGGGATCGCGCTGGGCTTCGACAAGGGGCCGGTCTTCGACCGCACCCTGCAGATCGTGCACGTCGCGCTCGAGCCCGGCGACCGCCTGCTGCTGGCCAACACGGGGCCCGTGCGCGTCGTGGACGCGGCCGGCGCCGAGATCGGTGAAAAGTCTTTCTACAAGCTCGTGCTCAAGCACGCTTCGCTGCCGACCGCGGCGCTCCTGGCGAAGCTCGAGTCGGACCTGAAGAACCACGCCGGCGAGACGGCGTTCCCGAGCGACATCTCGATCCTGTCGATCGCGCGCGTGAGCTGAAGCATGGAGATCGCCGAGTTCCAACGGGTCATCGAGGCCATCTACGGCGCCCGCGACCGCGCCCGCGGCCTCCCGGCCACGCACATGTGGTTCGGCGAGGAGGTCGGCGAGCTGACGCGCGCCCTGCGGCGCAACCGCCGGGACGAGCTCGAGGGCGAGTTCGCCGACGTGCTGGCCTGGCTCACGACCATGGCCTCGATGTCGGGGATCGACCTG
Source organism: Planctomycetota bacterium (assembly GCA_044221705.1). GTDB lineage: Bacteria > Planctomycetota > UBA1135 > UBA1135 > JAEUHZ01. The sequence goes on from JBGAOR010000026.1 coordinate 46,948, forward strand.
CAGGCCGCCGCCCGGAAGAAGTACGGCGCCGGTTGCCCGCGCTGCCACGCGACGCCGTGCGCGTGTCCGTGAGACACTGCGCGGGATGGGCGGACAGAAGAGGAAGGCCGCGCAGCTCTCGTTCGCGGAGCTGGGCGCCGAGGTCGAGGCGGCACCTGAGCCGGCCGTCGCCGCGCCCGCGTACCGCGCCTACGCCGACGTCGCGCTGAACCGGCCGGTCCGCACCGAGTTCACGTACGCCGTCCCGGACGAGTTCGCGGCCGCGGTGGCACCCGGCGTCCGCGTCGCCGTGCCGTTCGGGCCGCGGCGCGAGGTCGGCGTCGTCACCGCGCTGCGCACGGCAGGTCCCGCGCGCGGTCGGGCGCGTCCGATCGCGGCGGTGCTCGACGAGGAGCCGCTGATCGACGCGAAGCTCGTCGAGCTCGCGCGCTGGATGGCGGCCTACTACGGATCGTCGTGGGGCGAGGCGTTGTCGGCCATCCTGCCGTCGGCGTTGAAGCGCGAGGGCGGCGCGCGCCGCGTGCCCTGGATCGCCGCCGCCGAGGGCATCGGCATCGACCAGCTGGCCGCGATCGAGAGCACGAACCCGCGGCACCACCGCCTGCTGCGCACGCTCGTCGACCTGGCCGCGCCGATCGAGATGCGCGAGGTGTGCAAGCGCGTCAACCTCTCGACCGCGTACGCGCAGTGGCTCGTGAAGAAGGGGCTCGCGCGCGTCGAGCTGCACGAGGTCGCGAGCGATCCGCTGGCGGGTCCCGCGCCGGGGCGCGATCGTCCGGCGCAGCTGTCGCCCGATCAGGAGCGCGCGGTGGCGGCGATCGCGGGCTCGATCGAGGCCAGCACCTACGCGACCTTCCTGCTGCAGGGCGTCACGGGCAGCGGCAAGACCGAGGTCTACCTGCAGGCGATCGAGCGCGCGCTGGCCCTGGGGCGCGGCGCGATCGTGATCGTGCCCGAGATCTCGCTGACCCCGCAGACCGTCGGGTGGTTCCGATCGCGCTTCGGTCGCATCGCGATCCTGCACAGCCGGATGGGCGAGGCGCGCCGCCGCGACGAGTGGCTCGCCGTGCGCCGCCGCGAGGTGCGCGTCGTCGTCGGCGCGCGCTCGGCCATCTTCGCGCCCGTGCCCGACCTGGGCGTCGTCGTCGTCGACGAGGAACACGAGCCGTCGTTCAAGCAGGAGTCGACGCCGCGCTACCACGCGCGCGACGTGGCCGTCGTGCGCGCGCGCGACGCGAACGCGGTGTGCATCCTGGGGTCGGCGACGCCGTCCCTGGAGAGCTGGCACAACGCGCGCACCGGCCGGTACAAGCACGTGAAGCTCGGCTCGCGCATCGGCACGCGCCCGATGCCGAAGGTCGAGATCGTGGACATGCGCTCGGAACCGCGCGAGGCCGGCGAGACCCCGCTCTTCTCGCGGCGCCTGCTCGAGCTCCTGCGCCAGGGCCACGAGCGCGGCGAGCAGTCCATCCTGTTCCAGAACCGCCGCGGGTACGCGCCGGTCCTGTGGTGTCCGTCGTGCGGCGAGACCGTGCGCTGCGTGCACTGCGACGTCGCGCTGACCTTCCACCGCCGCGTCGACCGCGCCGTGTGCCACAGCTGCTGCGAGGAGATCACGCCGCCCAAGCAGTGCCCGAGCTGCACGGCGCCGAAGCTGCGCTTCCTGGGCGCGGGCAGCGAGCGCGTCGAGAACGCCTTCGCGCGGCTCCTGCCCGGCGCCCGCGTGGCGCGCATGGACTCCGACACGATGGTGCGGCGCGAGGACTACGAGGACGTGCTCGACCGCTTCGGGCGCGGAGAGGTCGACGTGCTCGTCGGCACGCAGATGATCGCGAAAGGCCTCGATTTCCCGCGCGTGACGCTCGTCGGGATCGTGACGGCCGACTCGTCGTTGCACCAGCCCGATCCGCGCGCGGCGGAACGCACGTTCCAGCTCTTGGCGCAGGTCGCGGGCCGCGCCGGGCGCGGCGAGATGCTCGGGCGCATCGTCGTGCAGACGTCGACGCCCGCGCACCCGGCGATCACGTTCGCGGCGAAGCACGACTTCGAGGGCTTCGCGGCCAGCGAGATGCGCCTGCGGCAGGAGCTGGGCTACCCTCCGTTCGGACGTCTGCTCCGCGCCGTGTTCGAGGACGAGGACGAAGCGCGGGCGGAGGAAGGCGCGCGCGCGTGCGCCGACGCGCTGCGACCGTTCGCGACGGACGGCGCGGTGCTGCTCGGACCCGCCGAGGCGCCGATCGCGCGCCTGCGCGGCCGTTTCCGCCGCCACCTGCTGGTCAAGGCGCCCGCGGGTTCGCCGGCGCTGGCGAAGATGCGCGACCGCCTGCTGGCGTGGTCCGAGGCGAACCCGCGCCCGCGCACGATCGTCGACGTGGATCCGGCGTCGGTGCTCTGACGGTCCCGGACGCGCGCGCGTCCGAGGCGCGCTACGCACTCGGGCCCGCCGCGCCTGCCCCCTCCACCCAACTGGAGCGCGCGCGTCGCCGGACTACGGTGGTCGCGGAAGCCCAGTTCCCATCCAGGAGGCCCGCGTGAAACCCGACATCCTTGCGCTCTCGCTCCTCTTGATCGTGGGGTGCACCAGGTCGGGAGCCGCCGAGCGCGCCGACGCGTCGGCCGCCGATGGCGCGATCCCGGGACAGGCGCTCGAACAGCGGGGCGAGAGACCGATCGACCTCGCGATCTCCGACCGCGTGCGCGAAGCGATCCTCCGCGACAAGCGCGTCGCGACGGACGCCGGGTCCATCCGCGTCGCGACGCAGGATGGCGTCGTGACCCTGAGCGGCTTCGTCACGAGCGACGCCGTGAAGAAGCGCGCCGCCGTCGTCGCGAAGGCCGTCGGCAGCGTTGTGCGCGTCGACAACAAGCTCGTCGTCGACGCCGAGGCCGCGGCGAGGACGCGGCAGCACATGGAGAGCGTGGTCGAGCGCGCGATCTCCGACCGCGTGCGTCTGGCGCTCCAGGGTGACCGCACGACCGGCCCGGGCGCGAGGTCGGTCCGCGTGCTGACCGAGGACGGCGTCGTGACCCTGTCCGGAACCGTGACCAGCGACGTGGTGAAGGCGCGCTGCGTCGTGGTGGCCAAGGCCGTGGGGAGCGTGAAGCGCGTCGACGACCGGCTCGAAGTGCAGAAACCCTAGCGTCGGCCGGGAGTGCTCGCGCGGAACGCGCGCGGTTCAGCGAATCCGGACCTCGGCCCAGAAGAACCCGGGCCGCTCGCTCTCGCCGTGCGTCGGCGCCTCGCAGCGCAGCACGAGCGTGCGGCCGGGCGCGGGCGGCGAGTACATCCCGAAGTCGAATCGCCCGTCGACGGCGCGATCGGAATCGGGAGCGATGTCCACGCGCGCGGAGACGAGCACGTGGCCGGCGTCGTCGAGGATCTCGGCGACCATCGCGCGCGGCGAGCCGTCGGTCCGCCACGGAACGCCCGGGACGACGCCGCACAGTCCGCGAACGACCGTCACGCGCTCGGGCAGGTCCCAGCCGAGCGCGCTCCCGGCCGCGACGGCGAACGCATCGACGCCATCCAGGATGCGCATCTCCACCGGATCGCCGCCCGCGAGCACGCGCTGCGGCGCATGCAGGTCTCGTGTCCAGGGATCGCGGCCGAGCAGGAGCCACGGGTCGCGTCCCGCCGGATGGGCGAACGGGGCGACGCCCGCGCGATCCAGGTCGCGCAGCGCGCGCACGAAGTGGACGCGGGCCTCGCCGGTCAGCTCGGGGCGGCGGTCGGCGATCTCCGTGTAGGAAACGCCCTGGGCCACTCGGCGCTCGATCGCGGACACGGCGAGCGCGCGCGAGGCTCCGGCCGCGGTCCCGCCGGGCACGCTCGCGACCCAGCCCCACGCCGCCAGCGCGCACAGCGCGAACTGCAAGCCGCGGCTCCAGCGCGTGTCGGCCAGGTGCGCTGCGCCCAGGAAGATCGCGCTCGGCCACAGGAGCATCAGCGTGCCGTAGCGGCTGGCCAGCCCCGCCTGCGTCCCGTCGCCGCCTCGGCCGCGGCCGATCGCGAGCGCGATCAGCGCGGAGCTCACGACGATCGCGAGCAGCCCGAACCAGCGCGCGCGATTCGCCGCGTCGCGTCGGGCGAGGGCGATGCCGGCGATCGACGCCGCGACGATCGCTGCGGTCATGAGCACGCCGCTCCAGGGCCACGCGGTCCGCGCGGCCTCTCCCGTCCACGTGGCGAGCACCTGGCTCGCGGTGGAGACCAGGGCGCGGACGTCCGGGGTCTGGTTCGGGTGTTCCACGCGCAGGCCCGCGCAGTAGGCCGCGCACAGCGCGACGGTCAGCAGTGCGCCGAGCGCCGCGACGGCGCGGGTGCGCGGGACGTCGCTCCCTTGCACGCCGCGCAGCGCGAACCACACCCAGCCGAGCCAGACGGCGAGCATCGCCGCCTGGACGAGCCCGGGTGCGCCGCACAGCGGGAGGAGGAGCGCGAGGAACGCGACGAGCGCGACGCGGCGCGCGCTCGGACGTCCGCTCGATCCCGCGAAGACGGCGGTGAGCGCGCACGCGATCGCGACCGGGATCACGAAGACGACCTGGAAGCCGCTCAGGAACGTCTCGTGCTGACCCCAGGAGAAGAACGCGAACGGGAAGAACGCGTCGGCGAGGCTCCATCGACCGCGCAGCCGGCGCGCGAGCAGCGCGAGCCCTCCCGCGGCGAGCGCCAGCATCCAGACGTTCACCACGGTGGCCGTGCGGAAGTCGCGCGTCGCGTGCAGCAACAGGCTGAACACGAGCCGCGGCAGCGGGATCCGGTGCTCGTTGTGCTGGGACCACAACCAGCCGAGACCGGGCCGGAACGACGGATCCGCGGCGGCGGCGTGCACAGCGTCGTCGTGCAGCCCGACCGCGCTGCCCTGGATCACGACGAACGCGATCACCGCCGCGAAGAGCAGCACGAACAGCGCCAGGAGGATCGTGCCGCTGGCGGTTCGGCGAGTCATGCGCGAGCTCGCTGTCGCGGCGCCGTCAGGTGCCGACCGTCACCCTGCGTCCCGATTCGACCAGCTCGCGGAAGCGGCGGAACAGGTGCGCGCTGTCGAGCGGCCCGGGCGCGGCCTCGGGGTGGTACTGGACGCTGAACACGGGCGCGCGCGTCGAGCGCATGCCCTCGACCGTGCCGTCGTTCAGGTTCACGTGCGTGATCTCCAGACCGCGCGGCATCGAGGCCGGGTCCACCGCGTACGAGTGGTTCTGCGAGGTGATCTCGACGCGGCCGGTGAGGATGTCGCGCACCGGATGGTTCGCGCCGTGGTGGCCGAACGGCATCTTGTGCGTCTTCGCGCCGAGCACGATCGAGAGGATCTGGTGTCCGAGGCAGATGCCGAAGATCGGCTTCTTGCCCACGAGCTTGTCGAGCGCCGCGATCGCGGGCTTCACCGCCGCGGGGTCGCCCGGGCCGTTCGACAGGAAGATCGCGTCGGGATCGAGGCCCAGCACGTCGTCCGCGCTCGTCGCCGCGGGCACGACGGTCACGTCGAAACCGTCGTGGACCAGGCTGCGCAGGATGTTGCGCTTCGCGCCGAAGTCGTAGGCGACCACGCGGAAGCGGCGGCCGTCGACGGGAGATGCGAGCCCCGGGTACGAGGCCTCGTACCCCTCGCTCCAGGCGTAGGGCTCGCGGCAGGTGACGCCGGTCGTCAGGTCGCGGCCGTCGGTCGACGGCGTGGCGCGCGCCTTCGCGACGAGCGAGGCCGCGTCCCCGTCGATCGTCGAGACGACGCAGCGCAGCGAACCGTGCTCGCGCACGATGCGCGTCAGCTTGCGCGTGTCGACGCCTTCGATCGCGACGACGCCGTTGTCCGCGAGCCATTGCGGGAGCGAGCGCGCCGATCGGCGGTTGCTCGGGACGGCCGACATCTCGCGCATGACGAAGGCCTCGGCCCAGGCCGCGGCGCTCTCGGCGTCCTCGTCGGCGACGCCGTAGTTGCCCATCAGGGGGTAGGTCATGATCACGACCTGCCCGGCGTACGAGGGGTCCGTGAGGATCTCGTGGTAGCCGGTCATGGCGGTGTTGAAGACCAGGTCGCCGCCCTTCTCGCCGCGCGCGCCGGCGGAGCGGCCCTCGAGGACGAGGCCCGATTCCAGTGCGATCCAGGCTTTGCCGCCGCTCATAGCCGCCGTCCTCCCGCGCGCGCGGCGATGCGCGCCGCGGCGAAACCAGCTCCGAAACCGTTGTCGATGTTCACGACCGTCACGCCGGCCGCGCACGAGTTCAGCATGGCGAGCAGCGCGGCGAGACCGCCGAACGACGCTCCGTAGCCCACCGACGTCGGCGCCGCGACGACCGGGACGTCGACGAGCCCGGCGACCACGCTGGGCAGTGCACCCTCCATCCCCGCGACCACGACGAGCGCGTCCGCGGAGCGCAGATCGTCCTGGTGGGCGAGCAGGCGGTGCAGACCGGCGACGCCGACGTCGCGCAGGAGATCCGCGCGTGCTCCGACGAAGCGCGCGGTGATCGCGGCC
>JBGAOR010000148.1:0-8586 GCA_044221705.1 Planctomycetota bacterium
GCGCACGCGGATCTCGAGCTCGGTCGCGCCGCGCGGCGCGAACGCCACGCGCACGGAGTGGAGCGGGATGGAGTGGCACAGCGGCACCAGCTGATCGGTCTTCTTGGCCGCCAGGACCGCCGCGGTCCGCGCCACCTCGAGCACGGGGCCCTTCGGGTTCGACGCGCCCAGCACGACGGCCCGCGCGCCGCGCGGGAACACGACCACCGCGCGCGCCTCCGCCTCGCGGCGCGTCGCGGGCTTCGCGCCGACGTCGACCATGCGCGACTCGGGTCCGCCCGGTCCGGCGGCGACGTGCGACGGGCGGCGCGGCCCCCGCGAGGAGGCGGAGGACGCCCGAGCCGGCCTCGGACCCGCGGTCCCGTGCAGCGTCTTCCGTGCGCGCGGCGTCGACATCGGCGCAGAGTAACGGTTCGAAAGACCCGAGGTGAAGCGCGGATCCGCGCGCGCGCGCCCTTGGAAGGCCCCGCCGCCCGCTCGAAGATGCGCCGACGACGAGTCCGGCGCAGCGGGTTTCTTTTGCGTTCATGCCCCCGCGCCCCGCGCTCCGAATCGTAGAGTGCCTGTCCGTTCCGACCGGGGGGGGTGGAAACGCCTTCCTAGACCTGCTCATCGCGAAGCGCCCCACATGCTGATCTCGATCGCCCTGGCGTTGCCTCTCGTGTTCGCCCCCGCGTCCGCGTCCTCCGACCTGGACGCCCTGGTGCGCGAGCACGCCGCGGCCGCCGCGAACGCCGAATCGATCGACGACGTCTGGGGCGCGATCGACGCGCTCACCGCCGCGGCCGGCGACGACCGCCACGCGCTGGACCTGGCGATCGATCGCCGGCTGGCGGCGGCCGACCCCCTGCCCGCGCAGGGCAGCCTGCTGCTCGGCGCCGCGCGGCTCCACGGCGAGGAACCGGACGTCGGGGCGCTCGCGAAGCGCCTCGAAGCGCTCCTGGACGACCCGTCGCCCGAGGTCGTGCGCTCCGCGGCCGGCCTCCTGGCCGACACGGCGTTCCGCGCGCTCAAGGAGAACGAGCTCGAGGCGGCCTGCGACCTGCTCACGAAGGTCGCGAAGGACGGCGACCGCGCGCCCGAGGTGCGCATCGAGAGCGCGGTGGCACTGCACACGCTGGGTCGCGCGGCGGCGCAGCGCGACGCGCGCACGGAGCTCGTCGCGTTCCTCTCCTCCTCCGATCCGCGCCTGCGCGGCCTGGGCGCGATCGCGCTGGCGCGCGTCGGCGACATCGAGACCGGTCGCGCGGAGCTCGAACGGCTCGCGACCACGCCCGGCACCGAGGGCCGCCTGGCCCAGTCGTTCCTGAAGCAGGAGGAGCTGCGCCGCTTCTACGACCGCCGCCAGAAGAACCTGCTCGACTACGCCAAGGAGAAGGCCGAGGGCGCCGAGCTCAAGGGCAGCCACGAGTCGCGCCTGCTCGAGCAGACCATGCGCCTGATCGAGACCACGTCGCTCGAGGGCGACAAGCAGACGCGCGAGAAGCTCGTCGACGCGGCGATGGACGGCATGCTGCGCAGCCTCGACGAGCACTCGAGCTTCCTGACCTCGAAGTCGTTCCAGGACAACTTCGCCGAGGACCTGCTGGACCCGGAGTACGGCGGCATCGGCGCGTACGTCGGCGAGGACCCCGAGGACGGGCTGTTCACCATCCGCCAGCCGATCTACTCGGGACCGGCGTACAAGAAGGGCCTGCACTCCGAGGACAAGGTCGTCCGCATCGACGACTGGCCGACGTACACCGCGCAGGGTTCGAAGCCGCTCGACGAGATCATCAAGCGCCTCAAGGGCAAGCCGGGCACGACGGTCAAGCTCTACATCTGGCGCCGCGGCATGGACTCGGGGCTGATCGACCGTCCCACGGAGGACATGGCCGTCGAGATCACGCGCGAGAAGGTCACGATCCCGCCGATGAAGACGGACCTCCTGCCGGGAGACGTCGGGCTCGTGCAGCTCGACACGTTCAGCCAGGTCGCGGCCGAGGAGGTCGGCAAGGCGATCGAGGACATGAAGGCGCGCGGGATGAAGGCCTTCATCCTCGACCTGCGCCAGAACACCGGCGGCCTGCTCACGCAGGCGCGCGACGTCTCGAACCTCTTCCTGCCCAAGCGCAAGCTCGTCGTTTCGACCGAGAGCCGCGCCGGCGAACCGCGCAAGCTCTTCACCGCGAACGACCCGCTGATCCCCGAGGACATGCCGGTCGTCGTGTTGATCAGCCGCTTCAGCGCGTCGGCCTCCGAGATCGTGGCCGGCGCCCTGCAGGACCACCAGCGCGCCGTGATCGTGGGCCAACGCTCGTACGGCAAGGGCTCGGTGCAGGAGCTGCTGCCGATCCCGGGCGAGCGCGACGACGTGTTCGAGGACGAGAACGGCAACGGCCGGCACGACTCGTGGGAGCCGATCACGAAGGACTGGAACGGCAACGGCGAGTTCGACTTCGCGCCGCGCGCGCGCCTGACGGTCGCGCGCTACCGCCTGCCCTCGGGCCGGTCGATCCACCGCGAGCGCGGCGAGGACGGGCGCATCCTGTCCGAGGGCGGCGTCGAGCCGCAGGTGAAGGCCGATCCGCAGCGCCTCGAACCGGCCGTCATCACCGAGATGCGCCGCGTGCTGGGCACGAAGAAGATCCGCGACTGGCTCGACAAGGCCTGGGCCAAGGACAGCGCCGAGCTGACGCGCCTCGCGGTGTGCGACTTCGACGATCCGTCGCGCTACCCGGGCTTCGACGCGCTCTACGCCTCGCTCGAGACGACGCTCACGCCGCAGGACGTGCGCGAGCTCGTGCGCCGCGAGGTCCGCGGCCGCGCGCAGGACGTGCGCAGCGCGGCGTTCCCGGACGGCGACTTCCAGGACGACCCGATGCTGCAGGCGGCGATCGAGACCGCGCTGGCGAAGCTGAAGCTCTCGCCCAAGGACGTCCCTGAGTACGCGGCGACGTTCAAGGAGCGCGCGAAGCCCGAGGACCGTCCGCTGCTGGCGGCGAACCTGACGGACACGCAGCGCACGGACCTGCGGCATGCGCTGACGCTGCTCGGGGAGGCGCAGAGCGGGTCGAACCTGTCCGCCGACCGCCTGGCGGAGATCGAGCGCGCGCTCAAGGCCGTGCTCGACAAGTGAGCGACCCAGTTCGCAGCGCTTGCGCTGCGAACCACGAGTCACGAGAGGACAGCCCGCGATCCCGAAACGGGATCTCGGGCTGTCTCCTTGTCACCCGTGGTGCACAGACCAGGCGCTGCTGAGTGCCCGTGGTCCGCACCCCAGCGGGTGCTCATGTGCGCGGCCGGTCCGGTCTCCCGTCCTGGTCCGCCAGCTGCGCCAGCACGGGCAGCACGAACTCCCTCGCCAGGATCACGATCGTCGCCGTCAGCGGCAGCGCGATGAGCAGTCCGAACATCCCCATCGAGGCCGCGCCGGCCATCAACGAGAACAGCACGACGATGGGGTGCAGTCCCAGGCTGTTCCCGAGGATCTTCGGCAGCAGGACGTAGTTCTCGAGCGCCTCGCCGGCCATGAAGACGATGCCGACGCGCACGAGGCTCGACACGACGCTGTGCTCGATCATCGACACGGCCAGCGCCAGGACGAACCCGACGACCGACCCGACGAACGGGATCAGCGTCAGGAACCCCGTGCCCATCCCGATGAACAGCGCGTACTCGACCCCCGCGATCCACAGCCCGATGGTCAGGAACACGCCCTTCGCGAGGCACACGAGCAATCGCCCGCGGAAGAAGTTGGCCAGCACCTCGCCGATCTGACCGCCGATCCGCGTCAGGCGCTCGCGGTCGCGGTTCGGCATGTAGCGCTGCACGAAGCGGTGGATGCGTTCGAGCTCGAAGAGCAGGAAGTAGGTGTAGATCGGCAGCAGGATCAGCAGTCCGAGCAGCGCGAACACCGACCCGAAGACGTTCTGGACGATCTGGTACGCGCTGCCGGCGGCGCGCAGGCCCAGGCTCGCGGCCTGCTGCTGCTGTTCGTCGGTGAGCCAGGAAGCCCACCACTCACGCACCATCTGCAGCAGGCGGTCGGCGGTGAGGTCCTGCTCGGTCCCCGGCGCGGCGGCCTCGCTCTCCGGCTGGCTGGGCAGGAACCGCATCATCCAGTCGATCTCCTCGCGGTGCTCGTGCAGCGCCTGCTCGACCCGCACGCGCACCTTGGAGCCCAGGCCCTCCTCGCTGACGAGCTCGGTCGCGAGGCCACGCCCCTGCCACCACACCGTCAGCGCGAGCAGCGAGAACAGGACCGCCGCGCTGAAGAAGATGAAGTTCACCGCGCGCTGGCGGCGCCAGCCGCGCTTCTCCAGCTTGAGCACGAGCGGGTGCAGCACGAACGCCAGCAGGTACCCGAGGATCAGCGGGTTCAGGACGGCCCGCACGGACCACAGGAACCAGGCCGAGAGGACGACGAGAACCGCCAGCGCGATGTTGCGCGCCAGCGGCGACAAGCGGTCGATCATCGATCGCCCTCGGCGCCCGTCGCGCCGAACAGGTCGGGAGCCAGCACCGGCCGGTAGCCGGCCTGGAACGCCGCGTCGAAGTCGAAGCCGTCGCGGAAGTCCTCGAGCGAGTCGGTCTCCTGGCGGTTCAGGAGCCCCTCTTCGACCAGCAGGAACACGATGCGGCCCCAGTCGAGCGTCTCGCGGACGCCCCACGCGCGCCACACGTGTCCGGCCAGCGGCCCGAACACTTCGAGCGCGTGCGCGCGCATGCCGGCCAGGAGCTCCTGCCCGGTCACGTGGCGCTCGACGCCCTCGGCCGACTCGCGGCCGGCGAGCTTCACCGCCTGGTCGAGCGACTCGTAGAGGAACGCGAACGCCTCGGGGGCGTAGCGTCCGTCCTTCAGGGCCAGCTTGCGCAGGGGGTCGCTCACGGGTTGCGCGCGTCGCGGCGCGCGGTCGACGCCGGCCGCGACGGCGCGAGCGCGAGCAGCGCCCGCTCGACCGCCAGCGCCGGATCGAGGTTGGAGTCGACATCCTGCCGCGCCTCGAGCGCGCGTTCCAGGGCCGCTTCGAGCCGCGCCTCGGGGAAGCCGGCCGCGGCGCGCTGCAGCGCGGGGTGCGCGGTGCGCTCGGCGGAGGCGCCGGAGCGCGCGCGCAGCACGTCGCCCAGGGCCTCGACGAGGAGGTCCAGGACGGCCCGCGCGCGCGAACGGGCCTGCGCCGTCGGCGTGCGGCCGGGGAACTCGCCCTCGATCTCGAAGAGCGCCGAGGCGGCCTCGAGGGGATCGAGCTCGCCCGCGAGCACGCGTCCGATCGCGTTCCAGATCTCCCCCGCCGATTGACGCGCGAGCCCCAGCGCGCGACCGGGCGCGCCGCGGCTCCAGCGCGCGAGCTCCTCCAGGTCCGAGGCCTCCACGCCCTCGCGGGCCAGGATCGCGACCACGTCCGCGCGCTCGAGCGGCGCGAAGCGCGCCGGCACGAGCCGGCTCCTGACCGTCGTGAGCAGCCGCTCCGGCCGCGAGCTCTCGAGCACGATCAGCACGTCGGCGCCGGGTTCCTCGAGCGTCTTGAGCAGCGCGTTCTGCGCCTCGTGCGGCATGCGGTCGGCCTCGCGCACGAGCACCGAGCGCCAGCCGCCCTCGAGCGGGCGCAACGCCAGGAATTCCTCCAGCGAGACGCCGCCGGCCGGTCGCTTGTCCTTGTCCGGCTCGTCGCGCGGCGTGATCCACGACATGTAGATCTCCTCGACCTCCTGCGTCACGGGGTCGAGGACGAGCACGTCGGGGTGCGTGCCGGCCAGCGCGCGCTTGCACGCGCCGCAGGCGAGGCAGGGCGCGCCCGGTCCGCTGGCGCACACGAGGCCGAGCACGAGCCGCTCGGCCGCGAGGAACTTGCCCACGCCCGGCGGACCGAAGAAGCCGAACGCATGCGCGAGACGCTGCGCGCGCGCGGCGTTCCACAGCCCGGCGAGCAACGCGCCGTGTCCGACGGGTTCAGCGGAGCGCACGCGAGACCTCCCACCACACGTCCTGCGCGACCTCGTCCGCGTGTCGCGCGGCGTCGATGCGCGTCACGCCCGGGACGAGATCGGCGTAGCGCGCGTAGCCGCGCGCCACCTCGCGCTGGAACGCGAGCCCCTTGTCCTCGATGCGATCGGTCGCGCCGGCGCGCCGGGATTGCGCGTCCTCGGCCGGCAGCTCGAGCAGGACCACGTGGCTCGGGCGCGGATCGCCGGCCCAGCGCTGCAGGAGCGCCAACACGTCCGCCTCGGGCAGCCCGCCGGCGACGGCCTGGTAGGCGAACGTGGACGGATGGAAGCGCTCGCACACGACGTGCTCGCCGCGCGCGAGCGCCGGTGCCACGACCTCGGAGAGCATCTGCGCGCGCGCGGCCGCGAAGAGCAGCGTCTCGACGCTCTGGGTCGGCGCGTAGTCGCGCCCCAGGAGGATCGCGCGCAACGCTTCGCCGACGCGCGTGCTGCCCGGCTCGCGCAGGTGGTGCACGCGGCGGCCGGTCTCGCTGCCCAGGCGGGCCGCGAGCCGCGCGGCCTGCGTGCTCTTGCCGCAGCCGTCGATCCCGTCGAGCACGACGAAGAGTGCGCGCGCCGGCGTCGTCATCGCGCTATTGGATCCGATCGAGCACTTCGCGCGCGAGCTTCGCGCCCGGATCGAGGGCCAGCGCCTCCTGCGCCCGGGCCAGCGCATCCGGTCGCCGGCCCAGCGCCTCGAGGCTCGCGGCCTGGAGCCCGAGGATCTCGGCCCGGACCTCGTCGGCGTACCGAGCCGAGTCCTCGACGTCGAGCTCGGGCGGCACCGCCAGGACCATGCGGTACTCGCGCAGCGCCTCGGCGTGCTTCCCGGCGGCGCGCAGCGCGTCGCCCCACTCGCGGTGCAGACCGCGCAGGAACGGATCGACCTCGTTGGCCTGGGCCAGGAGCTTCAACGCCGGCTCGAGCCGGCCCTTCTCGACGTGCCAGGCCGCGACCTGGCGCCGGCGCGCGGCGTCGCCGGCGTTCCACGCGAGCCAGCGCTCGCGCGCCGCCATCGCGTCGTCGACGCGGTCGTGCGCGGTGTAGAAATCCGCCAGCGCGAGCTCGGCCGAGAGCTGCACGTCGTCCCAGCCCGGGAACGCCGCCTCGGCGGCGAGCAGCTCGCGCTCGGTCTCCGCGTCGTCGCCGGCCGAGCGCGCCATCGACGCCAGCGCCATCCGCGCGCGGTAATCCTCGGCCCCGCCCGCGATGGCCTCGCGGTAGAGGCCCGCAGCCTTCTCCGCGTCGCCGTCGGAGAGCGCCATCTCGGCCTGGAGCAACGCGGCGCGCGCGTTCTTGCGCGGGTGCTCGCGCGCGACGCGCAACGCTTCCTGCGCGTCGACCTTGCGCCGCTCCTGCCACGCGCCGAAGGCCAGCGTGATCCAGCGGTCCTGCCACGCGTCGCGCGCGCCGACGTCCTTGGGCAGCTTCCGCGCCAGACCGACGGCCGCGCGGCGCAGGAACTCGGGCGACCAGCGCGGCTCGACGCGCAGGTTCGCGACGTGCGCCTTGGCCCAGAGCAGGAAGTCGCGGTCGAGATCCTCTGGCGTCGTCGCGAACGTCTCCTTCAGCGCCGCGTCGAGGTCGAGCCCGCGGTCGAACGCCTCGAGCAGCCGCACCATGGACGGGAAGCCGTGGCGCTCGATGAGCAGCGTGCACATGAGCCCGGCCTGGTAGTACCCGAACAGGATGCGCTGCCCGCGGAACGCGCGGTTCATCTCGCGCGTCCGGATCACGTCGTCGGCGGCGATCGCGTCGATCAGCTCGCGCCGCATGTTGCGCGTCCAGGCCGGATCGCGGTGGACCTCTTCCCACGTCGCGAGACCTTCGGTGATCCAGCGCGGGCAGCGGTTGTGCGAGAGCCCCAGGTGGACGACGTGCGTGAACTCGTGGAACGAAGTGCGCGCCCAGGACTGGCTGCCGCGCATCTCGGCCAGCGGCGACACCGCGGTGACCACGGGTCCGAAGCACACGCCCAGCGCCGGGAAGCCCTCGAAGCCGGTGGACCTCACGCTGAAATCGCGGTGGCGCCGGAACACCTGGATCGCCGTCGGGGTCGGCGTGAAGCCGTAGCGGCGCGCGAGCTCCGCGCGCGACTCGGAGTAGAACGGGATCAGGTACTCGGCCAGCACCTCGTCGCCCTGCGACTCCCACGAGAACGTGAGGTCGCCCTGCGTGCGCACGCCGTGCCGCTCGGCCGTCCGCTGCAGCACGAGGCGCATGTTGTCGCGCCACGCGTCCTGGCGTCCGGCGGCGGCCTCGTTCGCGCGGTCGAGCGCGGCGCGCGCGCCCTTCTCGTCGCCGGTGTTGGCCAGCGCGCGGCCGAGTTGGGTCAGAGCCTCCCAGTCGAGCGGATCCCGTTCGACGGCGCGCTTCAGGAACGGCAGGCCCTCGGCGAAACGGTAGAGCTCGAGCAGGTGGCGCCCGACTTCGCGCTCGGGCGTCGCGTCGAGCGGATCCTCCGCGGCCAGCTCCTTCAGGACGCTCTCCCCGGCCGCGTCGTCGCGGTCGACGAACGCCATCGCGGCGCGCAGCGTCCGCACGGCGCGGCGGTGCGGCGCGATCTCCTCCAGGATCGCCAGCCGCTCGCGCGCGGACTTGGCCAGGCCGTCGTCGACG
>JBGAOR010000027.1:0-52536 GCA_044221705.1 Planctomycetota bacterium
GGGCGCGCGGCGCCCGCAAGCCCTGTACCGCCGAACCGTCCGGGCGGGAGAGGTCCGGAGCAGTTCCTCGGCGCGCGGTATCGCTCTCCGCGACGCGCGGCGACGGCCGCGAGTTCGTCCGCCTCCGGGGCCGGCGCGTCGCGATCGTGTTCCGCGAACGGATCGCGCGCGGTGCTCGAACGAGCGCGGAGCGCCGCTCGACTCGTTCGGCCCGGCTCCCGATCAGCCCTTCGCGGATGCGTCGCGAGCCGGCACGGCGATCGAGAGCACCGTCGCCGCGACCAGGGTCCCGAGCACGACCGCGAGCGAGACCGTCGTGTCGATCTTGACCGGCGAGGCCGGCTCGAGCCCGACGACGTGCAGGTACGGCGGCGCGCTCAAGAGGAGCAGCTTCACGCCCACGAAGAAGAGGATCGCGATCAGCGCCGGCTTGAGGAACCGGAACTTCGGGATCAGCGCCGCCAGGCAGAAGTACATCGCCCTCAAGCCCAGGATCGCGAAGATGTTGCTCGTGAACACCAGGAACGGGTCGGGGGTGATCGCGAAGATGGCCGGGATGCTGTCCACGGCGAAGACGAGGTCCGTGACCTCGACCAGGAGCAGCGCGAGGAAGAGCGGCGTGATCGACCACTGCGCCGACAGCGATCCGGCCGGGGGCGGGTCCATGACCTCCCGGCCGGTCGCCGGGTCGCGGCTGTAGGTCGGCTTCAGGGTCCGCTTCGTGAGGAATCTCTGCCCGTCGTAGAAGTCGACGGTGCGGAACACCTTCCTGGCCAGCTTGACCGCGATGTTCTGCGACGGGTCGTCGTTCCCCCGGATCAGCGCCATCTTGAGCGCGGTCAGGATCAGGAACCCGCCGAAGACGATCAGGATCCACTGGTACTCGCGGATCAGCCCCGCGCCCAGGAAGATCATCCCGCCGCGCATGACCAGCGCGCCGAGGATGCCCCAGAAGAGCACGCGGTGCTGGTACTTCGCCGGCACCGCGAAGAACGAGAAGATCAGCGCGATGACGAAGATGTTGTCCATCGCCAGCGACTTCTCGACGACGTAGCCGGCGAGGTACTGCTTGGCGGCTTCCATCCCGGGCACCTCGCCCGAGACGATCAGCGCCCCGCCGGCCTGGACCGCTTCCAGCGCGTTGTACTTGGCCGTTTCGAGCCCCAGCCCGAGCCAGTGGTTCTCGTAGGCGAAGTAGACGAAGACGCTGAACGCGAGGCCGCACGAGAGCCACACCACGGACCAGGCGACGGCCTCCTTCATGCGCACCTCGTGCGCCTCGCGGTGGAACACCCCCAGGTCGAGGGCCAGGAAGACGACGACGAGGCCGAGGAAGGCGACGTAGGCCCAGACCGTGGAGACCGCGGGGTCGGGCGCGGCAGCGGACGCCTGGGCCAGGCCGACGGCCGCGGCGGAGAGGATGCTCGGCGATTCCATGGGGATGCGCCCGTCTTCGCCGACCCGGGCGTCCGGGATGCAGGAACCGGTCCGAATCGGCGACGGAACCGGGGGCGTCATCGTTCGACCGGAGCGCTCGGCCCATATGGATTATGCCGTCGGCCTCGGCGGGCGTGCGCGCACCCGGCGCTTAGGTTCTGCTCTTACCTGGCCGACGGTGTGGCTGATCCCGGTCCGAGCATGAAGTCGAAACTCCTGTTGGGCGCCGTGGTGGTCATCGCGGCGCTCTTCTTCCTGAACCGGAAGCTGAACCAGACGCCCCGCTACATGGAGTCGTCGCCGTCGACCGCGACGCCCGCGGGCGGGGAGGTGCGCGAGAAGTTCCTCGTCGGCTTCCTGCCGGTGACATGACACCTCACCTGCCCGGTCACCAGTTGGGTGAGCCAGCACAGCACGAGCGGCACGCAGTTCCAGGCGCAGAAGTTCAACGACTTCCCGTCGATGAAGGAGGCGTTGATCGCGCGCCAGATCGACGCGACGTTCATGATCGCGCCGCTGGCGATGAAGATGGCGTCGGACGGCGTGCCGGTGAAGATCTGCTACCTCGGGCACCGCGACGGCAGCGCGCTGGTCGTGCACAAGGACTCCGACATCCGCCGCTTCGAGGACCTCAAGGGCAAGACGGTCGCCATCCCGAGCCGGTTCTCGAACCAGAACCTGCTCATGTACCGGATGATGAAGCAGACGGGCATGAAGCCCGGCGACATCGTGCTGAAAGAGGTCCCGCCGCCGGACCACCCGGTCAGCCTCGGCTCGCACGCGATCGACGGATTCATCGTGGGCGAGCCGCACTGCACGAAGGCCGAGATGGAGGGCTACGGGCGCGTGCTGGTCGAGATGAAGGACCTGTGGCCGGACTTCATCTCCTGCGTGCTGGTCGTCCGGCAGGAGGTCATCGACGGACGTCGCCCGCTCGTGGACGAGCTCGTGCGTGGCATCGCCGCGTCGGGTGAATGGCTCGACGAGGACAAGCGCGCCGGCGCGCAGCACCGCCGCGACGCGGCGCTCGTCGTGGGCAAGATGTTCTACAACCAGAAGCCCGAGCTGCTCGAGCGCGTCCTCACCAAGGACCTCGACCGCGTCTCCTACACGAACCTCGTGCCGCCCAAGGACCGCTTCGACGAGATCATGGACCTGGCGCTCGAAGCCGGCATCCTTCCGCGCCGCATGAAGTTCGAGGAGTACTGCGACACGAGCTTCGCGCCCGACCTGGAGACGGTCGACGTGCCGTTCGACCGCCTGCCCGGACTCGACGAGGCCCGCGCGAAATGAGCGTCGCGCCGATCGCGATCGCGCTGTGCGCGGTCGGCGTCCTGTTCGTCGCGGTCCGGCTGCGCGATCCCTGGCCGAAATGGCTGCTCCCGTTCGCGACCGCCGTGATCTTCGTCTGCCTGTGGCAGGTCGTGTGCGAGCTGAAGAGCTACGACGTCCGCCAGGAGGACGGCACGCTGCGCACCGTGTGGGTGTGGCCGACGCCCGGGCAGGTCGTCGTCGGCATGATCCAGCCGATGAGCGACGGCACCGTGCTGCGCTACTCGGTGGCGAGCCTCACGCGCGTGGCGGTTGGCTTCGGGCTCGCGGCCCTGGTCGGGATCCCTATCGGTCTGTGGATGGGCTGGTCGCTGCGCGCGTTCCAGGCGGTGAACCCGCTGGTGCAGGCGCTGCGGCCGATCTCGCCGATCGCGTGGATCCCGCTGGCGATCCTGTGGTTCGGCGTGAAGGACGCGTCGGCGATCTTCCTGATCTTCCTCTCGTCGTTCTTCCCGATCGTCACGGGCACCGTCACGGCGGTGCGCGCGATCCCGGTCGTCTACGTGCGCTCGGCGCAGAACTTCGGGCTCGGCGGCGTCGAGCTGTTCCGGCGCGTCGTCTTCCCGGCCGCGCTGCCGCAGATCGTGACGAGCCTGCGGATCGCGCTCGGCATCGCCTGGGTCGTCGTCGTCGCGGCCGAGATGATCGCGGTCGATTCGGGGCTCGGCTACCTGATCACCGACGCGCGCAGCGCCAGCAACTACGACCGCGTGGTGGGCGGGATGCTGTGCATCGGCGTGATCGGCATCGGGCTCGACTGGGCGATCCGGCGCCTCGAGATGCTCGACGAGGTCCGCTGGGCGTTCCCGAAGCACCGCAGCGAGTCCGAACCGGAAGCGGCGAACGCGACCGTCGACCTCGCGCGCGCTCGCGCCGCGTCGGCACGCGCCACGACGGTCCCATGACGCACGGCGACCGCAACGAGGCCGCGCCGAAGATCTCGGTCCGTGGGCTGGACAAGCGCTTCCCGCGGGAGGGCGGCGACCTGCAGGTCCTCACGGGCGTCGACCTCGACGTGCGCGCGGGAGAGTTCGTGTGCCTGCTCGGGCCGTCGGGCTGCGGCAAGTCGACGTTCCTGAACATCGTCGGCGGCTTCGACCACCCGACGAGCGGCAGCGTGACGATCGACGGCGCGCCCGTCGTAGGGCCGGACCGGCGCCGCGTGTTCGTCTTCCAGGAGTACGGCATCTTTCCCTGGGCGAACGTGTGGGACAACGTCGCGCTGGGCCTGCGCGGTCGGCCGAAGGACGAGCTCGAGCGCATCACGCGCCACTACGTGGACCTGATCGGTCTGCAGGGCTTCGAGGCCGCGTTCCCGCACGAGCTGTCGGGCGGGATGCGCCAGCGCGTCGCGGTCGCGCGCGCCCTGGCGGTGTCGCCCGAGATCGTGCTGATGGACGAGCCGCTGGGCGCGCTCGACTCGCTGACGCGGATGCAGATGCGCGGCGAGCTCCTGCGCCTGTGGCGCGGCGAGAAGATGACGATCCTCTTCGTGACGCACGACGTCGACGAATCGATCCAGCTGGCCGACCGCATCGTCGTGATGACGCCGCGGCCGGGCCGCATCGCCGAGATCGTGCCGGTGGACCTGGCGCACCCGCGCGACGTGGGCAGCGAAGCGTACGGGCGGATCAAGAACCGCCTCTACGAGCTGCTCGGCGTCGGCCACGCGGTCTGAGGCGCGCGCGCCGATCACGGCGTGCTGGCGCTGCCGCTAGGATTCGCGGCCATGAAACGACCGTGGATCCTCGTCCTGTCGAGCGCGCTCCTGGCCTGCCGCGCGTCCGAACCGGCCGCGCCGAGCGCGTCGGCCGCCGCACCGGCGTCCGCGTCGGTCGCCGCCGCCGCACCGGCAGCCGTGCCGCCGTCGCGCGTCGAGACGGTGCGCGCTCTCTACGCGAAGCGCGAGGTCCTGATCCCGATGCGCGACGGCGTGAAGCTCTTCACCGCGATCTACACGCCGCGCAACCAGTCCCGCGCGTTCCCGATCCTCCTGCGGCGCACGCCGTACTCGTGCCGGCCGTACGGGGCGGACGCGTTCCCCGAGACGCCGGGTCCGAGCGACCTCTTCACCGGCGCGGGCTACGCCTTCGCGATCCAGGACGTGCGCGGCGCGTACATGTCGGAGGGCGAGTTCGTCGACGTGCGCCCGCAGATCGACGCGAAGAAGTCGAAGGCCGACGTCGACGAGTCGAGCGACGCCTGGGACACGGTCGACTGGCTCGTGAAGAACGTCGCCGGCAACAACGGCAAGGTCGGGATGTGGGGGATCAGCTACCCCGGCTTCTATGCCGCGGCCGGGATGATCGACGCGCATCCGGCGCTGAAGGCCGTGTCGCCGCAGGCGCCGATCGCCGACTGGTGGTGGGACGACTTCCACCACAACGGCGCGCTGTTCCTGCCGCACGCGTTCCTGTTCCTCGCCGGGTTCGGCGTGCCGCGTCCGAAGCCGACGACGGAGCACGGCGGCCGGTTCGACGCGGGAACTCCCGACGGCTACGAGTTCTTCTCGCGCGCGAGCGTCGCCGAGCTCGGGCGCACGCACCTGAAGGGCAACGTGCGCTTCTGGGACGACCTGATGGCGCATCCGACGTACGACGCGTTCTGGAAGGCGCGCGACCTGCGCCCGCACCTCGAGCACGTCGCGCCGGCGGTGATGACGGTGGGCGGGCTGTTCGACGCCGAGGACCTGTTCGGCGCGTTCGCCACGTACGGCGCGATCGAACGGCAGAACCCGGGCGTCGCGAACACGCTGGTGATGGGCCCGTGGGTGCACGGCGGCTGGTCGCGCACGGACGGGGATCAGCTCGGGCAGGCGCGCTTCGGAGCGAAGACGAGCGTGTACTACCGCGAGCAGGTCGAGAAGCCGTTCTTCGACCACCACCTGCTCGGCACGCCGGATCCGAAGCTGCCCGAGGCGCTCGTGTTCGACACGGGGGCGAACGAATGGGGGCGGTTCGATTCGTGGAACGCTCGGTCGGGCGGGGTGTTCCACCTCGCCGCCGACGGACGCCTGGTCCTCGCCGGCAGTTGGATCGACGGTTCACCCGGCGCGACCGGGTTGGAACCGTACCTCGTCGATCCATCGGCCGGCGACGGCGTCATCGCGCGTTTCACGAGCGACCCGTCGAGGCCCGTCCCGCACACGCAGTCCATCGCGATCGGGATGAACAAGGACTACATGGTCGAGGACCAGCGCTTCGCAGCGCGTCGGCCGGACGTTGCGACGTTCACCACCGAGCCATTGGCGGAGGACACCCGGTTCCGCGGCCCGCTGAACATCGCGCTCCGTGTCTCGACGTCCGGAACGGACGCGGACTGGGTCGTGAAGCTCGTCGATGTGTTCCCCGACGACGCGGAGGATCCGAACGACTCGCCGCTGGCCGCGGGGCAGCGCAACGCCGGCTATCACATGCTCGTGCGCAGCGACGTGATGCCCGGACGCTTCCGGCGCGGATTCGATCAGGCCGTTCCGTTCGAGCCGGGCGTGATCGACACCGTGTCGTTCTCGCTGTGGGACGTGTTGCACACGTTCAAGAAAGGGCACCGCATCCAGATCCAGGTGCAGAGCACGTGGTTCCCGCTGGTGCCGCGAAATCCACAGGTGTTCCGCGCGGATCCCTGGGAAGCGAAGCCGTCCGAGATGCACGGCGCGACGCACTCGATCCACGCCGGTTCGGGCTTCTCGTTCGGCCGCTGACATGCCCGAGCTCCCCGAGGTCGAGACGACCGTCCGCCTGATCCGGCCGCGCCTCGTCGGGCGCACGATCACGAGCGCGAGCGTCGCCTGGCGGCGCACGGTGGGGGCGCGCACGTTCGAGTCGCGCGTCACCGGCGCGCGCATCACGTCCGTGCGTCGGCGCGCGAAGTACTTCGTGCTCGACCTCGAGCGCGGCGGGAAGCCGGCCGGCGGCATCGTCGGCCACCTGCGCATGACCGGCCGCGTGCTCGTCCAGCCGGCGGAGAGCACGGCGCCCGACTACGCGAAGGTCGCGCTCGCGCTCGACGACGCGCACGTCGCGTACTTCGTGGACGTGCGCAAGTTCGGGCGGTTCGAGTGGCGCGCAGACGCCGACGCGGAGTTCACCGAGCTCGGTCCGGAGCCGTTGGGGGAGGAGTTCACGGCAGCCTGGCTCGCGCAGGCGCTGAGCGAGCGTCGGCGCGTGCTCAAGCCGCTGCTGCTCGACCAGACGTTCGTCGCCGGACTCGGGAACATCTACGTCGACGAGTCGCTGCACCGCTCGGGCCTGCACCCGCTGGCGAAGTCGGAGCGCGTGAAGCCCGCGCAGGCGGCGCTCCTGCACCGCGAGATCCGGAGCGTCCTCGAGGAAGCGATCGAGCGCGAAGGCTCGAGCTTCGACGTGTTCTACCGCACGCCCGAGGGCAATCCGGGCTCCTTCCAGGACCAGTTCCGCGTGTACGGTCGCGACGGGAAGCCCTGCCGCGCGTGCGGGACGACCATCGCGCGGCTCGTGGTCGGACAGCGCGGCACGCACGTGTGCCCGCGCTGCCAGCCGAAGCCGCGGCGCGACCGCGGATCCTGACGCGGGATGGCTCGATTCCGGACCCGGAGGTAGGCTCGGTCTCGTCCGAGTCGTCGTCCCGATCCCCGAGGAGACTTCCATGCGGCCGCTCCCGTTCGTCCTCGCCTTCCTCGCCGCGCCCGCGATGGCGCAGGTCACGATCCCTTGGACCCTGGCCGTCGACGGCGGCGGTCCCTACAGCAGCGACGCGAGCTCGGCGGCCGCGATCGCGTCGAACGGCGACCTCGTCGTCGCTGGCGGCCGCGCGACGAACGCGCCGCCGTCCACCGCGCTCGACCCGTTCCTCGTCCGCATCGGAGTGAACGGAACGGTGGCCTGGTCGCGCACCGACGTGACGGCGGCGCCGGCGGACGCGGCGCGCTCGGTGGCGATCTCGTCCGTCGACGGATCCATCCACGTGCTGTCGTCGCCGGGTTCGTTCGGCCAGACGGGCTTGCGCCTCGCGAAGTACGACGGGTCGGGGAATCCCGCGTGGTCGGCGGACTACACGGCGCCGGCCGTGACCACGCTCGGCGCGGGCGTCGTGCTCGACGCGTTCGGGAACACGTACGTCGCCGGCGCGATCGGCGCGACGGGCGGCGGACAGCCCGTCGAGGTCCTCGACCTCCTGCTCGAGAGCCGCGACGCGAGCGGGAACCTGCGCTGGACGCACCTGATCGACGGCGGCGCGGGCAAGGGCGACTCCCCCGGCGCGCTCGCCGCGTGCCCGGGCGACCAGTTCGTCGTCGTCGGCGCCGCGAACCAGCTGCAGTCGGGGCCGTCGGATGCGTCGATCACGCGCTTCGACGCCGCGGGCAACGTCGTGTGGACGCGCACGCGCAACGTCGTCGCGGGCGCGACGCACCTGTTCCAGGACGTCGCGGTCGACGCCAGCGGCACCGCGTACGTGCTCGAGATCGTGGCGCTGCCGCCCACGATCGTCAGCTCGGGCGTCGTCGCGTACGACGCCGCGGGGAACGTGGTCTTCGCGCAGACGATGCCGGGCGGCGTGGTCCCCGTCGACCTGGACGCGGGCGCAGGGTGCGTGGTGCTCGCTGGCAACTCCGGGTCGAGCGTCGTCGCGGCGCGCTTCACGACGTCGGGCGCGCTGTCGTGGACGCGCACGTGGAGCATCGCCGGCCCGCCGTCGACGACCGCCGCGCGGGTCCGCCTCGACGCGGCCGGCCAGGCGACGATCGCCGGGTACACGTCCGTGCCGCACGTGCAGAACATCGAGCGGAACTTCGCCGCCGTGCGTTACGCGCCGGACGGCACGCAGCTCTTCAGCGTCTGGTTCGGCGCGCCGGGCAATGCGAACGACCTCGTCTCCGACCTGCGCGTCGACGCGACGGGCGCGGCGTACGTCGCCGGATCGCGGCGGATCTTCGACGCGGGGCAGTACGGTCCGGGCGACGTGCTCGTCGCGCGCATCGAGCCGCAGTCCTTCCCGTTGTGCCTCGGCGACGGGACGGGCGCCGCGTGCCCGTGCGGGAACTCGAGCCCGGTCGGGTCGCAGGCGGGCTGCACGAACTCGAGCGGCAACGCCGCGCGCCTCTCCGATTCGGGCTTCGCGAGCCTGTCGAACGACACGCTGGTCCTGTCGGTCGGCGGCGAGACGCCGAACGCGCCGACGGTCGTGATCCAGGGCACCGCGAGCGCGAACTCGGCCGTGTTCGGCGACGGGCTGCGCTGCGCGGGCGGGCAGGTCCTGCGGATGTACACGCGCAACGCCTCGAGCGGCGTCGTGCACGTGCCCGCCGCGTCCGATCCCTCGGTGTCGGCGCGCGCGGCCGCGCTGGGCCACCCGATCGCGCCCGGGACCACGCGCGTCTACCAGAGCTACTACCGCGACCCGAACCCGTCGTTCTGCGCGTCGCCCGCGGGCGCGACGTGGAACCTGTCGAACGGGCTCTTCGTGCGCTGGGGCGCGTGAGCGGCTGACGTCGGGAGCGAGCCGATCCGCGATCTCGGGCGGATCGAGCGGTGCTGCGCGACTCCGGCTCGGTATCGTGCGCGGGACCGCCGTTCCCGGTCGTCCTCGTGCGGAAGGCCGCGCGCGGTCGGGTCGGTCGAGTCGCGCCCCGATCGAGCCCCCCGTGACCGACGCCACCGAACCCGACCGACCGGCCGGCAAGCCGCAGCCCGGCGCGGACGAGCACGCGCCCTCCGTCCTCGAACTCGTCGCGCGACGCCTCGGCGAGTCGCCGCGCGTCTCGCTGCGCGACGAGGATTCCGCCGCCGCGTCGTCGCCGGTGATCGATCCCAGCTCGAAGGAGAAGGCGTCCGTCCCCGTCGGTCGCAGCAACCTGCAGTTCCTGGGCGAGATCGCGCGCGGCGGCATGGGCGTGATCCTGAAGGGCCACGACACCGACCTCGGTCGCGACGTCGCGGTCAAGGTGCTCGACAAGCGGCTCGCCGACCGGCCCGAGGTCGTGCAGCGCTTCGTGGAGGAGGCGCAGATCGGCGGCCAGCTGCAGCACCCGGGCATCGTGCCCGTGTACGAGCTCGGCACGATGAAGGACGAGCGTCCGTTCTTCACGATGAAGCTCGTGAAGGGCCGCACGCTGGCGACGCTGCTCTCCGAGCGCGCGTCCGTCGCGACGAACCGTCAGCGCCTGATCGACATCTTCGAGTCCGTCTGCCAGACGCTGGGCTACGCGCACTCGCGCGGCGTGATCCACCGCGACCTGAAGCCGGCGAACATCATGGTCGGAGCGTTCGGCGAGGTGCAGGTCGTCGACTGGGGCCTCGCCAAGGTGCTCGCGCGCGGCGGCGTCGCCGACGAGAAGCGCGCGCGCGCGGCGCACTCGCACCTCACGATCCTCGAGACGGTGCGATCCAGCCAGGGCTCGGGGAGCGGCTCGGACTCCATGGTCGGATCGGTCATGGGCACGCCGGCGTACATGCCGCCCGAGCAGGCCGCGGGTCACGTCGACCGGCTCGACGAGCGCTCGGACGTCTTCGCGCTGGGCGCGATCCTGTGCGAGATCCTCACCGGTCTGCCGCCCTACGTCGGCGACCGCGACGCGATCATCGCCGCGGCGGCGCAGGCCGAGTGCGACGGCGCGTTCGCGCGGCTCGACGCGTCGGGCGCGGATCCGGAGCTCGTCAAGCTGACCAAGCAGTGCCTGCTGCCGGCCGCCGCAGCGCGTCCGGCGAACGCCGGCGTGCTGGCCGAGCGCGTGCACGCCTTCGTCGTCTCGGTCGAGGAGCGCGCTCACGCCGCGCAGGTGGCCAGCGCCGCGGCGCAGGTGCGTGCGGAGGAGGAGCGCAAGGCGCGGCGCCTGACGCTCGCCCTGGGCGCGGCGGTCGTCGCGATCCTGCTCGTCGGCGGCGGGAGCTGGGCCTTCGTGCAGAACGAGCGCACGTCGCGCGCGCGCGAACAGGTCGAGCGCATGCGCGCCGACGCCGAGCGCGACGCGCGGCTCTCGGCCGAGGTCGGCGGCGCGCTGGCCGACGCGTCGGCGCACGAAGGCGGCGGTCGTTGGGAGGAAGCCATCGGTGCCGCGGAACGCGCGCAGGCTCTGGCCCAGGGCGGCGGCGCGAGCGGCGAGCTGCAGGGCCGCATCGAAGGCGAGCTGAAGCGGCTGCGCGGCGCCCACGAGCTCGCGCAGCGCGAGGCGGCGCGGGCCGCGGAGAACAAGAAGCTCCTGGCCGAGCTGCTCGAAGCGCGCGAGCCGAACTGGGATCCCGGCCGCGACGACCCGGCGCAGCAGGCGTCGGTCTACGAGGCCGTCTTCGAGAGACACGGCATCGACATCGACGCCGGCACGCCCGAGGAAGTCGCCTCGGCGCTGGTGAAGCGCGGGCTCGGCTCGGAGATCGCGCTGTTCTTCGACTCGCTCACCGAGCTCCGGCGCCGCACTCGCGACGAGTCCGGCACCGTGCGCGCGCTCGAGGTGGCGCACGCCGTGGATCCCGACCCGCTGCGAGCCGACTTGCGCGAAGCGCTGGCCGCCGGCGCGCTCGACGTCCTGCGCGAGATCGCCGACTCGGGCTTCAAGGACCAGCCCGCGATCACGATCGAGCTGCTCGGCTCGGCGTTCCAGCAGCTCAAGGAACGCGATGCGGCGCGCAAGGTCTACCGGATCGGTGTCGAGCGCTTCCCCGACGACTTCTCGCTGCTCTACCGGCTCGGGCGGCTCCTGACGCCGGCCGAGCTCGACAGCGGCGTGCGCGACGACATGCAGGAGGCGGTCGAGTGCTACCGCGCCGCGCTCGCGCTGCGGCCCGAGAGCACCGTGGCCCGCTACTACCTCGGCCGTCTCTACACGAAGCTCGACCAGTTCGACCGCTCGATCCAGCAGTTCGACATCGCGCTGCGGCAGCGGCCGGACGACGGGACGTTCTTGTTCCATCTCGGCGCGAACCGACTGCGGCTCGGGCAGGTCGACCCGGCGCTCGCGATCCTGCGCCCGCTCGTCGATCGCGACCAGCCGCCCTGGCTGCGTGGCTGGGCGTCGCTGCTCGTCGGCCGCTGTCTGTTGGCGCGCGGCGAGGTGAAGGACGCGCTGGGGCACTTCGAGAACGCGGTCGCGGCCGACGGAGGCCAGTCCCAGTTCTACGCCGGCCTGCTCGAGGGCGTCGCCGCTTCCGGATCCAAGTCCGAGATGCAGCGCGTGCTGCGCGTGTACCTCGAGCGCTTCCCGAGCGACGCCGACGTGCACAACAACCTGGCCTGGCCGCTCGCGACGGCCGCGGACGTGAAGATGCGCGATCTCGACGAGGCCATCCGGCTCGCGCGGCGTTCGGTCGAGCTCAAGGAGAGCGACGCGGCCTGGAACACGCTCGGCGTCGCGCTCTACTACGCCGGCGACGCGGAGGGCGCGCTCGAGGCCCTGCGGCGCTCCGTGCGGCTGCAGGGCGCGGGCAACGTCGTCGACTGGCTCTTCATCGCGATGGCGCACCAGAAGCTGGGCCACGCGAGCGAGGCGCGCGACTGGTACGAGCGCGCCGTCGACTGGATGGCGCTGCAGGCCGGGGCGGATCCCGAGGTCGCGCGCTTCCGCGCCGAGGCCGACGCGATCTTCATCCGCTGACGGCGGTACGGTGCCTGCGGTACGGTGCCTGGAACGACCCCGACACATTCGGCCAAGGATCCGGCGCCTCCGCGGCGCGCGGACCGAATGTGTCGGGGTCGTTCCAGGCACCGTACGCTCAGCGCGTGGTCGCGGCGTTCTGGACGGGTCCGCTCGGGGCGCTGCTGGCGGAAGCCGGCACGCGCGCGGAGGGGCTGACCCAGGTCGAGGCGGACGAGCGTATCCAGCGCTTCGGGCCGAACCGCGTGTCCGAGTCCGGGACCCGCGCGCCGGCACGGCTCCTGTTGGGCCAGTTCCGGAGCCCGCTCGTCCTGTTGCTCCTGTTCGCGATGGTGCTCTCGCTCTTCCTGGGCGAGACGACGGACGGCCTGGTCGTGCTCGCGATCGTGCTCGGCAGTGCGCTGCTCGGCTTCTGGCAGGAGTACCGGGCCAGCAATGCCGTGGCGAGGCTCCTCTCGCTCGTCGCAGCGACGACGCGGGTCCTGCGCGGCGGCGCGGAGGTCGAGATCCCGCAGCACGAACTCGTGCCGGGCGACGTCGTCGTGCTGGCGGCGGGCGCGGCGATCCCGGCCGACTGCCGGATCCTGGCCTCCACCGACCTCTTCGTGGACGAATCCACGCTGACGGGCGAGAGCTATCCGGCGGAGAAGGGCGCGGGCGAATTGCCCGAGGAAACGCCGCTCGCGAAGCGGTCCAACGCGCTGTTCCAGGGCTCGCACGTCGTGAGCGGCACGGGCCGCGCCGTCGTCGTGCAGACCGGGGCGCGCACGCTGTTCGGCCAGATCGCGGGAGACCTGCGCCTGCGCCCGCCGGCGACCGAGTTCGAGCGCGGACTCCGCCGGTTCGGGGGGATGCTGATCCAGATCACCCTGGTCCTCGTCATCGCGATCTTCGCCATCAACGTCTACCTCCACCGGCCGGTCGTGGATTCGTTCCTGTTCGCGCTGGCGCTCGCGGTCGGCCTGACCCCGGAACTTCTGCCCGCAATCGTGAGCATCACGCTCGCCCGCGGCGCCCAACGGATGGCGGACGCGAAGGTCATCGTCCGGCGACTGAACTCCATCGAGGACTTCGGCAGCATGAACGTGCTGTGCTCGGACAAGACGGGCACGCTCACGGAAGGCGTCGTGAAGCTCCATGCCGCGCTCGACGTCGAGGGGCAGGCCAGCGAGCGAGTGCTGCTGCACGCCGTGCTGAACGCCAGGTTCGAGTCGGGATTTCCCAATCCGATCGACGACGCGCTGCGCGTCCAGCCCTGCGCCGCGCTCGAGCGGTACGCCAAGGTGGACGAAGTTCCCTACGACTTCATCCGCAAGCGGCTGAGCGTGGTGGTGGAGCACTCGGCACCCGACGGGACGGTCCGGCGCACGATGATCACGAAGGGCGCGCTGCGGAACGTGCTCGCGGTCTGCGTCGACGCGGACGCTGGAATCGCCACCCCGGTCCCGATCGCGGACGTCGACGCAGCGCTCCAGCGACGGTTCGAGGCCTGCAGCGAACAGGGATTCCGCGTGCTCGGCGTCGCGACCCGCGACGTGACGGACGATCCGGTCATCGACAAGGACGACGAGCAGCGCATGACGTTCGTCGGGTTCCTGTTGCTCGAGGACCCGCCCAAGGCCGATGCGCGCGATGCCATCGCGGAACTCAGGCAGCTCGGCGTGCAGCTCAAGGTCATCACGGGGGACAACCGGCTGGCCGCCGGCAGGATCGCCCGCCACATGGGCCTGGACCGCCCGGGTGTCCTGACCGGCGAGGAACTGCGGCGGTTGAGCGACACCGCCCTGCAAGCGCGGGTCGGGGAGGTCGACATCTTCGCCGAGACGGAACCCAACCAGAAGGAGCGGATCCTGCTGGCGCTGCGCAAGGCCGGGAACGTCGTCGGCTACATGGGCGACGGTATCAACGACGCGAGCGCGCTGCATGCGGCGGATGTGGGGATCTCCGTCGAGAGCGCGGTCGATGTCGCCAAGGAAGCGGCCGACATCGTCCTGCTCGAGCGCGACCTGCGCGTCCTGGCACAGGGGGTGCGCCTGGGGCGGCAGACGTTCGCCAACACCCTCAAGTACGTGTTCATCACGACCAGCGCCAACTTCGGGAACATGGTGAGCATGGCGGGCGCTTCGCTCTTCCTGCCGTTCCTGCCGCTGTTGCCGAAGCAGATCCTGCTGAACAACTTCCTGTCCGACGTCCCATCGATGCTCATCGCCACGGACAGCGTGGACCGCGACCAGGTGGACCGCCCGCGGCGCTGGGACATCCGGTTCATCCGCGACTACATGCTGGTCTTCGGCCTGGTGAGCTCCGCCTTCGACTTCGTGACGTTCGGAGCTCTGCTCCACGTGCTGCGCGCGACGGAAGGGGAGTTCCAGACGGGCTGGTTCGTCGAATCGCTCATGACCGAGCTCTTCATCGTGCTGGTCATCCGCACGCGTGGTCCGTTCTTCCGGAGCCGGCCCGGAGGCCTGCTCCTCGCCGCCACGCTGGCGGTCGCGGGCACGACGGCTTTCCTGCCGTACACGCGACTCGGCGCGCTGTTCGGGCTCGTGCCGCTGCCCCCGAGCTTCCTGCTGCTGCTGCTCGGCATCACGACGGCGTACCTGCTGGCGAGCGAATTCGTGAAGCGCTGGTTCTTCCGCCGTCTCGGTTGAAGCCGGCGCGCACGACCTCCGGCCGCCCGCGCCGGGAACCAGAGCCGAGAATCGCGCGGGCCGCCCCCGCGCCCGGCGAGCGGCGTTACGATCGACCGGTCCCATCCCGGTTCGGCGGCGCGAGGCATCGGCGGCCGTCCTTCGGGATCGGGCGCGAGCCTGCGAGTCCGACCTCCGGTCCAACGAACCCCAGCACCATGCACGCGAGCCTCCTCTCCCTCGTCGTCTGCTCCCTCACGCTCCCTGTCGCGGCGCAGACCGCGGCGCATCCGGACGCGGCCAGCGCGCTCGACGCCTGGCGAGCGCGGTACGGCTCGCGCTGGTCCGCGCACGCCGACGCGGTCACCGGCCGCGCCGAGATGATCTACGGCGGCGTCGCGCAGTGGCCCGGCATTCCGCGCACGGACGAGGAGTGGATCCAGCGCGCGCGCGTCGCGGTCGCCGCGGCGAGCGCGTTGCACGGCGTCGACGCCGGCACGCTGATCGAGGGTCGCGTGCAGCTCCTCCCGCTCGGCCAGGTCGGCAGCGGCGACAAATGGTCGGTCGAGCTGCGCCAGGAGGTCGCCGGTCTGCGCGTCCACGGCGGCACCGTGAACGTGCTCTTCGACGCGCGCGGCGCGCTGCTCTCGATCCAGAGCCACGCGTTGACGGACCTGGCGGGCCTCGCGGTCGAGCCGCTCTTCGCGCAGGCGGACGCGCGCGCGCAAGCCGTGGAGTCCTTCGCGAAGGAGCACGCGGACCGGGTCACCTCCGTCGTCGAGACGGGCCTCGTCGTGCTGCCGGTCGACGAGCCCGGCCGGCGGGCGGGACGCCTGGCGTGGGAAATCGACGTGCAGTCCGCGGTGGAAGGATCCGAGGCCGTCGGCCGCCGCTATTGGGTCGACGCGCGCTCCGGCGTGCCGCTGCGCGACGAGACAAGCGTCCACTACTTCGACATCACGGGCACGGTGTCGACGATGGCGACGCCGGGCACACAGGCCGATTCGGCCTCCAACCCCGAGACTTCGCAGCCGGCGAAGTACATGCGGATCCAGCACTCCACCGGGGTCGTCTATACGGACGTCAACGGCAACTTCACGATCCCGGGCGCGGCTCCGGCCCAGAACGTGAACCTGAGCTACGCGGGCCTCTACAGCAACGTCGACGACGTGCCGAGCGGGACGCAGTACACGCTCTCCGTGCCGCTCGTTCCCGGTCCGGGCAATGCGGTCCTGCTCAACCCCGGTCCCGTGGACACCGTCACCGCGCAGGCGAACATCTTCAACCACACGTCGACGGTCCGCGACTACATCCGCCGCATCGTTCCCACCGACGCGACCGCCGACCGCGTGTTCACGGGGCACGCGAACATCAACTCGACGTGCAACGCCTACTACGACGGCGCGTCGATCAACTTCTACGCCGCCGGCGGCAGCTGCAACAACACGGCTTTCTCGACGGTCATCGCGCACGAGCAGGGCCACTGGCTGAACGACCTGTACGGGACCTTCAACGGCTCCGACGGCATGGGCGAGGGCAACGGCGACGTGTTCGCGCTCTACGTCTTCGACACGCCGCTCAACGGCCAGGGCTTCTTCACGAGCGGCGGATCGGTCCGCAGCGGGCTGAACACGCGCCAGTTCTGCGGCGACTGCAGCCCGGGTTGCTATGGGGAGGTGCACAGCGACGGCGAGGTCTGGATGGGCGCCGCCTGGAAGGTGCGCGCGAACCTGAACACGGCGCTCGGCAACACGACGGGCGACCTGGTCGCGGACCAGCTCTTCATGGGCTGGATGAACGGCTACGACCAGCGCGAGATCCGCTCGATCATCGAGCTGCAGTGGCTGATCCTCGACGACGACGACGCGAACCTCGCGAACGGCACGCCGCACATGGTCCCGATCCGCAACGGCTTCGCCGCGCAGGGATTCCCGGGCTACTTCATCGAGTTCACGAACGTCAGCACGATCCCCGAGCCGACCTGCGAGCAGGCCTCGTATCCGGTGACGGCCAACGTGTCCGCCGTGCAGAACACGACCATCACGGCCGTGACGCTCAGCTACCGCGTGGGCGCGGGCGCGTTCATCGACGTGCCGATGACGCCGCTGGGCGGCGACGCGTGGAGCGGCGCGATCCCGTACATCGCCTCGCCGGCGACCGTGGAGTACACGGTGCGCGCGCTCGACTCGGGCGGCCACACGAAGCTCGGATCGTGCACCTCGCGTTCGTTCTTCGTCGGCCAGATCGTCGCCTTCGCGACCGACGGCTTCGAGACGACGGGCGGCTGGACGCACGGCACCGTCGGCGACACGTCGAACGCGAACGACGACTGGCAACGCGGCGTGCCGCAGGGGCTCGGCGGGACGTCGCAGTCCGTTCCGTGGGCCGACCCGGCGGCTCCGGCCGCGGGCTCGGCCTGCTGGGGCAACGACCTCGGCATCACGGCGTCGGGCGCGGGCAACGGCGCCTACCAGACCAACGTGCACAACTTCCTGAACTCGCCGGCGTTCAACTGCACCGGCCAGACGGGCGTCCAGCTGATCTTCAAGCGCTGGCTGACGGTCGAGAAGTCGCAGTACGACATCGCGCGCGTCCTCGCCAACGGCGTCGAGGTCTGGCGCAACCCGTTCGGCGCGCACGTGCTCGACGGGAGCTGGACGACGCAGTCGATCGACATCGCGGCGGTCGCGGACAACAACCCGGCGGTCACGATCCGGTTCGAGCTGCAGAGCGACGGCGGGCTGCAGCTCGGCGGGTGGCAGGTCGACGACCTGAAGCTGGGCCGCGTCGCCGCCGCGCCGGCCTGCAATCCGGGCGTGAGCTACTGCGCCGGCGACGGCACGGGCACGGCCTGTCCGTGCGGCAACAACAGCGTTCTGGGCTTCGGCCAGGGCTGCCTCAACTCGCTGGGCACGGGCGCCCTGCTCGCGGCATCCGGCACGGCGAGCATCGGATCGGACACGGTCGTGCTCGCGGGCACGAACATGCCGAACAGCTCGGCGCTCTACTTCCAGGGCACGACGCAGCAGAGCGGCGGCCTCGGCATCACCTTCGGCGACGGGTTGCGCTGCGCCGCGGGCTCGGTCATCCGGCTCGGCACGAAGTTCAACACGAGCGGTGCGTCGCAGTATCCGGCGGCGGGCGATCCGTCCGTGTCGGTGCGCGGGCTCGTCGCGGCGGCCGGCACGCGCACGTACCAGGTCTGGTACCGCAACGCGGCCGCGTTCTGCACCTCGAGCACGTTCAACCTTTCGAACGGGATCTCGGTGGCCTGGGCGCCGTGATCTGACGCTGCGTGTCGCAAAGCGCGGCGCGCGTCGATCGTGAGGATCTCACGACCGGCGCGCGCCGCGCTCTCGTCCATCGGCGTGGATCCGCCGCGATCAGCGCTGGCGCTGCTTCACGAGCGTGCCGAGCTCCGCGACGTCCGGCCACTGGTCCGCGGCGAGCGCGAGGTACAGCGTCACGTCCTCGGGCGGGAACTTCGCATCGAGGTCCTTCGCCGCCGAGGCGATCTTCGCCGCCGCCGGCTTGGACTTGTCGATGTCCTCGATCATGCCGTCCTGGTGCTCGACGCCCGTCGCGTCGAGGAAGCCCGTCACGAGCTCCTTCCTGTGGCGGATCAGGTACGCGCCGAACACTTCGTAGGCGAGCTCCGCGCTCTTCCCGGCCTCGAGGATCGTCTTCGCGCGCTTGGCGCGCTGGACCATCGGGAGCTTCTTCACGGCTTGCGGCCGGAACCGCAGCGACAGCGCGACCTCCTTGTCGAGGGGGCCGAAACCCTGGATCTCGAGCCCCTCGTAGATCTGGAGGAAGCGCTCCGGGGACATCGCGTGCAGGTGCTCGAGGACGGTCATGGGATCTGTTGTTGTTCAGGACGAATCGGGCGGGGGAGTCTAGAGGCCGCGCACGCCGCGCGCCAACGCCGTCCTGTTCCAGGGCGCGCCGGGCCGGTATAGACCCCCGCATGCAACCGACGCGAGCGGGGTCCAAGCGCGAGAGCCTGCTCTTGGCCTCGCTCGCGCTGTTCGTCAGCTTCTTCGTCGCGGCGAACTTCCTCGGGTCGAAGACCTGGGAGTTCACGCTGTTCACGCTGCGCCCCAGCGACATGGGCCTCGAGGGCGAGACGTTCGTGGCGACGGCCGGGATCCTGGCGTTCCCGCTCACGTTCGTCCTGACCGACATCGTCAACGAGTACTTCGGCATGCGCGTCGTGCGCACGTTCACGTGGCTCGCGATCGCGGTGAACCTGCTGCTCCAGCCGATCGTCCTCGGCGCGGCGGCGGCGCCGACGATCAGCTTCACGCCCGGCGTCACGTCGGAGTACGCGCACGGGGCCTACCAGCTGGCCTTCGGCACGACGTGGACGATCACGATCGGGAGCCTGGTCGCGTTCGCGGTCGCGCAGTTCCTCGACGCCCGGATCTTCACGTGGCTGCGGCACAAGACGGGCGGGAAGATGATCTGGCTGCGCGCGCAGGGCAGCACGGTCGTCAGCCAGATGCTCGACACGGCGCTGGTCATCTACCTCGCGTTCTACGTGCTGCCCGCGCTCGTCGGCGACCCGCACTGGACCGCCGAGACGGCGGGGCGGGTGGCGCTGACGAACTACGTCTACAAGTTCGTGATCGCGGTCGTCTTGACGCCGGTCCTGTACCTGGTCCGCGCGCTGGTGGTCGCCTGGCTCGGCAAGGACGAAGCCGTGCGCCTCGCCGAGGAAGCCCACCCGGGCGACCCGTCGAACGTGTGACCCGACGCCGCGCTCACCAGACGATGCGCACGCCGTTCGTCATGTTGAACGTCGCGCTCGGGCAGAACGCCGGGTCCGCGTTGCGATAGAAGACCTGGTAGAAGGCCGTGAGCCCGCTGCCCGCCGGCGTGCCGCCGACGGTCGAGATCGACGGGCTCGAGATGTCGGGATAGAAGCCCTGGCCGGCTTGCGCGGTCTGACCGCCGAAGCGGATCTGCGATCCGCCGACGCAGCGAATGCCGTCGCCGAACACGACGCCGGCGTTGTTCGAGGTCGTACCCTTCACGAAGATCAGGCTCGACGAAGCGGGCAGGCCCGACACCTCGAAGGACAGGAGGTCGGGGTTCGTGACGCCGACGATGGCCAGCAGGCCGCCTTCGATGTTGACCGAGTTGGCGCAGCCGCGCCCTGCGCCGCCGAAGTTGAAGCACGGGCACAGCGCGTTGAGGAACGGGTCCGAACCGTCCGTGCCGCAGAAGATCGACGCGTTCAGGCCCTGGCACTCGTCGGGGATCGAGTCGTTGTTGACGTCCGCGCTCGTCCCGGCCTGGATGTCGCACGAGTCGAGCGTGCCGTTCGCGTTGCAGTCGGGCGATCCCGAGCAGGCCGCGGCGAAGCGCCCGATCCAGTTGCCCCAGTTGTTCCCGGTGCGCGCGTACTCCTGGATGGTCCACAGCGAATCGTCCACGGGGTCGCAGCTCGTCATGCTGTAGTCGCCCCAGCGGCTGACGCCGGTCCCGTTGTTCGTGTAGTTGGCCTCGCCGGCCTTGAGCACGAGCGGCACCGACATCTGGCCCAGCGGATCGGACGCCGTGCGGCCGACGTAGTACGAGGACGCGAAGGTCGAGCTCGAGGCGCCGCTGAAGCCCAGCACGGTGTTCCCGGCGCCGTTCACGCAGATCGACGGCATCGTGTAGCCCAGGACGGGATCGTTCACCGTGCCGCTCTGGACCGTGACGTTGCCCGTGGGGTTCAGCTCGTACCAGCGCACCGCGGAGCGCCCGCCCGAGTTGATCGCGTGCGTCGTCCAGATGCGTCCGTTGCGCAGCATCGCGTTGATCAGGCGGCCGTCGAGCGAGTCGAGTTGCGCGCTCCCCGGCGCGACGACGGTCGGAGGCCCGCCGTAGCTCGGCACGACGAAGTTGCCCAGCTCGCTCAAGGTCGGCGCCGTGAGCGGCGGGTTCACGCGGCGCAGGCGCAGCTGCGTCGAGGTGCGCGTCGACAAGCAGTACGCGCCGCCGCCCGCGTCCCAGTTCACGACCGGCTGGATGGCGTCCTCGTAGGGGAGGTTCCGGAACGCGGTCACAGTGCCCAGGCTCTGCGCGCCCGCGACGAGCGGCGCCTTGTTGATCGCGAAGATGGTCATCGTTCCCGAGCCGCCGACCATGTAGCAGCACGTGTAGACGCCGTTCAGGTCGACGCCCAGCGTCGGATAGTCCGGGAAGCGTCCGGCGTCGGTGCCCGCCGAGGCGACGAAGTTCGTCTTGAACCACGATCCCGTCGGGTCGGAGGTCGTGGACACGGCGAGGAAGAGCTTCGTGTTGAAGTCCGAGCAGATCAGCACGAAGCGCTGGCTCACCGGATCGAACACGGCGCGCGGATCGCCGACGCCGCCCGCGCCGGCGCCGAAGAAGCTGCTCAGCGACGTGTTGACGACGCGTTGGCCCGTCGACTTCACGTACACGGACAGGTTCGTGTTGACGATCGCGACGAAGTGGTTGAGCCCGACGGAGCCGTGCGTGTCGGGCGGGATCGAGTTCGCGCCCGTGTCGCCCTGGCGCGGCCCGATGAAGTTGTTGGAGAGCGTCGGCGCGCTCGGCGGCAGCAGCGAGGACGAGCCGGCGCCCGAACCGGGCTGGCTGCTCGTCGTGGCCGGGAACGGCGCGACCATCCGTGCCGGTGACGGGACGAAGACCGCGGCCTGGTTGCCGGCGGCGAGATCGCGCTCGACGACGACCTCCATCGACTCCACGACGCCCCGCCCGAGGAGTTCGGGCGCGAGTGCTTCGCCCGGCGTCGTCTGCGCGCGCGCCGCGTTGCCCGCGAAGGCCGCGGCGACCGCGAGGCCGAGTCGCAGCGCGAGCCCGCGGTGCGGGCGGATGGTCGTGTCGTTCATGAAGAGTTCCGGTTCGAGGCGGATGGCGTCGTGTCGCGCGGAGTCCCGCTCCGCACCGACCCTCGATTAGACGCGACACCGACCTGTTCGGGTTCGCCCGATCGGGGCGAAACGCCACGATTCCGGCCGGGGGTTAGACTTCGAGGAGAAGCGCGGCGGCACCGTCCCGGCGCGAATTCGCCATGCGCTCCAGTCTCCTGATCCTGCTCGTCGCGAGCGCGCCCTCGGCGTGGGCCCAGACCACCTGGTACGTCGCCGCCGGCGGACCGGGGCCCGGCAGCGGACTGCCCGGCGATCCCTACGCCAGCGTCCAGCAAGCGATCGCCGCGGCGACCACGCTCGCGGGCGACACGATCCTCGTCGCGCCTGGCACGTACGCCGAGCGCATCGACTTCCTGGGCAAGGACGTGCGCGTCGCGGGCGTCGGCGACGCGTCCCAGACGATCCTGGACGGCGGCTCCGCCGGCAGCGTGGTGACGTTTGCGTCGAACGAGACGTCGCTGGCCGTGCTCGAGAACTTCACGCTGCGGAACGGGCTCGCGTCGGGCGCGGCGTCGGCGACGCGCGGAGGCGGCATCCGCATCGACACCGCTTCTCCCACGATCCTGCGCTGCGAGATCACGCTGAACCGTGCGCACCTGGGCGGCGGCGTCTCGATCGAGCACGGATCGCCGGCCTTCGTCGAGTGCGGCATCACGTTCAACTCCGTCGCGCCCGCGGGGACCGCCCCGACCTTCGGCGCCGGGGTGTACGCCGGCGCCGGCGCGCACCCGCTGTTCACCGACTGCCGCATCGACCGCAACGACTTCGGCGCTTCGGCCGCGAACCTCTACGGCGGCGGCGTCTGTGGCGGCGGCACGTACGTGCGTTGCACCATCTTCTACAACCAGGCGTTCTCGGGCGCCGGCGTGTACGCGGACTCGCGCGACCCGCACCTCGTCGACTGCTTCGTCAGGCGCAACGCGACGGCGAGCGCGAACCCGGGACAGTGCGGCCCGGGCGGCGGGGTCGTCGGCCCGGCGCTCTGCGAGGACACGACGTTCCTCAAGAACAAGAGCTGCGGGCTCGGCGGGGCCGCGTACCAGTGCACGCTCGTGCGCTGTTCGCTGAACGAGAACGAGGTCGTCGCGGTCGGGGGCTCGCCACCCGGCGGCGGCGGCGCGGCGTACTGCGACCTGACCCAGTGCACGCTGCTCGAGAACCTCGCGCGCGGGATCCTCCCGCTCGACGCGACGGCGGACGGCGGGGGCGGCGGCTCGTACTTCGGCAGCGCGACGGACTGCCTGTACCTCGACAACGTGGCCGAGCGCGCGAACGGCGGGGGAGCGTGCTTCACCGCGCTCGAGCGCTGTCGGCTCGAGGGCAACGCGGCGCGGCCCGTCGACGCGGGCCAGATCGCACGCGGGGGCGGCGCTCACCGCGTCGTCGCGCACCACAGCTCGTTCTGGGGCAACCGCGCGACGCGCGGCGGGGGCGTCGCCGGCTCGAACCTGTCCGCCTGCACGGTCGTCGACAACGACGCCGACCAGGCCGGCGGCGGCTGCATCGACACGACCTCGCTCACGACGATCGCGAGCACGATCGTGCGCGACAACCGGCCCGACCAGATCGGCGTCGACCTGTTCGCGCCCCAGGTCTCGTACTGCGACGTCGCCGGTGGCTGGCCGGGCAGCGGGAACTTCGACGCCGACCCGCGGTTCTTCGGACCCGAGACCCACGACCATCACCTGAAGGCCGGATCGCCGTGCATCGACGCCGGCGATCCGGGTGCGTTCGATCCCGACGGATCGCGGGCCGACGTCGGCGCGTACCCGTACGACGGCGCCTGGTGCGGCGAGCCGCGCGCGTGGTGCGCGGGCAAGGTGAACTCGCAGGGATGCGTGCCGAGCCTCGACGTCCAGGGGTCTCCCGCGCTGGGCGGCCCCGACGACCTGCGCATCGTGGCGGCCGAGTTCCTGAACCGCTCCAGCGGACGCGCCATGTGGTCCACCGGCTCGGCCGAGCTGCCGTTCCAGGGCGGCACGCTGTGCGTCGCGGCCCCGTACCAGCGCGGTCCCGTCACGTCCACGGGTGGCAACGACCTGCCGCAGCGCGACTGCAGCGGATCCCTTCGGCTCGACGTCACGCACGCGTGGCTCGCGGCGCGCGGGTACGGCGCCGGTACGACGCTCTACTTCCAGTTCGTCGCCCGCGACGCGGTGAACCCCGACGGAACCGGCTATTCGCTGTCGAACGCGGTCGAGCTGACGATCTGTCCCTGATCGCGGGCCGGCGCGCGCGTCGATCGTGGTGCTTCAGACGCGCAAGAGGCCGTTCGCGACCGTCACGCCCCGGCCCGCGACGGCGACGCGCTCGCCGCGCTGCTCGACGCGCACGGTCCCGCCGCGACGGCTGGCCTGGAAGCCGACCAGGCGCGCGCGGCCGAGTCGCGCGGTCCACCACGGCGCCAGCGTGCAGTGCGCTGCGCCGGTGACCGGGTCCTCGTCGATCCCGACCGCCGGGGCGAAGTAGCGCGACACGAAGTCGAACCGGTCGTCGCTCGAACGCGCGGTCGCGATGACGCCCTGGCCGCCGAACGCGCGCACCGCGGCGAAGTCGGGGCGCAGCGCGCGGACCTCGGCCTCGCTCGCGAACTCGGCCAGCCAGTCCTGGTCGCTCTTCCCGGCGCGGACGGGGCGTGCGCCCAGCGCGGCGGCGAGCTCGGTAGACGCCTCGCGCTCCGCGGCCGGGATCGCGGGCAGGTCGAGCTCGATCCAGTCGCCGTCGCGGCGTGCCTCGAGCGCGCCGGACAGAGTGTGGAAGCGCAGGACGGGCGCCGATTCGAGGCGCGCCTCGCTCCACAAGGCGTGCGCCGTCGCCAGCGTCGCGTGCCCGCACAGCGGCACCTCGATCGCGGGCGTGAACCAGCGCAGGTCGTACTCGCCGCCGCGGCGCGGGATCACGAAGGCCGTCTCGGACAGGTTCATCTCGCGCGCGATCGCGAGCATCCACTCCGGCTCGCGCGGCGCGGTGAGGAGCACGACGGCCGCCGGATTGCCCGCGAAGGGCCGGTCCGTGAACGCGTCCACGACGAAGTAGGCGGTTTCCATCACGAAGGCTGGAGCGGCGTCGGCGGTGGGGGAGGCCGGATCGCGGCCGGGACGAGCGGACGGGCAGGATAGCCGCTGCGGCGCCGGGGACCGGCCCGGACCAGCACGCGACGGTTCCGCACGCCCCCCGCGCGGCGTAGTCTTCGACGGCCCGCCCGATGTTGACCGAAGCTCTGCAGCGACTCGCGCGGCACTCCGCCATCTACGCCGCGGGGCCGGCGTTGCAGAAGCTGGTCGGATTCCTCCTGCTGCCGTTCGTCACGGCCACGATCGGCGGGGCGGCGCAGTACGGCATCGTCGAGATGGGCGGGGTCACGCTCGCGATCGCGGCGCAGGTGCTGGGCGTGAACCTGCTGCACGGGATGACGCGCTTCCACGCCGAAGCGCGCGACGAGCGCGCGCGTGGCGAGGTCGTGTCGACCACGCTGTGGATGCTCGCGGCCACGACGGGGATCGCGGCCGCGCTCGCGCTGATCTTCCCCGAGCTCGCTTCCGAGCTGCTCGTCGGCACGCGCACGGAGACGAAGGCCGCCGTGGTCGTCTTCGCGGTCCTGTTCGCGCAGACGACGGGCCAGGTCGGGCTGCGCTGGCTGCAGGCCAAAGAGCGGTCCGGCACGTACGTCGCGATCACGACCGGGAAGACGGTCCTCGAGGTCGCGCTCAAGGTCGTGCTGCTCCTCGCCGGGATGGGCTCGCTCGGCGCGCTGCTCAGCGTCCTCGGCGGCGAGGCGGTCGTCGC
Source organism: Planctomycetota bacterium (assembly GCA_044221705.1). Lineage (GTDB taxonomy): Bacteria > Planctomycetota > UBA1135 > UBA1135 > JAEUHZ01. The sequence continues at coordinate 25,656 of JBGAOR010000027.1, forward strand.
CGTCACCCTGACGATCGTGATCGCCGTGAAGCTCGGCCTGCGCTTCAGCCCGGAGGTGGCGCGCCGCCTCGCGCGGTACTCGCTGCCCCTGATCGGCTCGGGCCTGTTCATGTTCGTGCTGCACCAGGCCGACCGCTGGTTCGTGCAGCGCCTGCACGGCGACGCGGCCGTCGGCGTCTACGGGGTCGGGTACAAGCTCGGCGCGATGGGCAACGCCGTCGTGCTCGAGGCGTTCGGCCTGATCTGGTTCCCGTTCGTGTTCGCGATCGCGAGCGAGGACGAGACGCGCATCGTCTGCCGAAAGGTCGCCACCTACGCGTCGGTCGGCTTCGCGTTCCTCACGCTGGGCCTGGCGCTGTTCGCCGACGAGATCGTGCGCCTCATGGCTTCGGCCGAGTACGCGGACGCCGCGCGCACGCTGCCCGTCATCGCGTTCGGCTACCTGTTCTGGGCGCTGTTCCAGGTGCTGCACACGACCTTCTACTTGCGCAAGCGCACCGCGCACATCGCGTGGCTCGTGGGCGGCGCGGCCATCCTGAACCTGGCGCTGAACGCCGCGCTCGTGCCGGCGCACGGCGGCCTCGGCGCCGCCTGGGCGACCCTGACGTCCTTCGCGGCGCTGGCGGTCGCCACCGGGATCACGGCCGAGCGGGTGTGGCCCGTCGGCTTCGAGAGCGCGCGCATCGCGGTGCCGGTCCTGCTCGCCGCCGGTCTCGCCTGGGGCGCGACGGCGCTCCCGGCCGATACGTCGCCGACCTGGGCGCGCAGCGCGAAGATCCTGCTGTTGCTCGGCTTCCCGACCCTCCTCGTGTGTTGCGGCTTCCTGGATCGAGCCGAAAGAGACAAGATCAAGAGCCTCCTGGCGGACGTCCGTCGGCCGCGCCCGGGCGCGCGCTGACCTTCGCCGGTTCGGGCGCTCCCCCCCGCGCATGGTCGAGTCGATCCACGAACTGCGGAAGAAGGTCCAGGAACCCGTCCGCGCCTACAACGACGTCGCCGGTCTCCTGGTGGGGGACCGGGTCTCGATCCACGTGACGCGCGCCTTCATCGCGCTGGGGCTCTCGCCCGACGTGGGCACGATCGGGATGCTCGTGTGCGGGCTCGCGGGCAGCGCCTGCGTCGCGTTCGGCGGCGGATGGGCCGTGATCGGCTTCGCGCTCGTGTTCGTCTACTACGTGCTCGACTGCGTGGACGGCGAGGTCGCGCGCTACCGCCAGGGCGAGAAGCTCGTGTGGGGGTTCCACGACTTCATGTTCCACCTCTACGTGAAGGCGGCCTTCTTCACGTGCCTCGGCATCCACGCCGCGCGCGAGACGGGACGCTGGTGGGCGTTCGCGTTCGGGCTGGCGGCGCTGCTCGCGACGATCTTCGGCAAGGCGCTGTACGACGCAGCGCTGGTCCTGACCGCGCGCTACGTGCTGATGCGCACGAACGTCGAACGGCAACGCTTCACGCAGGAGGTGCTCGCCGGGTCCGCCCCCGACGAGATCGAGCGCGACGGCGACCTGCCGGGCGACATCCAGCCGTTCACGTTCGGCCGCGGGCCCGGGATCGCGCGCGCGGTGCTCACGAACTTCGACCTGTCGATCCTGTGGTTCCTGGCCGCGTCCGTGATCGACATGTTCCGCGAGCCGTTGCTCGTCGGCGGCGTGACGTTCGACCTGAAGTGTGCGTTGCTCGCCTTCTACGGAGTGGTGCTGCCGCTCGACTTCCTCGATCGGCTGTACACGTACCAGCGGACGAACGGGTTCTACCGCGACGCGCGACGCCTGCTGCGCCGCGCGCACCACTTCCGCGCGCGCTGACGGCGATCCTCCCCGGCCGCTCCGCGGGATCGCGGCGCGCGATCGCCCGTCCGCGCGGGATCCGCGGCCGCGCGCGCGTCCGTCGCCGGATCGGGGACGACCCGCACGTGCTCGCGCGGCCGACATCCGGCGGGTCACGGCGCGGACCGGGGGGCGGCGTGCTCACCGGAGTCGAGGCTCCGCCGCCCGGCGCGGCGACCGAGCGGGGCGAGGTGGAGCGAGGGGGGGGGGCCGCGGAGCTCCGTCCCCTTCGACCCGCCACCGCGCGTTCCCCCGGGCGATCGGGGCGAAGGCGCGGAGGAGCGAGCAGGACAGGCAACGTTACCGCGGGTGACTCTCCGGCCCAGGGCTTGTCACCCTGCCGGACCCCGGTAGAGTCCAAGGGGTCAGGGACTCCCTCAGGTCCCGAGCCTCCCGTCCGGCGCCCCGCTCGCAGGACTTCCCCAGCCATGATCCGCACGATGTCCATCCTTCGCACCTCTCTCTCCGCGTTCGGCGTGCTCGCGCTCGGCACTGCCGCCTTCGCGCAAACGACGTCGACGCAGTGCTACAGCGACAGCATTCCGCTCCAGTCGACGAACTGGAACGGATCGGTGTCGATTCCGAAGTTCAATCCGGCACTCGGCACGCTCCAGACCATCCAGTTCACGCTGAGCGGCAACGTCCAGGGCACGGCGCGCGCCGAGAGCCTCGACGCTTCGCCGACGATCGTGAACACGACCTTCTCGGCGAACCTCACGCTGACGCGTCCCGACCTGAGCGTCATCGTCGTGACGATCCCCATCGCGAACTTCTCGGACTCGTTCACCGCGTTCGACGGCACGATCGACTTCGGCGGGACCTCGGGCATCACGCACCCGGGCATCAACGCCAGCGACTCGGACATGGCGACCTCGCCGCCGCCGGCGAGCGACCTGGCCCTCTTCACGGGCGTGGGCAACATCGTGCTGCCCGTCACCGCCGCGGGCTCCTCGATCGCGACCGGCTCGGGCAACGTGGTGACGCAGTTCACCACGATGGCCCAGTGCACCGTCGACGTCTGCTACACGTACGAAGTCAACACGCCGCCGGTCTTCACCGAGCCGACGTGCGGCGCGACGTACATGGCCAGCGCGGGCGTGCCGTTCTCGATCAACATCTGCGCCGCGGACAGCAACACGAACTCGGTCGTGACGCTCACCTCGGGCACGCTGCCCCCGGGCGCGACGCTGACGCCGACCCTGCCTGCGAACGGCAACCCGGTCTGCACGACCTTCACGTGGACGCCGGGTCTCGCCGACGTCGGCACGACGCAGATCTGCTTCACGGCGGTCGACAACAACCTGCGCACGGCCGCCTGCTGCTTCAACATCCAGATCGCCGAGTGCTACCAGTTCCTCGGCCGCGGCTCCGGCAACGCCGGTCTCACGATCGGGAACCTGTTCTGGCAGTCGCAGCTGAGCACGATCCGCAACACCTACCCGGTGACGATGACGGACCGCCCGAACCTGCGCGTGCCGATGCTCACGACGGGCCAGCTGTCCTTCTCGATGCAGACCCTCATGCACAACCCGCAGGCCTTCCCGGTGAACCCGGACCAGTGGTCGAACCGACTGCGCGTCACCGTCCTCCCGGGCGGCCTCGTCCAGGGCCAACTGCTCGGCAGCCTGAACGGCATCCACCAATCGCTGGCGACGTTCACGGACGCCAACGGCGACCTGTTCATGACGTTCCCCTTCACGATCGACGGCATGTGACCGGCACCTGGCCGCCTGCGCGGGACAGGTGACCCGAGCGACCCCTCCCAGCGAGGGGTCGCTTCGTTTTCGGAGGACTTCCTCCCCGGACACCTGGGCGGTTCGGCGGGGTTGGGCTAACCTCGCCAACCCCCGGTTCCCCCGGACCCGAAGAGCTCGCGCCTCGGCTCCATCCCCACTCTCTGGCCCTCGGGAAGTTCGACATGGTGTCCAGTCGTTTCGAGATCGCTGGGATCTTCGTATGCGCCCTGCTCGCATCGGGCTCCCCGGCGAGCGCGCAGACGAGCGGTGGCTCGGCCGGCGGGATCGCGGCGCAGGCCGGGATCGGCGGCCGGACCGCCGCGACCCTGGAGACGGCCGTGCGCAACACGTGGGTCGTCCATGGCCGGCAGGTCGAGATCGTCGAGGAGACCGCGCCGCTCTCGATGACGCCGGCGAGCATCGGACTGAACGTGTCCGGCGGTCTGTGGTCGTTCCCCGACGGTGGTGAGGGCTGGGTCCCGCGCGCGGTGACGATCGGCAACGCGGGCACGGAGGTCTTCACCGAATTCGACACCGCGGCGGACCGTGCATCGCTGATCTCGGGGTTCGACGTCACGCCCGTCGTACCCGTCTGGGCCGATGCGGTCCCGACCGCCAGCACGAACGTGCGCGTGCACGGCAGCGACGTGACTGGCCTGTTCGTCTCCTGCCGGCAGATGCCGCTCTACGCGAACGGACCGAGGAACGTCGTCGTCAGCGCCTACGACTCCTCGTCGAGCACGCCGCGCTGGAGCTGGACGTTCCCGCAGTCCACGACGGGCGGCTCGCGCGCGATGGTGTCGCAGGACGGTCGTCGCGTCGTCGCCGGGATGCTCGTGCCCACGACCGGGACGATGCACGTGGCCGTCTTCGACGGCGGTTCGCCCGTCCCGACGTCGTACTTCACGCACTCGGTCGGCTTGCAGCTGCAGGCCTTCGTCCTGTCCGAGGACGGGAACGTGCTCTACGTCGCGACGACGACCGGCGGGTACCTGTTCGACGTGAGCACGGGCACGCTGATCCAGCAGATCGTGCTGCTCCAGTCGTTCGCCGCGCAGGACATCTCGGGCGACGGTTCGATCCTGGCCGTGGGGTACTTCAACGGCGTCGACGTCTGGGAGCGGCAGGCCGCGGGCAACTACCTGCGTACCTGGCAGGGTTCGTGGCCGGGCTCGATCGTGTGCCAGCAGCTCGACGTCTCCGAGGATGCCTCGACGCTGGTCATGGGCTTCGGCTACTTCGACCAGAACCTGCGCGTGCGCATCGAGGCGATCGACCTGCGCACGAAGGCCACCACGATGGTGGACGAGGCGCAGGGCGCCGGGTCCTACCAGAACATCGTCGCCAAGGTCGCCTGCTCGGCGAACGGCCAGCGCTTCGCGGTCGGCCTGTGGGGCGACGAGGCCGGTCTGGTGCCCGAGCTGCGCATCTACCGCCGTGGCCAGAACGCCCCGGTCGCGACGTACAACTACGGCGGCTCGGTGTACGACCTGGCCATGAGCCGGGCGGGGGACCGCGTCGTCGTGGGCGTGAAGTCCGTGCACGCGAACCTCCTGGCCGGCGGCGGATCGATCGACCTCTACTCGACCGCGGACGAGGACTTCGTCGCGGTCGGCACGCCGAGCATCGGCCGGAAGGTCGATTTCGAGCTGTGGGGAGCGCCGAACTCGCCGGCCCGACTCCTCCTGGCGCCGCACCCGGCGAACAACCTGTTCCCGATCGGCGCGATGGGCGTCCTCTACCTGCGGCGCACGGAGCTCACGATCCTGCCCATGCCGGCGACCGACTCCGTCGGATACACGCGCGGCGAGTACCAGCTCCCGCTCGATCCCGCGATCGTCGGCACGACGCTGTGGTTCCAGGGCCTGACGACGTCGCCGCGCCGGTTCACGCAGGACTACGTGCAGCTCACGATCCTGCCCTGAATCCTCACCGTCACGTCGTCGAGCCGGCCGCCTGACGGTTGCGCGCGGCCCCGTCCTTCTTCGACGGGTGCGGCACGAAGAACGGTCCGATCGCCAGCCCGTCGATGTTGCCCAGCAGGAACGCACGCACCGCGTCGTTGGGCGAGCAGACGATCGGCTCCTCGTGCATGTTGAAGCTCGTGTTGATCAGGCACGGGATGCCGCTGATCTTCTCGTAGGCGCTGAGCAGGTCCCAGTAGCCCGGGTTCACGTCGCGCTTCACGAGCTGGGGCCGCGCCGTGCCGTCCACGTGCACCGCCGCCGGGCAGTTCTGGCGCATCCAGGGCGTGCAGTCGAACGTGACCGTCATGAACTCGGCCGTGTGCTCGGCACCGGCGAGGTTCACGTAGCAGCGCTCGCGCGCTTCCCACAGGGTCACGGGCGCGAACGGCATGAACTCCGTGCGGCCGAGGCGCTTGTTGAGCCACTGGTTCACCTCGGGCTCGCGCGCGTGGTAGAGGATCGAGCGGTTGCCCAGCGCTCGCGGTCCGTACTCCATGCGGCCGTCGAAGCGTCCGATGACCTCGGCGCGGATCTCCGCCTCCGTGTACGACGGCCCCCTGTACACGTCGCGGATGGAGGGCTTCACGCCGCCCGGCCACGAGAGCAGCATCGCGAGCCCGGTCCCGCAGCCGCCGTCGCCCATGTTCGGGTACACGAACGTCGACTCGACCTCGTCGATCTCGTGGATCCGCTGGTTCATCTTGACGTTCGCGGTGACGCCGCCGGAGAGCACGACGTTGCCGCAACCCGTCTCGCGGACCCAATGGCGCACGAGGTCCGTGGCGACGACCTCGAGCACGTGCTGGTACGCCGCCGCGACGTCGATCATCGGGAAGCGCGCGGCCAGGTGCCGCGAGAAGTGCACGTTCAGGTTCTCGATCAGGCGGAAGTCGCCCGGCGTGCGCACGACGCGCGACAGCAGGACGTCCGACAGCACGCGCGGGTCGCCGTAGGCCGCGAGGCCGACGATCTTGCCCGCGTGGCGGTCGGGATGGAACCCGAGCGAGCTCGTGACCATCTCGTAGAAGCTGCCCAGCGAGTGCGGGAACTTCAGGTTGTGCAGGCGCCGGATGCGGCCGCCCTCGCCGATCGACACGGATCCCGCGAGGCCCGATCCGTAGCCGTCGATCGTGACGACGACGGCGCGATCGAAGCCGCTCGCGAGGTACGCGTTCGCGGCGTGCGACAAGTGGTGCTCGCTGCGCTTGAGCTTGCCGAGCAGGCCGAGACCGCGCAGGCCGTCTTCGAGCTCCGTGTGCCACTTCTTGTGGTCTTCGGACGCGCGCGCGGCCCACTCGCGCGCGGCGCGCAGCGCGACGGCGCGCGAGATCGTGCGCTCGCCGCCGGCGTAGCGGTAGAAGATCTCCTTGGCCGTGCCCTTGCGCTTCTTCTGGTTCGGCGCGGACAGCCCGTGCACCGGCGCGGTGCGCTCCGGGATGCGGCGCTCGGCCTCCGCCAGCAGACGCTGCAGATCCGCCTCGTCGTAGCGCTCCTGTTCCTTCTCCTCGGCGGCGATGGCGTCGAGGATCAGCTCGGACTCCTTCTGCCATTCGAGGAACGGGTACGCCACGACGTCGATCTCGCGCGGATCCGTCCCGGTCGCGTTCAGCGCCGCCTGGATCGCCTTGTGCGGGAACCCGGCGTGCTGCTTCACGCGGCTGAAGCGCTCCTCGCCGGCGGCGAAGAGGACGCGCCCGTCCTCGACGAGCGACGCGTTGCAGTCCTTGTCGAGGGGGGAGATGCCGAGGATCTTCAAGCGCGGGATTTCCTGCTGTGCGTTTCGACGTGCCTGGAAACAAGGGCGTGGAGCTCGGACGCGGTCATGGAGACGCCGCCCAGCTCGTCCTGGAAGAAGCGGAAGTAGTTTCGGCAGGCGGCGAGCAGGGAATGGAGGTCCTTCTCGTCGCGGACGTAGGGCGTGTGCCCGGGCTCGACGGAAGGGCTGTGGAGGCTCAGGGTGAAGATGCGCGCGCCGCGGGCGAGCAGCGCGCGGGTCAGGCGGACCATGTCGGCCTCGCCGTAGCCCTCGGGCGACAGGAACAGGCGCTCGACGGCCCGCAGGCGCGCGAGCACGCCGCCCAGGTGGAGCGCGCGGCCCGCGGGCTTCTGAGCCAGCTCGTACAGCGCGTGCGACGATTCGCCCGCCCAGCCGACGTAGGCGCCCGTGTTCGGCAGCGCGAGCACGCGGCGCTTCGTCGCGAGCCAGTACGGCTGGTGCGGCGCCCCCGACCAGTCCGGCCCGCCGTCGCCGGTGAAGTCGAAGGGCGGCGCGGGCGAGATGTCGACGTCGTAGCCGAGCTCGTCCAGGATCGCCGCCGTATTCGGCCCGAAGCCGTAGCGCCCGGACTTGTAGGCGCGCGGCCGCACCCCGAACGCGTTCTCGATCGTGCGCGTCAACCCGGCGAGCTTCTCGCGCTCGAGCGCGCGCGGCAGGTTTCCCGGGTAGCTGTTCCGAGCGTTCACGTCCTCGTCGAACGGCGGCGAGACCCAGGGATGGAGGTGCGCGCCGATCTCGCACGCGCCGCGAGCCAGGATCGCGCGCAGCGCCTCGATCGACTCCGCGCCCGTCGCGATCGGGTGGTCGACGACGTACACGGGCCGGATGCGCGCATCGTCGCAGATCGACTGGAACCGCTCGACGTGACGCATGTGCGCGACGCGCGTCTTCGCCCGGTCGAACGGCTGGGACCAGTCGAATTCCTCCTCGGTGTCGACGACGACGACGAGGACGGGCTTCGGGAAGGCGGTGGGATGGAGCGCGGCCGCGGGACCCGTCCAGGTCCAGCACTTCGGCAGCGGTTCGGGCAGGGAGGACAACACGGAAGTCCGGATGGTAAACGACGCGCGCGAGCGCCGGCGTCGCTCCAGCGAGGTCCCGCGCTGATCGGCTCGCCGACGTGCGCGACAGGAGGCCGGAGCCGGATCCCCGGCGAAGCTCGCGGGCGCGGGCTCGACAGACACGCCGACCGCCGGCCATCCTGCTCGTGCCCATGAAGACCTACCTGCTCGTCGTGCGCGACCGCCCCGAGGACTTCGCCGGCATCGACGCGGCCGCGATGGCGTCGATCGTCGCGCGCTACCGCGCCTGGGGCGCGAGCCTCGCCGCGCGTGGGCGCCTCGTCGGGGGCCAGAAGCTCGTCGACGGCGGCGGGTGCGTCGTGCGCGGGAGCAACGGCCGGCTCAGCATCCACGACGGCGCGTTCGCGGAGTCGCGCGAGGTCGTCGGCGGCTACTACGTGCTGCGCGCGGAGGACGACGAGGATGCGCTGCGCCTCGTGGCCGACCACCCGCACCTCGAGACGCGCGGCTCGCTCGAATTGCGCGAGGTGGACGAGCTCGCCGGGCTGCCGCTCGACGACGGTCCGTGAGCGCGGACGAGCGCGAGCGCCGCGCGCGCTTCGACGAGATCGCGCGAGCGCACACCGGCCGGCTCGTCGCCGGTCTCGCGCGGCGAATCGGCGCGCGCCACCTCGGCCTGGCCGAGGACGCCGTGCACGAAGCGCTGCTCGCGGCCTGGGAAGGCTGGGCCGCGGACGGCGAACCGCCGGCGCCGGCCGCGTGGCTCGCGCGCACGGCGCGCCAGCGCGCGCTCGACGCGCTGCGGCGCGATCGATTCGAGAGCGCGGACGAGATCGAGCGAATCGCGCACCGCACGGCCGCGCTCGGGCACGGCAGCCGCGACGACGTCGATGCCGAGCGCGAGGAGCTGGGCCTCTTCTTCGCGCTCGCGCACCCGTCGCTGGCGCCCGAGGCGCGCGTGGCGCTGGCGCTCGCGTCCCTGTGCGGCCTGACGACGCCCGAGATCGCGCGCGGCCTGCTCGCGACCGAGGACGCGATCGCGCAGCGCCTCGTGCGCGCGCGACGGCGAATCCTGGAGGAGGGGATCGCGCTGGAGATGCCCGGCGAGCGCGAGATCGCGCGCCGCCTCCCGAGCGTGCTCGACACGCTCGAGCTCCTGTTCCTCGAGGGCTACGCCGCGCACGGCGGCGACGACCTCGTGCGCCCCGACGTGCAGCGCGACGCGCTGCGCCTCGGCGAGGCGCTCGTGCGCGACGCGATCACCGACACGCCCGAAGCGCGCGCACTGCTGGCGCGGATGTCGTTCCAGGCGGCGCGCACTCGCGCGCGCACCGACCAGCACGGCGACCTCGTGACGCTCGCGCGGCAGGACCGGTCGCTGTGGGACCGCGCCCGGATCGCGCGCGGGTTCCAGCACTTCGCGCTCTCGCTGACGGGCGAGGTGACCGCGCGGCACGCCGAGGCCGCGATCGAGGCCGTCCACGCCGCCGCGCCCAGCTTCGCCGAGACGGACTGGCCCGCGATCCGCGAGGCCTACGACGACCTGATCGCGCTGCGGCCGAGCGCGCTGGCGCGCCTGAACCGCGCCGTCGCGACCGCGCACGTCGTCGGACACGCGACCGCGCTGGACGAAGTCGACGCGCTCGCCGGCGCCCCCGAGCTGGCGCGCCACCCGATGCTCCCGGCGGTGCGCGCGCAGCTCCTGTGGGCGCTCGACCGGCGCCCCGAGGCCGCCGCGGAGTTCCGCGCGGCTCTCGAACGCCCTCTCAGCGAGCCGGAAAAGCGCCTGCTCTCCCGGCGGCTGCGCGAGTGCGAGGCGGGCGGGAAACCCGACGAATTCTGAAGTCGCTGTCGTCCGCGCGGCGGCCCGTTCGTTCCGGATCCAGCTCGACCCAACCCCGGAGTGCCCATGCAGACCCAGATCGCCGTCTCGTTCCTCGCCCTGATGTCCCTCGCCGCGTGCGCCTCGACCTCGAGCAGCGCCTCGACCGCCGACGAGCCCAGCGCCCAAAAGCTCGCGCGCGTCGGCCAGGTCGAGTTCCACACCGACACCGCGATCGTCGCCTTCCCCGTGCGCGACCTGGCCGCGTCGAAGGCGTGGTACGAGCGCGTGCTCGGCGCCAAGGTCGTCTACGAAGTGCCCGAACAGCGCTGGTGCGAGATCTCGACGCCCGCGCAGGGCACGTTGATCGGCCTGCACGAGCAGGCCGGCGCGACGGCGGGCCCGGCGAACGCGCTCGGGATGGGAGTCGTCGACATGGCCGCCGCTCGCGCGCACCTCGTCGCGAACGGGGTGAAGCTCGAGCAGGACGTGTTCGAGATCCCGGGCATCGTGAAGCTGCTCTACTTCCTCGATCCCGACGGGAACCGGATGTGGTTCTACGCGTCGGCGGGGTGAGCCCGCCGCCAGCACGATGCGACAGCACTACGACTCCACGGGAGCGCGGCGGAATCCGTACGCGAGTCGACTCGCAGTGCGGACAACCATCCGCGTCGATCCGAACACGCTCGCCTATCTCGAGAAGTCGGCTGGTGAGTGCGAGACGAGTCGCGCGCGGATCGCTTCACTCTTGCTGCGCGAGTGCGCGCGCGCGGGGACGCTCCCGATTCCGATCGCTCGGGACGCCGCTCTGCGCAAGACGCCGATTTCGCGTGCGAGCGGCCGGCAGCACGACGGACGCAAGCGTCCGCGGTAGCTCCGCCGGCCGATCGTCACCTGTCCGAAGCCGAGTCGTTGCCCGAGCCGTAGCGCTGCGGGTCCCCATCGGACACGGCTTCCGGCTGCGAGCGCACGAGGCGGTCGCGGTGCAGGTCCTCGACCTCTCGCAGGTGCCGAAACACCCCTTCGAGTGTGCCTCCGGCTCGATCCAGGGCCTCACGCTTCAAGGCCCGGACTTCGTCGAGGAACGGATCCACACCGGAGGGCTCCGGCGTGACCGCATCGTGCTCAGGCCTCGTCATTGCGCTCCCAGAGTAGATCAGGGGTGACGATTCGGGGAGGCCAGATCCCGGTCCGCGCGCAGATGCTGCTGAGGTGCGCGAGCTTGTTGGGATTCGCGAGGTGGCGAACATTCCAGCTGAGCAGGTACTCGATGCGGTGGATGCAGGCGACGGCGACGTGGATCGCGTCCCCAGCAACGGGTGCCGGCATGACCTTCTCCGCGACGAAAGTCGCCGCGAGGGATCGAACCCGCTCGTCGATCTCTGCGATCGGGATCTGTCGGATCCAGTTCAATGCCTCGACACGTTGCCTGTAACCAGGGGCCGACAACTCGTCGACGACCTCGGCCGAGACGAGGATCTCGTGGAAGCGCCGTTGCGAAGACCACCAGGCCAGGCTCGTGACCCGGCGATAGACGCTGGACGGATCGTCGCGTTCCGTCACGCAGGCGCTCACGAAGCTCGTGTCCAGGTACACCTTCGACATGGCTAGCGTGCGAGCCAGCCCTTGTCGGCGGACCGGTGGTCGACGCAGTCGAGACAGTCGACCGCCTCGCGCACCACGGCCCATGCACGGATGACGCGTCGATACGTGGCCAGCTCCGCGTCCGCCATCCCCGAGACGATGACGCTGTCGTCGTCCACGAAGGAGAGCCGAGCATCGGGCAGACGGATTCGCAGGCTGCGGTAGGGGTTGTAGGAGTCGGGCTCGCCGAGCGAGATCGGCTCGGGGCCGAGCGTCGTCGTGATCGAATCTCGCAGCGCACTCCAAGCCGGTGTCTCGAGCTTCGACACGCGCACGAACTCCTCGGCGCCGAAGTTCGTCGCGACGCGCACGGAACCGTCGCCTAGCATCCGGAAGTCGAACGCCTTCCACTGCGGCGGCCTGCCGCTGCGACTCGTCGCGCGGATCACGGCGAGTTCCGGGGCAAATCGCGCGACCTCCTCGACGTAGGTGCAGATGCCGGCGAGCGGCTGTCGGCCGTGCCATTTGTCCGACCGCAAGGCGGCGGGCACGGTGGACTCCGGGAACCCCAGCGCTTTGGGCGCGCCCGCGAAGCGCACGTAGGGTTCGCCCTCCGCGGTCGTCAGGATCGGCACGATGCCATCACCCGAGCCCACGTTGGAATAGACCGGCGCACCTCCGAGCAACGCCACGATGCTCTCGCGCACGTCCGGTGCGGCACCCTCCGCCTGTCCCGGACAGAGGAAGAACAAGCAGCGCTCGCCCACGTGCGCGGACGTCGTGTCGCAAGTCCACGTGGGCCAAGTCTCGTGGTACGCGACCTTCGTCGTCGGATCACCCTTGAGCACGCGCGCTACGGCGATGCGACCGAACGTTGCCCGTGTTGGCTCCGTACCGAAGGGATCGAGAATGTCATCGTCGCTGCCATCGCCGCTGCCCAGTCGCCGCGACCAATTCGGAGGGAGCGTGATCGTCTCCACGCGTTCGACGGTGCCGATGCACACGAACGTGGACTCATCGACGGCGGCCGAGAGCGGGATCTGGAGCTTCCTCGCGGCGGCCGGGCCTGCGATGGAGGTGAGCGAGACGAGGCCGAGCGCGAGCCAGAGCATGACCATCATTCTTGCCGCACGCAGTCGCGCGGCGCAATCCAACGGCTGGCAGCCCTCAGCGCTCCGGTGCCAATCGCTCCGCCATGGCACGCAGCAGCGCCGGATCCGGCCTGTCGGAGCCGAAATCGAGCTGGCCCACTCCGTTCAGCGCGACGTTCATGCTCGCCACGCACAGCACCTGCCGATCGGCCAGGAAGGCGACCGATCGTCCGACGTGCGCCTTCGTCCAGTCGTGGAACGCGGCGCGATCCGTCTCGGTCACCTCGAACAGGAGACCCGGATCACCGAGTGAGCCGGGTTGCACCTGCGCTCGCTCGATCGTGAACCGAACCGGCTCCGCGACCTGCACCTCGGCGCTCGAAGAGATCCAGGGTCGGAGCGTCAGAGCGCCCCGCGTGCCCGGCGCGACGACCTCCGCCATCTCGAATACGGCCGACGGTGCAGCCGGAGCCTTGGAGCAGGCGGCGAAGAGGGTCGAGCCGAGCACGACTGCGATCCTGCACGCGCGATGGACAGCGATACGGATGCTTGCGCGTTCGTTCCCCGCCCCGCTCGAGACCTTGCGGGCCAAGCCGATCCTCCCTCGGTCAGCCATCGCGCTCACTCCTTCGCTTCGAGCCGCTCCACGATCTCCCACAACTCGCTGCGGCTCGGGCCGTGCTCGCCGAACTCGATGATCCCGTTCCCGGGCAGCGGCGACCCGATCGTCGCGACCGTGACCACCCGCCCGTCGAGGATCAGCGCCATCGGCTTGCGCAGGCGCGCCGAGGTCCACGCGCGGAACGCGGGCTTCGCCTCGGGAACGAGGTCGAACGAGATCCCCGGGCGACCCAGCGAGTCGGGCTGCAGGCCGGCGCTCGCGACCTGGGCGCGGACCGGCGCGAGGACGTGGACCGCCGGCTTCGTCGCGTCGAAGCTCGGCAGCGCGGTCGCGCCGGGCGTCCCCGCGTCGACGACGTCCGCGTACTCGAGGACCACCGGCGGCCCGCGCTTCGCGCACGAGCAGGACGCGGCGCCCGCCCAGATCGAGAGCGCGAGCACCGCGACGATCACGGCCGCTCCGAAACGGTCGGACGCGGCCCGCGCGCTCACGACTTCTCTTCGCTCTCTTCTTCTTCCGCGTCGGCTTCCGCCTGGCGCTTCTCGATCTCTTCCGCGCTCGCCTCGCGCACGCCGATCACGCGGATGTCGAACGTGACGCTCTGACCGGCCAGCGGGTGGTTCGCGTCGAGCGTGATCGAGTCGGGCGAGATCTCGAGCACCTTCATCTCGAGGTCCTCGACCTCGTCGGACTCCTCGTCGTGCTTGACCTGCACGGAGATCCAGTCGCCGGGCACGATCTCGGCGTCCGCCGGGAACTCGCCGCGCGGGACCGCGACGATCCCGTCGGGGTTGTACTCGCCGTACGCCTTCTCGGGGGGGAGCTCGATCTCGAGCACCGCGCCTTCCTCGACGCCGTCGAGTTCCTCCTCGAGGCCCGGCGCGATCTCGCCGTAGCCGTGGAGGTACGTCATCGGATCGGCGGCGTCCGCGCTCTCCACGACCTCGCCCTCGGAGTCCTTGAGTTCGTAGACGAGGTCGACGATGCAGCCTTTGCGGATCTTCAAGATTCGTTCTTCTGGAACACCAGGGTGGGTTGCAGGACGCTGGGCACGTCGCCGTTCTTGCGCTCGCGCGTCAAGTAGGTGTAGCCGTGCAGGCCCGCTTCGTAGCGGCGGTAGAGGAGGGCCGACTCCTCGAAGGTGATGCGGCCCTCTTCGAGGGACTTCTCGACGCTGCGGCGCAGGCTCTGCAGCAGGTCGGCCTCGAAGTACTCGACGTACTCGAGGACGTCCTGCACGCGCTCGCCACGCAGCACCTCGGTCAGGCGCGCGCGACCGGACTCGTCCAGGTCGACGTGCACGACGTTCGTGTCGCCGAACAGGTTGTGCATGTCGCCCAGGATCTCCTGGTACGCGCCCACGAGGAAGAAGCCCAGGTAGTAGGCCTCGTTGCCCTTGAGCGGGTGCAGCTCGAGCGTGCGCTTCACGTCGCGCAGGTCGATGAAGCGATCGACCTTGCCGTCCGAGTCGCAGGTGATGTCGGCCAGGATCGCGCGGCGCGTCGGCTGCTCGTTGTGGCGGTGCAGCGGCAGCACCGGGAAGAGCTGGTGGATCGCCCACGAGTCGGGCACCGACTGGAACAGCGAGAAGTTCAGGAAGTACGTGTCCGCCATGTCCCGCTCGAGGTTGGCGAGGTCGTCGGGCACGTAGTCCAGCGTGCGCGTGATGCGCAGGATGCGCTCGCACGTCCGCCAGAAGTAGTCCTCGACGCGCGCGCGCTCCTTCATCGAGATCTGGCCCACATTGAAAAGGACCATCGTCTCGTCGCGGATTTGAACAGCGTCGTGGTAGCTCTCCTGGAAGTTCTTGGCGTTCACGCCTTCCCAGGCCGCGTGCGCGTTGTGGACGAGCTCGTTCTCGTCCTCGACGGGCTTGGCCGGCAGGCCGTCCTCGCTGAAGTCGGTCGTGCCGAGCACCTCGGTCACCAGCACCGCGTGGTGCGCCGAGAGCGCGCGCCCGGACTCGGTCACGATCGCCGGCTGGGGGATCTCGGCCTCGTCGCAGGCCTGTTTCAGGTGGTAGACGACGTCGTTGGCGTACTCCTGGAGCGAGTAGTTGACCGACGATTCGAAGTTGGTCGAGCTGCCGTCGTAGTCGATGCCCAGGCCGCCGCCGCAGTCGAAGTACTCGATGCGCGCGCCCATCTTGTGCAGGCCGATCAGCGTGTGCGTGGCTTCGCGCAGCGCGTTCTTGAGGCTCCGGATCTCGGGGATCTGCGACCCGAGGTGGAAGTGGAGCAGCTTGACGCAGTCGATCATGCCCTCGCGCTGCATGAGCTCGACGACGGACACGATCTCGCGCGTCGTCAGGCCGAACTTCGAGCGGTCGCCGCCCGATTCCTGCCAGCGCCCGGCGCCCTTGCCCGACAGCTTGCTGCGCAGGCCGATCGACGGCCGGATGTCGAGGCGGCGGCCGACGCGGAGGATGGTCTCGACCTCGCTGTACTTCTCGACCACGAGGATCGGCGTGATGCCGAGCTTCGTCGAGAGCAGCGCCATCTCGATGTACTCCTCGTCCTTGTACCCGTTGCAGATCATCAGCGAGCTCTTGCCCGCCATGAGCGCGATGACGGCGATGAGCTCGGGCTTGCTGCCGACCTCGAGGCCCATCTTGTGGTTCAGGCCCTCGGACAGGAGCGCCTCGACGACGTGCCGCTCCTGGTTCACCTTGATCGGGAAGACGCCGCGGTAGGGCGCCTCGTACCCGAACTCGCGCCGCGCCGTGTTGAAGGCGTCGTTCATCGCGCGCACGCGCGCGCGCAGGATCCCGTCGAAGCGCAGGAGGATGGGCGTGCTGACGCCGCGGCGCAGGATCTGCCCCAGGAGCTCGAACAGGTCGATGCCGGGTCGTTGGGGGCGATCTGGCCCCTCGGGCCGGACTTCCACGTTGCCCTTCTCGTTGACGCGGAAGAAGCCCAGACCCCACTTCTGGACGTTGTAGAGATTGTCGCTATCGAAATGCGTCCACTTGGCCATCGGATCCTTTTGGGTAGACCTCCACGGGTGCGATTCTAAGAACGGCGCGCCCCCCGGCGCGCGGCCGACATCCGAAATTCTTCGGACCGAGCGGGTCCCGGGAGTCCTCAGCTCGCCGCGGCGGCCGCGAGCGGCTCCCCGTTCGGCTCCGCCACCCGGTCGAGCGCGGGGTTGAGCACCGGATCGCGCCCCGGACCGGCCGCCTCGGCGAGCCGCGCGAGCAGCCGCCCCGGTTCCTGCTCGCGCAGCCAGGACGCGCGGCCGGCCTCGCCCTCGCTGGTCAGGCCGCCGGCCGTCCAGTGGACGAGCAGCTGCTTCACGCGGCCGGCCGCGCCCTGCGTACTCGCGCCCAGACCCTTCAGCGTGTCGGCGTAGTCGACGAGGAACCGCGCCGCGTCCGAGCTCGTCACGGCGACGCCGCGGAAGATCCACGGGTTCCCGCAGGCCGCGCGGCCGACCATCGCGAGGCGACAGCCGGTCTCGCGCCGCAGGCGCTCGAGGTCCGCGTGCACGCTCACGCCGCCGTTGCCGCAGACGGGGATCGACACGGCGCCGGCGGCGCGGGCGAGGCGCGTCCAGTCGACCTCGTCCTGGTACGCCTCGGCGCGCGTGCGGCAGTGGACGGTCAGCATCGACGCGCCGCCGGCCTCGGCCGCGCGCGCGAGGTCCTCGACGCGCTCGGCGTCGTCGTAGCCGGCGCGGATCTTGGCGGTGACCGGATGGTGGGGGAGCGCGTCGACGACAGCGCGCACCGTCGCCTCGAGGCGCGCCGGATCCTTGAGCACCGCCGATCCCGCGCAGCCGCGCAGCGCGCCCTTCGCCGGACAGCCGAAGTTCAGGTCGACGAGCGGCGCGCCCGCTTCGACCGCGCGGCGCGCGGATTCGGCCAGCGCGGCGAGGTCGGCGCCCATGAGCTGCAGCCCGACGGGCTGTCCGAAACGCCGACTCCCGAGGTGCCGCGCGAGCACGTGCGGCGGCAGCGGCCGATCGATCACGCGCACGAACTCGGTGAACGCGCCGCCCAGTTCGCTCGGGGAATTGCGGGCCAGGACGAGGTCGCGGAAGGACGGCTCGGTGACGCCCTCCATGGGCGCGAGCAGCCAGGGCGACGTGAAGGGCAGCGCGGGGCGGGACACGGGGCGACCAGTGTACGAGCGGCGCGCCGACCCGTGGGCGGAGCGCGCCGCGCCTGTTCTACTCGTGCGGCAGAGCATGTCGCGCACGCCCACGATCCTGGCGGTCCTCGCCGCTCTCGCGCTCGTCCTCGTGGGCGCGTGGTGGATCGGCGCGACCCCCGAGGACGCGGTCGAGACGCGCGTCGAGGCCCTCGACGACGGCGTCGAGCCCGCGGCCGATCCGCAGTCGGATCTCGCCGGGCCGGACCTGGCCGATGCGGCCGAACTCGCGCCGGGCGAGCGCGTCGCGCTGGCCGAGGCGGATTCCGCCACTGCGACCGCGGCTGCCCCCGGCGCCGAGACACCGCGGTCGGATCGCGCCGGCGCGCGGATCGTCCGCGGCACGCTCGTGGACACCTCGACGAACGAGCCGCTCCCGCACTACCGGTTCGAGCTGCAGGACCGCGGCCGCGAACAGAACCTCGTCGAGACCGACGAACACGGGGCGTTCGAATCGACCGAGGAACTCCTGCCTGGGGAGCTGAGCGCGCGCTACCTCGAGGCCGGGAACGAACTCGTTCCGGCCGGCGAGCTGCGCGTGGGCGAAGACGGCGCCGTGCTGCCGCTCGCGCTGCGCGTGGCGAGCGGGCCCACCTTCCGGATCGAGCTCGCGCCCCTGGACGCGCCGCCGCTCGCCGAGCATTCGCTCTGGATCGCGCTCGACGAGGGCCGCGGACGTGCGCGCGGCGTCGTCGTCGGGACGAACCTCGACCGCGTGCGCTTCGCGCCGCTCGCCACCGCCCCGAACGCCGGCGCGCCGGCGTAGATCGTCGTCGAGTCGAAGGACGGCGTCTGGCGCGGCGCGCGCGGCGTGCGCTACGTGCCGGGGATCCAGCCGGGCACGCTCGAGATCGCGCTGGAGGCGCTGGCCGCGCTCGAGGTACGCGTGGTCGGCCCCGACGGCGCACCGCTCGAGAACGCGTCGGTGTGGTGGACGCCGACGGAGAGCGGCAAGCCGCGCGAGGTCATGACGCGGAAGGACGGACGCGCGGTCTACGAGCGCATCGCCGCCGAGCCGGGCACGCTGAAGGTGCGGCTCGTGCGCTGGCGCGAGCTCGAGATCCCGCTCCTCCTGGCTCAGGGCGTGCGCCGCGTCGAGACCGTGACGCTCTCGCGCGCGCCGTCCACGGGCGCGATCCGCGGCACGATCGTGTCCGACAGCGGGCTCTACGAACGCGACGTGCGCATGCGGCTCGTGCCGCTCGACCTCGGCCGCGGCGTCGGCGCCCTCGACGCGCGCGTGCGCTGGACCGCGAAGTCGGGCGCGCGCGTCGGGCTGTTCGACTTCGACGACCTGCCGGCGGGCCGTTTCCGACTCGAGGTTTCGGAGAACGACTTCTTCGTGTGGGAACCGCGGCGCGTGGAGCTCGAGGCGCCGCGCGAGGACGTGCTCGTCGTCGTGAAGGACACGGTCGCCGTCACGGACCTCCTCTTCGAGCCGCGCGACGAGGACGGCACGCCGTTCCCGGGTTCGTTCGAGGTCCGGCTGGCCGCGTTGGGCGAGACGCGCACGTTCACCGGCCGCGACGGCCGTCTCCTGCTGACGGAGTTCCCGGTCGAGGCACCCCTGCGCTGGCGCATCGACGCCGACGGACGCGCGGGGTCGTTCGGGTCGTGGAACGAGCTGTCGCCGCTCGCCTCCGTGGCCGGCCGCGCGCGCCGCGGCGCTGCGCCCGTGCTCGCGCGCGGCTGGGCGCAGCTCTACCGCGTGGTGCGCGCGAACGACCGGAAGCCGATCGAGGGCGCGCTGGTCGTCGTCGACGGCCGCGAGGGCGGACGCACGGACGCGCAGGGTCGCATCGTCGTGCGCGCCGACGCGCGGCCGGGGAAGGTCGCGTTCCGCTGGAAGGACTGGCGCGTGATCGACCGCGTCGACGCCACGCCGACGCGCCGCGGCGCGAACGAGTTCGAGCGCACGGTGCGGATGGAGGCACCGAAGGCACCCAAGAAGAAGTGAACGGGTCGGGTCGTTCCCCGCGAGCGCGGACCGACCTGTGTCGGGTAGATTCCCGGGCGTGAAGCCCTCGACGGAATCGCCCTGGACCCGCTTCGACCACATCCGCATCGACGAGGCCGCCGCGCGCGTCCGCGGAGTCGTCCAGCGCACGCCGCTCGCGCCGCTCGACGCCGGCGATCCGCGCGTCCAACTGCGCGGCAAGATGGAGAACCGCCAGGAGACGGGCTCGTTCAAGGCGCGCGGCGCGTGGAACCAGGTCGCGCAGCTCGACGCGGCGCAGAAGAAGGCAGGCGTCGTGTGCGCCAGCTCCGGCAACCACGGCAAGGCGCTGGCGTGGGCCGCGCAGCGCGCCGGCGTCCCGGCGACGATCGTGATGCCGAAGAACGCGTACGCCAACAAGGTGCAGGCCTGCCGCGACCACGGTGCGACCGTCGTGCTGGCCGAGGACCGCGAGGCCGCCGATCGCGAGTGTGCGGCGCGCGTCGCGGCGGGCATGACGCTCGTCCACCCGTACGACGCCGAGCGCACGATCCAGGGCGCGGGGACGGTCGGGCTCGAGATCGCCGAGGACTGGCCGACGGTCGAGGTCGTCGTCGTGTGCGTCGGCGGCGGGGGACTCGTCAGCGGGACCTCGCTCGCGCTGCGGCGCAAGCTCGGGCGGAAAGTGAGGATCTACGGCGCGGAACCCGAGGGTTCGCCGTCGCTGACGCGCGGGATCGCGGCCGGCGCGCCGGTGCATCTGGCGTCGATCACGAGCAAGGTCCAGGGCCTGACGCCGACCTACTCGGGCCAGATCAACGTCGACGTGTGCTCCGCGACGCTCGACGGCACGATCCTGCTCTCGGACGACGCGATCTTCGCCGGCCAGAAGCGCCTGGTGGCCGCCGGCGAAGTCGTCGAACCGGCCGGCGCCGCCGCGTTCGCCGCGGTCGTCGCGCGCAAGCTGCCGGCCGAGCTCCTCGCCGGTCGCACGAGCAAGGATCCGCTGCGCGTCGCCGTCGTCGTGTCGGGCGGCAATCCGGATCCGGCGCAGCTCGAGTCGGTGCGCGCCGAAGTCGCGCGCGAGCGGATGATGCCGTGACGAAGCGCGTCGTCCTCGTGCGGCCGAGCGGTCCGCGCAACGTCGGTTCGATCCTGCGCGTCGCGGCGAACTTCGGGCCGGTCGAGATCGTGCTCGTGGCGCCCGAGCGCGCGTCGCTGCTCGTCCACCCCGACTTCGTACAGATGTCGCACGGGGTGCCCGGCGGCGCGGACAAGGTGCGCGTCGTCGAGACGCTGGGCGAGGCGCTCGACGGCTGCGCCAACACGATCGGGTTCACGGCGCGCGCTCACGAGCACCGCCGCCGCCACGACTGGCGCGAGTTGCGCGAGACGCTGCGCGACGACGCGAACGACCCCGACTCGGCGTGCGCGTTCGTGTTCGGCAACGAGGTGCGCGGGCTCGAGACCGAGGACGTGAAGAACCTGCGCGAGCTGGCCTGGATCCCGACGAGCGCGGAGCACAGCTCGCTGAACCTGGCGATGGCGGTCGGGATCGTCCTGTCCGACCTCTTCGTCGCTCAGGGCGCGAAACGGCGCGAACGCGGCGCGAAACCGCTGTCCACGGAGGCGCGCGACTACCTCAAGGCCAACGTCGCGCACGCGCTGGGCGACCGGGTCGCGAAGTCGAAGTCGGCCCGGTCGGACATCCTGGCGTCGGTCGAGCGCGTGTTCTCGCGCGCCGAGCTCGAGGATCGCGACGCGCGCGCGTGGCACCTGATGTGCCGCGCGCTGGGCAGCGAGCTGACGCCGCAGGACCTCGGGATCACCGTGCACGAGAAGCGCGGACGGCATCGGCGCGAGCAGGAGCGGCGGCGCGAGCTCGACGCCGCCGGCGAGGCGGAGCGGACCGAGTGATCGCGGCGCGCGAGATCGCGCGGGTGTCCACTTGACCGACTGGCCTCGCGTGCGTTCGCATGTCGATCGGGCGCCGAAATCGGGAGCAGGCACGCGATGAATATTCTCTTGTGGGTCCTCCAGGTCCTGGCCGCGCTCCTGTACGGAGCGTCCGGCGTCATGAAGGTCTTCTTGTTCGACAAGATCAGCCAGGACGTCCGCTCGTTCGGCGCGTTGCCGCGCGGCGCGTGGAAAGCCCTCGGCATCCTCGAACTCGTCTGCGTGGTCGGGCTGGTCGTCCCGGCCGTCCTCCGCTGGCACCCGGAGCTCACCGTGGTCGCCGCCGCGATCCTGGCGATCGAGAGCCTCGTGTTCATCTGGGTCCACGCCCGCTACCGCGAGAACGCGACGATCGTCATGTGCGCCGTGCTCGGTCTCCTCATGGCGTTCCTCGCGTACGGCCGGAGCGTCCTGGCTCCGATCGTCTGACCGACGCATCGGCGACGGGCGGGCTTTCGGGGGTCAGCTTCGCCCGCGCCGCGCCAGCGCCGGGCCCACGAGCGCGAGCGACGCGTACAGCGCGGCCGCGACCCACAGGTTCAGCGCGATCCCGCCCCACATCGCGATCGCGACGGCGGCGACGGCGCCCAGCACGCCCGACGCGCCGTTCACGCCCCACATCCACGCGTCGGCCGTGTCCGAGATCCGGCGCACGAGGCGCATCCCCGAGGGAAAGCAGAACCCTAGCGCGAACGCGACCGCGCCGACGATCAGCGCCGTGAACGCGACGCGGCCGGCGATGCTGAACGACGTGGTGTGCTCGACCAGCGGCCGGACGAGCAGCGCCGCGCCCGCGATCGCGATCGCCGCGGCCAGCGCGACGCGCGCGCTCTTCCCGTCGCGGCCTTCGACGCGCACGCGGTCCGACACGAAGCTGCCGATGCCGGCCGCCAGGATCATCGTCGCGAGGACCGCGATCACGGCGTACGCCGGATGGCCCAGATACACCGCGAAACGCTGCATGAAACCGATCTGCACCAGCATGAAGCCGAAGCCGATCGTGGCGAACCACTGGACGCTGAGCGCGAACGCGCGCCCGTCCATCGCCGGCAGTCCGGTGGCCGCGAGCGGCAGCACGATGACGAGGCCCACGAGCACGAGCGAGATCAGGAACAGCGCCAGCAGCGTCCCCGTCGCCTGCAGGTTCCCGCGCAACACGCCGCCGGCCTGGTCGAAGGCCGCGCGCGAGAACGCGTGCGACGGCTTCACCAGGTTGAAGAAGAACGGACGCTCGTCGGTCGGCGGCGTGTAGTCGTAGACGGGATCGGCGACGGCCGCATCGAGGCTCGCCAGGTCGCGCGCGGCGAGCACGCGCTGGAAAACGGGCTCGTCCGGCGGCTGCGTGGGCGAGAAGACGAGGCCGAAGCCGTTCTCCTCGCAGGCCGCGGCGATCTTCGCCGAGTCGTCCGCGCTCAGCGGATCCACGCCGATCAGGAGCGTCGCGACCTGGCCGGCCGAGGCCAGAGCGAGGTGCTTCTCCGGCTCGCGCACGCCGCGGTCGAGCAGCGCCGCGACCCCCAGCGTCAGCAACCGCGTCGTCTCCGACACCTTGGCCGGGTCGTACCAGCGCGACACGGAACAGAGCCCGTTCGGCCGCAGCGCGCCGAGGTACGTGGCGAAGGCCTCGCGCGTGTAGAGCCCGTTCTCGCTCAGCGTGAAACCGCCGGCCGCCGTCGAGGCCCACGTGTCGATCAGCGACATCTGCACGACGTCGAATCGCGGCTCGAGGCGCGCCAGGTGCGAGCGCGCCTCGTCGTGCACGATCGTCACGCCGGGCGCGTTGGCGATGCCGGCGTAGTCGCGGAACTTGCCCTTCAGCAGTCCGACGGTGATGCCGTTGAGCTCGATGCCGAGCACCGTCTTGCTGCCGGCCCACAGCGCGGTCAGCACGTCGCGTCCGCCGCCGACGCCCAGCACGACCGCGTCGCCGCCGCGGCGCAGGTGGTAGGGCAGCGACGTGACGTCGTGGCGCACCCACTCGAGGCTCGCCCGGTCGCCGTCCCAGCGCGTCATCACCGTCAGCGCGTCGCCGTCGATCGCGATGGGGCGCGCTTCGACCTCGATCTTCGGCGTCTTCGATCCGCGGCCCCAGTAGAACGGCTCGCGGTCGGTGCGATCGGGCATCGTGATGCGCGAGTGGACGTTCCAGCGCTCCAGATCGAGCTTTTCGCCGCCGAGGTAGCGGTCCTTGACGTACCACAGCGTGATCGGCCGCTCGGCGTTGGCGTTGATCGCGGCCCCGAGCGCGAGCACGAGCGCGCCCGTCGCGTACGGCCACGCGCGCAGGCCCGCGAACCGCGCGAAACACGCCGCCGAGAGCGCCGCGATCGCGCCGCAGACGATGACCGCCGTCGTCAGGTTCGACCACGCGAAGAGCGGGAACACGAGCAGGCCGCCCAGCGCCGCGCCGATCAGGTCGACGGCGTACGCCAGGCCGATGCGCGCGCCCGAGCGCATGAGAGCGAGCGTCACGACGACGCCGGCGTAGTAGAAGGGGATCGCCAGGAGCAGCGTCGACACGACGAGCGCCCCGATGGACGGCGCCGAGATGCCGCTCGGGATGCGCACGACGAGGTTCCCGAGGTGGCAGATCGGGACGGAGAGCGCGAACGCGATGCCGTACGAGGGGAGCGCCCGAGCCGCGTTCTCGCCCTGGAAGCGCTCGCCGCCCAGGTAGACCGCCAGCGCGCCGGCCGACATGCCGAACATCGCGGTCGAGACCGCGAAGAACGACAGGTGGTACCAGGCCATCACCGAGAGGAGACGCGTGTCGAGCACCTCGAGGCACAGCGTCGCGAGCGTCGCCAGGAACAGACCGGCGAGGAGCGGCAGGGGGGACTTCGTCATGAGCGGGGGGGCGACCTCGAACCGAGGATCCTAACCGCCCATCGTCGAGCTCCGCGCGTCGAGTCGCCGTCCCCGCCCATGTGCGCCTTGCTCGGCCCGCGGCGCCCGCGCAAGATGGGCCCGACACGAGGAGCTCCATGGTCCGACTCGATCGCATCTACACCCGCGGCGGCGACGAGGGGCTCACGAGCCTCGGCGACGGCGC
Source organism: Planctomycetota bacterium (assembly GCA_044221705.1). Lineage (GTDB taxonomy): Bacteria > Planctomycetota > UBA1135 > UBA1135 > JAEUHZ01. The sequence goes on from JBGAOR010000027.1 coordinate 50,198, forward strand.
GCGCGTCACGAAACACCATCCGCGCGTCGCCGCGTACGGCACGGTCGACGAGCTGTCGTCGGTGCTCGGCCTCCTGCTCGCGAGCGGGCTCGAGGAGCCGCACTTCGGCGACCTGCAGGCGATCCAGAACGACCTGTTCGACGTCGGGGCCGATCTGTGCGTGCCCGGCGAAGCGGGCGAGCGCCTGCGCATCACGCCGGCCTACACGAAGCGCCTCGAGGACCTGATCGACCGCGACAACGCGCGGCTCGAGCCGTTGAAGTCGTTCATCCTTCCGGGCGGCACGCCGCAGTCGGCCTGGCTGCACCTCGCGCGCTGCACGTGCCGCCGCGCCGAGCGCCACGTCTCCGAGTTGCTGGCGGTCGCCGAGGAGAAGGACCGCGTCAACCTCGAGGTGCTGCGCTACCTGAACCGGCTCTCCGACCTGCTCTTCGTGCTCGCGCGGGTGCACAACCGTCTCGGCCGCCAGGACATCCTCTGGAAGCCGGGGACGCACGGCGGTCGCTGACGTGGACGCCGCGCGTCGCCGGCTGGACGCGTGGACCGCCGCTCTCTTCGCGGCCGCGCTCGCGCTGCCGTCGTTCGTCGCCGCGTGGTCGGAGGATCCCGGGGCGAGCGTGCGGCCCGAGGGCCGCAATCCCGCGCCCTGGCCGGCGATCGCGCGCGACTTCGGCGCCTGGGCGCGGTTCCCGCGGCGGCTCGAGGACGCGTTCGAGGACCGGCTCGGGTTCCGGCGCAGCCTGCTGCGCGCGCGCAACGCCGTGCTCGTCTTCGGGCTCGGCGTGTCGCCCAGCCCGGTGATCGTGCTCGGCCGCGATCGGCGCGTGTTCCTCGACGACTTCGGGCTCCTGGGCTACCTGCGCGGCGCGCGGCCGATGAGCGTCGCCGAACTGCGCGGCTGGCGGCGGGCGCTCGAGAGCCGCGCGCGCTTCGTCGCGGCGCACGGCGGCCGGCTCGTGCTCGCGATCGCGCCCGAGAACGCGACGGTGTACGCCGACGAGATCCCCGACCCCTGGCGCAGCGTGGGGCCGTCGCGCACGGACCAGTTCGTCGCCGAGTTCGGCGCCGGCGGCCCGTGCACGGTGATCGACCTGCGCGGCGCGCTGCGCGAGGCGCGCGCGAAGGACCGACCCGACGACCCGGCCTGCTATCCGTTCGGCACGCACTGGACGCCGCGCGGCGCGTTCGCCGCGACGCGCGCGATCGCCGCCGCGCTGGCGCGCGCGTTCCCGCAGTTCCCGGCCGTCGCCGAGGCGGCGCGCGACGACGTGCGCTTCGAGCGCAACGAGGGCATCGGCGATTCGTGGGCCGGCCGGCTGCACCTCGAGGACCTGCTCGTGAGCCAGGACTGGCACCTCGTCGACGCCGGCCAGCGCTGGCAGGCCGAGCGCGAGCCGCGCTTCGACGGCGACGAACTGGTCACCCGCCGTCCCGACGCCGATCTGCCCACGGGGATCGTCGTGCACGACTCGTTCGGCGCGGCGGCGCGCAGCGTGTTCCCGCGCATGTGGTCGCGCGCGACGTTCCTGTGGCAGCACGAGTTCCCGGCCGAGCGCATCGCCGCCGAGCGGCCCGACATCGTGCTGCTCCTCTACGGCGAGCGGTTCCTGCGCCGTCCCCCGTGGCCGATCCTGGGCGGCGAGCAGGACGCGGATCTCGCGGCCGAGATCGCCGCCGTGCACGGCGTCCTGCAGCGCTTCGACGCGGCCGAGCTCGCGCGGCGCTGCGACGTCCGCGGTCCGCTCGATCTGCGCGCGGAAGCCGACGGGCTGCACCTCCGCGAGTCGGGCGCCGGCGGACTGCTGCTCCTCCCGCGGATCGCGACGGACCCCGCGGTGACGCTGGTGCTGCAGCTGGAGGTCGAGTGCGAGGTCGACACGCAGCTCTCCGTCCTCTTCGCGACGCGGACCGATCCCGGGTACGCCCGCGGCCGCGTCGTCCGGGCTCCGGCCGCGCGCGGTCGGTCGGTCGTGACGCTCGAGCTCAGCGACCCGGATCGCGACGGCCGCCTCGCGCTGCGCATCGAGGACGTGGGGCGGCGCTGGACGCTCGCGAGCGTCGTGGTGCGCGGGATCGCGCGCTGATCGCACGCGCGCCTTGCCGCGTCGACGCATCCCGCGCAAGATCAGCCGCCGACATGTCCCGCCGAGAGCAGCATTCCGCGCCCGCGGGTCCGGGCCGTGTCGATCCGCAGGCCGCGCCGCTGCCCGCGCCGCTGCCCGCGCGCCGGCCGCGCGCGCTCGACGTCGCGGCCGCGGTGCTCCTCGTCGCGGCGTGCGCCGCCCCGGCCGTGGGCGCGCTCTTGCGGCCGGGCGCGGCGGCGGAGTCCGTGCGCGCCG
>JBGAOR010000149.1:0-8164 GCA_044221705.1 Planctomycetota bacterium
AGGAACTGGGGGCATTCGAAGCTCGAGCGGAACCTGGGCTGGCACCTGGCCGTTTGGATGCTCTACCGGAACTACGTGCGCGAGCGGAGCGTGTTCCACAGGCGGGCCTCGTCGGCACAGGTCGCCGGCGTCGCGCACCGACGGCTGACTGCGCGCGAGCTCCTCGAGTGGAGGGGGGCGATCCCTCGGGCGGCCTGAGTTCCGGGATGCCACCGCGCTGCGCTCGGCGCCCGCGGATCGGCTGAGTAGGGTGCAGCGAACAGGGTCAGCTTCTGAGGTTGGGCTAGTTGGCCCGTCCCTGGAACTCTCCGTCTGCCGTGCTCACCTTGACCATCTCGCCGGCCTGAATGTGCAGCGGCACCTTGATCTTCAGGCCTGTCTCGAGCACCGCTTCCTTCTTCACGTTCGTCGCGGTGTTGCCCTTCACGGCCGATTCGGACTCGACGACCTTGAGGATCACGCTCGAGGGCAGCTCCACGCCGATCGCCAGCGACTCGTGGAAGGTCACGTCGACCACGGTGTTCTCCTTCACGAAGCCCATCTTGTCGCCGACGAGCTCCTCGTTGAGCGGGAACTGGTCGAAGGACTGCTGGTCCATGAAGACGTAGTCGCCGTTGGCCTCCTTGTAGAGGTACTCGGCCTTCTTGCGGTCGAGGTAGGCGACCTCGAACGCATCGCTGGACCCGAGGCGCATCGGGGATACGACGCCCGTGCGCAGGTCCTTGACCTTCATGTGGATCACCGCGCGCAGGTTGCCCGGCGTGTGGTGGTTGTACTCCGTGATCAGGAGCAACTTCTGGCCGTCGATGATGACGGCGCCCTTGCGGAGTTCGGTCGCTTTGGTGGCCATGAGGAGATGCGTGTTCGGGAGTGTGGGGGGGCAACCGAGCGGCTCGGCTCGAGGCGCTCGAGCGCGATCGACACCCGGATGTCGGGAGGGTTGCTGGTGGCTGCGCTGGCGGAGCACGCTCCGCTAGAACTTCTTGCGCTGGCTCGAGGAGGGAATGCTCAACGCCTTGCGGTACTTCGTGACGGTGCGCCGCGCGATCCGGATCTGGTCCTTCTGCTCGAGCTTCGCGGCGAGGTCCTCGTCGGACAGCGGGTTCGCGGGGTCCTCGGCGGCCACCAGCTCGGCGATCTTCTGTTTCACCGACGCCTGGCTGGCGACCTCGCCGCTCTCCATCGTCGTGCCGCCCGTGAAGAAGTACTTCAGCGGGTAGATCCCGCGCGGAGTCTGCGCGTACTTGCCGGCGACGGCGCGCGAAACGGTCGAGATGTGGACCCCGACCTGGTCCGCGACCTCCTGCATGCGCAGGGGGCGCAGGCCCTCGACGCCGCGCTCCAGGAACCCGCGCTGCTCCTCGAAGATCGCATGCGCGATCAGGTCGAGCGTCGCGCGTCGCTGTTGCAGCGCGTCCAGGAACCAGCGCGCCGACTCGATGCGCTTCTTGACCCACTCGCGCACGCCGTCGCCCTTGTGCGCGGCCTTGAGCACGTCCTTGTACGCGAGGGACAGGCGCAGGTCGGGTGCGGCCTGCCGGTCGAGCCGCACCTCGTACTCGCCGTCGACCTCCTCGACGATGACGTCGGGGTGGATCACGTCGGCCTGCACGCCGCCGAAGCCGGCGCCCGGGCTCGGCTCGAGGCGTCGCAGCATCTCGAGTGCGTCCTTCACCTCTTCCATCGTGCGCCCCGCGTCCTTGGCGATGCGCGGCAGCTTGTTCTGCTCGACGTCGGCCAGGTGGCGCTCGATGATCACCTTGAGCAGCGGCTCGTCGCCCATGCCCATCGCCTGCAGCTGCAGCTCGAGGCATTCGCGCAGGTCGCGCGCGCCCAGCGCCGGGTGCGAGATCGAGCGGATCTCGTCCAGCACCGCGCGCAGCTCCTCGACCGTCACCGGCGGCTCGTCGGGGCCCACGATGGGCTCCTCGCCCGGCTCGGGGTTCATGCAGTCGATCGCGATCTGCTCCAGCGGCTCGGGGATCCAGCCGCGGTCGTCGAGCGACCACAGGAGGTACTCGGCCAGCTTCCGCTCGCGCGGCGTGAGATCGAGGATGGCCAGCTCGTCGACGAGCACCTCCGCCAGCGTCTTCTCGACGTCGGGGGTGTTCGCCATCGCCTCCATCTTCTTGTCGCCGTCCTCCGACGAGCCCGTGCGCGTGCGCCGCGAGCCGTCGTCGAGGTCGCGCTCGTAGCGCTCGAACTCCTCGCGCATCGTGGCGACGCCGCGGTCCTCGGCCACCTCGTTCGCGGGCGGCGGCGCCTCGGGATTCTCGTCGTCGGGCGCCCCGCCTTCCGAGGAACCGGGCTCGGCCAGCTCGAGGAAGGGGTTCTCGACGAGCTCCTGCTGGATGCGATCCTCCAGGTCCAGCGAGGAGAGCTGGAGGATCTGCATGGCCTGGATCATCTGCGGCGACTGTTGCAGTCGCTGATCCATCCGCGCGCTTTGACTGAGGCCGAGTCTCACGTGGTCCTTCGATTCGTGGGAGGCCGGGCGATCGGGCCCGGCCGAATGCATGCTAACCGCCGAACAGCCATCTCCCTACGAACTCGCCCGTCGAAGAGGGCCCTCGGCACCGGCGATCAGGGAGCGCCGGCCGACAGCGTGAGCGCCGCGCCCTCGTCGAAGACCGCCGCCGGCGGCTCGCCGATCGCGGTGCGGCCCGAGCCGGCCACGCGTGCGCGCTGGGGAAGCTGGAGTCGGCCCATCTGTGCCGATTCGCGGCTGGCCACGTTCACCACGGGCGTCGTCGCGCGCCAGGCCTGGAGCGCGAAGACCCCGCCGGACAGCGTGATTTCGGCCGCGATCCCGTCGAAAGCGCGCTCGACGCGCGGGGACGGCATCCAGATCTGCGGGGCGACCTCCAAGCCGTAGTCGACCAGGTAGGGCTGCTCGGTGCCGACCACGAGCCGCGCGAGCCGGCCCGGCGCGACGGGGAACGAGGCCCGCAGCGGACCGCAGGAGAGCGTCGCGACCTGCGTGGTCGAGCGGGTCTCCTCCGCGGCGCGCACGAGCGCGCGGGCCGACTCGATCCGCCCGGCGTCGGAGCGCGGGATCGCGAGCAGGGTGCGGGTCCACAGGAGCTGCGCGCGCCCTCCGCGACCGTCCGCGGCCGAACGATCGGATTCGAGGAGCGTGGCCAGAACCGCCGGCGTGAGCAGCGCGCTGCCCGTGTCGGCTTCGAGGCCCGATCCGACGAGCGCGAGTCCCGGATCGACCGGCATGAGCGGTCGCGGCGCGAGGCTCGAGAACGCGAGGTCGACGAGCGCCCAGCCGTCGCCCTGCTGCGCGGCGTCGGGACGCGCGGTCGCGCGGATGCTCAGCACCGTGTCGCCCTGCGTCGCGCCGGCGCCCGCGACCTGGACCTCGATCGATCCGCCGCTGTCCGTCGCACCCGAGAAGGCGAGCTGCACGCTCTCGACGCGCGGCTGCTCGAAGACGCCCATGTCGGGCGTCTCGGGGTCGAACGTGTCGACGGCGGCGACCGCGGCGCTGTCGTAGACGCCGTCCAGGAAGACGCGCGTCCCGCCCGCGAGCCGCGTCGCGCGCAGGTGCAATCCGGCGCCGGCGTACGCGGCGCCGAGCTGCGGCTCGGCCTGCCCGGCGTCCTGTGCGACCTGCACGTTGAAGCCGGCGAGGAACGGACGCGACGTCCTCGAGCCGAGGAAGACCTCGGTGCCGGCGAGCACGCGCCGGCGCCACTTCGCTTCGGGCGCGCCCGCGCGGCGCAGCGTGATCTCGAGGTCGATCTCGAGCGCGGCGGTCTGGCGGTCGAGGTCGGCGATCAGCGCGCGCGCGACCTCGAGCGCAGCCGCGTCGCCGCGCGCGAGCAGGAGCCCCGCCTGCGGGCGCGTCTCGAGCTTCAGCCCGCGCTGGCGCAGCGTCTCGTCCAGCATCTGCTGGAAGATCGCGCCCGGGATCGGCGCCTCGGGCACCTCGACGGCGGCGGGCCGGAATCCGCCGGCCACGTCGAGGTGGGACGCGTCCAGGAAGACCGACTCGATGGGCGCCGTTTCGAGGGAGCGGCTGGCCCGGGGAAACGCGAGCAGCGTCCAATCGGGCGCTGCCGCGACGGTGGAAGCGAGGAGGATGGAGAGCATGTACGGGCGGGTGCGCCCGCCATCCGAAGGATAGTGATCCCGGAGCCCGCGGACTACGCGCGGAGTCCGGGCGGTGAGTGACCTGCGCCCCCCGCCGCGCTACAACCGCGCCGAACGAAGCCTTCGGTGACGAACACGAGCCCCCACGCCTGATGGAAACCTCGACTCGATCCGCGGACGGCCGGCGCCTGTTCTCCGTCGCACAGATCCAGCACGTCCTGCGCACCGAGTTCGGGCGCGGCCAGCGCTACAAGTACCCGCTCGCGGTGCTCGTCGTCTCCGTCGACCAGCTCGGCGCGGTGCGCGATCGACTGGGGTACGAGGCCAAGGAGGCCGCGCTCGACGGCGTCGTGAAGCTGCTCTTCGCCTCCACGCGTTCGAGCGACTACCTCGGCCGCACGCCCGACGACCGCTTGATGGCCGTCGTCCCGCACACGGACGAAGCCGGCGCGCGCACGCTCGCCGAGCGGCTGATCGCCGACACGCGCGCGCTCGTCGTCGCGGAGGCGGCGGGCGAGCGGTTCACGCTCTCGATCGGCGCGACGTGCTCGCGCGAGGGCGAGCCGCTGTTCCACGACGTCCTGCTCGCCGCGGCCGAGGCCGCGCAGGCCGACGCCGTCGCCGCGGGAGGCGACCGGTTCCTCGCCGTCCCGCCGGTCCCGCCCGTCCGCTGACCAGGCCGCGCGCATGAGAATCCTGCTCGCCGAAGACGAGGTCACGATCGCGGTGACGCTCGGCGACGCGCTGGAGGCCGCGGGTCACGAGGTGGTGCACGCGCCCGACACCGCGCGCGCGCTGCACGAACTCGAGTCGGGGCGCATCGACTGCGTGATCACCGACATCCGCATGCCCGGCGGCGGCGGGATGAGCGTCCTGGCGCGCGCGAAGGAGCTCGACGCGCGGCGTCCCGTCGTGCTGATGACGGGCTTCGCGACGGTCGACCAGGCGGTCGAGGCGATGCGCCTCGGCGCGGCGAACTACGTCCAGAAGCCGTTCCGCAACGAGGCGATCGTGGCGATGGTCGACACGTTCGCGCGCGTCGCGTCGCTGGAGGCGGAGAACGACGGCCTGCGCCGCGAGCTGGCTGCGCACCAGGGTCCCGAGGGCGTGGTCGGCGCGTCGACGGCGATGCAGGCCGTGTTCTCCCGCCTGCGGACCGTCGCGCCGACCGACGCGACCGTGCTCGTGCAGGGCGAGAGCGGAACCGGCAAGGAGCGCATCGCGCGCGCGATCCACCAGCTCTCGCCGCGCGCGAAGGGCCCGTTCATCGCGATCTCGTGCGCGGCCCTGCCCGAGACGCTGCTCGAGAGCGAGCTGTTCGGCCACGAGAAGGGTGCGTTCACCGACGCGCGCCGCGAGCGCCGCGGCCGCTTCGAGATGGCCAACGGCGGCACGTTCTTCCTGGACGACATCGACGACATGCCGCTCGCGCTGCAGGTGAAGCTCCTGCGCGTGCTGCAGGAGCGCGAGATCGAGCGCCTGGGCGCCGAAGCCGCGGTCGAGGTCGACATCCGCGTCGTCGCGGCCACGAAGGTCCCGCTGCGATCGCGCGTGGCCGAGGGCCGGTTCCGCGAGGACCTGTTCTATCGCCTCGACGTCGTGCGGCTCGTGCTGCCGCCGCTGCGCGAGCGCGTCGGCGACGTGCCGCTGCTCGTCCAGCACTTCCTCGCGCGCCAGGCGCAGGGCCGCGAGCTCTCGATCCCGCGCGGCGCGATGGCCGCTCTCGAGAAGTACCCCTGGCCGGGCAACGTGCGCGAGCTCGAGAACGCGGTGTTGCGCGCGGTGTCGCTGGCCGGCGAGCGCAAGGAGCTCGCGCTCGAGGACCTGCTGCCCGACGATCCGCGCTGGAAGACGATCGCCGAGGCCGCCGCGCGCGAAGCGGAGCAGGGCGTGCGCCCGCTGCGCGTGGTGCTGCACGAGCGCGAGCGCGAGATGATCGTGATGGCGCTCGCGGCGACGGGCGGCGCGCGGATGAAGGCCGCCGACCTGCTCGGGATCTCGCGCAAGGTGCTGTGGGAGAAGATCAAGGAGCACGGCCTGGGCGAGCCGGACGACGCCGAGGCCGCGGGCTGAGGGTGCGGACCGCGGGTTGGTCCAGTGATGGCCGTGCGGATATGCTCGGACCGGGAACCAAGACCTCCATGGTCACACGACTCAAGAAAGTACTGAGCACGCACCGCGCCGAGATCTTGCGACTCGCGTCGCTGCACGGAGCACGTAACGTGCGCCTCTTCGGTTCGGTCGCGCGTGGAGAGGACGACGACAAGAGCGACATCGACCTGCTCGTCGACATGGAGCCCGGACGTTCGCTCTTCGACCTCGGCGGACTGAACCACGACCTGGAAGCTCTCCTGCTCCGGCGCGTCGATCTCGTGACGGAGCGCAGCCTGCGCGATCGCTTTCGCGAGAGGGTCCTGCGCGAGGCTCAGCCACTGTGAGGAGTCCGAGTGAGCGCGTGCGGGACGTACTGGTCGCGATCGAGAACATCGAGCGCTACCTGCCCCGCGGACGCGCCTCGATGCAGGCCGACGAGCTGCTGCAGACGTGGTTCGTCCGGCAGCTCGAGGTGTTGGGGGAGGCCGCTGCGGGGATTCCGGAGGATGTGCGCCGTCGAGCACCCCAGGTCCCGTGGCCGAAAATAACGGGGATGCGCAATGTGCTGGTCCATCGATACCACACGCTCGACCTCGATCTCGTCTGGGACGCGGTCGCGATCGAGGTGCCCAAGATCAAGCGGCATTTCGAGGCTCTGCTCGACGATCTGGAGCCCTGAATCGTCGCGATCTCCGCGATCGAAGGGCTAGACTCGGGAGCGCAGGCCCGTTGGACCCTCTGCCGTGAGCCAGCAGTTGCAATCGCAGGACGATGCGTCGCAGGGCCGGCAATGACCGCTGCGTACGCGATCCCGCTCGACCTGCCCGAGCTCGCCTGCGCGTCGCCCCTCGTCGTGATCGCGGACCTGCACCTCGACCTCTCGGACGAGCGTGGGGGACGCGGCTTCGCGCAGTGGCTGAGCGGCCTGCGCGGCGTGGGGACCCTGGCGATCCTGGGGGATCTCTTCGACGCCTGGGTCGGGCCGGCGCAGGAGCGCATGCCCGGCGCCGAGGAGGTCCTCGACGCGCTGAAGCGCGCGTCGGAGTCGGGCACAGAACTCCTCGTCGTGCACGGCAACCGCGACTTCCTGCTCGACGCGTCGTTCGAGCGCCGCACCGGCGCGTGCGTCCTGCGCGACGGCTTCACGACGCTGCTCGCCGACGGATCGCGCGCGGCGTTCGTGCACGGCGACACGCTGTGCACGCGGGACTTCGCTTACCAGCGGCTGCGCCGCTTCGTGCGCTCGCGGCCCGTGACGTGGCTCGCGCCGCGGCTGCCGCTCGCGGTCGGCGCGGCCATCGCGCGCAGGCTGCGGCGCGCGTCGGTCAGCGCGGTCGCGCGCAAGCCCAGCGCGGAGAAGGCGATCCAGCGCGACGCCGCCGAGGCGCTCGCCTCCGCCGCGCGCTCCGACCTGCTCGTGTGCGGGCATGTGCACGAGTTCCGCGACGAGGAACTCGACGGCCGCGCGCGCTGGATCGTGCTGGACGCGTTCGGCGGCGCGCGCGACGCGCTGATCCTCTCGGATCGCGCCGTCGTGGCGCTCTCGGCGCGCGACCTCGCGCACCGCGATTGCGCGAGCCTCGCCGTGCCGTAGAATCCAGGGATCCGCATGGTCCCCGCCAACGCATGATCCTCGCCATCGACGGACCCGCCGGCGCGGGCAAGAGCACGGTCGCGAAGGAGCTCGCCCGGCTCCTCGGCCTCACCTTCCTCGACACCGGCGCCATGTACCGCGCCGTGACGTGGGCCGCGCTCGAGCGCGGCGTCGACCCGCACGACGAGGCCGCCTGCGCCGCCGTGGCGCGCTCGCTGCGCCTCGACTTCGACGCCGAGGGCCGCGTCCGCATCGACGGCCGCGCGGGCGAGCCGGCGATCCGCTCCGAGGCCGTGACCGCCGCCGTGAGCCACGTGTCGGCGCACCCCGCCGTGCGGCGCGTGATCGTGCCGATGCAGCGCGAGGAGGCGCGCC
>JBGAOR010000150.1:0-8080 GCA_044221705.1 Planctomycetota bacterium
CCTCCTGCCCGCGCGCCTCTTCCTGGGAGGTTCGTTCACGATCGCCGGCGGGATCCCCGCGAACGGCGCGGCGAGCTGGGACGGTCTGGGCTTCTCGAATCTGCAGGCGGGCGTGTCCGCGGGCGGGTCGTTCCCGGCTTTGCGCGCGTTCGCGACGTTCGACGACGGATCGGGGCCGAAGCTCTGCGCCACGGGGCTCGTGCGCCAGGCCGGCGGGATCAGTGCGAACGCGGACTCGTTCGACGCGGCGCCGCTCCTGTCGGTTGCGCGCTGGGACGGAGGCGCGTGGAGCTCGCTCGGCGTCCCCGGCGCGAGCAACACGAACGGCGTCGGTCGCGCGCTGGCCGTGGTCGACGACGACGGCGACGGGCAGGAGAGCCTGTTCGTCGGTGGATTCTTCGCGCGGTCCGGACCGATCGGGACCGCCGGCGTCGTGCGCTGGAACGGCGCGAGCTGGCAGCCGCTCGGCGCGGGGCGCGGGCTCGACGACGAGATCCTGGCGCTCGCGGCGCAACCCGCGCCGTCGGCGCCCGTGCTCGTCGGCGGCTCGTTCGTCACCGCCGGGACGCAGGTGGTGAACCGCGTGGCGCTGTGGAACGACGTGGGCGCGCAGTGGAGCGCGCTCGGCGCGGGATTCGACGACACCGTGCGCGCGGTGCACGTCCAGGGCGCGTCGTTCTACGCCGGCGGGGACTTCCTGAGCTCGGGCGGCGCGCAACGCCGTCACCTCGCGCGCTTCGACGGCGCGAGCTGGGTCGACGTCGGCGGCGGCACGGACGGACCCGTGCTCGCGCTGGCGACGTGGCAGGGACAGCTCGCCGTCGGCGGCAGCTTCCGCCGCGCGGGCGGGTCGCCGACCGGGCCGGTCGCGTTGTGGAACGGTGCGAGCTGGGCGCCGCTCCCGAACGGCCCCGAGGACAGCGTGCGCGCGCTGCTCGCGTTCGACGACGGCAGCGGCACGAAGCTGTGGGCGGCGGGCGACTTCACCGCCGCCGGCGGCGCGGGCGCGTCGGGGATCGCGCGCTGGAACGGATCGCAGTGGATCTCGGCCGGCGGAGGGCTGTGCTGCGGCAGCGTGAACGCGCTCGCTGTTCACGACGACGGGAGCGGCGCGCGGCTGTACGCGGGCGGCGACTTCGACCTCGACGGAGACGGAGACGTGGACGGCGTCGCGCGCTGGGAGCCGCTGCAGAACGCCTGGATCCCCGTGGGTTCGGGGTTCACGGGCGGGCGCGGCGTGACGATCCGTTCGCTGGCGAGCTGGAACGTCTCGAGCCCGGCGCGGCTCGTCGCCGGCGGCGACTTCAACTCCGCCAGCGGGATCCCGGCGCGCGACATCGCGTGGTTCGCGGGCGGCGCGTGGAGCGCGATCGGCAGCGGCGCGGACGACACCGTGCAGGCGCTCCTGGCGAAACCCGCGTTCCCGGCTGGCGAAGCGCTCTTCGTCGGGGGAGCGTTCGCGGTGATCGACGGGCGGCACTCCGCGCGCTTCGCGCGCTCGAACTGAACGGCACGAGAGGACGAACCATGACACGGGAACCCAGGGCTTCCTCCGCCGTCCGACTCTTCCTCGCCACGTGCGCCCTCGGGCTCGTCGCCGAGACTCGGCCGAGCGCCGCGGGCGGACAGGTCGTGGACGCGACGCGCGTCGGCTCGCACGCGCGCGGCACGCCGCGGCGGCTGCCGCAGCCGGGCGAGTTCAACGTGCTGCTCGTCGTGCTCGACGACCTGGGTACGGACAAGCTCGGGATGTACGCGGCCGACGGCGGGCCGCCGGCCATCTGCACGTCGCCGCAGATCGCGGCGATCCCGACGCCGAACCTCGATGCGTTGCGCGCCGACGGCGTGCTCTTCACGCGCTGCTACGCGAACCCGACGTGCAGCCCGACGCGCGCCGCGATCCTGACGGGCCGCTACGGCATGCGGACCGGCATGGGGCACTCCGTCCATCCGACGGACGACCCCGGCTACACGCTGCCCACGAGCGAGACGACGCTGCCCGAGCTGATCCGCGACGTGAACCAGGTCGCGTACCGCCGGGGCGCGTTCGGCAAGTGGCACGTCGCCGACGTGGAGACCGGCGATTGCCATCCCGCGGAGTGCGGGTTCGAGCGCTTCGACGGCGCGAAGGGCAACGTCACGAGCCACTACGACTGGACCAAGGTCACCGCGATCGGCGGCACGGCCCTGGGGTGCGGGTCCTCGTCCTCCGTCGCGGTGCCGGCTGTGCCCGGCGTCGCGCCTTCGACCGACTCCTGGGACGCGTCGACGAACCGGGCGGACGCGCTGGCGTGGATCAACGGGCTCGCGTCGGGCGAGCGGTTCTTCGCCTACGTGTGCTTCAACCCGCCGCACGCGCCCATGGAGGTGCCGCCGTACTCGACGCTGTCGACGCGCACCGCCGCGCGCCTCTCGTTCCTCGGATACGAGGCGGGCGACACGGCGCGATCGGGCGAGCGCGACGACGAGAAGCTCATCTTCCACGCCAACGTCGAGGCCGTGGACCACGAGGTCGGCGAGCTGCTCGATGGAATTCCCGCCGGCGTGCTGGCCGAGACCATCGTGATCGTGGTGGGGGACAACGGCACCCTGGGCACGATGATCAGCGATCCCACGCTGATCGGACATGGCAAGCGGTCCTTGTACGAGCTCGGCACGCGCGTGCCTCTGATCGTGAGCGGGCCGATCGCTCCCGCGGGAGCGACGTGTCGCTCGCTCGTGAGCACGGTCGACTTGTGGCGGACGGTCGCCGAGCTGACCGGCATCCGTTCCGCGGACATCGACGCGGCGATGGGCGGCACGGCGGTCGACGCCGAGAGCTTCCTGGACGGCATCGAGCGACCGTCGAGCACGCTGGCGCGCGCGACGGCGTACTCGGAGGCGTTCCCGAACGGGGCGCCGCCGCCGGCGAACGCCTCCTACCTGCGCGGGATCACGGATGGAACCTACCGCTACATGCGCATCTGGTCGGATGCGGGCGTGATGTCGGAGAGGCTCTACCACCTGCCCAGCGACGCGTGCGAGACGCTGGACCTGCTGGCGGCGCCGCACGTGCTGACCGGGGCGGAGTCGACCGCGCTCGCGATGCTGCAGGCGGCGATGGACGCGATCTGAGGAGCGGCGGCGCGCGGCGCAGGGCGGACCGGGCTTCCGGCCTGGGTCGTCGGCCGCCACCCGGCGGGATGGTCCGCCCAGAAAGAGGCCCGCGAGCTGGACAAGAGCTCGCGGGCGCGGTGAGGCCGGAAGGAGAGGCGGGAGAGAAGCGGTCCGAGCGGAGAGATTCGAGGGAAGCGGAGCGGGAGTCGTACGCGGGTTCGGGTGCGCCGGCCGATCAGGCCGACTCGCGGCCGCGTTGCTTGCGCGGGCGGCCGCCCTTGGACTTGTTGTTCTTCAGGTTCTCGTGGAAGTCGGTCCAGTCGGCCTGGGAGAAGAGCTTCACGCGTTCGCCGCACTCGGTGCAGTACGAGTGCTCCATGCTCATCAGGTAGGTGACGTACTTCTGGCAGGTCGCGCAGAACTTGTGGTCGCTGTAGTAGTCGGGGCTTTCCATCGTCGTCGTCTCCTGTGGCCTCGTGGTCGTGGACTGCGGTAGAGCAAGCACCGGACCAGGGGCGATGCCAACCCAGCAACGTAATTGCAACTTCTTAGTGGGGCCGAGCTTCCATCCGCGAGACACTCCGGGTCGAGGCCCCAAAGCCCCGCCGTGCATGTCGATCCAATTCGACGTGCTGGTCTGCCTCCAACACGTGCACGACTCCTAGGACGAACGGGAGCGCCTGGAAGTTCGCCACTGCGGTCGAGGAAAAGTGCGCAGAGCCCGAGTGCAAGCCGGGCACGCGCCTCGGGTTGTGGCCGATCCGTCGCGCGGGCGAAAAAGCGATGTCCTAAGGCTTCGACGCCGGGCCGCGCGTGTCGAGATCCGTCGACGCGCTCTCGGCCGCGATTCCGACCCAGCGGGCGAGAAGATCCTTCGCGGCCGGGTCGCGCTCGCTCGCAGCGGCGCGCTCCAGTGCCGGGCGCACCCCCTGGTCCGCGGCGTGCGTGCGCGCCAGCGCCCAGCCCGCGGCCTCGCGCACCACGGCCGCAGGGTCGAACGAGAGCGCGCGCAGGAGCGCCCGGCGTCCCAGGTCGCTGGGGGCCGAGGCCAGGGCGATCGCGGCGTTGCGGGCCAGTCCCGCGCGACCCGGACGGTCGAGCGGGGACGCCGCGAACTGCTCGGGGAAGGCCTCGCCCGCCTCGAGCCAGGCGACGAGGCTGCCCGACTCGACCGCCGCGTGCGTCCCGAAACGCGCGGCGAGGTCCGGGGCTCGCGCGCCCCACGGACAGACCTCGGAGCAGACGTCGCAGCCGAAGGCCCACGGTCCGACGCGCTCGCGGATCTCGGGCTCGACCGGACCCTGGTGCTCGATCGTCCAGTAGGAGATGCAGCGCCGGGCGTCCACGACGCCGGGCTCCACGATGGCCTGGGTCGGACACGCGTCGAGGCACGCACGGCATGTCCCGCACGAGCCCGGAGGCGGCTCGGTCGTCGGCTCGAGTTCGTGGGGGATCACGACCTCCATCAGGAAGAACCAAGGGCCGAAGCGCGGGTGGAGGAGGTTGGCGGCCTTCGACTCGAAGCCCAGACCGGCCCGCGCGGCGTGCGAGCGCTCCATCAAGGGGCCGGCGTCCACGATGCGCCGATTCCGGCCGCCCATTCCGGCCGCGGCGAGGCGCCGCGCGAAGCGGCGCAGCTTGTGGTTCCCCACGTTGTGGTAGTCCCGGCCCGCCGCGTAGCGCGCGATCCGGCCCCCGCCCTCGAGTTCGACGGCGGCCCGCGAATGCGCGAGGCCGAGGACCACGATGCTCCCGCCCTCCGGCATCACCCGACGCGGGTCGACGAGGCGGTCTCGGTCGCGGGCGAGCCAGTCCATCCCGGCGTGCCGCCCCGCGGCGAGCCAGGTGTCGAAGCGGGCGGCCGCGGCCGGCGGAGCCAGCGGGGCGATGCCGCACAGGTCGAACCCGAGCTCGCGGGCGATTTCGAAGACGGCTTCCTCGCGCGACACGGGGGGAGGATCCCGCCCCCCGCCCCCCGCGGCAAGCTCCGAAGCTGACCCGCTTCGCTGGGCCTGCCGGGTTCCCGGGGCCTGGCGGGCGGTCCGACCCGCCTCGGGGGCCCGCCCGCGGCGTGGACCAGCGACGCGGGTCAGCTTCGGGGTAGGGTTCGATCGAGCGCGCCGTTCGTCGCAGGCGCCGCACTCACCCCGGTTTCGCTCTTCCCGAAAACTCTCCGTTCGAACTTCGTTACCGTTCGTGGAGGTCCGTCTAGAATGCCCCTTGAGGGACAACCCCACCCTGCGGTGACGGGTCCCTGCAACCTCTCCGGCGGCCTCCCAACTCCGAGCCCACGCGGCGCACGGCTCCATGCAGGTGACCGATCCCCACGGCCTCGCCCTCGGTGGCGAAGCAGCACGCGCCCGCTTGCAGGCGCGTTTGGTGGACTTGGCCGCGGAACTGAGCGTGGAGGAACACGCGCGCTGCCTCCGCCTCGTCGGGGACCCCGAGCGCGACATCGAGAGCCTGCGCGACAGCGTCTCGACGCGCCTGATGGAGTCGTTCCGGACGCGCAGCGGTCGCGCGACGTTCGGTCTGCTCTACGAGCTGAACGCCGACCACATCCTGCTCCAGGTCGCCGGCCGGTTGCGGCGGTTCACCAGCCGCTCGGACCCGCGCGACGTGCTGCAGGAGGTGTTCTTCAACATCTACCGCTACCCGCACCGCTTCAACGCCGAGCGCGAGGACGCCTTCCGCGTCTGGTCGGCGATGATCGTGCGCAACACGGTGCTCAAGCACCTGCGCAGCCTGGGGCGGGCCTCGAAGAATCAGGTCGTGGCGGACGAACTGCTGGTTCAGCCGGCCGTGCCCTCGTCCAGTCCGCTCTCCGGCGCGATCGAGGCCGAGAGCCAGGACGAGTGCGCGCGTGTCTACCTGACCTACCTGCACCTCTACCTGCATTTCTACGGGATGCTCTCCGAGCGGGAGCGTGCCGCCCTGCACATGGTGGAGGTCGAGGAAACGAGCTACCGGGCTGCCGCCGAGGCGCTCGGCATCAAGCTGGAGAACCTGAAGATGGTGATCTTCCGGGCACGCCGGAAGATCCATCGCGCCATGCGCCGCGTCTTCGACGGGCTCTCGGCGGATTGCCGGCCGGCGCGCGATCCGCGCGCGCTCGGACCGGGTGTCGCCGCCCTGGCGGCGGACGCAGGCCGGGCCGAGTTCCTCGGCCAGGACGATGGTCCGGAGGCGGAAGCCTCGGAGGACGAATGATGGGACCCGAGATCTGGAAGCACGACGACTCCGACGTCTGCTCCACCTTCCAGGTGGATCTGTCGGCGCTCGTCGACGGTGAGATCGACGAGAGCGCCGCCGGCCGCGCCATGGTGCACATGGAAGCCTGCACGTGCTGCCTCGGCTTCTTCGAGGACGTGCGCGGCCAGGTGCGCCTGCACAAGGACATGGCCGCGCCCGACCGCCTCTTCGCGCGCATCGCGATGCTCACCGGAGCCGAAGTCTCCGCCGCGGTCGAGGGCATCGACCTGGTCCACCGTCTGGCGACGGTCTTCTACCAGCTCGGCAAGGCGTACGTGCTGGCCGCCATCGATCCCGGCTACCGCGAGCGCGTCTTCGAGACCGCCGTCCCGGTCGGCGACGTGCAGACGCGCGGCCGCGGGTTCGTGGACGGCGTGCTCCTCGACGGCAAGGTGCGCGCGGGCGGGCTCGACTGGAAGCGCGCGCGCGCGATGCTCAACGGCAAGCTGGAGAAGATCGAGAGCCCGCTCGAGAAGGGCCGGCGTCTGCTCGAGGAGGCGATCTCCACCGACTCCTCGCACGAAGAGGCCCAGCTCTACCTGGCCTTCCTGCACGGCCACGAAGGCAAGCGCCTGACGGCCGCCGAGGAATACCGGCGCATCTTCCAGACGGCGATGAGCCCGGCGAACCGCGGACACGCGGCGATCCAGCTGGGGCGCCTGCACTCCTCCGAGAAGAACTACAAGAAGGCCATCGCCTGCTGGCGCTGGGTCACGATCAGCGGCCTGGCCGACGAGGACGACCGCTTCTTCGTCGCCAGGTTCAACTTGGGCATGGTCTACGCCTTGACGCGCAACCGCGCACGCTCGCTCGGTTACTTCCGTTCGTTGCTCGACCACCATCCCGACCGCGCGGCCGAAGTGGCCGAGTTGTTCTCGCGCTCCCCGCGCCTGCGCGAGGCGATCGACGCGCAGCCGGGGTTCGCCGAGGCCCTGGTGGGGGCCGTCCCTGAACTCTTCTCCTTGCCCGGGGCCGATGGAAGCGACGCGGGAGACGGTGCGCAGAGCACCGATTCCGCCCGCAGCCCCGAGGAGTCCTGACATGAAGAACCTTCTTCGATGCGTACGCGGCCAGGCCTCCGGCAGGGGCTTGTCCACGCTCGCGATCACGGCCTTCGTCCTGCTCGGGGCCGGAGCCCTGAGCGGCTTCAGCGGAGATGCGCCGAACGCGCCCGGCTCCGGTGCCGGTGCGTCCACGTACGGCGGCGGTGGCGACGACGAGACCGTGGGGACGCTGCCCACGTTCGATGGCGGTCCGACGTTCGACCTCCTGCGCCACGCGCGCATCACGCGCCCCTCGCTCTACGTCCAGGGCACGGTCGACGAGGTCCTCTCCTCGGCCGTGGTCGTGCGCGGCGACCACCGCGTGCTCGCGCAGCCGATGCCGGGCCACGAACTGCGCCTGGTCTTCCTGGGCGACGCGCAGATCAGCTTCGATCGCAACGCGTTCCACGCGGCGAGCCTCCGCGTGGGCGTCGCCATGCCGGAGAACTCGACGATCCTGCGCTCCGCCGCGGCCTGGAACGGCCAGTCGATCGGCACGTGGACGTACGTCTACGAGTTGCCGATCGCGGAGTTCGAGGCGAGCGGCCTGCTTGACCAGGCGCCGGTCCTCGCTGGCGTCGCGACGACGCAGGGCGCGACCGCGGTCCGGGCCCAGGCGAGCTTCGACTTCGTGACGCTGACCCAGCGGCGCTGACCCGCGCTCCTCCGGATCGATCCCGCGCGCCGCG
>JBGAOR010000028.1:0-51276 GCA_044221705.1 Planctomycetota bacterium
TTCATCGCCGAGGCCGAGGACGCGCGCTCGATCGCGCGCGGCATGCAGGGTCTGCTCGTGCGCATCGCGAAGGCGCTGAACCGCGCGTGGGAGCGGCGCGGGAAGGTGCTCTCGGACCGCTACCACGCGCGGATCCTGCGTTCGCCGCGCGAGGTGCGCCACGCGCTCGTCTACGTACTGCAGAACGCGCGAAAGCACGGCGCGCAGATCACCGGCATCGATGCGTTCTCGTCGGGGCCGTGGTTCGGGGGCTGGCTCGATCGGGTCGCGCGGGGCGTGCGTCCGATCGCGGCGGCGCGCTCGTGGCTGCTCCTCACCGGGTGGCGACGTTGGGGGCTTCTCGTCACGCACGAGACTCCGTCGCTCCCGGAACTGTGATCGGCGTCGCGCCTTGCGCGCGGGAATGCTCGAAGCGACGGACACCAGGGGACGGACACGAGGAGACAGAGACCAGGTCGCCCGGCCCGTGATCTCATTCCCCGAGCGCATCCCGCCTCGCGATCGCTGCTGCGCGAGGCAGGGTCACGATCCGCCGGTCGCGGACGTCCAGCGAGCCTCCGCGCGCTCGATATGGCATCGATCCATGGGTTGCGTGCGGCGCGATCCTCCCGAGCCCCCGAGCCCCCAGCTCGCGTCCCGCGCGGGCGGTGTCGCGTCGGACGCGGTGGCGGCGCGGAGCTGTGTCGACCTCATCCAAACGCTGTCGAACTGCGCCGAACGATGCCGAGCCGTGCCGATCCGCATCGACCAGAGCAAGGCAGCGCCGACAACGTCCCCGCAGTTGGCCGCCTTCCCACGAACTCGGCCGGGGGCCGCCCGCCGTCGAGCCGGCTACAGGCTCCCGCCGCGCAGCGCCACGAACTCCTCGAGCGCGCGCCGGTCGCTCTCGCCCATGTCGTGCAGGAACACGGCGATCTCCCAGTGGTCGACCCCCTTCGCGATCCGCTCGCAGCGCACCACCGCGCCGTGCGCCTGGATCCGCGTGCGGCCCACGGGGCTCGCGATGTCGAAGGCGACGCCCAGCACGGTCATCAGCGGCACCTGCCGGTCGAGGAAGAAGCACACGCCGGCGCGGGAGACGTCGCGGATGCGCGCCTCGCTCGAGCCTTCGGGGCCCACGAGCGTGATCGGCATCTCGGCCAGCGCGCGCGCCCAGCGGCGGCGCTCGCGACCGGAGTCCTTCGGGGAGGGGGCACGGGACGAGGCGGGGTCGGGGCGGCCGGGGAGCGCGGGCGTGGGGGGCATGGGCGGATCTCGGGCTCTCGATCCTACGCGATCCCGGCTCGCGATTGGCGTCCGACCTGGACGGGCGTGCGCGGGCGCGACGACGAGCGGCGTGAGCGCGGTCGGCATCAGCGCGGCGGTTCCAGCCGGAGGCTCGCGCCGCTACACTCCGCGATCCGAGCGCGGGCTCCGCGCCGATTCCGATGGTCCTCTTCCCGCGGCCGCGTGCCGCACGCACGGGGCGCACATGGCGAGCTTCAACAAAGTCATCCTGATGGGGAACCTCACGCGGGATCCCGAGGTGCGTTTCACCGCCAACCAGATGGCGATCTGCAAGTTCGGGATGGCCGTGAACCGCCGCTTCAAGGACGCCGCGTCCGGCGAGTGGAAGGAAGAGCCCACGTTCGTGGACGTGACGATCTTCGGCGCGCGCGCCGAGCCGTTCGCGAAGTACCACAGCAAGGGCAAGCCCTGCTTCATCGAGGGCGAGCTGCGCCTCGACACGTGGGAGGACAAGAACGGCGGCGGCAAGCGCTCGAAGCTCTACGTGGTCGCGAACCAGTGGGAGTTCGTGGGCGGCGGCCGCGGCGAGGGCGCCGGTGGCGAGCGCTCGGGATCGATGGACCGCGGGGGGGACGAGGGCGGCGCGCGGCAGGGTCGCGGTGCCGGGGGCGGCTCGGATCACGCGGCCGAGTACCAGGCCGCGGACGACACGCCGTTCTGAGCGTCGGCCGCGCCGACCTCGCCGCGTTCCCGTGGACATCACCGTACGGCTCTTCGCCGGCCTGCGCGAGCGGGCGCGCGCCGACCGGATCGTCGTCCACGGTCTGCGCGAGGGCGCGACGCTGGGCGAGCTCAAGGCCGAGCTCGCGCGACTCCACCCGCACCTCGGCGCGCTGGCCCACGTCGCCGGCGTCGTGGGCACGAGCTACGCGAACGACGCGCGCGCGCTGAAGCCGGGCGACGACGTGGCGCTCTTGCCGCCGGTGTCGGGCGGCGCGCCGGACGCGCCCGACTACGAGCGCGGCGTGTTCGAGCTCCACGCGTCCGCCCTGGACCCTGCCGCGGCGCAGGCGCGCGTCGCGCACGCGAGCTGCGGCGCGATCGCGCTCTTCACCGGCACGACTCGCGCGGAGAACCGCGGGCGGAGCGTGGTGCGCCTCGACTACGAGGCCTTCGACGCGATGACCGAGCCGGAGATGGGCCGCATCTTCGCGCGCTGCCGCGCCGAGGTGCTGACGGGCGAGCCGGGCGCCGAGCGCGCGCGCATGCTGGTCGTGCACCGCGTCGGCACCGTCCCCGTCGGCGCGCCGTCGGTCGTGATCGCCGTCGCCAGCCCGCACCGCGCGGCCGCGTTCGCCGCGTGCCGCTTCCTGATCGACGAGCTGAAGAAGACGCTCCCGATCTGGAAGAAGGAGGTCTACGCCGACGGACACGCGTGGATCGGGGACCGTTCGTGAGCGCGGCGCCCGAAGCTCCGCAGGCGACGCTGCGCGCCTTCGTGGTGCCCGTCACGGCGTTCCAGCAGAACTGTTCGCTGCTGCTCGACGAAGCGACGGGCGAGGGCGCCGTCGTCGATCCGGGCGGCGAGATCGAGCGCATCCTCGCGACCGCGAAGAAGCGCGGCGTCGACATCCGCCAGATCCTGCTCACGCACGCGCACTGCGACCACGCCGGCGCGACGGCGGAGCTCGCCGAGCGACTCGGCGTGCCGATCGTCGGCCCGCACGAGGACGACCGCTTCTGGATCGAGAGCCTGCCCGAGCAGGCCGCGATGTTCGGCCTCGAACCGGCGCGCAGCTTCGAGCCCGACCGCTGGCTCGTGCAGGGCGATCGCGTGCGCGTCGGACAGCAGGATCTGGAGGTGCGCCATTGCCCGGGCCACACGCCCGGACACGTGGTCTTCGTCCACCGGCCGTCCAAGCTGGCTCTGGTCGGCGACGTGCTGTTCCAGGGCTCGATCGGCCGCACGGACTTCCCGCGCGGGGACTACGACACGCTGATCGCGTCGATCCGGCGCGAGCTCCTGTCGCTCCCGGACGACGTGCGCTTCGTCCCGGGGCACGGGCCGACCTCCACGATCGGGGCGGAGCGGCGCACGAACCCGTTCCTGGCCGGCGCGCGCGGGGCGGGCGCGTGAGACGGCGCCGGCGGGAGCCGGATGCGGCAGCCGCGCCGTGCTTGAAGCCGGGGCGTGCGTGAAGCGGCCCGGCCCGATCGCTATCCTGTTCGGCCCTTCCGCGGAGAGCGCGCCCTGCGCGGCGTCGTGTCCGCGCACGCGGCCCTGACGCGAGACCGATCCCGATGAGCCACACGCGCCAGTACAGCCTGAACCTCCCCGGCGTCGAGCGCGAGGACCTCCCGGTCGACGTCCTGCTCGTGGGCGCCGGGCCGGCGAACCTCGCCTGCGCGATCCACCTGCAACGGCTGCTGCAGGCGCGGGGCGTGACCGACAAGACGATCCTCGTGCTCGAGAAGGCCGAGGAGGTCGGGAACCACACGCTGTCCGGCGCCGTGATGAACCCGCGCGGGATGGCCGAGCTGTTCCCCGATTGGCGCGAGCGCGGCTGCCCGGTCGAGGCCGAGGTCGGTCCCGACGCGATGTGGTGGCTCTCGCAGCGGAAGGCGCACCGCTTCGAGGGCGCGCTCTGCCCGCCGCAGTTGAAGAACCACGGCAACTTCATCGTCTCGATGAACCACGTCGTGGGCTGGCTGAAGGCCCAGGCCGAGACGCTGGGCGTGCAGGTCTACCCGGGCTTCGCGGCGGCCGAGATCCTGTTCGGCGAGGGCGACCGCGTGCTGGGCGTGCAGACGCGCGACACCGGCATCGACAAGCACGGCGCGAAGAAGGACACGTACCAGCCGGGCATGAACGTCACGGCCGCGGTCACGGTCTTCGGCGAGGGCCCGCGCGGTCATCTCGCGAAGCACCTGATCCGGCGGCTCAAGCTCGACGAGGGCCGCAACCCGCAGACGTACGGCACGGGCATCAAGGAGATCTGGGAGGTCGCGCCCGAGATCGCCAAGGACTGGGCGGGCCGCGTCGTGCACACGGGCGGCTATCCGCTCGGCACCGACGGCTACGGCGGCAGCTGGATCTACGGCCTGAAGGACAACCGCCTGTCGCTCGGTTTCGTCGTCGGCCTCGATCACCACGACGCGAAGCTCGATCCGCATGCGCTCTTCGTGCAGTGGAAGCAGCATCCCGAGATCCAGAAGCTCCTCGTCGGCGGCAAGGTGCTGCGCTACGGCGCGAAGACGGTGCCCGAGGGCGGCTACTTCGCCATGCCGCGCCTGCAGGGCGACGGCTTCGTGCTCGTCGGCGACACGGCCGGATTCCTGAACGCGAGCACGCTGAAGGGCGTGCACCTGGCGATCAAGTCGGGCCTCCTGGCGGCGGAGGCGATCGCGGAGGCGCTCGTCGCGGGCGACACGTCGTCGGCGAAGCTCGCGCGCTACACCGAGCTGTTCGAGGCCTCGTGGGCGCGCGAGGAACTGTGGAAGGTCCGCAACTGGCGCCAGGCCTTCGACCAGGGGTTCCTGTCGGGCATGGTCGACGCGGGCGTGCAGATGATCACGGGCGGGCGCGGGCTCGTGAAGCGCCGCAAGGGCCACGCCGACCACACGACGACGCGCCCCGTCGCGCAGTCGCGCCTGACGAAGCCCGCCTTCGACGGCGAGCGTTCGATGGACAAGCTCACGGACGTCTACCACTCGGGCACGGTGCACGAGGAGGACCAGCCCGCGCACCTGCTCGTGCTCGACACGACGATCTGCGTCGACCGCTGCACGCGCGAGTTCGGGAACCCCTGCCAGCACTTCTGCCCCGCGGCGGTGTACGAGTGGCCGAGCGAGGGCGCGCCCACGGGGCCGACCGTGAACTTCAGCAACTGCGTGCACTGCAAGACGTGCGACATCGCCGACCCCTACGAGAACATCGAGTGGGTCGTGCCCGAGGGCGGAGGGGGGCCGAAGTACTCGGGGATGTGAGCCACGTGAGCACGTGAGCACGTGAGCGCCGCTTGCGGCGCGAACCACCAGGAACGCGCGCGTCCCTGAGGACGGATCATCCCGGACTTCGTCGCCCAGATACCTTCAACTCCGACAGCCCTCTGCCCCCTCACCTCCCGTTACCCCTTGGTCTGCGCTTCGCTCCGACACGGATGAAACTCACTCACATCGAATCCCACGCGCGCCTCGACGCGCACGAACTCGTCGCCGTCCTCACCCTCGAAGGCGAGAAGCCCGAGACCGGCAAGGAACTCGCCGTGCGCGACTTCGCCTGGAAGGGGTTCCTGGGCGAGTTCCGTGAAACTCGCAGCGCCGACGCCGCGCACCAGCGCGTGCTCGCGGTCGGCATCGGCAAGATCGCGAGCCTCGACACCGAACGCCTGCGCCGCATCGGCGCGCTCGTCGCGCAGAAGGCCGAGTCCGCCGGCGCCAAGACGTGCGCGCTGATCGTGCCGCGCGCGATCGTCGAGAAGCTCGACGCCGGGGACGTCGGCACCGCGCTGGCCGAGGGCGCGCTGCTCGGCTCGTACCGGTTCGACAAGGCCAAGAGCAAGCCCAAGGCGCAGAAGCTCGAGTCGTTCGCGATCGTCGCGCCGAGGGACTGCGCGGCCGGCATCGAGAAGGGCCGCGTGCTGGCCGAGGCCTGCGCGTTCACGCGCGACCTGCAGAACGAACCGGCGAACCGCCTCACGCCGAAGGACCTCGCCGCCGCCGCGAAGGGCCTCGCCAAGGCCGGCCGCATCACGTGCTCGATCCACGACGAGAAGGCGCTGGAGAAGCTCGGCATGGGCCTCCTGCTCGGCGTCGCGGCCGGTTCGCGTCAGGCGCCGCGACTCGTGCACCTCGTCTACAAGCCGAAGGCCAAGGCGAAGGGGCGCGTCGCGCTCGTCGGCAAGGGCCTGACGTTCGACTCGGGCGGCATCTCGATCAAGCCGGCCGCGAAGATGGACGAGATGCGCTTCGACATGTCCGGCGGCGCCGCCGTGCTGGGCGTGTTCCACGCGCTGCGGACGCTCGACGTGCAGTACGAGGTCCACGGCATCGTCGGCGCGACCGAGAACATGCCCGACGGCAACGCCACGAAGCCGGGCGACATCCACGTCGCGATGAACGGGACGACCGTCGAGGTCCTGAACACGGACGCCGAAGGCCGCCTCGTCCTGGCCGACCTCCTGTGCTACGTCGGCGCGAAGGTGAAGCCCGACGCGGTCGTCGACCTCGCGACGCTGACGGGCGCCGTGGTCACGGCGCTGGGACACGAGGTCGCGGGCCTCTTCGCCTCGACGCCCGAGCTCGAGGCCGAGTTGCGCGCCGCGGGTGAGGCGACCGGCGAACGTCTCTGGCCGCTGCCGCTCCTCGACGTGCACAAGGACGCGATGAAGGGCACGTTCGCCGACCTGAAGAACATCTCCGGCGGCGATCTCGGCGCGGGCTCGAGCGCCGGCGCCGCTTTCCTCGCGCCGTTCGTCCCCGAGAAGACCGCGTGGGCACACCTCGACATCGCCGGCGTCGCCTGGGGCGGCAGCAACCGCGACTGGGTCGGCGGATCGCTGGGCTCGGGCTACGGCGCGCGGCTGCTCGTGAACTGGCTCGAGTCGCGCTGATCGCCGCGGCTCGAACGCGACCGAAGCGCACGGAACCGGAGCCTGGTGGGGGAAGGGGGGATCGAACCCCCATGCCCGAAACGGGCTTCGGATTTTAAGTCCGATGCGTCTGCCGATTCCGCCATTCCCCCGGGAGGAGCCGCGGAGTCTAGCGGCTTTCGTCGTCCCTCGACTTGACCGGTCCGCGCGCGCGGCTACGCTTCGACGTCCCGATCGAGGCGGCATAGCCAAGTGGTAAGGCAACGGATTGCAAATCCGTTATTCCCCGGTTCAAATCCGGGTGCCGCCTCCAACCGCACCACGTCGCAACACGACGCAAGGTGCGCGGAGCGCAAGGAGTTAGCGCGGGTTCGCGGAGGCGCGCGTTGCTCGCATCACTTCGCACGGGGAAGCACCTCGTCGCGCGCAGGATGGTGGTGGTTTCGATGGGGGTGCGAATCAGCTTCCTCGTCGGTGCAGAGCAAGGCGATCGCGCTCGCCTTGTCCTCGTCCTTGAGGTGGACGTAGTACTTCTCCGTCGTGCTGGCGTCCTCGTGCCGCATGATCTCCTTCAGGACCTGGGCAGGCACTCCCTTGCGAGCGAGGTGCGTCGCGAGGCTCGACCGCAGGCTGTGAAGATCCGCGACGCGGTCCTGGCCGTCGATCAACGGGATGCCCGCGCGCTTGAAGTCCTTGATCCTGGTCTCGTTCGTGGGGTGGGTCCGGAACACCGCCGCCGACGGCAGGCAGTCTTGCGGGCGCTCGCGCTCCAGCGCCGCCTGGAGTCTCGGGTGCAGCGGGACGCGGTCGTTGCGCTTCGCCTTACCGTTGGGGATCTGGAGGACCCTTCCGCCCACGTCGACCTGCTTCCATCGCAGGCGCTTCAGGTCGCCAAGGCGTAGGCCCGCGTAGTAGGCGAGCATGTACCAGAGCTTGCGCCCTCTGGGCTCGGCCACAGTGAACAGCCGCTCGACCTCCTCGACCGAGAGCGGGCGTCGTTCTCTCCGCCTGTCGCTGTCGACGTCGAGTTCGTCGAGGTGCCGGAGCGGGTTCGACTCTAGGCGGTTCTCCTTCACGCACCAGTTGAGGAAGGCGCGAACGGACGCTGCGTGATGGTTGATCGTTCGGGCGGCCTTACCCTTCCCGTCCGGTCCTGAACCGTCGTTCTTCATCAGCGCGAGCGCGTTCTCCACGGCTTCCAGCGTGAGGTCCGTCAGGCGCACGGCGCTGGTCGCCGCGATCGCCCGTCGGA
This sequence comes from Planctomycetota bacterium, assembly GCA_044221705.1. Classification (GTDB taxonomy): domain Bacteria; phylum Planctomycetota; class UBA1135; order UBA1135; genus JAEUHZ01. The sequence continues at coordinate 8,071 of JBGAOR010000028.1, forward strand.
GGTGCCTTCGCGCATCCGCGACCCGTCGTTCTCCGCGCTTCAGCTCAAGGTGCCTCAGGTAGGCGTCGACGTGTCCTTGGATGGGCTTGGCGTTCTGGCCTCGGAAGTGCTCGCGTCGAGGATCGACGAGCCCCTGATCCTGGAGGACGAGCCGTTGCTCGATGTCGTTCTTCACGAGGCGAGCCGTGGCCTTGTCAGCGCGGCCCAATGACCGCTCACGCAGCTGCCCCGAGGCGTCGCGCCACCGGATGATCCAGGGTCCCTCGCCCCCTCGCTTGAACATGCTCGCCACTGCTGCGTCTCCTGTTGACTGTCACGCCCCGAGGGGGCCATCCTCCGGCGCGGGAGATTCCCGTCCGACATCGGGAACTGTGCCGTGAAGGGCACAGGGAGTCGTAGCAGCTTCTCCTTGGTACTCGACGCGGTTCGCGGAGCCGTTCACGCGACCACGCCGTGCCGGTCGTCTCGTTCCCGTGGTCACGCTCGTCGTGCTTTCGCGGAGCGCGCACGTCGCACCAGGACGACGCTCGCCCAGCGCACGTCCTTCGCATCGCGCCTCGATGAACCGGAGGAGATCCTCGATCTTGTAGCGGACCAGCTTCTTGCCGACTTTGACCCGAGGGATCGTTCCGCAACTCGTCAACTGCCAGAGCTTCCTCTCGGAGATCGCGAGCATGTCAGCGGCGTCCTTAGGCCGCACGAGCAGGGGCGTGGGCGCGTTGGGTTCGTGGGGACCGTGATCACGAGCGGGCATCGTGAGCCTCTCCACGAGCCAGTCGCGCGCCTCGTGCTCTGATCTGAGCTTGGACTTCAGCGTAGTCGTACCGGACGACCTTCTCCGACAGCCGGATGGAGGGGATGTTCCCTTCTCGCGTCCACCGCCGAACCGTAGACAGTCGCAAGCGGAGCTTCGAGGCCAGCTCCTGGGCCGTGATGAGGTCGTCCATGTTCTCTGCGCCTCCAAGCGCAGGAGAACGTGTCGCTCATCGAGCACGGGCGGAGGAAGCGGACGGTGCGGATGTCCATGCGGATGGGCGCTTGGACGGCCGTGGACGCGGAGTCAGACTACTGCGTGTTCCACGGCCCCACCCGTGTCTCCCGATCGCGGCCTCGGCTACGGCTCGAACGGCTTCCACTTCGCCGAATCGCGGAGGTATCGCGTCCAGGTGCCGTAGCCGAACGCGGGCTTCTTCCCTCCGTAGACCGTGCAGCCCGCGCTCGGGTCGTTCACCTTCAGGAACGCGGCCTCGGGGAACTTGTTCTTGTTGGCCCCGAAGAGGTGCGGGAACTGTTGGCGAGCCCAGTCGAGGCTGTCCCGCGCCTGCTGGAAGCGTGGGGGCATCGTTCCCTTCGCAGGCGTGCCGCTCTTGCCGTGGGGGGCTTCTGCCTTGCTCGCGCCGGGTCCAGCCGTTGCCGGGAGCTTGGCGAGATAGCCCGGATCGACCAGATCCCACGCGCTCCGCGCGAGCATGTGCCAGCGCGGATCAGATTCCAGGGCGTAGCGTCCTCGCAGGACGCGAAGCTCCGGCACCGTCAGTAGGGGGAGTCTGGCGAGGCACGCCGGTCTGACGACCCAAGGCTTCTTCCTGGCGGGATCGTGCTCGACCCGGTGACTGTCCTTGGATAGCAGCCAGGACGCGAGGATGATCCGGTAGGCCGCCTTCGCCGTCATCGTCGCGCCATTCGGGGCCTTGTCCAGAACGCCTCGGTAGTGGAGGACCATACCCTCGATATCTCGGAAGTGCGGCGATGCGCTGACCGTGATGCGGGAGACCCGCTTCATGCGTCGCAACGACTCGACCCAGGCGACCGCCTCGGCGAACAGGCGTGGCTGGTTGCGGACGAAGCGGCTCGCCGCCCTCCGCATAGCGTCGGGGTTCTGTGTGTTCATCCAGACTCCTGCCGGGCGGCCCGGATGGGCCGGAGCGGAGTCTGGAGTGCTCCGAGCCCACCCGAACCTGATGCCGGTAGCTACTCCGGCAGTCCCTGCTCTGTAGTCTACGCGGCCCGAAGGAGATCCGCGCGAGGGCGCTGGAGCACGCGCAGCCGAACGGGCTCCTGAGTGCGTGCAACTCGAAATCGCGATCGGTAGCGTGTTCCCGATCCGAGCTGCGCGAAGTGCCTTCCCCCCCTTCCCAGCCGAGACCGATGGCTCGCAAACCGAAAGCGCCCGCACCGGCAGTCCACGCCTCCGAGGAGTGGCTCGAACAGGTCCTGACCGACGAACTTGCGCGTCTCCTCGAATGGATCCGCGCGGTCGACGCCAAGGTGCCGGTGCTCATGGCCATCTCCAGCGCGATCGTCGCGTCCGTCGCTGCCGTGGCACCCGCGCCTTCCAACCTGAAGTGGAGTTCGATCGCGTGGATCGCAGTCGGTGTCGCGCCGCAGGTCGTGAGCCTCGTCTACTGCGCGCTCGCGACGTTTCCGCAGACGAGCGGGCCTTCCGGCTCGCTCATCTTCTTCGGCGGAATCGCCACCCGTAGCGCGGAGCAGCATCGTCTCGATGTTGCACGCCTGACTCGCGATGCCCACCTCGCGGATCTCACCGCGCAGTGCCACCGCAACGCGCAGATCGCCGCGATCAAGTACCAGCGCGTCCGCCGTGCGGCTGCATGGCTCTTCATCGGGATCGCTCCGTGGGTGGTTGCCCTCTACTTCCTGTACACGCCCTGACCATGACCCTCGCCGACGACATCAAGAGCGAAGTCACGAACATCCTCCGCACTCGCTGGACTGAGCGCGACGGAAAGAAGGTGCCGGAGGACACCGAGATTGGCCTCGGCAACGACGGCGTGAACCTCGACGCCGTCGCCCTGTACGCGGACTTGGTCGACTCGTCAGGTCTCGTCGCCAAGGAAACCGCGACGTTCGCCGCCGAGGTGTACAAGTGCTACCTCGTGACGGCCTGCCGCGTGATTCGCGACAACGGCGGCACGATCACGGCCTTCGATGGCGACCGCGTGATGGCGGTCTACGTCGGCGACGGCAAGAACTCGGCGGCTGCGCGCACCGCGCTCAAGATCAACCATGCGATCAAGAAGATCGTCAACCCGGCGATCACGGCCCAGTACGCGAACAAGAACTACGCCATCGACCACGTCGTCGGAATCGACAGCGGCAAGCTCCTGGTCGCGAAGACCGGGATTCGCGGCTCGAACGACCTCGTGTGGGTTGGGTCGGCCGCGAACACCGCTGCGAAGCTCTGCACGATTCGAGAAGGCTACGCATCGTGGATTTCAGCTCGCGTCTTCGACGCTCTGAGTCAGGACGTGAAGACGACCAACGGGGTGTCGATGTGGGAATCTCGCCCCTGGAAGGGAACGACCGTGTACCGTTCCTCCTGGACCTGGGCGGTGTAGGGCGGCATTTCGACAGTGGGTCGGCAAGAGCCTTCTGCAGACGGCTGAGATCACCGTTGAAGGTCACGGACTCGTCCGCAAATCGGCGACGTGCGTTGATGTCGTTCGCGTGGCCGCCGGGCTCCCCACCGTTCACTCGTCTTCGGCGGCGAGATCCCGAATCGTCTGCATGAACTCGGGTGTCAGGCCGTTGGTCGTCCACGCATCGGTCGACTTCTGCGCCTGCTCGAACAGGGCTTCGGCCTCCCGGAACTCGGCAGAGCCGACGTCTGACGGGGTCACGACGCCAGCGCGATCCTCAGAGAAGTCCACGTAGAACCCGCGCTGCTTCATCGAGTCCAGCCGCGCGTCGATCACCACGTCGTCCCATGTACGCTGGAGCTGGTCCACGTCGGCCTTGAGCCTCGCGCGATCGACCACCATCGCGTCGATCCGGTGCTTGAGTTCACGCAAGAAGCCCTGCATGGCATGCTTGCCCGCAAGCGTGCCAACGTCTACCTCTGCCGGGGCGCGGAGCCCTGCGAACGCTTCGAGCAACAGCTCGCGCATGTAGGGAAGGTCCACGTCGTGCGCGAGCATCTGCTTCTGCGGGTGACGCGAGACAAGGACGTTCATCGAGGACGGAGCGTTCTTGCCGCCCAGCTTCTCCCTCAGCGCGCCGATCCCGAGCATGCGCGCGTACTTGGCCTTTCCCATCTCTTCGCACGCCAAGATCATCAGGGAGGTTGCTCGGGGCCAGCGCCCACGCTCAGCCAGGATTCGTGCGTCTTCGGCGATCGCGTGGCCGTTCGCCGCAGCCGTATCGGCGAACGCAAGGAGCACAGGGGGCATCGGGAGTCTGGCTCGCGGCATGGTGGTCCTTGTGATCGAGCTGGCGTCGATGATCCGGGCCGGGGCAGTCGCGCGCGCACCGACGTCGCGAGCGTAGGCTACCCCCGATCGGTATCGTGTACCCGGCATGTCAACCAAGCCAATCGAGACGCTCACGGCCAACCGCCAGGACGCGATGCAGCAGATGACGGAGCGGGAACGCTTCGAGGTGTTCTTGCTGGAATTGGAGGGGCTCCTGGCGCGGCCCGAGCAGGACGAGGACTCGTATCAGGATCTGCTTGAGCGGCACCCGATCGTCTTCCGGGCGCTCGGCTATCAAGCCTGGGTTCCCAAGCCCACCCTGTCGACTGCGGAGCGAGCATTCGAGCCCGACTTCCTGGTCCAGGGCGCGGACGGGACTTGGGAAGTGTTCGAGTTGAAGCGTCCCGACACTGCAGTGGTCAGGCCCAGGGAGCCCAGACGGCAGCTCTACGCCGAGTTCGACTCCTACGTCGCCCAGTGTACCGAGTACGCTCGGTTCTTCCTGGATGCCGCGCATCGCGCGCAGGTTCGCGATCGCCATCGGATCGACGTGCAGGAGAGCGTTCCTTCTACCCTCGTGGCAGGTCGGAGCAACTCGGTCGACGTTCGCGTGGCCCACGAACTGCTCCACCGCCGGGAAGGACCCATCAAGCTACGGACGTTCGACGACCTCCGGCTGGCCGTGGTCAATGCCCGTGACTTGGCATGCGGGTCGCGCGATCGACTGTCCGGCCTTTCCATGCACATGGTGATTCGATTCGGGGAGGTTGCGGGCGACGCGAATCACATCGTGCGCGTCGTCGATCCGACGTCGGGACGACAGGTCTGCATCAGCCTCGACTCGGACCACGTCCTCCGTCTCACGCTCCGTGGCGCGGACCGTCACGACTGCCTCGCGCAGGTGTCTGCCGAGAAGTGGGGTGGGGTTGGCTCGAACTGGCAGTACCTGTCGATCGACGTGGCTTCGATCGACGAGCGCACCCTGGTCTCGATCGAACTGAACGGTAGGTGGTTCTGCGACCGCGTGCTGGACCGGGTCTCGTGGGAGTTCGCGGAGTCGTCCGTCTTGGAGGTCGGCGCAGACCTGCGGTTCGACGGGAAGTGCAGTTTCGACTTGGCGGAAACCTGCATCTTGAAGGACACGACAGCACTCGACGAACGGCTACGCTTGCGACGCTACTTCTTGAGCCGGGCCGCGATGGTCGGCGACTACGTGGAGTTCCGTGGTAGCGCGTCGATGACAAGCAACCACGGGGTGGGCGCGGACCTGCAGCGAGAGCGCCGCGACCATTCTCTGCACGCGACCACCACCACGGCTGACAGGCCGATCTTCCGCAAGGGACCGCCGGGAGCGTGACAATCGCCTGCCCAAGAGGTTCTTCCCACGAGCCGAACTGGAAGGAACTTCCCACCCCGACAGGCATCGGACGCCCTCGGCTGTTACCAACCGGACGGATGGTTCTGGATTCGCTCCGCCTGTGGCCGGGTCATGGGCGAGTGTGTGTCTGTGGTTGCGATCGGATACTGCAGGGTGAGCACGGAGGGGCAGGCGGAGGACGGCGTGAGCCTGGACGCGCAGCGCGCCAAGCTCAAAGCCTGGGCCGCGCTCAACGACGAGCCCGAGCTGCTGGTGTTCGTGGACGCAGGTATCTCGGGTAGTTCGATGTCGCAGCGGCCGGGGCTCCAGGGCGCGCTCGACGCGGTCTGCAAGCGGAAGGGCGTGCTCGTCGTCTACAGCCTGTCGCGGCTCGCGCGATCGACGAAGGACACGCTGACGATCAGTGACCGACTCGCGAAGGCCGGGGCTGAACTGGTCTCGCTTTCCGAGCGCATAGACACGACCTCGGCAAGCGGCAAGATGATCTTCCGCATGCTCGCGGTGCTGAACGAGTTCGAGCGTGACCAAGTCAGCGAACGCACGCGCACCGCGATGTCGCACATGCGCAAGGAGCAAAGGCGAATCTCGCGGCATCCTCCGTTCGGGTGGGATCTCGACGAGAGCGCGACGCACCTCACACCAAACGCGGCCGAGCAGAAGGCCGTCGCGAAGATGGGGGCGCTGCGCGCGAGGGGGCTGTCCTTCAGGGCGATCGCCCTCAGCCTCGACGAGGCCGGTGTGCCGACGAAAACGGGTAGCGGTGCGTGGACGGCGAAGGTCGTCCGATCCGTGTTGGCCCGCCGTGAGAAGTAGCCGTCGAGCGAGCCGGACGCAACGGATTGCGCCTCGTGGGCTCAGCTTGGCAACTTAGGGGTCCGGCTGACTCAGTGTCAGAGCCACCGGCAATGTCCCTGGGGGTGGGTTGAACACGCACGCCCCGCGACGTGGACCGCCACGACGGGAACGATGGAGCAACGCTCGTGCGGAGCTTCAGTCGCGCAGGGCCGCGTTCCAGGCGCGCACGTCTGCGTCGAGACCGACCCGTTCGAGCACGCGCTCGGGTGGCACCATGCGAACCCCGTCACCTGCGGCCTGCTCGGCCAACTCGCGCAGCCCCTCGACGCCGAGGCGGCTCGCGACGACGTAGCCGACCCAGTACGCGCGTTCTCGTTCCGCGGTCGAGAGCCCCGCCCACGTTTCGCGCGTGACGCGGAGCGCGGCCTCAATCTCCTCGAAGCTCGTCGCCGGTGGAACGTGCGCGAGGTCGTAGAGTTTCGCCTCGCGCCCGACCGGATCGAGCTGGCAAGCGATCAGGTCGGCGAGGCCCTCCTCCAGCGCCAGCGGCAGCCGATCCCACGGCCCATCCGCCCACCAGTGGACGCACTCGTGCGCAACGAGGAACGCGCGCAGGTGCCGACCCTCCGAGCCGACGACGATGAACCGATCCACGAGGTGCCCATCGCGAACGAACTCGTGCGTGAACGCCTTCGCGTTCGGATCGGCGGGCACATCGAGCACGACGAAGCGCGCGGGCTCGGCGTGCTCGGGCCGCAGGATCTCCTGGACGCGCGGCGCGAGTTCGCGCACGAGGCGGCCGACTTCCTCGACGTCCTCCGGCGTGAAGCCGCGAACCGTTCCGAACCCGGTCTCGCACGTCATCGGGGCGCGATCGAACTCGGTCGACGCGCATGACGCGAGCGCGAGCAGGGCGAGGGTGAGGACGGCGCGCATGGGGCGAAAGTGCGGGAGGCCCATCCGAGCGACCTCCCGCGCGTAGCTTGCCGTCAGCTCACGGGAAGAACTGGACGAACGTCGAAACTTGCTGCGGTTGCGGGTCGCCCGTGTTCGCCAGCGTGAGCGTGCCGCCGTTCATGTTGGTCGGCAGATCGAAGTCGGCGAGTGGGATGAACGCCTCGCACACGCTCCAACCGTTCGCGACCGAGAAGGCGTTCACGCCGTGCCCGGCTGCCAAGTCGGCGTAGGCGTACACGCCGTTCCAGTCGAGGGTGAACGCGGTGAAGCGACCGAGGTCCGCCGCGACGATGCGCGCGCCGAGCTTCTCGCGCTGCACGCGGACGAAGCTCACGACGTCCACGTTCGTGGGCACGGGCGTGCCCGGACCGGCGAACAGGATCGGGCTGACGAGGTTCCAGCCATCCGTCTGCGCATCCCAGCCGATCGCGGGCGCGAGCACGTTGCAGTCGAAGCTGACGTTCGCGAACCAGTCGTTGCCATCCTCGTCGACGACGAGCGGCGCGACGCGGATGCGGTAGGTTCGGAGCTGCTGGGCAGCGACGCGCTGGTGCGCGCCGGTCTGCTGCGCGGCGAACGAGCCGCACTCGTCGATCTCGGCCATGTGGCCGCCCGTGCTGCCGCTCGGCGGCGGAGGCGTGGCGGGCGTGCTGACGACGACCTCGGTCGCGCCAGCCGGAACGTCGACGCTGCCGCCCGACGCGACGCCGTGGCTCGTCGAGCCGACCGGATTGCCGTTGGCATCACGGAACGATACGTCCATCGCCTCGCCGGTCGCGTTCGTGATCCTGACCTTGCGGGTCGAGCTGTCGTGAACGAACTCGGCCGCGCCCTCCGCCCCGGCGATGTTGGCCCCAACCCGGAACGAGGTCGTTCCGGCACAGGCGATGATGACGAGCGACGCAGTGAGCGCGGCGCAAAGACCCCCGGCGAGGCGGGTCGGAAACGTGACTTTCATGGTGTCCCCCAAGGCTGTAGCTGTGCCAGGGTCAGCGCCTCAAGGGCTTGCCCCAGCTAGACTTGCGCCTCCCCATGAGGCGCGCTGGGGTGTCGTGTTCGGCTCTCCGAAGACCGTGAGAAAGTCGTTCTGGGATCTTCGGCGAGCAGGGGGGAGGGACGCTGTTCCCAACGGTGGGACGGGCTCCCAGGCGGCCCCAGGGCCGCTGTGCGCGCACCGGAGCGGCCCGGAGGCCGCGGGGAGCCAGCCTGGGGCCGCGGGACGCTATTAGACGGCTCAGGGGGAGGGCGGGACCTGCAGCAGCCCCCTGGGAGAATCGACGAACTGGGGCCGGTCCCTCCTGCGGTCTGGTCGTGCGCGGGTTCCCAAGGCGGGCGGCCCCCAAGTGGGGCTACCACTGACCAGGCCGAGCGCGTTGGCGTATGTATGCCCAAGCCGGGCCGCTCCTCGAACAAGGTAGCCCCTCGGGTGCGCGGCCGTACGCATCGTTGCGGTCGGGCGCTGCCGGTGCGCGGATGTTGACGACTGCCAAGATGGGCCAGCTCGCTAGCTCCGGTTCTAGCTGGGCGCGGGACCAGCTTCACCATCGTCCGGGGCGAACACCATGATCCGTAGGCTGGTGACGATGACGAGCAACGTGACGCCTACATCCGCCGCGATCGCCAGCGCGAGATTGCCGAGGCCCAGTACGGCCAAAGCCACGAACGCGACCTTGACCGTGATCGCCAGAGCCGTGTTGACGCGGATCGTCGTCAGAGTGCGGCGGCCGAGGCGAATCAGGAAGGGGACGAGGATCAGCCTGTCGTTCATGAGCGCGACGGGTGCGGTCTCGATCGCGGTGTCGCTCCCAGCAGCACCCATCGCGATACCCACGCTCGCAAGTGCCAGCGCCGGGGCGTCGTTCACGCCGTCCCCGACCATCACCACGTTGTCGTTGTGCGCGGCCATCAGCTCCTGCAACCGCACCGCCTTGTCCTCGGGAAGCAGGTCGCCGTAGACCGTCTGAATGCCCACGGCGTTCGCAATGACGGCCGCATTCTTCGAGTTGTCTCCCGTGAGCATCACGACTGCGATGCCAAGGTGGTGCAACTCCTTCACCGTCTGGGCGCTCTCGGCCTTGATCGCGTCGGCAACGCCGAAGATCCCGGCGATGCCGGAGCCGAAGCTCACGACGACTGCCGTCTGACCCTGCTTCTGCAGGCGCTCGACCTGAGCCGCAGCTTCATCGGTCAGAGGCATCAGCTCGCGGATGTAGCCGACCTTGCCGATCAAGACGTCCTTGTGCCCGCAGACGAGGCATTCGGCGGTGAGCCCTTTGCCGATCACGCTCCTCACGCGGTCGACACTGTGCAGACGGATGCCTTCGCGCCGTGCAAGCTCCACGATGGCCTGCGCCAGAGGGTGCTCGCTGAAAACCTCCGCACCCGCAGAACAGGCCAACAACTCCTCCCGCGTGGTCGTGCCCAGGGGAATGACGTCGCTGATCTCCGGTTCGCCCCGAGTGATGGTTCGCGTCTTGTCGAGGGCGACCGCCTCGATCCGGGCGAGCAGCTCCACGTATCGTCCACCCTTGACGATGACGCCTCGGCTGGAGGCGTTGCCGATGGCCGCGTAGATGGCAACAGGCGTGCTGATGACGAGTGCGCACGGGCAAGCGATGACGAGCAAGGTGATGCCCTGGAGTAGCCACACGTCGAACGAGCCCTGGAGGAAGAAAACGGGCACCGCGACGACGAGCGTGGCGATGGCGAGCACGCTCGGCGTGTAGACGCGAGAGAACCTCTCGATGAACTTCTGCGCGTCGGCCTTCGACTGCTGTGCCTCGAACGTGATCTGCACGATCTTGCTGAGGGTCGTATCTCGATGCAGTTTCGAGGTCCGCACCTCGACGACGCCCTCCTTGTTGAGCGTACCAGCGAAGACCGACTCCCCGACGTGCTTGTCCTTCGGCAGGGGCTCGCCCGTGATCGCGGATTCATCGACCGATGTCATCCCCGCCTCGATCACGCCGTCGAGAGGAATCGCCTCACCGGGCTTGACGATCAGAATCGTCCCGACCGGGATGGTCTCGATCGGTTGCTCGACGTCAGATCCCTTCACGCGAGCCACCGTCGGGTTCTTGCGAACGAGAGTGTCGAGTGCGCTCCTGCTCTGACGGATTCCGATGTCCTCAAGCCGCTCGCCGAGCGTGTAGAGAACGATGACGACAGCAGCCTCCGCGTACTGGCCCAAGTAGAACGCAGCCACCGTGGCGATGAGCATCAAGAGGTTGATGCTACTGAACCGAAGGCGTATCAGCGCCTCGACGCCCTTGTGCAGCACTCGCCAGCCTACGCCGAGAATGAAGGCACTGAACGTGATCGCTGCCCACGGTGACGGGATGCTCCAGCCCGCCAGCGACAGCACCTCCAAGCAGACGACCGCGACGACCGCCGCCACAAGGGCGATGAACTTGCGATCGCGTAGTAGGCCGCCAGCGGCCTCGTGGTTGCGTTGCTCAGGAACTGGGATCGTTGCTGGAGAGTACGTCATGATCAAGCCGGTCGTGTGACAGTACGGCGACGTTCGACCGCGCGTTCAACTCGTCCATCGAGTCCGAGCGATTCTCACGGCTCGCCGTGAGGTTCGTCGTGGTGGCGAAGCATGACGGTCGATCCGGCCGGAGGCTGTCCCTCGAACGTCGCGTCGAACGCCGAATGCGACGGCCTTCCACGAACACCGCTACGGAGCCGTTGGCGGTAGCTCGCCTGCCCGCTTGCCCACTCAGTTCCGTCGGGTGTCCGAACGAGCACGTCGACATGGCCCGGTACGCTCGTACGCATCCCTCTGGCCCGCACGCTTCCGTGTACGTGCAGGTCGCCATCAAGGTCGAGCAAGCGCGCGTTCAGGTCGAGGTCGGCGCAAGGCTCGACGACGACGCTGAGTCCTCGCAAGGCGTCGAGAGTCGTGCCATGCGACACGCAACTCGGCGAAAGTATGGCCGCTGCGACGAGCAACGTGCCGATCATCGGGTGCATTAGGGGTTGGTTCATGAGCCGTTCCGTGGTTGAGAGCAGACTGCGTTCGGCGTGAACGCAGCCACGAATCTAGAGGCCATCGAGTGCGACAGACCTCTGTCGCACTCGTCGTCGACGTGGTCGGGGAGGAGGCCCAGCGAGTGTCAGTCGCTGATGTGTGATTGTTGGCATGTCAGAACCGGATCGAGTACGACACGCCGAGGCTGTAATGCTCGTCGAGATTCGCGATCACGAGTCCAAGTAGCTGTCCGCCGTCGAGGCCGTACTCCACGGTGTGGTGCAGATTGTGACCGTCCCACAGGTTCGTGGTGCTGATCCGATCACTCCAACCGATTCGCAGTCCGCCGATGCCCACCAGCTCGTCGTCGAACGTGCCGAACGACGCGCCGACGTACGGTGCGATGGGGAGGCCGGTCCATCGTTCGAGGTCCTTCGAGAACGTGCCGTAGATCGCTCGCCCGTGCGGCGTGCCGATGCGGTCAGAACTCGTCCCGAAGATCAACGCGGGCCAGTCCCCCTCCTCGGGGACTGCGAGCCAATTCGCGATGGGGCCGATGTCGGATGCGAGTGGGTTGATCTCCACCCCCGCCGAAAACGTCGGCGAGAACTGGTACATCGCGGTCGTGCGAAACTCCGCACGATCCACGTCGATGCCGGGAATCCAGCGAACGCCGAGTACCCAGGGACTCTCAATGCTGCCTTCGGCGGTCACACGGACCCCCGCACCCTCGCCGGGTTACACGGGTCACGATGGAACGCGCGAGACGGGCTCTTGAGCGGGCTGGGCGGCGAGTAGCAGCAGGAGCGGTTCGAGGAACATGGCAGTGGATGTGTGTCCGTGGTCGGAGGGATGGCGCGTTGCGCGTGAGCTACTTCTTCTCTCCGGGCTTGCCGTGATCGTGCCCGTCGCCTTCTTTGTGATCGTGGTCGGCGTCGAGCGGGCAGTCCTTGCAAGCGCCGTGGCCGACGACGCGCAGGTTGGTGCCTTCGCGAACCCACAAGTGCGCGTTGTCGCCTTCGGCCGTGACGAAATACTCGGGCGCGGACTTCACCGGCTCCGAAGCTCCTTGCTTGGTGAAGAGTGCGGCCGTCGAGACGAGCGCGAGCCCGGCGAGGATCGAAGCAGAAAGGGTCATCGAGATTCTCCTTGGTTGCTAGGGTCGAGATGTGGGGCGTCCTGACTTGGAACCGGCTACGCGCCGAAGGTCGAACGCCGTTTCGTGTGATCGAGGCGGCTGTCAGCTCGCTGCGCCGGGTGCAGCGCCGTGGGGTGGCGCTCCTTCGTCCGGCTCGGTGTCCGCGCCAGAAGGCCCGGCGACTCCGCGCGACGCGCTCGTCCCCGGCGTAGGCGCATGAGGGGTGGTGTCAACCTGTGCGACTACGTCGTCTGCCTCCCAGACCTCCGGCCTCGGACCTGGGAGTCCGTCAGCGCGAGTCCCGGTGAAGATGCGGTAGAGCGCGGGCAACACGACGAGCGTGAGCAGAGTGCTGGAGATGAGGCCGCCAATAACGACGGTCGCGAGCGGTCGCTGCACCTCGGCTCCCGTGCCGGTGGCGATCGCCATCGGCACGAATCCGAGCGAAGCCACGAGCGCCGTCATCAAGACGGGTCTCAGGCGCGTGATGGAGCCGTGGACGATCGCGGCTTCGAGCGGCTCGCCCTTCTCGCGCAACTGGTTGATGAAGATGATCATCACCAAGCCATTGAGCACGGCGACACCTGACAGCGCGATGAAGCCGACGGCTGCCGAGATCGAGAACGGCATGCCGCGCAGCCACAGCGCCACGACCCCGCCCGTGAGTCCTAGCGGGACGGCGGCGAACACGAGCAGCGAATACTTGAAGCTCTTGAAGGTCGCGAAGAGCAGCAAGAGGATCATTGCGAAGCACACGGGGACGACGATCGAGAGCCGCTGTTTCGCCGCCACCAAGTTCTCGAACTGACCGCCCCACACGAGCCACTGACCCGCCGGTAGCGCGAGCGCACCGATCTTCGTCTGCGCCTCGGTCACGAACGAGCCCAGGTCCCGTCCTCGCACGTTGCACTGCACGACGATGCGTCGCTTGCCGTTCTCGCGGCTGATCTGGTTGACGCCTTCGGCCACCTCGATACGAGCGACCGTTCCCAGCGGAACGAATCCTCGCTCGATCGGCGCGCGGGACAGGGCAGCTCCGCCATCGTCAGCGAGCGCAGGTAGGCCCGGCTCCTGCACCTCCTGCTCGCCGCGCGGCAGTGGAATGGGAAGTCGGTCGAGAATGTCCACCTTGCCCCGCAGGGCGTCGGGGAGTCGCACCACGAGATCGAAGCGACGATCTCCCTCGAACACGAGGCCCGCCTCGCGACCTCCCATCGCGACGGCGACCACGTCCTGCACGTCGGACAGATTCAGTCCGTAGCGCGCGAGCACCGCCCGATCGGGATCGACGGTCATCACGGGGAGGCCCTCGGTCTGTTCGACCTTGGCGTCGGCGACGCCAGCGATGCCTTGCAGCGCCGCGAGGACCTTGCTCGCCGACTCTTGCATCGACGCAAAGTCGTCGCCGTACACCTTCACGGCCACGTCGCCGCGCACGCCGGAGATGAGTTCGTTGAACCGCATCTGGATCGGCTGCGTGAACTCGTAGTTGTTGCCCGGCACCGACTGAACGGTCAGCTCGATCAGCTTGATCAGCTTGTCTTTGTGACTTGGTGCCGCAACGTCGGCCTTCGACTCGTCCTCGTGTTCGTGTGCGTCGCCTTCGTGGGCTGCTTCATGCGGTCGTGCCGTTTCCAGCTCTGCGATGCGGCGTTCAAGTTCCGCTTCGCTGCGCCATTGCTCGCGCGGCTTGAGTATGATGAATGTGTCCGAGACGTTGGGCGGCATCGGATCCGATGCGAGTTCGGCCGTGCCGGTCTTCGAGTAGGTGAAGGCGACTTCGGGGAACTTGGCGACGGTGCGTTCCACGTCGTACTGCATCGCCTGGGACTGCGTGATGCCGGTCGACGGAATGCGCATCGCGTGCATCGCGATGTCCTTCTCATCGAGCGTCGGCACGAATTCCTGGCCGAGGGTGCCGAACAACACGACCGCGCCAACGAACGCGGCGACGGCGGCAGCCGCGACCGCGTAGCGGATCTTGATCGCCGCGCGGACAACGGGCGAGTAGAGCGCCTTGGCCCACCGGACGAGGAACATGTCCTTCTCGGTGACGCGCCCTCGAATGCAGAGCGCGACCATCGCAGGAACGAACGTGAGCGAGAGAGCGAACGCCGCGATGAGCGCGAAGATGACCGTCAAGGCCATCGGGTGGAACATCTTCCCCTCGACGCCCGAGAGCGCGAGGATCGGGAAGTACACCGTGATGATGATCGCCTGCCCGAACGCGGACGGTCTCGCCACCTCTCGGGCGGCCAACATGACCTCGTGGAGCCGCTCTTGGAGCGTGAGTAGCCTCCCCTCGTGGTGTTGCTTGTCACCCAGGCGACGCAGGCTGTTCTCGACGATGATCACCGCGCCGTCCACGATCAGGCCGAAGTCGATCGCTCCGAGCGACATCAGGTTGCCGCTGACCTTCCCCTGAACCATTCCCGTCGCGGTCATGAGCATCGCGAGGGGAATCGCGGACGCGCAGATGAGCGCGGCACGCCAGTTCCCGAGAATCAGCAGGAGGACCGCGATCACGAGGATCGCGCCCTCGACGAGATTCTTCTGAACGGTGGCGACCGTTGCGTCGACGAGCTTCGTGCGGTTCAGCACCGTCTTCGCCCGGATGCCTTCGGGTAGTGAGCGTTGGATCTCGCCCATCTTCGCGTCGACCGAAGCGGCTACCGTTCGGCTGTTCGCGCCGATCAGCATCACAGCCGTGCCGACGACGACGTCCTCGCCGTTCTCGCTGGCAGAGCCCGTGCGTAGCTCGCGACCGACGCCGACTCCGTCCGGGCCGACGACGTCACGGATGTAGATCGGCACGCCGTTGCGAGTGCCGATCACGATGGTCTCGATCTGGTCGATCGACTCGATGCGTCCCGTTGCGCGAACGAGGTACGACTCGCCCTTGTGCTCCACGTAACCCGCGCCGGTGGAGACGTTGTTCTTCTCCAGCGCCTCGACGACGTCCGCGAACGTCAGCCCGTACGAGACGAGCTTCATCGGGTCCGGCTGGACGTGGTACTGCTTCACGTAGCCGCCGATAGCGTCGACGCCCGCGACGTCCTTCACGCTCTTGAGCTGAGGCCGGATGATCCAGTCCTGCACCTCGCGCAGGTACGCGGCCAACTCCACGTCGGTAGTCAGGCGCGTGCCCTCCGGCGTGAGATAAGCACCGTCGGTCTGCCATCCCGGTTCACCGTCACGAACCTTGGCACCCTTCCCACGCGGGTGCTCATACTCGACGGTGTACATGTACACCTCACCGAGTCCGGTGGCGATCGGCCCCATGATCGTCTCGACGCCGGGCGGCAGGCTGCCGCTCGCTTCGCGCAGTCGTTCGCCGACTTGCTGACGCGCGAAGTAGATGTCCACGCCGTCCTCGAAGACGGCCGTGACCTGCGCGAAGCCGTTGCGTGACAGCGAGCGCGTGGATGCGAGGCCCGGGATGCCCGCGAGCGCGTTCTCCATCGGGAAGGTGACTTGCTTCTCGACCTCGTAGGGCGAGAGCGAGGGCGCGACCGCGTTCACCTGGACTTGGTTGTTCGTGATGTCCGGGACGGCGTCGATGGGCAGGCGCTGGAGCTGGAACAACCCGACGGCGGCGACGACCGCCGTGAGCACGACGATTAGCCAGCGGTTCTTGATCGAGAAGTGAAGCAGGGATTCGAGCATGGGAATGGTCTCCGTTGACTCTCAGTGCTCGTGCGCGGCAGCGCCCTTGCCCAGGTCGGCCTTGAGGATGAACGAGCCTTCGCTGACGAACAGCTCGCCTTCGACGAGGCCGGAGAACACGGGGACGAGCCCTCCGACGGCACGGCCGATCGTGACCGGGCGCTTCGCGTAGGTGTTGGGCTCGCCTTCGACTGGCACGAACAGCGCGGGTCCGCCCTCGACGGTCTGAATTGCGTCCTCGGGAACGGCGACCACCGGAGCGGGGGACGGTTCGCCGGGGTCCATCTCGACGATCTCCGCCTGCGCGAACATCCCAGGTCGCAACCCAAGCTCCGCCATCGGGACCTCGATGCGAACCTGAGCCGTGCGGGTCGTCGGATCGACGAACGGCGAGATGAACGCGACCGAACCCTCGAAGCGTTTGCTGCCAGCCTCGCCGAGCGCCCCGACTCCGATCCACGCCTTGGCTCCAGGGTGGATGCGCAGGAGCTTCGCTTCGGGTACCTCCGCCAGCACCCACAGCTTCGTGGCGTCCGCCAGGACCATCAGATACTCGCGATCGGGTCCGACCAACTCGCCGAGTGTCACCTCGCGTTGCACGACGATGCCGTCGATCGCCGCGCGTATCGCGTAGCGCGGAACTACCTCACCCGTGCTCGCGAGGGCTTCGATCGCTTCGTGGTTCATCCCGAGCAGGTGCAAGCGGTTCGCAGCGGCCGTGCGCGCCGACTCGGCGGCCTTGAGCGCCGCGATCGAGACCTTGTGCTCGGCCTCTCGACGCTGGACCTCGGTGAGGGAGATGCCCTGCGACTTCTCCAAGAGGCCCTCTGCGCGTTCCCACGCCACCTTGGAGAGATCCACGGCCGGACCGGCGGTGTCGACCGCGACACGGCGTTGCAGATAGTCGGCCTGAGCTTCGCCGAGTTCGGGGCTCTCGATCACGGCCAGTTCCTGTCCGACCTTCACCGGATCGCCGACGCGAACGTTGACCTCGGCGATTCGTCCCCTAAGCGGCGAGCCTACGTGCGCCATAGCCTCGGTGTTGAAGCCGACACGCGCGGGGGCCGTGATCGTGGGCCGCAGCACCCAGAGCTGCGCGGCCTGCGTCTTGATTCCGTAACGGGCGACCGCGTCGCTCGTGACTGTCACCTCGTCGGCGTGCTCGGGCTGGCTCGAAGTCCCGTGCGCGTGACCATCCTTCTCGGAGTGATCCGCCTGCTCCGCCGCGATTACGCGCGGCACGGCGGTGTCCGAGTCCTTGCCCTGCCCGTCACAGGAAGTGAGCAGCGCGAGCGAGAGGATCAACGCCGAGGCCGAGTGGCGCTCGCGATGAGGCACGCGGTGATCTGAGGCGCGAGTTGTCGTCGTGGAATCGAGGATGTTCTTGTTCTTCATGGCGAGACGGCTCACGGCTTGTTCGGTAGGGGGACAACGCGATCGGCAGCGAGCCGCACTGAGGGAATGGCTGCCGAGCCCGCGTCCGCGAGTCGTTCGGCCACGCCAGGTCCGCCCACGGCGCGCTGCAACCGCACGAGGGCGCGCGCTGCTTGCGCTTCGACCTCGATCGCTTGGGTTTGCGCGACGCGCAGGTCCTGCTCGGCGAGGAAGAGCGGGGTCACGTCGGTCTGACCCGCGCGGTAGGCGTCCTCGGCGAGCTGCCTCCGTTGACGCTGCAGCGGGATCAGCTCGCGGTCGATCCGCGCGAGATTCGCGGTGCTCGCGGCCAAAGCCTGATACGCGACCCGAACCTCCTCGACCACGAGCCGCTTCGCGAGCGTCAACTCGTGCCGTGCTTCGAGCTGCTCGGCGGTGTTGACCGCTCTCCGTGCGTTACCGGAGTCGAAGATAGGAAGCGGAGCCGAGATCGACGGCCCGATCTGCCAACCGGCGTCGCTTTGTGCATCGAGCCCGGCGCCCGCACCCTCCCACGGCAGGAGTCGGACCAGAGCGGCCTCGTCGCCGAGCGCCTTGAGTTTCCAGGCGAGAGCCTGGATCTCCGGGCGCGACGTGAGCGCGGCGTCGGTCCAGTCATGCTCGGATCGGCGGCGAAGCTCCGGCGCTGTCCAGGGGTCGAGTGCCCAAGTCGCGGCGGAAGAGGGTTCGCCGATCAAGCGCGCGAGCCGCAATCGACTCGTTCGCTCATCGAGCCGTGCGCGGTCGATGGAAACTTGCAGCTCCACGCGCTGCGCTTGCAGCGTGACGACATCGCTGCGCGTTCCTTCACCTGCGTCGAGCCGAGCTTGGGATGTGGTGACGAGGCGCTCGACGAGCCCGAGGCGCTCTTCAAGAAGCGGCAGGAGGGTGGCGGATGCTTGTGCATCGACGTAGCGTTCCTGGAGTTCGCTGATCACATCGAGGGCTGTGACGACGGCATCCGCCGCCACAGCTCGGAGACGGTTGTCGGCGGCGCTCGCGCGCGTCGGGCGCTGCAGCGCCTGGACGAACTCCTGTACGAACGACGCCTCGATCTGCGAGCTGCCTTCACCCGTGCGGAAGACCACGCTCAGGACGGGGTTCGGGAGCAGGCGTGCTTGATCCGCTTGCGCAAGCGCGACGTGGACGCGGGCGAGCGCGGCCTGGAGACCAGGGTCCGACGTGACCGCGCGTCGCACGGCTTCGCCGATCGAGAGCGAATCGCGGACGGCATCGGGCTCGTCCAGTGGGCCGCCGTAGGGACCGACGATGCGAAACTCCAGCGGAGCCGGTAGCTGCGCGGCCTGCTCGATCGCTGTCTCGGGCGCGACTTCGGCGCGCGGCGGGGCCTGACAGGCTGCGAGCGCGAACGAGACGATGAGGGCAGGGATCGCTGCCGCCGCAGCGGGTGGCTGCGAGCGCGTGTCAACAGTTCGAGTCGGAACGCAAACAGGGAAACGAAGTCGCAAGGAAGCTCTCCACGTCGCTCGGGGCCGGACTAGGGCCTCGGCAGACGTGCCGAGGCGCAACACCATCCGCTTCGCGTGGCGATGCCACGCTCAGCCAGGAAGAGTGCGCGCCTCTAGACGAGGAGAACTACGGTGCGGATGTGCGCCCACGAGTCGGCGACTCGTGGGACGCACGGAGGCGGTCCGCGCCCGGCGGTGACCGTTGGCATCGCGTGCTGAACTCGAATCTCAGGCGGAGGGGCGATCCAAGGGCCGACGTGAACTTCGGCGGAACGCGACTGAGCGAGTTGCTGCTCGGGCGAGTCCGGCACCGCGAGGTCGATGCAGGGGCAAGGGGCCCCCTCACTCGACGTAGCGGCGATCTGAACCGGGGAATCGTTCTCCTCGTGCCCCTCACAGCCACCGCAACTCGTGTCCGTCGCCTTGACCTCGATGCTCACGCAGCCGTCGTCCTCGATGCAAACGACGAACCCCTGCGCCGGGGTCAACCCAGTCAGGAGCACGAGCGCGAGGCAGAGCCAAGCGGTGAGGCGGTGGGGCAGGGACAAAGTCACGAGGGAAGGGATCGTACGGACTTCGGCATACCGGGAGCAAGCACTTGAGCCACTGGCAGGCCAGCGGCCCCCGCCAGACCCATGATAGAGAACCCTACGCACGGGTCCGAGGCGAGTTTGCACGAGCGGATTGTGGACTGTCCCGGAATGACCGCCGAAGGCCCCAGTTGGTCGAATCTGGCGAGTGTCGCTGGCTATCCCGACCGTGTGTCCGATGGTGTCGGTGACAGGAGATCGCAAACGCCATGTGGTTGATACTGAGCCGGACTGGGTTCTTGAGCGTAGTCGTGCCCCGCGACCAGAAGACGGGGGAGATCGAGCATGACCGGCTGATGGTCCGTGCCCGCAAGCGCGAACACCTCGAACTGCTCCGCAGTCAGCACGACGTGCTCACGGGCATGCGCATCCTCCGGTCGCCGGATCACGCCGACTACCGATGGCGGGTGCTCGTGCCGCGTAGCGTGTTCGCGGAGGTCATGCGCGAGATCGTCGAGCGGCTGACCGTGACTAATGTGAAGTCCGACGCGCACGTTCACGAGGCCGAGACGGGCCGAGACTTCGCGCTCGCCATGCACGACATCCACGCGCGGCTCGCGCGGCTGCAGGACCGGGATGGCAATCGGGCGGACGAGTAGCTCGCCGACACGGGCTTGGGTCGTGACAGCCTGTCACTCGTGGCAGGTTACCTCGGCCAGTTGATCCCCATCGGATCTCTGGCGTTCGCTTCGAGATCGAGGTAGGGCGCTCCACGAACACTCCCCTCCCAGCGACGCCGAAACGTCGCGGAGAGGAGCACGGTCCGGTTGCCGTCCCACGTCGCGAGGACGACGACCTCGGCCCACGCGCTGCGCTCTTGAAGCGGCTGGAAGGTCACCTGGACCAGCTCGGGGCAGCTCGCACTTTGCAGCATCGAAACCTTGCACCGATCCGAGAGCCCGGAGGCGGCGACGCGCTCCTTGTTCGTGAGGACGTTCATCAGGCCCTCGATGCCCTCTGGCCGCTCGACGTCGTCGATGGACTGGAGAAAGGGCGCGACCGACTCGGGGAGGTAGGTCGCGAGGGTCTTGCCTGCGTAGATCCGCGTGAACCAGCACGCGAGGAAGTTCGAGTCCGTGAATCCGACCACGGATCCAGCGCGGGCGAACCCGCGCTCGAAGCCCTGACTCCCGCGGCGCGGCAGCTCGAATCCCTGGTCGAGGAGTATCCGCTGGTTCTTCCAGAGCGGGTCCGGCTTCGAAAACTGCCCCTCGTCGATCTCGGTCGCCAACAGTGCGTCGACCGCGCGAACGAGCGGCTCCACAGCATCGCGCGGTTCGCGGCTGTTCTCCGACAGCGCGAGCACCGCCCGTCGGGTGCGCGCGTACACCGATCCGAGGCTGCGGGATGCGTCGGCGAGCGCCGCCAGTCGCTCCTGCAGCGCAGTCTGTCGCACCTCGACCTCCTTCGGGATCGAGCCGTACACGGAGACCGGCACGGACGCGCCGAAGGAATTCGTCCCTGACGACTCACGGACGTAGCGATGCACGCCCTCGTACCGGATTCCGCCGACGATGCCCTCGTTGCGGGGAGCCTCGACCAGGATGTTCGCTTCTTGCATGTGCGCCCCGAGCTGGTTGCTGTCGGCGTTGTCGGGGATGGCGTAGCCCCAGACCGTCAGCCGGTCCGCCTGACGCTGTTTGATCTCACCGCTCACCCGGAAGAGCCCCGCGCGTGTGGGACCGGCAAGTTCGGCACGAAGCAGCGCCTCGTTCGACCTCACCTCACGCTGAAGCTCGACGGTGCGCCGTAGTGCGGCGTCCAGGGCGGTGCGATCGAACCCACGGACGATCGCGACCGAGTGCTGGTCCGCGAAAGACCGAACGCTCGCCAGGAGCGGAGACTCGGCGACCCTGGTCTCTCGCGATGCGTCTTGCCTGCCCGCTGTCTGGTTATGGGTGGGGGGCGTGCTCGCAGGGCGCTCGCTCGCGGCGTCGTGGCTTCCAACGTGGAACTCGCTCGCCCGCAATGTTGACTCGTGCGGGTTCCGGGAAGTTGCGCTGGCGGCGATGACTCCGACGGTGACCAGGATCGCACCTGCGGAGAGACCGAGGGTGGCTCGGCCCCATCGTGATCGGGGTAGCGAGCCGTTGGTGATCGGGGCGAGTCGTCGAGTCATGGGAGCACCTCGTGTCAGGTCGCGCGTGGTTCCCCGAAAGGCAGTACGAAAACCGTACTGCCAGGGGCAATCCATACGTTTCGGCTCCCCGAGCGGACCGTCTTGAATCGCCGTTTCGCCGGGCTCCCACCCGGTGGCCGACTCGATCTACGACCCGCGATACCAACGCTTCCTGAAGCGCCTGAAGGCCGCACGGGAGGCCGCGGGCTTCACCCAGCTCGAAGTCTCCCGACGCATGAAGCGACCGTCGAACTTCTGCCATCGCCTGGAGTGCGGCGAGCGGAAGGTCCAGGCGGTCGACCTCGCCGACCTGTGCCTGTTGTACGGCGTGTCGATGCGCTCGTTCTTCCCCGAAACGCCCCAGGACAGAGGGTAGCAGCACGCTCGGCCCGAGGCCGCGGAGCGGTCTACTACCTCGCTGTCGAAGACGCGCTCAGGTCCACGAGGGCAGCGGGTGCTTGGCGCGCCGGTGCGAGTGACAGCTTGTCACGCATGAGAGCCCGCGGGCGGGACAGAGCGGACCTCGTCGATCGGATCTCCATCGGCGGTGCGTCGCCTTGCGCGCTGGTGATCTCCACGCCGTCTTCCTAGCTCCCCCCGTCGATGGAGACGTCGAAGCAGGCGGATGACGCACCCGCAGCGTGACACGCGCTCGCGGCCTAGTCGAACGAGACCTCGCCCCCAAGCTGCGACGCGATGGCTTCACGAAACGCTCGCGCGGCCGTGAACGTGCGCTCCGAGCAGCGGCCTTCAGGTCCACCGAGGGCGTGGTTTCGCATGTGGCGGACGTAGCGACGACGTCCCGTCTCGCTCGGCGGAGCGCCGTGACGGACCTGCTCGCGGAAACCGCGAGCGGCGCTGAACCGGACGACGGTCTGCGTGACCTTCGTTCTCGTCCCGCGAGCGCGAGTAGTTCGGGTCACGGGGAAAATCGCGCCGAATCCTGGCAGCGTCACGACTCGGCCCTTCGAGACCTCGTCCGCGATGCCTTCCAGCCCGTGACTGAGGATGATGGCGACGTGCTGGGGGCTCAGCCCCGAACGCGCAGCGGCCTGCTGAACAATTCGGCGCAGCGGGTCGGCACTTCGAGCATCTGGGAGGAAGGGGATGTTCATCAGGGTCCTCAAGGGCGACGAGTCGCCGATTGCCGGGCTTCGTGCTGCTGAGCTACGAGTTGGCCTCACATGGAGGTGAAGTGCGCCACGGGTTCACGTCGGCCCACACTCGTCGACGAGCATTGTATCCGCGTTGAACGATGAGGGAACACAAGCCGTCGCAGTGATCGACCGAGGTGCGTGCGTGACAAGCTGTCACGCGCGAACAGCCCTAGAGGTCGAAGACCACACACACAGGCCCTCACGAATTCGCGGCCTTGGCAGCCTCCGACTTTACGAGTGCGTCGAACACGGCGCGCGCCTTCATCCGAGCGTGGAAGTCCTTTGCGTGCTTGTCGGGGCTCGCTTCCGGCGCGAACGGTTCAACGAGATCACCGCGGTCCCACAGGAGCGTAGCCACCGTGCCCTCGACCTGAACGTGATCGATCGTTCCGACCTGTTCGGGTGCAGCGTTTACGAGGTTTGCGCACAGGTACTGCAACGTGTGACGCTTCTCCCAGGTGCGCCTCCAGGCAGTCGCATAGACCTTCGGGGCACCCGCGAGGTCAGCATGCACGGCAAGCGTCGCGTGGCCCTGGTACGCGACGCGGATGCGTCGGATGTCCAGCACGGTCGTGTGCCTCGTGATCTCCTTGCCGACTGCGGCACGGATCTCCTTGTTCAGCTTCGCGTATTCCAGCGCGGCGCTCGGGTTGAGACCGGCCACCACCTTCTTGCGCACGTCGGCGGGGGCGTGGACGAGTTCGATCGCCTTGTGCGCCGCGGAAGGAGTGATGCCCGTCTGCTCGCGGATCGTCAACGGATGCCAGCCTGCGTCGAAGAGCTTGAGCAGGCCGCGGCCGATCTCGATCGCGTTCAGGGTCGAGCCACCGTGCCGTCGGTCGACGTTGTCCGCCAGGGCGACGGCAAGGCTGCGTGCGTCCTCACCCATCAAGTCGTTGCGGACAATGCACGGCACGGGACCGCTGCACTCGAAGGACCGCAGTGCTCGATAGCGCCGTTCGCCGCAGACCAGCGAGTATCCCCGCGGTCCCGGTCGAACGACGAGAGGATTCATCAGGCCGTTAGTGCCGATGCTCTCCGTGAGGTCCGTGATGTCCCCAGGATGAGCGCGCGGATTGAAGCCGGGCACGACGACAATGTCGTCCAGGCTGATGTTCGAGAGCACGCCGAGGCTGTACTGCTCGTGGAGACCCAGGTCGACGTGGGTATGGGACATTCCCACGAAGGTCGTGACCACGGCACAGGGCTCGGAGTTCGTAGGGGCGGTAATGCCCGCTGCGGCATTGACGTGCGTGTTGTTCGACTTGCTGTTCATCGGGTAGGTGCTCCGAGTCGGGGTTGGAAGGCGTTCAGTGCGCGAAGCACGCCGAGCGTGCGATCGCTGACGGGAATGAGTGAGATGTCGCTGCCAGAGTCCAGTGCCCAGCGGTCGCGTCGTTGCTGTTCGTGCCACATGGTGAGCGGACTGAGACGGCGCTTGCTCCAAGCCCGACGGAGGAGGTCGAGACCGCGTCGCTCCAGGGAAATCGCTGTCACGTCCCTCCTGAGGTCGCGCAGGACCTCGTCTGACAGGAAGGACTCCGCGACCGACCACTCGTCGGGATGGCAGGCCAGGAGCATCCGTTGCGCGTAGGAGCAGAACGACTTGTACGCGGACGGATCGAGTCGCGATGCCGAAGCTCCCCGAAGTCCAGAGACGGCCCGCGCAAGGAAGCGGTGACATAGGTGGTTGTCGATCTGCAGGCGAACGGTCCGACGACCGCCCGACTTGGGCTCGACGGAATACGGGAGCCCCCGACCATCGACATCGAAGAGTGCGGCGAGCCTCTCGACCGACCGCTGCTTCTTCATGCGCGCCTCGATGCGGAGTTGGCTTCCGGCGTTCGGTCGGAAGCACTGGTGCTGCTGCGCCGATCGGAGCCTTCCGCGTGGCGGGCGGATGCTCGGATCGTAGATCACGATGTCGTAGTCGGTGCCGTACCAGCCGATTCCGGCCCCGTCGAACACGGTCGACCCAGCACCACGGGCGAGGAAGTGCTTCGACTTACGCAGGGCCTCGATCAACTCGCTGATCGAGCCGTCGAGGTTGATCGCCAAGTCTTGCCGACGGATCGACCACGGCTCATGCGGCACATACAGGCGGGCAGACTCGGTCGACCACGGAAGTAGGTCGTTCGTGCAGGCGTCGACAGCTCGGCGGAGGTCCGTCTCGGACATCAGGTGCTGCTCGTCGCTGTACAGACCGAGCACCCGTGGAGCACTGAACTCGACGAACGAGTAGTTCTCGAAGGACGAGATGCGCAGTCCGTCGCGCTGTCGGCAGAGGAAGCTCTGGCGGCCGAGCTGCTTCACAGTCCCGGTGGTGTTGACGGCTTCGCGTTGGCCCGACCTCTTGCTCGTGAACTCGCCGGTCTTGTGGAGCCGCTTGACGTCCTTCTCGCAGATCGGACCTTCAAGCCGGAGCTTCAGAGTGTCGGTCACTCCGATCCGGGTGAGCGGGATGTCGGGGAGGACGGGACCGCCTGAGCGCGGGAGAATTCTCCCGCTAGGCGGGGCGAGGCTTCTCCACGCCGGTTCGGTGTGGACGATGGGGGACCGCTGAGGTGAGATGGACACGTCGACTCCTGGATGAAGCAGGGTTGACCGTTCGCTCCCGTGCCGAGAGCGCGCGTGGCACACGCGGAACCGTGGCGGCTGCAATCCGCTCCGGTTCCGCCTTCTTCGCGTGACAGGCTGTCACGGGCAGAGGAATCTGCGCCCGCGTGCGTCACACGACTGACCTCGCGATCGCGAATCGCCGCGCCTGCGCCGGAGATGGGCTCGGTGTCACCCTGTCGCAGCGCGGCCTCGGGGCGCTCGCACGCTTCCCGACGCTGGGGGGCCCGCACGCATCCCGGCCCGTCCGCGCGAGGCGCTTGGAACACTCCGCTGCATGGCGAGTGGGTAGTTCTGAGATCACGGCTTGGCAGCGACGCCACGGCTCGGCGCGCCCGGAAATGGTGGGGGTTGTGGTGGGGGCAGCAAACGCGGTAACGTAAGTCGAGGCAGGCGCGCGGCTTGTTCACGGGCAACGCGGATTGCAAATCCGTTATTCCCCGGTTCAAATCCGGGTGCCGCCTCCAACTGCGATCAGCGCGCGTGCGACAGCTCGTCGATCGCCGCGCGCGCCGCGGCCAGGTCGGGATCCCGCGCGTCGCCCAGGGCGAGATCCACGACGCGCCGGTAGGCGGCCAGCGCCTCCGCGCGTTCGCCCGACGCGCGGTGCGCATCGCCCAGCGCCAGCCAGACGCTCTTCGACTCGGGCTCGAGGCGTCGCGCTTCCGCCAGCGGTGCGAGCGCCTCGCGCGGTCTCGCGGCCTGGATCAGCGCCTCGGCGAGCATCCCGAGGGGCGCGACCTTCCCCGGGGAGGCCGCCGCGAGCTTCTCGAAGTACGGCACCGCCTCGGCGGGCCGTTCCAGCTTGCAGGCGAGGACGCCGGCCGTCTCGTAGACCTCGGGGATGAGGCGTCCGGTGCGCTCCATGAGCTCGACCGCGCCACGCGACTCGTCGGCCGCGGTCTCCCACAGCGCGCGAGCCCCGTCCGGGTCGTCGAGAGCCATCAGGTCGTGCGCTTTCGCCGCGTCGACCCAGTACATCGGGTCGGGAGCGATCGCCGTGCCCGCGCGGCATTCCGCGAGCGCGCGCTCGAGGCTCGCGCGACGCAGCGCGGGCTCGGTCGCCGCGCGCCCGCGGTCGAGCCAGGCCGCGATCAGGCTGCGTCGCGCGGGAGCGGACGAGGGGTCGATCGCGAGGTCGTGCTCCCACAGCGACATCGAGTCGTGCCAGACCGCGCACTGGGCACGCGTCGCGAGCGCGAGCGGCACGAGCGCGGCGCACGCCGCGGCGAGAGCGATCCCACCGCGCGCGCCGGAGAGGCGTCGCGCGACGGCCAGCACGCCGCCGCCGGCCAGCAGTGCGAGCGGAATCGTGCCGAGGTACGAGTAGCGCGACGCGACGAGCTGCGATCCCGCCTGGATCAGGCCCAGCACCGGCGCGACGGTGATCGCATAGGCGGCGAACGCGGCCGCGATCGCCGGGAGCCGACGGCGCGTGGTCCACAGCGCGATCCCCGCGACGACCAGGACGGCTCCGGCCGCGACGAATCGCGGCGCGCCGGCGTCGAACGGCACGGTGATCGGATGCAACACCATGAGATCGCTCGGCCACACGGTCTTCTGCACGTAGAAGACGAGACCGTACGCGGCCTGCGCGCAGCGGTCGCCGATCCCGAGCCGCTCGATCCCCACCAGCGCTCCCGTCGCACGTTGACCGATCACGGCCAACACGGCGGCGGCGAGCGACAGAGCGAAGAACGGCCACTTCTCGCGCGCCAGGGCGAGCAGCCTGGAGCCGCGGGACCCGGCCTCGTCGCCGAGACGCCGCAGCGGCCACACGTCGAGCACGAGGAGCAGGAAGGGGAGGACGAGCCCGAGGCCCTTCGCGAGCAGGCTGGCCGCGAAGAACGCGAGGGCCCACCGTCGCGCCCGGCGGGCTCGACCGGGATCGACAGCGCGCGCATGCGCGAGCCAGCTCCGGAGGGACAGGAGGAAGAAGAGGCCGGAGAGCACGTCGCGTCGCTCCGTGATCCAGGCCACCGACTCGACGCGCAGCGGATGCGCAGCCCAGGAGAGCGCGGCGAACGCGGCCGCGACCTCGGTCCACCACGAGGGACCGGCCAGCGGCTCCACGGCGCGCCGACCGAGCGCGAACAGCTCGCGCGCCACCAGGTAGAGGCACGCGGCCGCGGCCGCGTGCAGGAGGTTGTTGGTCGCGTGGTAGTGGCGCGGGTCGAGCCCGCCCAGCTCGTGATCGAGCGCGTAGCTCAGCCACGACAGCGGCTGGTACGGCCCCATGTGGAACGTCGTGAACATCCAGCGCACGTTCTCGAACGCGAGACCGCGCCAGCGCTGCTGCTCGATCAAGAGCGGGACGTCGTCCCAGTCGAGCCAGCCGCCCGCGAGCGCCGGCTGGAAGGCGATCCACGTGCAGGCGCTGATCGCGAAGGCGACGAGCCACGGCGTCGCGCCGCGCGGAGAGCGCGCGTCCGGCGCCGCCGGGGATGGCGGCGGGGATGCCGGCGCGTGCTGGCGCAGACGGCCCGGCGCCGGCTCACTCCGCTTCGCGACCTTCGGCTGTGCCACGGTTCGGTGTTCGCTCGCCGCGCGCACGAGCTCCGGCCGGCACGCCGCAGGGAGCATACGGTGCCCGGCACGCCGAGCACACGCCGTGCGTGCGCGCGCGCACGGAGATCCCGACGGCGCGGCGGCGAGCACGAGCAGGTGAGGCGGGGTCCGACGTGCAGTACTCTCCGCGCGATGTCCCGCGCACAAGCGACGCCCTCCCGAGCCGAGGTCTCGGTCCGGGCGTCGTGGCGCTGGCTCACGCTGATCCTCCTGGCCGCCGCGACGATCGCCGCGTTCCGCGGCGTGGCGGGCGCGGATTGGATCCTGTTCGACGATCCGGCCTACGCCCTGCGCAACCCGCACGTGGCGGGCGGGCTGACGCTCGACGGTTTCCGCTGGATGTTCACGCATCCCCACGGAGGGAACTTCCACCCGCTCACCACGCTCTCGCACATGCTCGACTGCGAGGTCTTCGGGCTCGATCCGCGCGGGCCGCACCTCGTGAACCTGGGATTGCACGTCGCCAACGCGCTGCTCGTGTGCACGGTGCTCTCGGCGTACACGGGGGCCTGGTGGCGCAGCGCGTTCGTCGCGGCCTTCTTCGCGCTCCACCCTCTGCGCGTCGAGTCGGTGGCCTGGATCTCGGAGCGCAAGGACGTGCTCAGCACGCTCTGCTTCCTGCTCGCGCTGGCCGCGTACCGGCGCTGGACTGTGCGACCGACGCGCGCGCGGTACGGACTGCTCCTCGCGGCGTTCGTGCTCGGACTCCTGGCCAAGCCGATGCTCGTCACGCTGCCCTTCGTGCTGCTCCTGTTGGACGTGTGGCCGCTCGGGCGAGCGCGCTGGCCGCTGATCGGACGCGATGCGTGGCCGCGCTGGCGCGAGAAATCGCCGCTGTTCGCGCTCGCGTTCGCTTCGAGCGTGGTCACGTACGTCGTCCAGGACGCGGCGGGCGCCGTGATGGACTCGCAGGCGCACACGCTGGGTCCGCGCCTCGCGAACGCGCTGGTCGCGTACGCGCGCTATCTGGAGCTGACCATCGCGCCGCACGACCTGGCCGTCTACTACCCGCTCGCCCTCGCGACGCCGACGTACCGGGTGCTGGGCGCGGCGGCCGTCCTGGCGCTGGCCACGGTCTGCGCCTGGCGCCTGCGCGAGCGCCGGCCGAGCGTGCTCGTCGGGTGGCTGTGGTTCCTCGGGACGCTCGTGCCCGTGATCGGCATCGTGCAGGTCGGCGCGCAGGCGCTGGCCGACCGCTACACGTACATCCCGTCGATCGGACTCGGCATCGCCGCGGTGTGGATCGTCTCCGACGTCGCCGCGCGGTCGGCCTCGGCACGCATCGTGGTCCCGGCGACCGCGGCGGCCGCGCTCGCGATCTGCGGGGTCGCGACGGCGCGCCAGACCGCGCGCTGGAAGGACACGCGCACGCTCTTCGCGCACACGCTCGCGGTCACGGAGCCGAACGCGGTCGCGCACCAGAACCTGGGCAACGCGCTGTTTGCCGCCGGCGAGGTCGATGCCGCGATCGTGCACTTCGAGCAGGCGTTGCGGCTGGTCCCCGACCTGCTCGAAGCCCATAACGACCTGGGCAGCGCGCTGGGCAGCCTCGGCCGTCACGCCGAGGCGATCGAGCACTTCCGCGCCGCGTTGCGCGCGCGCGAGACGGCGGAGACGCACCAGAACCTGGGCTGGGCGCTGGAGCACTCCGGGCGCAGCGACGATGCGATCCCCGAGTACGAGGCCGCGCTGCGCATCGACGGGGACTTCGCTGCCGCGCACGCCAAGCTCGGCGCGCTGCTCGCCGCGCGTGGCCGTCTCGACGAGGCCGGCGCGCACCTCCAGCGCGCCCTCGAGCTCGAGCCGGGCGAGATCGAGACGCTGCGTTCGATGGCGATCGTGCGCACGCTGCAGGGGCGCGTGGAGGAGGGCATCGCCGCCTACGACGCGCTCCTGGTGCGTGCGCCGCGGGATCTCGATGCGCTGAACAACATCGCCTGGATCCGCGCGACGCACGCCGAGGCGGCGCACCGCGACGGTGCACAGGCCGTGCGGCTCGCGGAGCTCGCGCGCGATGCCGCGGCGGGGGAGAACGACGTGCTCTGCAGCACGCTCGCGGCCGCCTACGCCGAGGCGGGGCGCTTCGAAGACGCCGTGCGCGTCGCGACGCGCGCGATCGAGATCGCGCGCGCGCGCGGCGACGAGCGCGGCGCGTCGAACTTCGCAGCGCAGCTCGCGCTGTACCGCGCCGGGCGGCCGTTCCACCAGTGAGCGCGGCTCACCGGCGGTTCTCGCGCCACCAGTAGAGTTCGTCCTTGAACGCGGCGTAGCGCGCCTGTCCGAGCTCGTCCTTCGGTTCGCCGTGCACGTACTCCGCGAGCGCGGTCTCGAGCTCGAGCATCCGTTCGGCCCGTTCCGTCGCCCCGTACTTCTCGTAGGCCGCGGCGAAGGCTTCGGCTCCGCCCAGGACGACCGCCGCGGTGGCGGCGATCCCGCCCGCGGGCGGGTAGTTCTCGTCGCGCGGGTCGGGGTCGGGTTCGACGACGCGCGGCGGGAGGGGGGCCGTCGAGTCGGCGACGCGCTCGGTTGGAAGCGCCGGCTCTGGAGAGTCGCTCGTCCGGGAGTCCGGGATCTCCGGCGGGCGCTCCAGCGCGTCGTCCGATTGCGCGGCCGGCATCGCGCGGGACCCGGCCGAACCGCTCGGGACGGCGGCGGGCGACATCCGGCCTCCGTACAGGAAGAGAGCTGCGGCCACGGCCGCGGCCGCGATCAACGCCAGGAGAAGGAGGAGTCTGGACGGCATCCGAGGTTCCGGCGCGAGGAAGCCTAACCCGGTGCCGCCGACGGGGTGAAGCGCGTTCGCGCGTCCGGCGTCGAGCGGGACCTTGCGGGGTTCCGGAAGACGGGACAGACTCGCTATTTCCCGTTCCCCGAGGACTTCCCGTCCTCCCCGCGAACTCCACGCCCGCCGAACGGGCGTCGCGAGCGTCGCAGTCTCGACCGAGAGCCCCCCCGTTCATGTTCTCCGAAACGCGTGTTCGCGACCTGGTCTCCCGTTCCTTCGACGTCCTCGCTCCGTCTGCGCGTCGATCCCTGACGACGCTGGCGCTGCTCGTGCTCGGCAGCCTCGCGCTGATCCGCGGCGCGGAGGCGCAGCAAGTCGTCATCAGCCAGGTGTACGGCGGCAGCAACACCACGGGCGCGACGTACAACCGCGACTTCGTCGAGCTGCACAATCGCGGCGCGAGCGCGGTGAACCTGGCCAACTGGTCGGTGCAGTACGCGTCGTCGGCGGGGTCGAGCTGGGCCGCGCGCACGATCACGGCCGGCACGATCGCGCCGGGCGGGTACTTCCTGATCGCGATGACGACGTCGGGTGCGACGGGGGCGACGTTCACCGCCGACTTCACCGTCGCGACGAACAACGACATGTCCGGTTCGGCGGGCAAGGTCGCGCTGGTGAGCGCCACGGCGGCGCTGCCGGCCCAGCTCGCCTTCCAGATCGGCACGAACAACATCCAGGACTTCGTCGGCTACGGTCAGACGACGCTCTCGACGACGACCGGGTTCGGATACGAGGGCGGGAGCTCCGCGCCGACGTTGAGTTCGTCCCTGGCCGCGTTCCGCGCGAACAGCGGCTGCCAGCAGACGCACGACAACGCCGCGGACTTCACCGCCGCGACGCCGGCACCGCGCAACACGAGCTCGGCCGCGTTCAACTGCACCGCGACGGGCGCCTGCTGCAACGGCGGCATCGGGACGTACACGACCTCGGGTGCGTGCACCGGGACCTACCAGGGCGACTTCTCCCTGCTCGGCGCAGCGTCCTACGCGGTGAGCTCGCCCGCGAACGCGCTCGACGACATCTCGGGCACGGGCACGATCCAGGCCGCTCTCGACAACTCCGACGACGGCGCGGTCAGCCTCGTGCTCGGCACGCCGATGCCGTTCTTCGGCAACCGCTACACGAACATCTCCGTCGGCGTGAACGGCCACGTCACGTTCCTGCCGGGGACGACGGCCACCGCCTTCACGAACACGACGATCCCGAACTCCACGACGACGAACAACATCATCGCCCCGCTGTGGATGGACATGTTCGTGCGGCCCGTGGCTTCCGTTCCGGGCGCCCACGTCTACACGCAGCAGAAGACGAGCCCGAACCGCTTCATCGTCCAGTGGAACAAGGTCTCGACGCGCGCGTCGAGCACGACGACGCCGGACAACCTGACGTTCCAGGCGATCCTCTACCAGGACACGGGCGACGTGGAAGTGCGCTACGGCGCCTTCAACACGACGGGGACCACGCCGGCCTTCGCGGCCACGATCGGCGTCGAGGACATGAGCGGGCTCGTCGGCACGTCCGTCGCCGGCGGCACGTTCGCGGCCCTGGCCAACACGGCCCGCCTCTTCAGCTCGAACCTCTCCAACTGCTCGCCGCCCGCGAACGACAACTGCGCCAGCGCGACGACCATCGCCGCCGCCGGCACGGGAGCGGGCGGGGTCAGCGGCACGAACGCGCTGGCGACGCTCGACGGATCGGCGACGGCCTGCGGCACGTCGGTCGGCAAGGACGTCTGGTTCGCGATCACCCCGGCGACGAGCGGTTCGTGGGACGTCTCCACGTGCACGGGCACGACGCAGGACACGGTCCTCGAGGTGTACACGACGTGCGGCAGCGCCGTCGTCGCCTGCAACGACGACAGCTGCGGCACGCAGTCGTTCCTGTCGACGACGTTCACCGCGGGCACGACCTACCGCATCCGCGTCGCCGGCAAGGGCGCGGCTCCCGCGGGCGGCAGCTACACGCTCGTCGTCCGTCCGACTCCGCCCGGGAACGACGAGTGCGGCGGCGCGATCGCGGCCTTCGACGGCGTCAACGCCTACTCGACGACCGGCGCCACGGACACGACCAGCCCGGCGGCCTGCAGCTCGATCACGAAGGACGTCTGGTACGCGTACACCGCGACGACGACCGGCGTCGTGAACGTGACCAACTGCCCGGCCAACCAGGCCGGCGCGTCCAACACGCCCTCGGGCTGGGACTCGGTCATCGGCATCTACTCGGGCACGTGCGGTTCGCTGACGCAGATCTCGTGCGTCGACGGCGGCGGCGCGTGCGGCGCGAACGAGTCCCTGGCGACGGCCTCGGTCGTGTCCGGCACGACGTACTACATCCGGCTCGGCTCGTTCAACACGGTCGGGACGGCGACGGGCACCTTCGTCATCGCGCCGCCCGCGCCTCCGCCGGCCAACGACGTCTGCGCGGGCGCGGTCGCGATCACGTCCACGCCCTACACGGCTCCGGCCAGCGCGGTGCGCGGCCTCGACGCGACCGACGACCTCGACGTCACGTGCAACAGCGGCACGACCGCGAACAACGGCGTCTGGTTCACCTACACGCCGGCCACGAACGGCGTCGCCAACCTGGCGGAGACCTCGTCGGCCGACACGGCGACGGCGATCTTCACCGGCAGCTGCGGAACGCTCACGCAGGTCGCGTGCTCCGATCCGGAGACCTCGACGTTCGCGATGACCGCGGGGACGCAGTACTGGATCCTCGTCGCGAACTGGAGCACGTCGGAGCCGACCGTCAACTACGGCTTCACGTTCGACTTCGCCGCGCCGCCGGCGAACGACGCCTGCTCGGGCGCGACGCTGATCGCGGTGCCCTCGGTGACGAACGGCACGACGGTCAACGCCACCGCGGAATCGCCGCTGCCGCCCGCCTGCAACGGGCCGACGGGCTCCGGCAGCCAGAGCCTGACCCAGACCGCCGGCGTGTGGTACCGCGTCAACGTCGCATCCACGCAGACGGTCACGCTGGACACGCTGGCGACCGCCTACGACACGAAGGTCTGGGTGTACACGGGCACGTGCGGCGCGCTCTCGTGCGTCACGTTCAACGACGACATCCAGGGCACGCCGTTCCAGTCCAAGGTCGCCTTCGTCGCGACGGCCGGCGTCGACTACTTCGTCCTCGTCGGACCGTTCAGCACGACGACCGGTGCGTTCACCTTGACCGCCAGCGGCGCGGCCACGCCCGCGAACGACTCGTGCGGTACGCCGACCCTGATCGGCGGCACGGCCGGTTCGATCGCCGGCACGACGGTCGGCGCGACGGGCGAGAACAACACGTCTTCGGCGGCGCTGCCGAGCTGCAACGGCGCCTACAGCTTCTTCGACGTCTGGTACAGCTACACCGCGCCCTGCACGGGCAACGTGACGCTGTCGACGTGCGGCTCGTACGACACGATCCTCTCGGTGCACACGACGTGCCCGACCGCGACGGTCAACAATCAGATCAGCGGCGCGTGCAACAACGACGGTCCGGTCGGGTGCACGCCGGGCTCGCAGTACGTGCTCGCGGTCACCGGCGGGTCGACGTACCTGATCCGCGTCGTGGGCAACAACGGCGCGGCGGCCGGCAACGCGTTCACGCTGACGTGGAGCCTGCCCGACGTCACGCCGCCGACGATCACGACCTGCGCTCCGCCGCAGATCGCGTCGGCCAACGGCTCGTGCCAGGCGCTCGTGCCCGACTTCACCGCGACCACGGTCGCGAGCGACAACTGCTCGGGCATCGTGATCACCCAGTCGCCGCTGGCCGGCACGACCGTCGGGCTCGGCGCGACGCCGGTCACGATCACGGTGACGGACGGCGCGTCCAACACGGCGACGTGCGGCACGACCTTCACCGTCAGCGACACGACGCCGCCGACGATCACGCTGTGCGCGTCGGGCACGTCGGTCCCCGTGAGCGGGGGCTCGTGCGACGCGGCCGTTCCGGACTACGCCGCGCTCACCAGCGCGACCGACGCCTGCGGCGCGCCCCTGATCACGCAATCCCCGGCCGCCGGCACGTTCGTCGGCGCGGGCGTCACGGTCGTGACGATCACGGCGACCGACGGCGCGGGCAACACCGCGACGTGCAACGCGAACTTCACCGTGACGGACGCGCCGCCGAGCATCACGAGCTGCGCCCCGGCGCAGAGCGCGTTCGCCGACGCCGCCTGCCAGGCGGCGGTGCCCGACTTCACGGCCGGGACGACGGCCACGGACGAGTGCACGGCCACGCTGTCGCAGTCGCCCCTGGCCGGCACGCTGGTCGGACCGGGCGTCACGAACGTGACCATCACCGCCACGGACCCGGGCGGTCAGACGGCGACGTGCGGCGCGAGCTTCACCGTCACCGACAACACGCCGCCCACGATCGCGACGTGTGCGCCGATCCAGTCGGCGCTCGCCGACAACGTCTGCCAGGCCTCGGTCCCCGACTTCACGGCGACGACGTCGGCCAGCGACAACTGCGGCACGGTGGTGCTGACGCAGGTCCCGGCCGCCGGCGCGGTCGTCGGGCTGGGCGCGACGGCGATCACGATCACGGCGACGGACGGCGCGGGCAACACCGCGACCTGCCTGAGCTCGTTCTCGGTCACGAGCCCCGACACCGACCTCGACGGCACGATCGACTGCCAGGACGGTTGTCCGGCCGACCCGCTGAAGATCGCGCCGGGCCTGTGCGGCTGCGGCAACCCCGACGTGCAGCTGACGTTCTACGAGGACGTGGACGGCGACGGCTACGGCAACGCGGCGGTCACGCAACTCGCCTGCTCGGCCCCGATGGGCTACGTCGCGACCGCGGGTGACTGCGACGACAACGACGCCGCGGTGAACCCGGGCGCGCCCGAGATCTGCTTCAACCTGGTCGACGACGACTGCAACGGCACCGTGGACGACATCGCTGCCGGTCCGGTCTTCAACGTCACCCAGAACACGTACTTCTGCACGATCCAGGCGGCGATCAACGATGCCAGCGCGGGTGACGTGATCACCGTCGGCGCGGGCACGTACGCCGAGAACCTCTCGATCCCGACCACGATCACCCTGAACGGGGCCAACGCCGGCGTCGATCCGTGCACGGGCTCGCGCGGGGCCGAGACGATCGTCATCCCCGCCAGCGGGACCGCGACGCTCGCCGGAACGACGCTCTTCGTCACCGTGAGCGCGCCGAACGTGGTCATCGACGGCTTCACGTTCGACGGCGACAACCCGAGCCTGACCTCGCCCTTCACGGCGAACGGCGCCAACCCCGACGTGGACGTCGGCATCTCGTCCGAGGCGCCTACGCCCGGCGACGGCCTCGTCGTCCGGAACAACATCGTCGAGAACGTCTTCCAGTTCGGCATCGCCCTCGGTTCGACGGGCGGGCCGGCGCTGGCCGGACGCGTCGAGCACAACCGGGTCGAGAACGTGCCGTACTGGGCCGGCGTGCTCGTGTACGACGACTACTACGCCGCCATCGAGGCGAACTGCATCGTCGACGCGTGGCGCGGCGTGCAGACGAACAACTTCTACCAGGCCAAGCCGCTCGGCTCGTCGGCGACGATCGCCGACAACACGATCACGACGCAGACGCAGGCGATCGCCGGCGACGCGACGTACACGGACGTCGGCGGCATCCTGGTCAACCTGCACTACGCCAACGCCTCCACCTGGTCGGTGACGGGCAACACCGTCACGAACCTCTCGCCGGGCTCGGCGGGCAGCCGCGGCATCGAGGTGTGGAGCATGCTGTCGGCGGTCTCGCTGACCATCGACGACAACGACGCGACCGATTTCGAGCGCGGCTACAACCTGTGGAACGCGCCGACCACGTCGACCATCACGGTCACCGGCGGCACGGTCACCGGCGGTCAGCAGGGCGTGGTGGCCACGAACTACGACAGCTACGGCGACGCGGACTCGAGCAGCTACGCCATCGAGCGCGTGACCATCAACGGCGCCGCGCTCGAGGGCATCCTCGTCGTCGACGACCCGGCGAACACGAACGCTTCGACCGTCGCGGCGTCGATCGCGAACTGCGACCTGTCGGGCAACGGCGTCGGCATCCGCGCAAGCGGCACGACCGGCGACACGACGCTCGTCGCGCACGACAACAGCCTCACGGGGTCGGCCACCTACGCGATCGAGAACCTCGACACGGGGAACCTCGACGCGACGTGCAACTGGTACGGCACGGCCGCGAGCCAGCTCATCCAGCCGCTCGTGAGCGGGCCGGTGACGTACACGCCGTGGCTCGTCTCGGGCGCGGACAGCGACCTCGTCACCGCCGGATTCCAGCCGGTCTCCGGCGTCTGCGTCGGCACGCCGGTCTCGATCGTCCTGACGAGCGTCACGGACCTGACCTGCCCCAGCGGCAGCAACGGCGCGGTGGACGTGACGACCAGCGGCGGCAGCACGCCGTACGCCTGGCTGTGGTCGAACGGTGCCGTGACCGAGGACCTCGTCGGCGTGATGGCCGGCGCGTACTCGGTCACCGTCACCGACGCCAACGGCTCGACCGCCACGGTCGGCGCCACGGTGAACGCGGGCGTCGACACGACGCCGCCGACGATCACGACCTGCGCGCCCTCGCTCTCGGCCTCGGCCGGCATCGGCTGCACGGCCGCTCTGCCGGACTTCACCGCGTCGACCGTCGCCTCGGACGACTGCGGACCCTTGACGATCACGCAGGTTCCCGCGGCCGGCACGCCGGTCGGACTGGGCACGACCGCGGTCGTCGTCACGGTCACCGACGGCTCGGGCAACACGGCCACGTGCAGCACGAGCTTCTCGGTCAGCGACACGACGCCGCCCTCGATCACGCAGGGCTCGATCGCGAGCTGCTACGCGACGCAATCCGCCGCGGAGGCCGCGGCGATC
Organism: Planctomycetota bacterium; assembly: GCA_044221705.1. Taxonomy (GTDB): domain Bacteria; phylum Planctomycetota; class UBA1135; order UBA1135; genus JAEUHZ01. Next base: position 45,766 of record JBGAOR010000028.1, read on the forward strand.
GCGGCCACGACGGCCGTCGACAACTGCTCGGGGGCGCTCGCGCCGTCGAGCGTCGTCACGACCGGCTCGTGCAGCGCGACGATCACGCTGACCTACACGGACGGCGCCAGCAACTCGAGCATGGCCGTCTACTCCACGCGGATCGATCCGATCGCGCCCACGATCTCGTGCCCGGCCAACATCTCGGTCATCGGCACGGGTCCGACGGCCGTCGTGGTCCCGCCGGCCATCGCGAACGACAACTGCTCCGGCTTCACGGTGACGAACTCGTTCAACGGCACCGCGAATGCGTCGGGCCTGTACCCGATCGGCGTCACGACCGTGGTCTTCACGGTCACGGACGCGTGCGGCAACAGCGCGAACTGCTCCATGACGGTGACCGTCGTCCTGGGCGCCCCGGCCATGAAGATCAGCCAGGTCTTCGGCGGCGGCGGCCAGGTCGGCGCGCCGCTCACGCGCGACTACGTCGAGCTCTACAACGCCGGCAACGTCGCGCAGACGATGACGAACTGGGGCCTGCAGATGACGACATCCACCGGCACGACGTGGACGGTCGTCACGCTGAACGGCACGGTCAACCCGGGCCAGTACTACCTGGTCGGCCTGGCGACGGGCACGAGCGTCGTCGCGCCGGCGCTCCCGGCGACGGACGCCACCGGCACGTTCGACCTCAGCTCGTCCGCCACGGTGGGCAACAAGATCGCGCTGACGAGCACGAACGTCGCGCTCACGGGCGGCACGCCTTCGGGCGCGCCGATCGTGGACTTCGTCGGCTTCGGCACCGGCGCGAACTGGCGCGAGCCGTTCGTCGGCGGCGCGGTTGCCAACAACGCGCCGGGCTCCACGAGCAACCACGCGATCTGGCGCCTCACCTGCGGCGTCCAGGACGTCGACAACAACGCGGCCGACTTCGCCAACGACTGGCCGACGCCGCGCAACCTGGCGACGACGGTCAACAGCGGCCTGTCGGGCACGGCGGTCGCCTTCCCGTACCTCGTCGAGGGCGGACAGACGGTCCGCATCGTCGCGGACGTCTACGACTGCGCGTCCCTCGTCACGCCGGGCGGCACCACCGTCACGGTGAACCTCGCGGCGATCGGCGGCTCGGCGGCGCAGGCACTGAACGACGCCGGCGTGGGCGGCGACGAGATCGCGGGCGACGGCCTGTACTCGACCTCGCTCGTGGTCCCGCTGGCCCAGGCGGTCGGCACCTACGCGCTGCCCGTGAGCTACGCGGCCGGTGCCAGCACGGGCGGCAGCTACGCGATGCTGCTCGTCAACCCGTCGGCGACGCCCGACAACGACAACTGCGTCGGCGCGACCCTCGTCGCGGGCCCGTACACGCCGGCGGTCACGGTGAGCGGCAACCTCACCGGCGCGACGACGGAGACGAACCCGACGACCTCGAGCCCGATCGCCCCGACCACCGGCATCAGCAACCGCCGCGGTCTGTGGCACCAGGTCACGGGCACGGGCAACACGCTGACGGCGGCGCACTGCGCGACGACGCCCACGTTCGACTCGGTGATCCTCGTCTTCGGCGGCACCTGCGACGGCATGACCCAGGTCGCCGCGGGCGACGACAACTGCGGCACGCTGGCCAGCGCCTCGTGGTGCTCCGTCGCCGGCGCTCCGTACTGGATCTACTCGGCCTCGTTCAGCACGGGGGCGCAGACGAACGCCTTCACCCTGACGATCAGCGACAGCGGCGTTCCGTGCAGCACCGCGCTGCCGGTGACGGTGTGCGCTCCGAACCTCGGACCGGTGAACACGGTCGAGCTGGAGCCCGGATTCGGCCCGCAGAACAACGACGGGTGCGACAGCACGCCGGGTCTGTTCCGCGCCGTGACCCCGAGCTTCCCGGCGGCGACGCTGCGCGGCACGGCCCGCGGCTTCGGCGCGAACCGCGACGTCGACTGGTACCGCTTCCAGGCGGCGGCCACGGACGCGCTCACGGTCTCGCTGACGGCGCAGTTCCAGGGGATCGCCGAGATCCGCCAGCTCGGGCCCACGGGCACGTGCAGCACGAACACGCTGGTCGCGCAGTCTCCGATCTCGAACCGCTGTAGCACGACCACGGTGTCGACCGCGGTCACGGCCGGCAACTGGTACGCGGTGCGGATCCTCGAGATCGGCGCTCCGACCGGCCTCTTCGGCGGCGTCTTCCCGGGTGCCTACTCCTACAACTACACGGCCACCGTCCAGCTGGGCGGCCCGCCGGCGAACGACCTGTGCGCGAACGCGACCAGCCTGACGCTGGGCGCCGCCGCGATCACGGGCCTGATCAACGGCCAGACGAACCAGGACGGCACGTCGGCTTGCGACGCGAGCGGCCTGGACGTCTGGTACCGCGTCGCGCTCACCGCGCCCAGCAGCACGCTGAGCGTGGACACGTGCGGCTCGGCGATCGACACGGTCCTGTCCGTGTACGCCACGTGCGGCGGAGCGCAGCTCGGCTGCAACGACGACTGCGGCGGCACGCCGTGCGGCGCGACGAGCTCGTGCCTCTCGATCTCCGGCCTCACGCCGGGCACGTACTTCGTCCGAGTGTCGAACAAGGGCCTCGCGACCGGCACGTTCCAGATCAAGGCCTCGGCCACGCTGGACAACGACGCCTGCTCGGGCGGCATCGCGATCACGGTGCCCTCGGTGAACCTGGGCACCACGGTCGGAGCCACCGCCGAATCGCCGGCGCCGCCGGCGTGCGTCGGGCCGCTGGGCAGCGGCTCGCAGAACTTCACGTACACGAGCGGCGTCTGGTACCGCCTCACGGTCCCGACGACGCAGACCGTGACGCTCGACACGCTGGCCTCGGCCTACGACTCGAAGGTCTGGGTGTTCGACGGTTCCTCGGGTTGCGGCGCGCTGACGTGCGTCACGGCCAACGACGACATCCAGGGATCGCCGTTCCAGTCGAAGGTCTCGTTCGTCGCCCTGGCGGGCGTCGATTACCGCGTGCTCGTGGCGCCGTTCTCCGGGACCGGGAACTTCACGCTGACGGCGACGGGCAACCCGACGCCGGCGAACGACCTGTGCTCGAGCCCGGCGACGATCGCCGGACTCTCGGGCTCGGTCGGCGGCACCACCGTCGGCGCCACGAGCGAGAACAACACCGCCGCGGCGGCGATGCCCTCGTGCAACGGCTCGTACGGCTTCTTCGACGTCTGGTACGCCTACACGGCGCCGTGCACGGGCAGCCTGACCCTCGGGACCTGCGGCTCGTACGACACGGTCCTGTCGGTGCACTCGTCGTGTCCGAGCCTGACCGTCAGCAACGAGATCGCGGGCTCGTGCAACAACGACGGCCCGGTCGGGTGCACGCCCGGCTCGCAGGTCACCTTGCCGGTCGCCGGCGGCACGACCTACCTGATCCGCGTCGTCGGCTTCGCCGGCGCGGCCAACGGCAACGCCTTCAACCTCACGTGGAGCCTGCTCGACGCGACTCCGCCGGTGATCACCGCCTGCGCTCCGCCGGCGACCGTCAACGCGGATGCGAGCTGTCAGGCCACGATTCCGAGCCTGGTCGGCTCGGTGATCGCGTCGGATGCCTGCTCGGGCATCACGATCACGCAGTCTCCTGCAGCGGGCACGACGGTGGGCCTCGGCACGACGCCCGTGACGATCACCGTCACGGACGGTGCCGGGAACTTCGCGACGTGCGCGACCTCGGTCCTCGTCGTCGACGTGACGCCGCCGTCCCTGACGTGCGGCCCGGCACAGACGGTGTCGGCCGACGCCAGCTGCCTCGGCTCGGTGCCGGACGTCACCGGCTCCGCCACGGCGTCCGATTGCAACGGCGTGTCGCTGTCGCAGTCGCCGGCCGCGGGGACGAGCGTTCCGCTCGGGACGTCGTCGATCACCGTCACCGCGACGGACGGCGCGGGCAACTTCAGCACGTGCTCGGTCGCATTGACGGTGGTCGACACGACGCCGCCGACGATCACGACGTGCGCGAGCGGGGCCAGCCTGCCCGCCGACGCGAACTGCCAGGCGTCGATCCCGAGCCTGACGGGCCAGGTCGTCGCGAGCGATGCGTGCGGCGGCGTGCTCGTCACCCAGATCCCGCCCGCGGGCACCGTCGTCGGCCTCGGCACGACGTTCGTCCAGCTGGTCGTGACCGACGGGGCCGGCAACACCGCGAGTTGCCTCGCCTCCGTGATCGTCTCCAGTCCGGACACGGACGGCGACGGCACGGTGGATTGCCAGGACGGCTGCCCGTCCGATCCGGCGAAGATCGCTCCCGGCCAGTGCGGTTGCGGCATCGTGGACACCGACACGGACAGCGACACCGTCGCCGACTGCGTCGACAACTGCGACACGCTGCCCAACCTGGGTCAGGAAGACCTCGACGGCGACGGCGTCGGCGACGCCTGCGACAACTGCGTCGCGTACGCGAACCCGACGCAGGGCGACTGCGACGGCGACACGATCGGCGACACGTGCGAGATCGTGGTCGGCGCACCGGACTGCAACCTGAACGGCATCCCGGACGCGTGCGACATCGCGAGCCTGACGAGCGCGGACCTCAACGCGAACGCGATCCCGGACGAGTGCGAGGTGAACGGTGGTACGCCGTTCTGCTTCGGCTACGCGGGCTGCCCGTGCGGCAACAACTCGGCCCCTGGTTCGGGGCAGGGCTGCCGCAACTCGACCGGCCTCGGCGCGATGCTCGTGGGCTCGGGACTGACGTCGCTGTCCGCCGACGGGCTCGTGCTGTCGGTGACCCACCTGCCCCCGGCGGGCTTCTGTCTGTTCTTCCAGGGCGACGCGCAGACGAACGCGCCGTTCGCGGACGGACGGCGCTGCGCGGCCGGAGCGGTCGTGCGTCTGGCGACGAAGAGCCACGCGAGCTTCTCGTCCTTCCCGCAGTTCGGCGACCTGTCGGTCCACACGCGCGGTCTGGTCGCCGTGCCGGGGGTGCGCACGTACCAGGTCTGGTACCGCAACCCGGCGGGTCCGTGTCACACGGGTTCCAACCTGTCGAACGGCCTCTCGGTGATCTGGGTGCCTTGAGATGGGTGGACCTGTCAACTCCCGTTGACGGGTTTTCGTTCTGGCTGTGACGAGCTGGCCGTGGGGCGTGTGCCCTGCGGCCAGAATCGTGGATGGAAGGAAGGAACGCGGGAGCGAGCGAGGAAACTGACCCAGTTGGCTGTCCGTTTTCTCGAGATTCCCCGCGACCGCGGCGCGGGTCGAGCGGTCTCCGAGGTGCCGAGGCGTGAGCCTCGCACCAGGAGGAATACCGCATGGATTTGCCGTTCAGCACGCTCCCGGCGCCGCGTCCGCACCGGGTCGATTCCGACTTCGTGCCCACTCGCTGCCCGCGCGAGCACTGCGCCGCGCGCGGCGGCGAGGGCTTCACCTACCAGCAGGCCGGCTCGTACGTCCGCGCCGGCGACCTGCGCGTCGTGCGGCGCTTCCGCTGCCTCGCGTGCGGCTCGCGCTTCTCGTCGCAGTGCTTTCGCGTCGACTACCGCCTGCGCAAGCCCTGGCTACCGTTGGCCGTGTTCC
>JBGAOR010000151.1:0-8382 GCA_044221705.1 Planctomycetota bacterium
GGGGATTCGGAGGGCGGGACGGTCTCGTTTCTGGGCCAACTCGCGGGAAGTGAGCCAGGCACCGTGCGGAGGAGTTCGATCAGAGCGCGCGGATGATCGCTTGCCCCATCGCCTTCGTGCCGACCGCCGTCGGGTCGTTGCGGTCGTTCTTCAGGTCGTAGGTGACCTGCTTGCCTTCGCGGATCACCTTGGCGATCGCGGTCTCGAGGCGGACGGCGGCCTTCTCCTCGCCCAGGTGCTCGAGCATGAGCACGGCCGAGAGCAGCATCGCGGTCGGGTTGACCTTGTCCTGGCCCTTGTACTTGGGCGCGGAGCCGTGCGTGGCTTCGAAGATCGCGATCCCGCCGTCGCCGAGGTTGGCGCCGGGCGCGATGCCGAGGCCGCCGATCAGGCCGGCGCACAGGTCGCTGATCACGTCGCCGTACAGGTTCGGCAGGACGAGGATGTCGTAGTCCTCGGGCTTCTGCACGAGCTGCATGCACATGTTGTCGACGATGCGGTCCTCGAACGCGATGTCCTTGTACTGTTCGGCGACGCGCCGCGCCGTCGCGAGGAACAGCCCGTCCGAGAACTTCATGATGTTGCTCTTGTGGACGGCCGTGACCTTCTTGCGGCCCTTCTTGCGCGCGTACTCGAAGGCGGCCTTCACGATGCGCTCGGTGCCGGAGATCGAGATCGGCTTGATCGAGATGCCCGAGTCGGGACGGATCTTGGCCTTCGACAGCTCCTGGATGAAACCGATCAGGCGCTTCGTGTCGTCCTTGCCCTGCTCGAACTCGATGCCGGCGTAGAGGTCCTCGGTGTTCTCGCGGAAGATCACGAGGTCGATCTTGTCGTAGCGCGAGCGCACGCCGGCGTACGTCTTGCACGGGCGCACGCAGGCGTACAGGTCGAACTCCTTGCGCAGCGCGACGTTCACCGAGCGGAACCCGACGCCGACGGGCGTCGTGATCGGCGCCTTGATGCAGGTCTTCGTGCGCTTGATCGCCTCGAGCGTCTCGGGCGGCAGCGGCGTGCCGCGCGTCTCCATCACGTCCACGCCGGCTTCGGCGATCGTCCAGTCGAACGCGACGCCGGTCGCGTCGAGGACTTCCTTCGTGACGGCGGCGAGCTCGGGTCCGGTGCCGTCGCCCCGGATCAACGTGACGGAGTGCTTCTTCATGGGTCTTCTGCGCGCGGCGCATGCGGCCGCTCTTTTCCTCGGCAAAAACGAGCGGGGGAGCCTATCCGGCTCCCCCACCGCGCGCAACGCGCTCGAGTCCGTACCTGCCCGGCCGACCCGCTTCGTCAGGCGGTCACGAACCCGCCGGGACCTTGCCTGCCTCGCCGCCGCCTTCCTTCTTCCACCAGTCGCTCCAGGCCTTCGCGCGCTTGGCGCGCTCCGCCTCGGGCGCGAACGAGTCGAACTTGAGGTCCTTGCCCGTGATGACCCGCAGCGCGATCCAGGCCGTCTCGCGCGCGGCCGAGTCCACGTCCTCGAGCATCGCGATGAGCTGCGGGACGGCTTCGCGCGCGCGCATCTCGCCCAGCACGCGCGCGGCCGCCATGCGCACGAGCCACGTCGGATCCTGGAGCATCGGCAAGAGGTGCGGGATCACCGCCGGATCGTTCGTCGCGCCGAGCGTCGTCACCGCGTCCCAGCGCACCGTCTCTTCCGTGCTCGTCAGGTCGGCGACGCTCTTCAGCCAGGCGGGCGGAGCCGCGGGCGCTACGTTGGGCGCCGCCGCCGCGGCCGGCGCGGGCTGAGCCGCCTTCGCCGCGGCGAGTTGCTCGGCCAGCGCGCGGCGCTCGTCGTCGGCCTTCGCGATGCGGGCGGAGAGCTCGTCGAAGCGCTTCTCGATCTCGGTGCCGAGCCCCGGCTGGTCGACGCGCGCGCGCAGCTTCTCGACCTCGAGCGCGAGCCCCTCGATCCGGTCGTTGAAGCGCGCGACGTCCTGGCGCAGCACGCCGAGCGACTCGGCCGCCGCCGCGTTCCGCACGCGCTCGCCCTCGAGCCGTTCCGTGAGCCGCGTCTCCACGCCGGCCAGCGCCGGGTGGACCTTGCCCAGCTCCGCCGCCAGCCCGTGCAGCGCGTCGTCCTTCTTGGCCAGCTCGTCCTCGAGCGCGGACTGCGAGCGCGTCACGCGCGCCAGGCGGTCGTCGGTCACGAAGATCGACAGCGCCGTGAACCCGATCGCGAGCCCGGCGACCCAGGCCAGGCCGGCGTTCGAAGGCGCAGGCGCCGGTGCGGTCGTCGCCGCCGGCGCCTGGTTCTGCGCGGTCGCGGTCCCCGTGGAGCGCGCGCTGGTCTGCGTGGACACGGCCGTCAGCACCGCCGTGTCGTGCCCCGCGCGCTCGTACGCTGCCGGAGCTTCCGCCGGTGCCGGCGTCGGCGCGGGTTGCGCGTGCTGGGTCTGCGGCACGTTCTGGACGTGGCGCGCGGGTTCGACCGGGTGTCCCGCCGCATGGCTCATCGCCGCTTCGCACGTGGCGCAGATGACGCGCCCCTTGATGAGCCGCGCGCTCCCCGAATCGAGCGCTGCCTGCGGGACCGACTCGTTGCACAGGTCGCAGAAGTGGATCTTCATGGGTCGAGCGGCCTCCGCCGTGGCCGGGGCGAGCCGCACGGGCCGTCCGGACCGAATGCCTCCCGGGAGCCAGGAAGCAACTCGAAGTCCGGGCCGAGCGGCCGCGGCTCGTGCATTTTGTAAGCTTCCACCGTCGTGGAACAAGCAGGCCCCTCGGAACCTGCCGGCTGGGACCTGCCCGCCGGGTTCGCGCCGCGTGCCGAGCGCCGCGGGCTCGAGTTCCTGGCCGACTTCTACGGCAGCGAGGCCGTGCGCAAGCCCGAGAACGTCGATGCGCTGGCCGAGCTCGCGCACGTGCTCACCCGACTGGGCCGGTACGAGGAGGGCCTGCGGGTGGACCGCGAGTTGGCGCGGCGGGAGCCGGAGGATCCCAACGTGCTCTACAACCTGGCCTGTTCGCTGGCGCTGACGGCCCGGCCGGACGAGGCGTTCCGCACGCTCGACCGCGCGATCCTGCACGGGTACGAGGACGCGGAGCACCTGGCCGCGGACCTGGATTTGGCCGCTCTGCGCGCGGATCCGAGGTTCGAGGCGCTGTTGAAGACGTTGCGAGAAGAGGCGCCGTAGCGCACGAGGTTCAACCCGCCAGACGGCGCGCGGTTCCGTGCGCCGCAGGTTTCAGTCGTCGTTCTTCGCGGCCGCCTTGTGCACGCTCTTCGCGGCCGGGTTCTGCGCCAGCAGCGGGTCGGACAGGCGGTCCTTCGTCCACGCTTCCCAGCGCAGCACCGCGGTCTCGCGCACGTCGGCTTCCGCGCGCGGGTCGAACCCGAAGCGCTCGTGCGTCGCTTCGTCGAGCGCCTGGATGCACAGAGCGCGGGTCATCATGCGCTCGTCGCGCAGGCCCTTCACGAGGTGCGGCACCATCTGCCAGTCGCCCAGGCGCAGCAGCGTGCGCGCGCGCTCGAGCGCCAGGTCGGAGTGATCGGCGTCGGGCCAGGGCAGCTCGCGCAGCGACTCGACGAGGCGGCTGTCCTTCGTCGAGCCCAGGGCGGCGAGCGCCGCGCCGGCGACGTCGGCGCGCGGATCGAGGACCATCGCGAGCAGGGTCGGATAGGCCGGCTCGCCGACGCTGGCGAACCAGTGGATCGACTCGATCCGCTCCATGCCGTGCGTCCAGGGGAGGCGCTTGGCCTCGTCCTCGATCTGCTGGCGCAGGGCGGGCGACGGTTCGAGCCATCCGTCCACGTTGGTCTCCGCGCGCGGCGATTGCAGCGACGTCACGCAGGCGGTGTTCAGGAGGAGGAAGGCCAGGCAGGCGATGCGGTGGTTGGACATGGGCGGCGCGGGTCCCGGCGGCGCGGCCGGAGGTTCTCCACGCGATCCCTGTCGTCGGGATGTCGGAAGGACTTGACCGCCTCAGGCGGATCGTGGTCCAGACCGGGAAAAAAACGTGGTGGCGGCCGACGCGCAGAGCGCCGCGAACCCGGCCAGCAACACCCACGGGGCGCTCGGACGCGGGCCGCCGCCGCGCGGCTCGGGGGCTGCTTCCCGCGGCGCCGGCGGGACGAACTGGCGCGGCGCGCGCGCGAACTCCGGCGCGCGCGGGGCGGCGAAGGAGAGTTCCAGCGCCGGGCCGCCGGGGACGAGCGGGGCGATCCGCGCGCGCACGAAATCGCCGCCGGCGAGGCTCGCGAGGGCCGCCGGCAGCGGCGCCGAGCGCTCGCGCACGGGATCGCGGCCGGCGCGCGCGGCCAGGAGGTCGAGGGACCCGAGCGGTTCGCCGCGCGAGGACTCGAGCTCGGCGCGCACGATGGCCGGCGCGCCGTCGGGAACGCCCTCGAGGACGAGCTCGCCGTCGCGCTCGACGAGGCGGGTGCGCAGGCGATCCGCCGGCGGCGCGACGGCGCGCAGGGCGCTCGCGAGAGCGCCGCGCCGAGGTCGTTCGGCGCCGCGACCCCGACATCGGGCGCGAAGGCGAAGCCGCGACACCGAGTCCGCGGCGCGCGAACGCGAAGACCGGCGTCGTGGAACTCCACGACCTCGGCACCTTCCGCGGCGCGCGCACCTGGCGGCGCAGCGCCGGCGGTTCGAACGCCGCGAACGCCTTCCCGAGAACGGTCCGGCGTCACCGCGCGCCGCGGCGCTGGTCTTGGATGTCGACGATCGACCCGGTCGAGAGCGCGGTCTCGAGGGACTGCGCCAAGGCGTCGATCGACGACTCCGCGCCGAGTTCGCCGACGCGCACGATCCGCGCCGCGCCGCCGGCGAGCGCCGCGAGCAGCTCGAGGTCGGGGTCCGAGCCGACGGCGACGACCGCGAGCTCCGCGCTCCGTCCCTCGAGTCGCGCGCGCAGCGCCCCGGCGCGCGCGGCGAGGTCGGCGCGGTCGGGATCGCGCCCGTCGGAGACGAGGATCGCGAGCGTGCGGCGCGAGGCGTCGATCTCGCGCTCGAAGTCGTCGAGCGCGCGCCAGATCCGCGTCGGCCCGCGCGGTTCGGGCGTGTTCCAGGCGCTGCGCGAGAGCTCCCGGCGTCGCTCGACGTCGGCGCGCTGGCCCGGGCGACCGAGGTCGATCGCGCGCGCGTCCGATCCGAACCAGACCGTCGAGAGCCCGTCGGCGACCGGCGCGCGCTCGACGAGGCGCACGAGCGCCGCGCGCGCGGCCTGCGCCGGCGCGCCGGCCATGCTGCCCGAGGCGTCGACGAGGACGACGATCTCGCGCGGCCGGCCGTCGTCGCGCGCGGGTGCGAGCGCGGACGAGGTCGGTCGCTCGCTGCTCGCGCAGTTCGCTCCGGCGAAGTCGATCCAACCGCCGCCGGCCGCGACGAAGGCGTCGACCGCGGGCGCGGAATCGCGGTCGAACGCGGAATCGAGCGTCGCGAGCACGTCGAGGCCGGCGATCGAGGGCGCGCGCCCGTCGTCGAGCTCGACGAAGGCGAAGTCGGCGTTCGCGGACGCGAGAGACGCGATGAACGCGCTGCGCGCAGCGGACTCGCCGACGACGCCGATCGACAGCGCGCCGTCGGCGATCACCTCGGCGCGTGAGGTCGAGCGCGAATCGTCGGTGGATCCGACCCGGCCGTGTGCGCTCTCGAGGCGCGCCTCGGCGACGATCGAGCCGTGCGTGCCCGCGAGCGGCGGGAATTCGATCCCGAATCGCAGGGCCTGAGGACCGTGCTCCGACATCGAGACCCGCGCGCGCGCCTCGCGCGTGATCGACGCGGATCCATCGGTCAGCGTCGCTCGAACGACGATGTCGCGCAGGCCGGTGTGGAGGCTGGCCATCCCCATCGCGCGCCAGGTCTCCAGCTCGACGACGACAGGCTCGCCGCGGCGCACGCGGATCGGCGACGCGAGCGGAGCGACGTACGCGTCGAATCCATCGCGCCATCCTCGGCCGACTTCGATGCGCACGCCGCGCGCGGCGAGTCGGGCGGCGACACCCGCCGGATCCACTCCAGTCCACGTGCCGTCGCCGAGGATCTCGATCGACCTCAAGCGACCCGACGCGACCACGTCGGCGAGCTCGAGCGCGGCCGCGAGGTCGCTCCGGTCCTCGCCGGCTCCGAACCAGCTCGCACCGCGCTCCTTCGCGAAGTCGAATTGCCGTGCGCCGTGACCGAAGGCGATCGTCCGAACCTCCGCGCCGCCGGCGACGACCGCCGTTCGGCGCCGCTCGATCCAATCGTCGATCTGGCCGTCGAAGCGGGCCCCGATCGCGCTGTCGCTCACGTCGACGAGCAGCGCGTGCACGGGCGGTCCCGACGCCGTGTGCTCGCGCGGCAGCGCCAGCCACGCGCCCAGCGCGAACAACGCCGCGGCGAGCCACGCGAGCACGGCGGGGAACGGATGGCGCGTCATGCGGAGGCGTCGAGCGTAGCGACCGGATGCGCGCGGCGGGTCGACCGCGCGCTCGAACCGCGGCCGCTCAGCTCGCGGACGCCGCCGCGGCGCGCACGGTCGCGTCGATCCAGCCGCCGCCGATCAGGCGGTCGCCGTCGTAGAACGCGGCTCCCTGGCCGGGCGTCACGGAGATCTCGGGCTCGTCGAACACGACCTCGGCGCTCGTCCCGCGCGCGCTGACGACCGCCGGAACCGGCTGCGAGCGGTAGCGGTGCTGCACGAGCACGCGCCGTTCGCCGGACGTCGGCGCGTCGACGCCGATCCAGTTCACCTCCTCGAGCTGCGCGCTGCGCACGCCGCAGTCGGCGCGCGAGCCGAGCACGACGCGGCCGGCTTCGGGCTCGATCGCCACGACGTAGAGCGGCTCCCCCGCCGCGATCCCGTGACCGCGGCGCTGGCCGATGGTGAAGAGCTCCGTGCCGGCGTGCGTGCCGAGCACCGCACCCGACGTGTCGACCAGGTCGCCCGGATGCAGCACGGTGCCGTGCTCCTTCAGGAGGTTCCGGTAGTCGTTGGACGGCACGAAGCAGATCTCCTGGCTGTCCTTCTTCTCGCTCGTGCGCAGGCCGGCCTCGCGCGCCAGCGCGCGCACGGCGCTCTTCTGCATCCCGCCCAGCGGCAGCCGCACGCGCGCGAGGTCGTCCTCGGCGACGCAGAAGAGCTGGTACGACTGATCCTTGTTCGCATCGATCCCGCGACGCACGTGGACGCGGCCGTCGATCACCAGGACTTGCGCGTAGTGGCCCGTCGCGACGCCCTCGGCGCCCAGCTCGCGCGCGAACTTCAGGAGCCGCCCGAACTTCAGGTCGCGGTTGCAGACGGCGCACGGGTTGGGCGTGCGGCCGCGCGCGTACTCCTTCAGGAAGTAGCGGATGATCCCGCCGAACTCGTCCTTCAGGTCGACGGCCTGGAAGGGAATTCCGAGGTGGGCCGCGACCATCCGCGCGTCCCGAGCGTCACTGACGGAGCAGCACGACTTCTTCGAAGACTCGTGCTCCGACACATGGACGCCGTTGCGCATGAAGAGCCCGACCAGGTCCAGGCCTTCCTTGGCCAGGATCCAGGCGGCAGCCGAGCTGTCGACGCCGCCGCTCATGGCGACGACGTATCGGGGCTTCACGGTCATCGGGGGTCGGTCGCGGAGGCGGTCGGTCGGAGCGTCGTGCGCGCGCTCGGGCCGGCGAACGTCCGCGCTTCCGAGGGTGCTCCCGGCGGTGCTTCTCAGAGGGCGGTCATTCTAGTACCTTCTCCGCCCTTCCAAGCCGGCCGCGTGCCGCCGGAAGCCCGCCCGAACGATGCCGAACCTGCTGCTGCTCCCCTTCCTCCTCGTCCAGGACGCCGCTCCGCCCGCGGGCGGCGGAGCACCCGGCGGCGCGCCTCCGGGCATCATGGAGAGCCTGTTCGGGTCGATGCTCTTCCCGCTGATCCTGTGCTTCGGGGTCTTCTGGCTCCTGATCCTGCGGCCGGAATCGAAGCAGCGGAAGAAGCGCCTCGAGATGCTCGCCGCGCTCAAGAAGGGCGACAAGGTCCAGACGAACGGCGGGCTCCTCGGCACCGTCGTGCAGGTGCAGGACAGCGTCGTGACGCTCCAGGTCGACGAGGGCGTGCGCCTGCGCTTCGCGCAGAGCGCGATCGGCACCGTCCTCGAGGACGGCGAGCCGGTCACGGAGAAAAAGTAGGAGAAGAAGTAGGCCGCTCGCGCGCCGCGGCGCGCGCTCCCCGCGGGTCGGGAGGCGCCGCATGAGCGCGGCGAACCCGGGCCTGCGCGCGCGCCTGCGCCGCGCGTTCCTGCACGCGGCCCCGCGGGCCTTCCTGCGGAGCTGCCCCGGCGCCACAACGGCCGAGCTCGGCCTCGGCGGCGAGGAGCTCGTCGCGCGCGCGCTCGTGCGCACGGGTCACCCCGTCGCGGGCCGCCGCCTCCGAACGACGTGGGGCGCGCTCGTCGTGCTCGCGCGCGATCGGACCGGGCTCGTG
>JBGAOR010000152.1:0-8090 GCA_044221705.1 Planctomycetota bacterium
CCCCTCGACCGTCCGGTAGCCCTCGCGCAGCTCGAGCTGGCCGGGGCCGGGCGCGGGGAGGCGGAAGGTGCCGTCCTTCGCGACGTCCGCGGTCAGCAGGCGCTCGACCGCATCCGTCGGCCAGCCGTTCGGCGCGAACGCGACGGAGTAGGAGAGCTCCGGGTCCAGCACGGACTGCACGCGGCCGACGACGTCCTGGAAGCTCTCGAACTCGAGCGTGATCTCTTCCGGTGCGGCCCCGCTCAGGAACGCCTCGCCGCGCGCCCAGAGATGGCGATCCCGATCGAGCGCGAACACGCTCCAACGGCCGGCGGGAACGTGGTCGAAGGTCACGGGCAGGGCGTCCGTCTCGAGCGCATCCGACTGGCCGCGCTCGCGCACGAGGACGATCTGCACGCGAGCGGCGCCGCCGTCCTCCGCGACACGCAGCCCACGCGCCTGGATCCTCAGCGGCTGCCCGCGGTCGATCACGAGCCGGACGGGGCCGTCGCCCGGCCGCCACCGAGCCACGCCGGGCTGCCGCGTCTCGGGATCGATGGCTTGGACCTCGATGTCCTGGTCCGTCGCGATCGGCAGCACGAAGCGTCCGTCGTCGTCCGTCCGGGCGGTGGACGAGGAGACCCGCTCGAGCGCTCGGGCCGGGTCGTCGTTCCAGGCACGGACCTCGAGATCGGATGCGGCGGATCCGTCCTCGTACGCGACGCTGCCCGCGAGCCGGTCCGAGTCGCCGAGCTTGCGCAAGCGCAGCACGAGCTCGAGCGCGGCTGCTTCCGCGCGCACCACGTGCCGCACCGGAGCGTGCCCGTTCGCTCCGGCGACGACCGTCAAGAGCCCCGACGGCACCCACAGCCGCGCGCGGCCGTCCGAGCCGGTGCTGGGATCGACGGCCAGCTCGTCCGCGGGCTGCCGCGCGTCCGCATCGGGCGTCGCCATGCAGCGCACGAGCGCTTCGGGGACCGGGTCGCCGTTCTCGTCGACGACCGCGAGCTGCAGCCGCACGAGTCCGACGACGATGCGCGGCCCGGGCGGCACGAGCATCTCTGCCGTCGGCCTGGAGAGGCTCACGGGCAGCCCGGTCCGCGCGACCTCGATGCGGACGAAATCGGGCGGCGGCTCGCCGAGTGCCGGGATCGCGAAGCGTCCGTTCGTGCCGAGGTTCTGGTACCCGACGAACGTCTCGCCACCGCGCGACCCGCGCGACCGATTCCAGATGGACACGTACAGCCATTCGGGCGATTCGCCCGAGGCCAATGCGATTTCGCCGTGCAGCACCGCCTTCGACGGAGCCTGCAGGAGCACGTTGCGCGCGAGGACGACGCCGTCGCGCAGCCGCTCGTGCCCGTCCTCGTCCTTCACGACGACGGAGACCGTGTCGCCGAGCGCGGCGGGGACCTCGGAGGCCGCGAAGTCGAACTGGCCGTTTTCATCGGTGATGCCGTAGACCGTGGGATGTCCGGGCGCCTGCAGCGACACTTCGGCGTCGGCCATCGGCGCCCGCGACGGACCTTCGACCACGCGCACGAGGACCAGGTCGGCGGGTTCCGGGTTCACGGCGCTCGGAACGCGTCCGAGAGCGGGGCGAACGCCGGGGTCGAGCTGCGTCGCACCGGAACGCCTGCTCGGTTCGTCGGCGCTGGCGAGGTGCGCGATGGGTTCGCGCCCGGGCTGTGCCAGATCCGGAGCCGGCGGGCTCACGCTCGCCGATGTGTCCTCGCCGTGTCGCAAAACCCAGGCGAGCACGATCGCGAGCACCGAAGCCAGGACGACCGTCAGGAGCGCAGGCGTGCGGGCCATGCCGGGAGCGTAGCGCCGCGGCGAAGTCGGTGCGCGGCTCCGGCGCTCGATCGGCGCATACCGGCCGCTTGCACCGCGAGCGGGTTGCGGGGTCATTCCGACGCGAGGGGGAGCAGCCGAACTTCGAAGCGCGCAGTTCCCCGGTCCTCCGAGCGGGCCCGGCACATGCCCGTGCGTCCACACGTGCGGCTACCGCGACCGACCGCTGGAACGCGCGTCGACATCCGGGTGCTGCGGCACTCGCCGCGGCCCCGTCACGAGCAGGCAGATGAGCGCGCTGTCCCGACACATCTGGTGTCCCCGCTTCCAGGCTTGGGTGGAGCTGACCGCGGAACGGAGCCGGCATGTCGAGGAGGGGCATCCAGATCTGCTCCCGCGTCATGCAGCACGTCTGCGCGACACGCTGCTGGCCCCCGACCGGGTGCGACCGAGCTCGCGGCGACCCTGCGCGTGGCTCTTCTCACGCTGGTATCCTGACGGCCGACTGGGACGCCATGTCGTCGTCGTCGTGATCCAGGACTCCGCGCCCTCGAACCGGTACTGGATCGCGACGGCCTACCACACACGGCGTCTCCCCGGGATGGATCGGCCATGAAGGACAAGCTCACGTTTCGCTACGACCGCGAAGCCGACATCCTCACCATCGAGAAGTGCGTCCCGTACGCCGAGCAGGAGAGCGAGGAATTGAGCCCCGAAGTGGTCGCCCGCTCGAATCCGCGCACGGGCGACATCGAGGCGCTCGAGGTGCTGTTCTTCTCGACCCGGATGCAGCAGGACGGTTCGTTCGACCTGCCGATCACTGCGGAGCTCCGGCGCGCTCCGTAGCGCTCGGCACGAAACGACGCGGGCCGGCGGACATCGTCCGCCGGGCCGCGGCGGATGCGAGCGCGTTCACTTCAGGTCGAACAGCATCAGTTCGCTCGGGCCCTTCGCTTCCACGCCCAGGAGTGTCTCGTCTCGGACCGCGAGCCCGTCCCCCTCGCCGAGTTCGACTCCGTTCGCGACGACCGACCCGCGCGCGACGTGCAGCCACAGCGAGCGCCCGGCCGCCGGTTCGTACGCGACCGATTCGCCCCGCTCGAGCACCGTGTTCAGGATGCTCGCGTCGGCGCCGATGCGCACCGCGCCGTCGCGGCCGTCCTTGTCCGCGATCCGGCGCCACTGCGCGCGGCGGTCGGCAAGCGGGATCTTCTTCTCCTCGTAGGAAGGCTTCGTCCCGGCCTTGTCGGGCAGGATCCACATCTGCAGGAAGTGCACGCCGTCCGTCTTCGACGGGTTCCACTCGCTGTGCATCACGCCCGTGCCGGCGCTCATGCGCTGCACGTCGCCGGGACCGATGACGCTGTGGTTGCCCATCGAGTCCTTGTGCTCGAGCGAGCCGTCGAGGACCCAGGTCACGATCTCCATGTCGCGGTGGCCGTGCGTGCCGAAGCCGCTGGCGCGCTGCACGCGGTCGTCGTTCAGGACGCGCAGCGTCCGGAAACCCGAGTGGCGGGGGTCGTGGTACTCGCCGAACGAGAACGTGTGGCGGCTGTCGAGCCAATCGATCCGGGTGTGGCCGCGTTCCGAGGACTTCCGGGTGGTGATCATGGCAGGATCTTGGGCGGCCTCGCGCGGCCTGCCAAGGACGCACCGCGAGGCCAGTCACTTACCCGGGAGTGAGCCTCGACCGATGTCCGACCCCGAGCCCGCAGCCTGTCCGATCCACGACGTGCAGCGCCTGATCGGCGGCAAGTGGTGCTTCGTCGTCCTGTGGCACCTGCGCGGCGGGACGCGGCGTTTCGCCGAGCTCGAGCGCGCGATCGGCGACGTGTCGGCCAAGGCGCTGACCGAGTCGCTGCGGCACCTCGAGCGCGAGGGGCTCGTCACGCGGACGGCGTTCCCGACCATCCCGCCGCGGGTCGAATACGCGCTGACTCCGCTGGGGCGGACGCTGGTCCCTATCCTCGAGTCGCTGCAGGACTGGTCCATCCGGCACAAGGCCGAGTTCCGGGCCGCGCCCGCCGGCGATGTTTGACCTGATCTTCGTGGAATGGAGTCCCCGGGCACGAGTAGCGTGCCGCCCTCGAACTCCCGGATCGCCCCCCCGATGACCGACCTCGCCCTGCGCCTCGAGCGCGTCACCAAGAAGTTCGACACGTTCACCGCGGTCGACGACCTCTCCCTCTCCGTGCCGTTCGGCTGCGTCTACGGATTCCTCGGGCCGAACGGCGCGGGCAAGACGACGACGATCCGGATGAGCCTCTCGATCTACGAGCCGACGTCGGGCTCGATCGAGATCCTGGGCGTGAAGTCCGCGCTCGACGTGCGGCAGCAGATCGGCTACCTGCCCGAGGAGAAGGGCCTCTACAAGAAGATGAAGGCCAAGGAGCTCATCGCCTTCTTCGGCTGCCTGCGCGGCATGGACCCGGCGGAGGCGCGGCGCGAAGCGGTGAACCTGCTCGAGCGCTATGGCCTCGGCGAGTTCGTGAACACGCGCTGCGAGGCGCTGTCGAAGGGGATGGGCCAGAAGGTGCAGGTCCTGGCGTCGGTCGTGCACAAGCCGAAGTTCGTGATCCTCGACGAGCCGTTCTCGGGCCTCGATCCCGTGAACCAGCAGGTGCTCGAGCAGGTGATCCAGGACCTGCGCGCGGCCGGCACGACGATCGTCTTCTCCACGCACATCATGGAGCACGCGGAACGGCTGTGCGACCGCATCGTGCTGATCGGCCGCGGCAAGCGGCTCTTCGACGGCACGATCGCCGAGGCCAAGCGCTCGATCCCGCGGCGCGTGCGCATCCAGACCGCCTCGGATCCCATGCCGTTGCGCGCGGTCCACGGCGTCCTCGACATCGTGCGCCTCGAAGGCGACGGACGCTGGGACGTGGTCCTGTCCGAGGGCGCGCAGCCGGACGAGGTCCTGCGCACGTGCTTCCGGTCGGGGATCGAACTGTCCTCGTTCGAGCGACGCGACCCGGGCCTGCGCGACGTGTTCCTGAAGCTCGTCGGCGGCGAGGAGGCGGCGTGAAGTACGCGCTCAGGATCGGCTTCCGCGAGTTCGCCGAGCACACGAAGACCAAGGGCTTCATCATCGGGATCGTGCTGTTCCCGCTGCTGCTCTTCGCCGGATTCCGCGTGCCGGCGCTGCTCGAGAAGATCTCGAAGACGACGCGCGCGTTCGCCGTGATCGACCCGAGCGGCGAGCTGACCGCGGTGGTCGACGCGGCCGTCGAGCACGACTGGCAGGAGAGCGACGACAAGGCGCGCCTGGCCTGGCGCGAGAAGCGCAAGGCCGATCCGGAGACGCCCGACTACGAGCCGCAGAAGCGCCTGTTCCAGCGCGTCGAGATCCCGGCCGAGGCGCTGGGCGCGACCCCGGCCGAGACGATCGCGAACCTGAAGCCCTGGCTCCTCGGCGAGAAGAAGGTCAAGGTGGGCGAGGACGAGAAGGAGCTCTTCGCGCTCATCGTCATGCCCAAGATCCAGGGGCAGCTGCGCAAGGGCGTCGAGTACTGGTCGACCAACCTGACCGACGACGCGCTGTCGAAGCTCGTCTCGCACGCGCTCGAGGAGCGGCTGCGGCGGCTGGAGTACACCTCGAAGGGCATCGCGCAGGACGAGGTCGAGCGCATCGCGCGCATCGAGGTCCGCTTCGACGACAAGGATCCGCGCAAGGCGGCCGGCGAGGAGGACGTCGGCATGGCCGAGAAGGCGCGCCAGTGGGCGCCGATCGGGTTCGTCTACCTGATGTTCGTGGCGATGATGACCGTCGCGCAGATGCTGCTCTCGAGCACGGTCGAGGAGAAGGCCAGCCGCATCTTCGAGGTGCTCCTCTCGTCGGTCACGCCGGGCGAGCTGATGCTGGGCAAGCTCATGGGCGTCGCGGCCGTCGGCTTCGTGATGCTGGCGGCGTGGTTCGTGTCCCTCTTCGCGATCCTGCGCTTCGGCGCCGGCAACTTGAGCGAGGTCGCCGGACCGTTGCTCGGGCTCGTGTTCACGCCGTCGGTCCTGATCCCGCTGGCCGTGTACTTCCTGCTCGGGTTCCTGCTGTACGCGAGCCTCCTGCTCGCGCTCGGCAGCCTGTGCAACACGATCAAGGAAGCGCAGAACTTCATGAGCCCGGTGATGCTCGTGCTCATGATCCCGCTGCTCGCGATGATCCCGGTCGCGCGCGACCCGAACGGCATGCTGGCGCAGGTGCTCTCGTGGATCCCGCCGTTCACGCCGTTCGTGATGATGAACCGCATCGCGGGCGAGCCGGCGGGCTGGGAGATCGCGGGCACGATCGCGCTGCTCGTCGCGAGCGTGGCCGGGATGCTGTGGCTCGCGGGCCGGGTCTTCCGCAACGGCGTCCTGCGCACGGGCGCGCCGCCGAAGATCGTCGAGCTGCTGCGGATGTTGCGCCGCTGACGCGCCCGATCCGCGCCCGCGTCGGCGCGGATCGGGAGTGCGCATCTACGCACTCGGCCCGAGCACCCGGCGGATACCTGGCGGCGCGACCGACCCGACGCCGGACCGGGACCCCGCCCGCGCACGTAAGGCTCGTGCGCCGCGGAGCCCGCGCCGCGCCGCAGGCGTATCCTGTCGCCCAGCGGCGAAGCGCGAACCGCGCGTCGCGGCCGCGACCTCGGGCCGCGGCCACGTCCGACGCGCGCGCGTTGTCGCCCGAATCCCATCGGCAACCCATGCAGCGGAAGGTTCACGTATGACCACCGTCACACGACCGGCTCCCACGGCCACCATCCCCGACCTCGCGGGCGCGTTCCGGCCCTCGATCCCGATCCGCGCGCGCTACGACAACTGGATCGGCGGACAGTACCGCGCTCCCGCGCGCGGACAGTACTTCACGAACCCCTCGCCCGTGACGGGCAAGACGCTGTGCGAGGTCGCGCGCTCGACGCACGAAGACGTCGAGAAGGCGCTCGACGCCGCGCACGCCGCCGCGCCCGCGTGGGGGATCACGTCGCCCGCGCAACGCGCGGTGATCCTGAACAAGATCGCGGACCGGCTGGAGGCGAACCTCCCGACGTTCGCGTTCATCGAGACGCTCGACAACGGCAAGCCGATCCGCGAGACGACGCACGCGGACATGCCGCTCGCGATCGACCACTTCCGCTACTTCGCGGGCGCGATCCGCGCGCAGGAGGGCACGGCGGGCGAACTCGACCACGACACCGTCGCGTACCACTTCCACGAGCCGCTGGGCGTCGTGGCGCAGATCATCCCCTGGAACTTCCCGATGCTCATGGCGGTGTGGAAGCTCGCGCCGGCCTTGGCCGCGGGGAACTGCGTCGTGCTGAAGCCGGCCGAGCAGACGCCGGTCTCGATCATGGCGTTCATGGAGCTGATCGCCGACCTGCTGCCGCCGGGCGTCGTCAACGTCGTGCAGGGCTTCGGCGTCGAGGCGGGCAAGCCGCTGGCCTCGAGCCCGCGCGTCGCGAAGGTCGCGTTCACGGGCGAGACCACGACGGGCCGCCTGATCATGCAGTACGCGTCGGAGAACCTGATCCCGGTGACGCTCGAGCTGGGCGGCAAGTCGCCCAACGTCTTCTTCGCCGACGTCATGGAAGCCGACGACGACTTCTTCGACAAGGCGCTCGAGGGGTTCGCGATGTTCGCGCTGAACCAGGGCGAGGTGTGCACCTGTCCGTCACGCGCGCTGGTCCAGGAGTCGATCTACGACAAGTTCATGGAGCGCGCGATCGCGCGCACGAAGGCCATCGTCGAGGGCAACCCGTTCGATCCGAAGACCATGATCGGCGCGCAGGCCTCGAACGACCAGCTCGAGAAGATCCTCAGCTACTTCGACATCGGCAAGAAGGAGGGCGCGAAGGTGCTGACCGGCGGCGCGCGCCGCATGCACGCGGGCGAGCTCGCGGGCGGCTACTACGTGCAGCCGACGATCCTCGCCGGGCACAACAAGATGCGCGTCTTCCAGGAGGAGATCTTCGGGCCCGTCGTGTCGGTCACGAAGTTCAAGGACCAGGACGAGGCGCTGGCGATCGCGAACGACACGCTCTACGGCCTCGGCGCCGGCGTCTGGAGCCGCGACGCGAACACGTGCTACCGCATGGGGCGCGGCATCAAGGCCGGCCGCGTGTGGACGAACTGCTACCACGCCTACCCGGCGCACGCCGCGTTCGGCGGCTACAAGCAGTCGGGCATCGGCCGCGAGAACCACAAGATGATGCTCGGGCACTACCAGCAGACGAAGAACCTGCTCGTCAGCTACAGCCCGAAGAAGCTGGGCTTCTTCTGAGCGACGGCGCGATGGATCCGGTGCGCGTCGACATCACGCCGGAAGCGACGGCCGTGCT
>JBGAOR010000153.1:0-7726 GCA_044221705.1 Planctomycetota bacterium
ACAGCTGGCTCGACGTCGAGTTCCGCATCACGTCGGGCGCGGCGCCGCTCGCGGCGCTGCTCGATGCCCTGCCGCGACCCGGTGAAACGCGGAGGGACGCGTGAGCGCTCCCGTCGCTTCGCTCCTGCCCGCGTCCCTGCGGCAGGACTGGCCCGTGCCGCGCCAGGAGGCGCTGGGCACGCGCGGCGGCGCGATGGCCTGGCTCGAGTACGTCGCCGGCCGCGGCGCGCTGGGTGCGCTGTCGCGTCTGCCCGAGGCGCCGCGCGAAGCGTTCGTGGGCGCGTTCGCGCGGCTCGCACGGCGCGTCGACCGCTCGCACTCCGACGCGGCACGCGACTTCCTGCGCACGGCGTTCGGCCCCGCGATCGCGCCGGAGGAGCTGGAGGCGCGCGTGCTCGAGGCCTGGCGGCATTTCCTGCGCATCACGATCGAGAGCTCGGGCTTCGCGCACCGCGTCGACTTCGCGAAGCTCGGCGACCACCTCGACGGCGTCGACGTCCACCCCGACGCGGAGCGCCTGCGCGCACAGAAGCAGGGCGCGATCTTCGTCACCGCGCACCTCGGCGATTGGGAGGCGGGCTCGGCCGCGCTCGCGCACCTCGGCTTCGATCCGTTCTACGCGGTCGTCAAGGCGCCCAAGAACCGGCCGCTCTCGGCGTACCTGCAGCGCCTGCGCGAAGCACGCGGCCTGCGAAGCCTCCCGCGCCGCGGCGCGATGCAGCACGCCAGCCAGATCCTGCGCGGCGGGGGATACCTGGGCATGGTGCTCGACCAGCGCGCGCGCGTGCGCCCGGTGCTCGCGCCCTACTTCGGACGCCCCGCGCGCTGCGACCGCAGCGCCGGCGTGCTCATGAAACGCCTGCGCACGCCGGTGCTCGTCGGCGCCTGCTACCGCACGGGGCCGTGGCGCTGGCGCGTGCACATCCCGACCGTGATCCATCCCGACGAGTTCAGCGGCGTCGACCCGGACGCGATCGTCGCGCGCCTGAACCGCGAGTTCGAGGCACGCGTCCGCGAGATGCCCGGCCAGTACTTCTGGCTGCACGACCGGTACCGGGACGCGAGCCCGGAGGCGGTCGCGCGGGACGAGGCCGCGGCGGAAACGCCGGCGTCCGAGGGCTGAAGGCGCGACCCGGCGATCGGACGCTGACAACGCGCCCTCCCAGCCGATACCTTCCGCGCATGGTCGACATCGGGAAGGGTCGCGTCCTCGTCACGGGCGGCGCGGGGTTCATCGGCAGCGCTCTCGTCTGGGCGCTCAACCAGCGCGGCATCGAGGACATCGTCGTCTCCGACTTCCTGGGGGAGAGCGAGAAGTGGCGCAACCTCGTGCCGCTGCGCTACGCGGACTACCTCGAGGCCGACGACCTGCTCGCGCTCGTCGAGGAGGACGCGGGTCGTCTGCGCGGCATCACGACGGTGCTGCACATGGGCGCCTGCAGCGCGACGACGGAGCGCGACGCGGCGTACCTCGTGCGCAACAACTTCGAGTACACGAAGGCGCTGGCGACGTGGTCCCTGTCGCGCGGGATCCGCTTCGTGTACGCCAGCTCGGCCGCGACCTACGGCGACGGCGTGCAGGGCATGTCGGACGAGGCTGATCTCGAGACGCTGCGTCCGCTCAACATGTACGGGTACTCGAAGCAGATGTTCGACCAGTGGGCGCGGCGGCAGGGCGTGCTCGATCGCATCGTCGGGCTCAAGTACTTCAACGTCTTCGGGCCCAACGAGGACCACAAGGGCGACATGAAGAGCCTGGTGCACAAGGCCTACCACCAGGTGCTCGAGACGGGCGCGATCCGGCTCTTCAAGAGCTATCGGCCCGAGTACGCGCACGGCGAGCAGAAGCGCGACTTCGTGTACGTGAAGGACGCGGTGGCGATGTCGCTCCACCTGGCGGAGACGGACCGCGCGGGCGGGCTCTACAACATCGGCACGGGTCGCGCGGGGACGTGGAACGAGCTCGCGCGGTCGGTGTTCGCCGCGCTCGAGAAACCCGAGCGCATCGAGTACATCGAGATGCCCGACGCGCTGCGCGGCAAGTACCAGTACTACACGCAGGCCGAGGTCAAGCGCCTCGCGGCCGCGGGCTGGGCGAAGCCCGCGATGAGCCTCCGCGATTCCGTGGTGGACTACGTGCGCGGCTACCTCGTGCCCGACGCGCGCCTCGGCGACGGCGCGAACGAACGGAGGACGTCGTGAACGCGCGCGAGCTGGAACAGATCCTGTCCGAGCGCGGCACGCCGCGCGTCCTCATCGTCGGAGACCTGATCCTCGACCGGTACGTGTCGGGCGACGTCGCGCGCATCTCGCCCGAGGCGCCGATCCCGGTCCTGACCGCGAAGCGCTCCGAGGAGAAGCTCGGCGGCGCGGGCAACGTCGCCGCGAACCTGGTCGCGATGGGGGCGAAGGTCGACGTGGTCGGCGTGCTCGGCGAGGACGGCTGGGGCCGCGCGTTGCGCGCCCTGCTCGAGGAGCTCGGCATCGAGACGAGCAGCTGCTGCGTCGACGCCACGCGCCCGACGATCCAGAAGACGCGGATGATGAGCGGCTCGCAGCAGATGCTGCGCGTGGATTGGGAGGACGCTCGCCCCGTCTCGGGCGCCGCGCGCGACGCGCTCGTCGCGAGCCTGCCGGCGCGCGTGAAGGCCGCGAACGCGGTCGTGCTCTCCGACTACGGCAAGGGCGTGCTCGTGCCCGAGGTCGTCGCGGCCGTGATCGCGGCGGCGCGCGCCGCAAGGATCCCGGTGCTCGTCGATCCGAAGGGCGACGACTACCGGCGCTACCGCGGCGCGACGCTCGTGACGCCGAACCGCAAGGAGGCCGAGCAGGCCGTCGGTCGCAAGCTGGCGAAGCTCGAGGAGCTGCCGGCGGCCGCGGACGAGCTGATGAAGCTCGGCGACCTCGACGCGGCGGTGATCACGCTCGGCGCAGACGGCATCTTCTGGCGCGACCGCCGCGGTCAGTCGGGCCGCGTCCCGGCGCAGGCGCGCGCCGTGTTCGACGTGACCGGCGCGGGCGACACGGTCGTCGCGCAGCTGGCGTTCTACCTGGCCGACGGCGTCGCGCTGGGGCCCGCGGTCGAGCTGGCGAACCAGGCCGCGGCGATCACGGTCGCGCGCCTCGGCACGCACGCCGTGTCGCGCTCCGAACTGGCCGCGCACCTGGCCGAGCACGCTCCGCACCGCGGCAAGGTCGTGCGCGGCCCCGAGGTCGAGGCGCTGCTCGCGCAGTGGCGCAAGGAAGGCAAGCGCATCGTCTTCACGAACGGCTGCTTCGACGTGCTGCACGTCGGGCACGTGGACTACCTGCGCTTCAGCAAGAGCAAGGGCGACGTGCTGATCGTCGGCGTCAACGACGACGCGAGCGTGCGCCGTCTGAAGGGCCCCACGCGGCCCGTGAACGGCATCGACGACCGCATGGAGATGCTGGCCGCGCTCGAGATGGTCGACGCGGTGACGAGCTTCAGCGAGGACACGCCGGCGAAGATCGTCGAGCGCGTGACGCCGCACGTGCTCGTGAAGGGCCAGGACTGGGCCGACAAGGGCGTCGTGGGCCGCGAGTGGGTCGAAGCGCACGGCGGCGTCGTGCACCTCGCGCCGCTCGTGCCGGGGAAGTCGACGACGAGCATCCTCGAGCGGGCGAAAGACGGGAGTCCGAGCCCGAGCTGCTGAAGCGTTCAACGCATCCCGATTGGCCTGAACTCGCGCCAGGCCCTGGACTCCATCCGATGTCCCGCAAGCTGACGTTCACCGCCATCATCGAGCGCGAGGACGACGTGTTCGTCGCCCTGTGCCCCGAACTCGACATCGCCAGCCAGGGGGCGACGGTCGAGGAGGCGCGCGTGAACCTCACGGAGGCCATCGAGCTCTTCTTCGAGTCGGCCTCGCCGGACGAGGTGCGGCAGCGAGCGCACGGCGAGGTCTTCGTGACCAGCGTCGAGGTCAAGGTTGCCTAGTCTTCGACGGCTCTCGGGCCACGAAGTGTGCAAGATCCTCGGTCGGCACGGGTTCGCGGCCGTGCGGCAACGCGGCAGCCACGTCGTCATGCAGCGTCGGACGGCGACGAGCCTGTCCCGGATCACGCCGAACTGATGACAGGGACGCCCTTGTCCATCATCCGGCAGTCGCAGGTTCCCCGGAGCGAGTTCGAAGTCGGGAAGTAGTCGCGCGGGCACGAAGCCGGGAATCCTGCGGGCGAGCTCTCACCCGTCCGGGCCCGGCACGATCACGGAGACCGACCGCCTCACCGCGCCGGTCCGAGCAGCCAGCGCTCGATCGATTCGAGCTGCATGCGCTTCCAGTGGTTCGCCTGCGCGCCGCCGACGCCGTGGCGCTGGCCGGGGTAGATCATCAGGTCGAACGGCTTCTCGGCCTTCTGCAGCGCGAGCGCGAGCTGCATCGTGTTCCCCGGGTGCACGTTGTCGTCGATGCCGCCGTGCGCCAGCACGAGCCGCCCCGACACCTTCGCCGCCGCCGCCACCACGGAACTGCGCGCGTAGCCGTCGGCGTTGTTCTTCGGCGTGCGCATGAAGCGATCCGTGTAGATCGAGTCGTAGTTGCGCCAGTCGGTCACCGAACCGCCGGCGAGTCCGAGCGCGAAGGCTCCCGAGTGCGTCAGCGCGTAGCTCGTCATGAACCCGCCGTAGCTCCAGCCGGTCAGTCCGATGCGCGCCGGATCGGCGACGCCCTGCGCGACGAGCCAGTCGACGCCGTCGAGCAGGTCCGCGAGCTCGTGCTCGCCGAGCTTCTGGTAGCTGGGCCAGGCCGAAACCGCGCCCTTGCCGCTCGAGGTGCGGCCGTCGCAGCTCCACACGACGATGCCTTTCTGCGCCAGGAGCTGCTGGAACATGCCGTTCGTGCCCGCCCAGGCGTTCTTGACGGTCGGCGCGTGCGGACCCCAGTAGCCGAAGACCATCACCGGATAGCGGCGCGCGGGGTCGTAGCCGGGCGGCAGGATGCGCAGCGCTTCCATCGCGAAGCCGTCGCGCGCCTTCACCTGCAAGAGCTCGGGTGGGCGGAATCCGTACTCCGCCAGCGCGGGCACGGGGTTGGCGTCGAGCACGCGCAGCTCCGCGCCGTCGCTCGCGCGGTGCAGGCGCTTCTGCGGCGGCGTCGCGACGTCGCTCCACGAGTCCTCGAACAGCGTGAAGTCGGCGTTGAACTGCGCGCCGTGCGTGCCGGGACGTTCGGTGAGTCGCTTCAGGCCCGTGCCGTCGAGCTTGACCGAGTAGACGTCGAGCCCGATGTGCGACCGCTCCGTGCCGCTGAAGTAGACGAGGCCGTTCTGCGCGTCGACGCCGTGCAGGTCGCGCACCTCCCACTCGCCCGACGTCACCGCGTTCACCAACTCGGCGCCGCGATAGCGGTAGAGGTGCCGCCAGCCCGTGCGCTCGCTGGCCCACAGGTACGTGCCGTCGGCGAGCCACTCGAGGATCTCGCCGCGGTCGACCCAGGCCGGCGACGTCTCCCTCAGGAGCAGCGCGTCGCCGCTCGCGTCGGCGGCGCAGGCGTGCAGCTCGAGCCAGCGCTGCTCGCGGTCCTGCACCTGGTAGTGGAGGCGCGAGTCCGGGCTCCAGTGCACGTTGACGACGATCGGCTCGTCGGCCTTCCAGCGCGCGAGGTCGACGTCCTTCGTCGCGCCCGTCGCGACGTCGACGACGCGCAGCGCGACGGTCGGGTTCGGCTCGCCGGCGCGCGGGTAGGGCGAGGTCTCGACGCCGACCTGGTACGTGCCGTCGTCGACGATCGTGTACGGCGGCACGCCGGCCTCGTCGAGGCGCAGGTAGGCGAGCGTGCGCGAGTCCGGGCTCCACCAGTGCGAACGGAACGTGCCGCGGCCGTAGACCTCCTCCTGGTAGAGCCAGTCGAGCTTGCCGTTCAGCACCGTCGCCGAACCGTCGGTCGTGAGCCGCTTCGGTTCCGCGAGCCCGACCCCCGCGACCCACAGGTCGTTCCCGAGCACGAAGGCGACGCGCTGCCCGTCGGGGCTCAGCGCCGGCTCCTCCTCGGTCGCGCCCGGCGTCGAGGTCAGGCGCAGCGCGCGGTCGGACTGCGCGCTCACGAGCCACAGGTCGTCGTCGACCTCGACGATCTGGCCCCGGCCGCGCGGGTCCGGTCGCGTTGCCGAGAGGATGCGCGCCATTTCCTTCTCGTCGAGCCCGGGGATCGTGCGCAGCGCGGTCTCGAGCCTCGCGGCCGGCGCGAATGGCGCCGTCGCGCCCGTCGCGGCGTCGACGAGGACGCGCTTCGGCTTCTTCGTCTCGGGGTCGGTGACCGTGGCGAGCCAGTGCTTCTCGTCGACCCAGCTGACGCCCGGCGCGGGCTTGCCGCCGAAGCTCACGCGCTGCGAGTCCTTGCGCTGCGCGTCGTCGAAGATCGCCTCGAAGGTCAGGAGCTTCGCCCCGGAGGCCGTGACCGCGCGCGCCGACGCCGCCGCGAGATCGTCGGGCGGCGCGGCACGCCGGTCGGGCGCGCTCGAGCACGCCGCGAGCGCGCAGACGACGAACGGGACGAGGCGGGCAGGGGACGCGCGTTGGGTGCGGATGGGCATGCTCGAGTGCGGGGGGAGGGGTGGCAGAAGGTATCCGGCGCGGCGTCCGTCCGGGGGCCGCCGGGTCGGCGTTCCTGCGGCCCGCGCAGCCGGGGCTCGTTCCCGGTGCCGCTGCCGCGGAGGACGCGAAGCCGCAGGAACTTGCATCGACGGGCGCTTCGCGAGCGCGCGGACCGCTTGCACGCGTCCGGAGCCGTCGGTATCACCTTTCGCCCTCGAAACCGATCCATCCCTGCCAACCATGATCCACCTGATCCCCTTCCAAGCCGTCGCCCTCGCCCCGGTCTCGTTCGCCGAAACCACCGCCGACGGGAGCGGCATCGGAGCGGGCGCCGTCGCCCTGCTCCTGGGCTTCGTCCAGCTGATCGTCTCGCTGGCGCTGTTCACGCTGGCCGTGAACAACGGCATCGCGGTCGTCAGCAAGATGATCGACGGCCTCGACATCTGGGGCGAGATCAAGAAGAAGAACGTCGCGGTCGGCCTGCTGGCCGGCGGCGCGGTCATCGCCTACACGAACGTCGTCTCGGGCGGCATCGCGGGCATGACGAAGGGCCTCCAGAGCCTGGTCGTCTTCGACATCAAGAACGGCCTCTCCGCGGTGCTCGGCGGAGCGGTGAACCTGATCGTCGCGCTGGCCGTCGCCGGCCTGGCGATCTCGTGGACGTTCAAGGTCATGGACAAGTGGACCAAGGACATCGACGAGAAGAGCGAGTTCCGCAACGGCAACACGGCGTTGGGCGTCGTGTACGCCGGCATCCTGATCGGCGCCTCGACGCTGATCGAAGCGGGCGTCTCGGGCGTCAGCTCGGGCCTGACCAAGTTCTTCACGGCGCTGTTCGCCTGATCCCGGGGAAATTCCGGATGGACGAGGGCCCTGGGCGCGAGCCTCGGGCCCTCGTCGTTCCGGCGTGAGCGCGGGGCTCGAGCGGCGGACCGCGGACCTACCCGGTCCGTTTCGCGGCCCGCGCTTGCGCGCGGGGGACTCTGCCGCGACCCTCCCGCCACGATGCGCGCCGCCTGGGACCTCCTCGCCTGCTCCGTGCGCGGCTGCGGGCTCGCGCTCGAGCGCGCGGGCGCGAGCTTCGCGTGCCCCGCGGGACACGCGTTCGACGTGGCGCGCTCGGGCTACGTGAACCTGCTCCAGCCCCAGGACCGGCGGTCGCTCGCGGCCGGC
>JBGAOR010000154.1:0-7644 GCA_044221705.1 Planctomycetota bacterium
CCCCCTGGGAACGAACTCGCGTGAAGTGAGCCAGGCACCGCGCGAGGGGTGTTCGTCAAAGCGCGCGGATCCGCTCCTCGCGGTCGATGGCGCTCAGCGACTCGAAGAGCGGATCGAGCTTGCCGGCCAGCACCTGCTCGAGCGGGAAGTTCTCGTTCGCGCGGTGGTCCGTCACGCGGTTCTGGGGCCAGTTGTAGGTGCGGATCCGTTCGCTGCGGTCGCCGCTGCCGACCTGCGACTTGCGCGCGGCAGCACGCTCCCGGTCGATCTTCTCCTGCGCGTGCGCCAGGACGCGGGCCTGCAGCATCCGCATCGCCGACGCGCGGTTCTTGCCCTGGCTGCGGCCGTCCTGGCAGATCGCGACGATGCCGGTCGGCAGGTGCGTGATGCGCACGGCGCTCTCGGTCTTGTTCACGTGCTGGCCGCCCGCGCCGCCGGCGCGCATCGTGTCGATGCGCAGGTCCTCGGGCGGGAACGCGATCTCGACCTCGCTCTCCTCCGACATCACGGCGACCGTCGCGGCGCTCGTGTGGATGCGGCCCTGGGCTTCGGTCGCGGGCACGCGCTGGACGCGGTGGCCGCCGGATTCGAAGCGCAGCTTGCGCCAGGCGTCCTCGCCCTCGACGGCGAACACGACCTCCTTGAAGCCGCCGATCTCGCTGGTCGAGACCTCGAGGTCCTCGACCTTCCAGCGCTGCGCGTCGCAGTACTTCCTGTAGATGCCGTACAGGTCGCGCGCGAAGAGCGTCGCCTCGTCGCCGCCGACGCCGGCGCGGATCTCGACGATGACCTTGCGGCGGTCGTCGGCCGGATCGCGCACGAGTGCCTCGAGCACGGCCGATTCGAGCTCGGCGATCTCGGTCTCGGCCAGGGCGGCGTCCTCGCGCGCCAACTGCGCGAACTCGGCGTCCGCGCGCGGGTCGGCCAGGATCCGCGCCGCTTCGTCGCGCCGGATCTCGAGCGCGGCGATGCGCGCGTGCAAGGCGTGCACGGGCTCGAGCGCGCCGCGCTCCTGCAGGAGCGTCGACAGCTTGCGCCCGCTGGCCGCGACCTCGGGCCGGTTGATCAGCTCGGTGATCTCGTCGAAGCGCGCCGCGCGTTCGGCGAGGCGCGTCCGCACGGCGGGATGGAGCGTCATGGTCGGGTCGGATCCGCGGTGCTGCAGGACACGGTGCTGAGGTTCACGGAGCTCTGGGACAGGGTCCTCGACGTCCCGTGCGCGAGCACCCGCCGATCGGGACGGTACCAAGCACGACGCCCGCCGCGTCCGTCTCCGGACGCGCGGCGGGCGCGGGAGCCGGCTCGCGGCGCGCGAGCCGACGGGGCGAGCTAGGACGGGGTCGAGGCCGGCTTGCCGTACTTCTTGTTGAAGCGGTCCACGCGGCCGGCGGCGTCGACGAACTTCTGCACGCCCGAGTAGAACGGGTGGCACACGCTGCAGATCTCGATGCGCAGTTCCTTGACCGTGGCGCGCGTCTTGAACGCGTTGCCGCAGCCGCAGTGGACGTTGCAGTCGAAGTACTTGGGGTGGATGTCGCTCTTCATGGTTCGCGCGCGTCGTCCGGGTGGCTCGGGCCCGGTTCGAAGGGCCGAGAAGGATAGCCGCCGGTCGATCCGGGGACAAGCGCCCCGGCGCGCGCGAGGAGCTCGAGGGCCAGCGCCACGGGCAGGCCCACGACGTTGTCGAGGCCGCCCTCCTCGAGCCGCACGACGAAGCGGTCGGCCGTCTCCTGGATCGCGTAGCCCCCGGCCTTGTCGCGCCATTCGCCGCTCGCGACGTAGGCCGCGGACTCGGCCGCGGTGATCGGGCGCAGCGTGACCCAGGTCCGCTCGTGGCCCACCCGCGCGGTCGCGCCGGCACGGGTCGATAGCGCGCAGACGCCGGTCACGACCTGGTGGCGGGTGCCCGAGATCCACTCGAGCATCCGCGCCGCGTCGCGCTCGTCCTCGGGCTTGCCCAGCAGGTGGAGCGCGCCGTCGCGCTCGACCGCGACGATCGTGTCGGCGGCCAGGACGAACGACTCCGGCGACGCACCGGTGCGGGAACGCGCGCGGCGCTCGACGATCGCGCGCGCCTTGCGCTCCGCGAGCAGTCGCGCCGCGTCGACCGGATCGATGTCGGCGGGCAGGGTCTCGTCGACGTCGGGCTTGTCGACCTCGAACTCGACGCCCGCCGCCGCGAGCAGTTCGCGGCGGCGCGGGGACGCGGAGCCCAGCACGATGCGCGCCACGTCCGCGCGCTCCGCTCAGCGCTTCTTGCCCGAGGGCTTCGACTTCTTCGGCTTCGAAGGACGCTTGGCAGCCGGACGCTTCGCGGCCGCCTTGGCCTTCGCGCGCGCCTCGACCTCCCGGCGCTTCGCCTCGACCTTGGCCAGGCGCTCCTTCTCCTTCTGCTTCTTGGCCTCGGCCTCGGCCTTCTTCTTCTCGTCGGCGATCCGCTTGGCCTCGAGCGCGGCCTTGCGCTGGTTCTCCTGCGCGATCTTCTTCGCGGCCGCGTCGGCCTTGGCCTTGGCCTTCGCCTCGGCCTCCTTGCGCCGCGCCTCGATCTTGGCCAGACGCTCGCGCTCTCGGGCGGCCTTGGCCGCGTCGATCGCGTTCTTCTTCGCCAGCCGCGCGTCCTCCTTGGCGCGCCGCTCGGCCTCCTTCTTCTCGAAGATCGCGCGGCGCGCGTCTTCGCGCACGCGCTGCGCCTCGAGGCGCGATTGCTGGACCTTCCACTCCTGGTAGGCCTTCTTGCCGAACGTGCAGTCGTCGACCAGCGGGCACTCGTGGCAGATGGGCTTCGCCGGGTGGCACCAGCGGTCGGCGACCTCGCCGATGACGGCCACGAAGTCGAGTTCGCGCCCGGGCGGGACGAGCCCAGCGAGCACTTCCTTGCCGCCCTTCTTGCCGCTCGCGCCCTTCGAGATCAGCCCCAGTCGTTCGACGACGCGCACGAGCGCCGGGTGCGACGGGACCTGCTTGCCGCTCGCGAGCCACATCAGGTAGCACGTCCCGGCGAGGCCCAGGTACGGCATGGTCGCGAACGCCTTGGCCGCGCCGGTCGGATCGTCGCGCATGAACTCCAGGTCGAACCCGTGGTTCTTCTGGAAGATCTCCTGCAGGTAGTCGCGCCCCGCGCGCACCACCGGGAAGAGCGAGTCGACCTTCTCGCGCAGACCGCGGCGCTCGCCGGTGGCGATCAGCGAGGCGATCTCCTGGACCTGCGCCACCCGCAGCTCGTTCCAGTCCGAGTAGGCCTTGCGCATCTCGAGGAGGATCCGCTCGGCCTCGTTCTGCGGGACGTGCCGCACGAGCGCGATCATCATCCCCTGCTCGAGCAGGCTCGCGTCCTTGACCGGCTTCGGCAGCCGGAAGCGCGGTTCGACGCGGTCGAGGAGCTTGGGGACGAGTTCGGGCTTCTTGCTCACGAGAGGTCCAGGATGGTTCGCAGGCTACGAGAGGCCGAGGTGGAAACGCTGCGTTCGCCGGCCGGATTGCGCACGCGTCGCAGGGTCCGGAGCGAACGGCACGGCCGGCGCGCGGCGCGTGGAGGACGTGGGCGAGGTCGCGCGCCGTGGGGCCGCGCGACTGGCGATCGGGCATCCGCCGGCCTACCGCTCGGGTCGGAGCCACCGGTCGACCCGGAGGAGCGGGTCGAAAGCAGTCGGAAGCGGTGCGAGGCCGCGCGCGGGGATGGCGTCGACGCGCGACGCCGCGCCGGGCGGGCCGGCGCGCCTACTTCTTCTTGGCCTTGGCCTTCTTGTCGTCGCCTTCGACCGGGCCGGCGGCCTTCTTCGCGGCCCGACGCGCCTGGAAGCGCGCGGCCTTGGCCTCGATGCGCGCCGCCTGCGCCGCGCGCTTGCGCAGCGTCGCCGCGTTCGGCTTGCGGCCGGAGCGGTCGCGCTTCACGTGCGGCTTCTTCAGGTGCAGACCCAGCTGACGGAGCAGCGAGTGCATGATCTCGCTCGGGACCGCGCCGTGCTCGATCCACCAGCGGGTGCGCTCCTCGTTGAGGCGCAGCTTCTGGGCCGGGTCCTTGCGGAGCGGGTCGTAGATACCGAGGGTCTCGAGCGACCTCCCGTCGCGAGGGAAGCGCGAGTCCGTGGCGGTGATGCGGAAGCAGGGCAGGTTCTTGCGACCAGTCCTGCGCAGACGGATGACGACAGCCATGTTCTTCGGATCGATCCTGGTGTTCTCTCGCGGCTCCCCGGGGCGGAAACGGAGTCTGGCGGCCGACGCAGCGGCCGGCCGGCGAGAAGAGGGCGAATAGGACACCCGATCGCCCGGTCGCTGTCCAGCGTCGAGCGGCCAAATGTCGGCCGGCGGCCTCGCGCCTAGCGATTCTTGCGCTTCTGCTTCTTCTGTTGCTTGCGGTCCTTCTTCGAGGACCCGCTCTGCCGCGTCGCCGAGCTGCCCATCGGGCGCGCCGGCCCGCCCGGACCGCCGCCGAGCATCCCGCCCAGGCCGCCCAGGCCCCCGGGCAGACCCGGGAACCCCGGCGGCATCCCGCCCGCGTCGGGGGGCGTCGATCCCCCGCCACGGCCGAACAGGCCGCCGACACCGCGGCCCAGGCTGCCCAGGCCGGCGCCGATGCCGCTGCCGAGGCCCGACAGCATGCCGCCGCCGCCCATCGCCGCCTCGAGGTCGCCCGTGGGCGACATGTCGCGCAGCGCCGCGGCCTTCTGCTTGGCGCCGAACTGGGACGCGAGCCCCATCTTGTTCAGCTGCTTCATGAGCTGACGCATCTCCTTGAAGCGCTTCAGGAGGTCGTTCACGGCCGCGACGTCCTGGCCCGCGCCGCGCGCGACGCGCCGGCGGCGGCTCATGTCGAGAGTCTCGGGCTGCAGCCGCTCGCGCGGCGTCATCGACGTGAACAGCGCCTCGAGGCGGTTCATCTGCTTGTCGTCGATGTCGATGTTCTTCGCCAGGTCGCCCATGCCCGGCATCATCCCGAGCACCTTCTTCATCGGGCCGAGCTTCCGGATCATCCGCAGCTGCGCGAGCATGTCCTCGAGCGTGAACTCGCCCAGGATCATCTTCTCGAAGTTCGCTTGCGCGTCCTTCTCGGAGATCGCCGACTGCGCCTTCTCGACGAGGCCGACGACGTCGCCCATGCCCAGGATGCGCCCGGCCATCCGCTCGGGATGGAACGCGTCGAGGTCGTCGATCTTCTCGCCCACGCCGACGAAGAGGATCGGCTTGCCCGTGACGGCCTTGAGCGACACGGCCGCGCCGCCGCGGGCGTCCCCGTCGAGCTTCGTCAGCACGACGCCGGTCAGCTCGAGCACGTCGTGGAACGCGCGCGCGCTGTTGACCGCGTCCTGACCGGTCATCGCGTCGACGACGAGCAGCGTCGCGTGCGGGTTCGTGGCGCGCGCGATCGCGCGCACCTCGTCCATCAGCTCCGCGTCGACGTGCAGACGGCCGGCCGTGTCGAGGATCACGACGTCCGCGCCGGCGGCGCGCGCGTGCGCGACGCCGCGCAGGCACAGCTCGGGCGGGGCGAGCCCGGCCTCGTGGAAGACCGGCACGTTGAGCTGGCGTCCGAGCACGCGCAGCTGCTCGACGGCCGCGGGCCGCTTCACGTCGGCCGCGACGAGCAGTGGACGCTTCTGATGCTTGTCGCGCAGGTGCTTCGCGAGCTTCGCGCAGGTCGTCGTCTTGCCCGCACCCTGCAGGCCGGCCATCAGGATGACCGTGGGGCCGTTCTTCGCGAACTCGAGCCGCGCCTCCTCGGGCCCGAGCAGCGCCACGAGCTCGCGGTGGAACGAGGCGACGAACTGCTGGCTCGGATCGACGCCCGGGATGCGCTGCGCGCCGACGAGCCGCGCGCGCACGCGGTCGGTGAACTCCTTGACGACCTTGAAGTTGACGTCGGCTTCGAGGAGCGCGGTGCGGACCTCGCGCAGGCCCTCCTCGATGCTCTCGTCGGTGAGCTCCTTCTTGTCGCGCAGGAAGGAGAAGGCCTTGGAGAGCCGGTCGGAGAGTGTCTCGAACATGGCGTCGCGGGTGCGGCCTGGCCTTATACCATTACTGCCAGCAGAACGACCCTGGACACATTTCCGCGACAATGAACGGCGCCGAGCCGCCGTTCGGTTCGGCGCGAATGGGCAATGTTCTAGGCACCGTACGGGTATGCTCGATCCGGACATGCTCACCCGATCCGGCCACGCCCTGCGCGCGACCCTGCTCCTCGGCGCCGTCGCGAGCGCGTGCAGCAAGGCGCCGGCCCCGGCGCCCCCCACGTCGGCTCCCGCAGACCCGCCGGCACCGGCGGCCGAGGTGACGACCCCGGTCGATCCCGCCCCTCCGGCCGGGACACCTCCCGCGGCCGGCGCGACGTCCGGCCCGGCGAACGGCCTGCGCCACAGCGAGGCCGGCTCGTTCGAGGGCTACACGCTGATCGCGCCGCTCAGCCTGCGCACCGTGTTCCTGGTCGACAACGCCGGGAAGGTCGTCCACGAGTGGAGGACCGCGCACTTCACGGCCGGCGGCACGTACCTGCTGCCGAACGGGAACCTCCTGCGCTGCGCGCGCGACGAGAAGAACCCGCGCTCGCTCGGCGGCGGCATCGGCGGGCTCACGCAGGAGCTCGACTGGGCCGGCAACGTCGTGTGGGAGTGCGACCTCGTGGCGCAGGGGCTGACGCAACACCACGACCTCGAGCCGCTCCCGAACGGCAACGTGCTCCTGCTCACGCGCGAGTTCCACGATCACGCCGAAGGTCTCGCCCGCGGGCGCGACGAGAGCTACCGGCGCACGTCCGCGCTGTGGTCCGACGTCGTGATCGAGGTCGAGCCTGTCCGCCCGTCGGGAGCGAAGATCGTGTGGCAGTGGCGCGCGTGGGACCACCTCGTCCAGGACTTCGACGCGAAGGCGCAGGGCTACGGCAAGCCGTCGGACTTCCCCGGCCGCATCGACGTGAACGCGGACTACCGCTACCAGCCGCGCAAGAAGGTCGAGACGCCCGAGCAGCGCGCGCGCCGCGAGAAGCTCGAGGCGCAGATGGCGGCCGTCGGCTACGCCGGCGGCGAGGTGCCCAGCGACGCGGGAGCCGCGCACGCGCCGGGGCCGGACAAGAACCCGCTCGGGACGCCCGACGCGGATCCGAAGCCGGAGACGGGTCCCGATCCGCGCACGGTGCCGAAGCTCGGCGAGGACTGGCTGCACACGAACGGCATCGATTACCTGCCCGAGCACCAGCTGATCGCGCTGTCGACGCCGCGGCTCTCGGAGGTGTGGTTCCTCGACCGCTCGACGACGACCGCCGAGGCCGCGACGGAGAAGGGCGGACGATTCGGTCAGGGCGGCGCGCTGCTCTACCGCTGGGGCAATCCGCAGAGCTACGCGCTGGGCGGGCCCGACGACCGGCGGCTGTGGTACCAGCACGACGTGACGTGGATCGAGAGCGCGCGCGCGGACGAGCTGCGCTTCCTGGTCTTCAACAACGGCCAGAAGCGCCCCGGTCGCGAGTACTCGTCGGTCGAGGAGGTCGCGGTGCCGTTCGACGCGCGGACGGGCTTCGCGCGCGCCGCGGGCCAGCCCTTCGCGCCGCGCGACGCGGCCTGGACCTACTCCGATCCCGACAACTTCTACGCCGGCTTCATCTCGGGCGCGCAGCGTCTCCCGAACGGCAACACGCTGATCTGCGCGGGCTCGAAG
>JBGAOR010000155.1:0-7408 GCA_044221705.1 Planctomycetota bacterium
GCTGGGGCAGACGCGCGGGGTGAACTGGTGATCGACGCGGTGGACCCGTCGCGTCGCGATGTCGGCATAGGGTAGTTGCACGGTGCGATCCGGGGGAGGAGTCGCGCTCCGTTCCCCCAGAGCCCGACTGCTCGGCGCCGCAGCCGGTTGCAGGCAAACCCGAAAAAAGGTGCAGCGAAGAGGGTCAGCTTCCGAGGCGGTCCGCGAGCCGGTGTGCCAGGTCTCGGATTGTCGCCGGACCGTGGCCGGCGTAGTGGTTGTTGGCGTAGGCGTAGGTTTCCGACGTCCTGGGCACGATCGAGGCCAGGAGGTCGGCCCAGCGCTCGAGCCGCTCGCCTTGGTCGAGCACGATCGCGTCGAACGTCGTGGTGCGCTCCTCGACCGCCTTCCGGTCGCCGATCAGCCGCGCGTAGGCGAAGTCGGCGGTGACGAGGTCGTGCTCGCGCGCCAGGTCGGCCGGGTGCGGCATGTAGACGAGGTCCACGAGCACGAACGCGACGCGCTGCGCGCGCAGGAGGTCCAGGAGCTCCTTGCCGATCCAGGCCTTGTTGCGCACCTCGACGCCGTAGCGGAAGTCGCGCGGCAGTCCGGCCAGGAACGGCTCGAGGCGCGCCAGGAACGGCGCGAGGCCCGTGAACGCGGTGCGGTTGAAGTACGGGAACTGGAGCACGAGCGGTCCGGCGCGGTCGCCCAGCTCGCGCATCGCCTGCAGGAACGCCTCGAGCTCCGCGCCGACGTGCTCGGGCACGAGGACCTTGGCGCCGTCGGGGTGCTGCCCCTCGCCGGCGTGCACGATCGAACGCGGGAACTTCGCCGCCAGCGTGAAGCCCGCCGGCGTCTTCGCGCGCCAGCCGCGCACCATCGCGGCGCTCGGCACGCGGTAGTACGTCGTGTCCGCCTCGACGGTCGCGAACTGCGTCGCGTAGAAGCTCAGCATGTCGGCCGGCTTCGTGCCGGGCGGGTAGAACGGTCCGATCCAGCCCTTCTCGGACCAGCTCGACGTGCCGAACCGGAAGCGTCCGCTCACGCGCGCGTCTCCGCGATCCGCGGGCGATCGGGGCCCACGCCGAAGCTCTCGCCCGGGTTGACGAAGCGCTCGGACTCCAGGTTGTGCTGGCGGTCGTGCAGTTCCTTGTAGCGACCGCCGTGCGCCAGGAGCTCCGCGTGCGTGCCGCGCTCGACGACGCGGCCCTTCTCGAGCACGAGGATCTGGTCGGCGGTGCGGATCGTCGACAGCCGGTGCGCGATCACGAACGTGGTGCGGCTCTGACGCAGCGTCTGCAGGCCGTCCTGGATGAGCGCCTCGCTCTCGCTGTCGAGCGACGACGTGGCCTCGTCGAGGATCAGGACGCGCGGCTTCGCCAGCAGGGCGCGCGCGATCGCGACGCGCTGCCGCTGGCCGCCGGACAGCTTCACGCCGCGCTCGCCGACGACCGTGTCGAGGCCCTTGTCGAATCCCGACACGAACTCCATGCAGTGCGCGAGCCGGCAGGCCTCCTCGATCTCCGCGCGCGTCGCCTGGGGGCGGGCGAACGCGACGTTCTCGGCGATCGTGCCGTCGAACAGGAAGTTGTCCTGCAGCACGATGCCCAGGTGCCGGCGCCAGTCGCGCAGGCGGATGCGCTCGAGGTCGCGGCCATCGACCAGGATGCGCCCGTGGAGCGGGCGGTTGAAGGCCATCACCAGGCTGACGAGCGTGCTCTTGCCCGATCCGCTCGAGCCGACGAGCGCGGTCGTCGACCCGGCCGGCGCGCGGAACGTGATGTCCTGCAGCACAGGCTTCCCGGCGTCGTACTCGAACGCGACGCCCTGGAACTCGACGTCGCCGCGGACGTCGTCGATCGGTTCGCGCTCGGCGTCGCCGACGTCCTCGGTGGCCGACGACAGCACCTCGCGGATCCGATCGAGGCCGGCGAACGCGTCCGTGATCTGCGTGCCGACCGACGCGATCGAGACGACCGGCGCGATGACGAGCGCGATGAACACGCCGTACATGAAGAAGTCGCCCAGCGTCATCTCGCCGGCCAGGATCGCCTGCCCGCCGACGATGGCGACGATCACGCCGATCACGCCGCCGATCGCCGTCGCGATCGCGGTCGTGCCGGACACGCCGGTCATCGAGCGCCTCACGTTGTCGAACAGGCGGCCGGCGTTCGCGCGGAAGACCGCTT
This sequence comes from Planctomycetota bacterium, assembly GCA_044221705.1. Classification (GTDB taxonomy): domain Bacteria; phylum Planctomycetota; class UBA1135; order UBA1135; genus JAEUHZ01. Next base: position 2,172 of record JBGAOR010000155.1, read on the forward strand.
CCTCCGCCGGTTCCGCGGTGTAGGCCTTCACGACGCGGATGCCACCCAGGGTCTGGGCCAGGCGGCCCGTGATCTCGGCCGTGATCTTCCCGCGCTCGCGGAACAGCGGCCGCAGCGTCTGGAACGCCCAGGCCATCCCTCCGCCGAACACGGCCAGCACGGCGAGGATCACGAGCGTGAGCTTCCAGTTCACCCAGAAGAGCACGCCCAACGCGAGGACGGCCGTCACGATCCCGCCCAGCAGCTGGACGATGCCCGTGCCCACGAGATTCCGCAGGCCCTCGGCGTCGTTCATGATCCGCGAGATCAGCACGCCGGTCTGCGTCGAGTCGAAGTAGCGCACGGGAAGGCGCGACACGTGCGCCTGCACGACCTGGCGCATGTCGTTGATCGCGCGTTGCGCGGCCACGCCGAGCACCTGGCTCAGCGCATAGCCGGTTCCCGCCTGCACGAGCGTCGCGGCACCGCCGGCCAGCGCGATGGGCCACAGGAGGTCCGCGCGCTGCTTCCCGATGACGTCGTCGATCAGGAACTTCGACGTGGCCGGCAACACGAGGCTCGCGACGCGGCTCACGAGCATCAGCACCATGCCGATCGCGAGCCGAGCGCGGTGCACGACCATGAGCTCGCGCATCTGTCGCCAGCTCTGCGACCAGTCGAGCTTCTTCTGCGGCTTCCCGGCGTCCTTCTCGGCGGCCATCAGGAGCGCGACCGATCCGGGCTGCGGGAGCCCACTGCGCGCCGGCCGGCGCCGGGCAGGATCCCGCGGTCCGCGACGATCCGCGCCGCGGGGCGGTGGTCGCGGTGCGTCTGCGGACGGTCGGGGTCGTTATGCATCGTGCGATCGATCCCCGCGCGGGGCGCGCGGCGAGGAGCGCAGAGGATAGGCGCCGGCCCGTCCGGACTCGCGGCCCAAGTCGCGCCGACTTTCCCGGCCGATCCGCGGCGCCCGCGGTTTCCAGGCGGGAACAGGCTGCTAGAGTCGAGTCGTCGAGCCCCCCCAGGGCCCCATCGCTCGCGTCCCGGCATCGAGATCAGGATCCCCGATGAAGAGTGCAGTCCTCTCCCTCCTCGGAGGCTTGTGCGCGGCCACGGCGGCCGCGCAGGTCCCCTCCCTCCCGAGCCTCCAGGTTCCGAGCGTGCTGACGCCGATCGGCGGCGAGCCGGGCATCGACGCGCTGCGCGTCGAATTCCAGCGCGCTCGCCTGGACGAGCTCGCGCGACAGGACGCGTTGACGCTCACCGGCGTTCCGCTGCCGGGCGGCGCGCTCGTCGACCTCGACCTGGTCCGCATCCGGCACGAGCGCCTGAAGTTCGCCTTCACGGTGGACGGCGTCGCGCGGCCCGACCTCCTGCGCGGACTCGATCTGTCGTTGTGGAAGGGCAGCGTGCGCGGCGCGGCCGACTCCGAAGTCGCGCTGTCGTTCGCGCGCACCGGCGCGCAGGGCTGGATCCGCAGCGAGGGACGGCTCGTGCACGTGCTGCCGCGCCCCGACGCGCGCGGCGACTGGACGCGCGGCGACGCGCTGCTGGCCGACGAGACGGCACTGAACGACGTCGGCCTGAGGTTCGAGGGCACGTGCGGCGCGACCGAGGTGCCGGGTGTCGCCGCGGAGCGCGGTGCACCGCTGTCGCGCAACCCGCGTCCGGCGACGACGGGCGGCGGACAGCAGGCGCTGGGCTCGAGCTGCGCGCTGCGCGAGTGCCGCATCGCGGTCACGAGCGACTTCCAGTACTTCCAGAGGTTCAACGACCTCGCGGTGCAGACCGCCTACACGACGACGCTGTTCGGTTTCATCAGCGACCGCTACGAGACGCAGGCGAACACCGTGCTGACGTTCCCGTCGGTGGCGTTCTACACGACGTCGAACGACCCGTGGACGACGCCGGACGCCCCGGGCACCTCGAGCCAGATGCTCACGGAATTCCAGGCCGCGTGGGTCGGAAACATCCCCGCGAACGCCGACCTCGGCAACATGCTGTCGGGCGCGTCGCTCGGCGGCGGCGTCGCCTGGCTCGACGTGCTGTGCAACGACCAATACAACTTCTCCGTCGTCGGCAACATGAACGGAGCGGCTCCGTTCCCGATCGTGCAGGGGCCGAACAACTGGGACTTCATGGCCACGGCGCACGAGATCGGCCACAACTTCGACGCGCTGCACACGCACGACTACTGCCCGCCGCTCGACCAGTGTGCGTCGAGCTCGTACTTCGGCCAGTGCCAGACCCAGCAGGTCTGCACGAACCAGGGCACGATCATGAGCTACTGCCACCTGTGCAGCGGCGGCACGGCGAACATCACGACGTTTTTCCACCCGACGTCGGCGGCCGACATGACGGCCGCGGCGGCGGCGTGCCTGCCGTTCGCGAGCGGGATCTCGGCCGTCGTGCCGACGCTCGTCGCGCCCAACACGCCGACGGCGGTCACGGCCTCCGTGGTCGGCACGCCGACGGGCGCGGTCGAGCTCCTGTGGCGGCCGAACGCGGCGACGGCCTACGCCTCGATCCCGCTCGCGAGCCAGGGCAACGGCAACTACACGGGCTCCCTGCCCGGCTTCGCCTGCGGCGACGCGCCGAACTTCTACTTCGCGTTCACGGACACGACGTGCGGCGTGCTCACCGATCCCGCCGGCGCGCCGGCGAACGCGTACGCGCTCGACGTCGCGACGCTGGCCACGACGTTCCAGGACACCTTCCAGACCGACCTGGGCTGGACGCCCACGAACCTCGGCGCCACGAGCGGCGACTGGCAGCGCGGCGTGCCGGTGAACGACAACGGCTGGGCCTACGATCCGGCGGCCGACGGCGACGGCAGCGGGAGCTGCTGGCTCACGCAGAACGCGGCCGGCAACACCGACGTCGACGGCGGTTCGGTGCGCCTGCTCTCGCCCGCGCTCGACCTGTCCGCGAGCGGCGTGACGGTCGAGTACCGCTACTACCTGCGCCTGACCGCGACCGACGGCACGGACGAGCTGCGCGTGGAGGCCAGCGCGAACGGCACCGGCGGCCCGTGGCTGACGCTCGCCGTGCACAACACGGACGGCGGCACGAGCTGGCGCTCGGCGCGTTTCGAGCGCGCGGACTTCCTCGCCGCGGGCGTCTCGCCCGGCGCGACGGCGCGCTTGCGCTTCACCGCGACCGACGCCGGGACCGGGCACATCGTGGAAGCCGGGCTCGACGGATTCCGCGTCTCGCAGAGCACGTGCACGGTCGTGGGCGCGAACTACTGCACGGCGACGGCGAACTCCGGCGGCGGGCCGGCGCAGCTGAGCGCGACCGGTTCCGCGAGCGTCGCCGCGAACGACCTCGTCCTGAACGCGCAGCCCGTGCCGGGCAGCTCGAACGGGCTCTTCTACTGCGGTCCCACGACCGCGCAGGTCCCGTTCGGCAACGGCGTCCGCTGCGTCGGCGGCAGCACGCTGCGGCTCGGCATCGTCTCCGCCTCGGGCGGTGCGCTGACGCGCGCGGTGAACAACACGCTGCCGCCGGCGGCGGGCGCGATCGTTCCGGGAACGACGTGGAACTTCCAGGCCTGGTTCCGCGACGTGGCCGGCGGCGGGGCGCACTTCAACCTGTCGAACGGGCTCAGGATCTCGTTCACGCCGTAGGCGTACGGAGCCAGGCTCCACTCCGCCGTTCTCGGCCTGCGCCCCGCGACACCGCGGAGCCGCGGATCGAGAACGGCGGAGTGGAGCCTTCCATGAGAAGGCCCCCCGCAGTCAAGGGAATCGGTCCAAGTTCTGGTTCTTGCCGGTTGCGTGACCGGCCGGGTGCTACCCGGTCGACGCCCGTTCCCCTTCACGATTCGCAGGCTTCCATTCGCACTCGTCGTGGCGCTTCCGCATGGGAAGCGCGGTGCATGAGGGGGTCCGTCCGTCAGGCGCTGCTATCTGGCTCCCGGGCTGTGAGCCCCAGGCTCGTGTCGCAGTCGCCTGGACGGGCGGTGTTCGAGGAAGGAGTGTGGCGTCGACCGAGTTGTTCGAGAGCGAGCTCGCGCGTTGGTGCGAGTGGTTCGGATCAGGCCACGGCGAGTTCGCCTCGAGCCTTGGCCGTGTACAGCGGGTCGTAGACTTCGCCCGTCCTCCACAGGTGGTGCATCAGCACCGCCAGCTTGCGAGCGACCGCGACGCGCGCTCGCTTCTTGGCGGTCTTGTCGTTGCCTTCCCCGACGATCCTCAGCCCGAAGCGGCGCAGATCGCAGTCCGGACCGAAGCGTCCGAGGATGTAGTTCGCCGCGATCACGAGCAGGCGTCGCATGCTGCGGTCGCCGGCTTTCGTGATCCGCATCTGCGGATCGCTCGCGCCCGAGCTTCTCTTGCGCGCCACGAGCCCGAGATAGGCGCCGACATCACGGGCCCTACGGAATCGCGTCGGATCGTCCAGCGTGAGCACGAAGGTCAGCGCGACGACCGGTCCGACGCCGCCGATCTGGCGCAGCACCTGCGTGATCGGGTAACGCTCGACGCACAGCCGTTCGATCTGCTCGTCGAGGCCCGCGATCTTGCTGGTCAGGCTCACGATCATCTCGAGGATCGGCCGCAGGCCAGGCTCCAGCTCTGCAGGGATCACCGTCGAGGCTTTCTTCCCGAAGCTGTCTGCCGAGCACGTCACGGCGCGATGACCATTGGACTTGAGGACGCCGCGCACGTGATTGATCATGCCGGTGCGAGCGCGCACGAGCTCGTCGCGCGCCCGCAGCACGCACAGATCGGCCTGCGCCTGCGCCGAGCGGTGCGTGATCGGCGCCAGGAGCTGGGCGTTGGTACGGCCCAACTCGGTCAGGATGTGCGCATCGCTGCGGTCGGTCTTGCGGTCGCTCTTCGAGATCAGCTCCACGCGTCGAGGATTGGCGACGACGACCTCCATCCCGCACGCCGACGCCAGGCGGCTGATCCAGGGCGAATGACCGCCGGCCTCGATCACGAGCAGGCAGCCCTTCCAGCGCTCGAACAGCACGGTCAGGTCGGCCCGGGTCGTCGCGACCTTACCCGTGCCCAACGTATGGCCGTCACCGCGCTGGACGTGGAAGTGCGAGACCCGGTCCGACAGGTCCAGCCCCACGGTCGTGGGGAGTTGGACGGTCGTCAGGGTGGGGATCGTCGAGATCGGGGCAGTACGATGAGTCATGGCTGGCCTCCTTCGTGGTTCGGGGTGGTCACAACTCCCTCGACTTACCACTGAGGCGCTTCGCGACCTCGCGTGGAGGCCGGCCTTCTCATCCCATCTGGCTCCGTACT
>JBGAOR010000156.1:0-7386 GCA_044221705.1 Planctomycetota bacterium
CACGATCAGGAGCGTCTCGCGCTCGGCCGTCCGGGCCTCGGATCCCGGCGCGTCCGGGACCTCGACCAGCGCGGGCGGCCGCGCGGCCGCCGGGGCCACGGGCGCAGCCGGCTCGGCCTCGCCCGCGGGCCGCAGCGCCTCGCGCTTCGACTCGTCGTCGGCCGCGCTCACGACGTCACCTTCCGGATGCGCAGCACGAGGCAGCCGTCGCGCAGCACGTTCTCGATCAGCTCGTACCGGCCGGCGGGCAGCACGATGCGCCGCTCGAAGTAGCCCTGCGGGATCTCGAGCCGCCGCACGGAACCGTGCGCGAAGGACTCGGGCAGCGCGCGGTGCGCGCGCACGACGATCCCGCCGGCCTCGATCTCGACCTCGGCCTTCCCGGGCTCGACGCCCGGCAGGGCGACGAGGATCGCGAGCTCGGTCTCCATCTCGACCACGTCGACGGGCGGCTCCCAGCAGGCGCGCACCCCGCCCTGCGACAGGTGGAAGAAGCGGCGTTGGACCTTGTCGGCGCGCTCGAGGAGCTCGGACGCGCGCTCCCACATCCAGTCGGACGGATCGCGCTGTTTCGTGGCCATGGCGGCCCCGACTCTAGCAGCTCCGGACGACTCAGCGCGCGCTGACCGGGTCGAGCCAGACCACCGTGCCCGGCCACCCCGCCGCGAGCGGATCCCAAGCGAGCGGGACGTAGCCCGTGCACTCCACGCGCACGCCCGCCGGCCAGTCCTCGCCGCGCAGCGTGGCGCGGCCGCCGCTGTCCGTCGCGCCGAGCACGCCGCCCTTGGCGAAGAACACGGCGTCGGCGAGCAGCGCGCGCGAGACCCGGTCGCGCACCTCCACCTTGCGCTCGAAGCCCGGGACGAGTTCGACGCGCAGCGCGCGAACGCCGTCGGCCGCCTCGACGAGATCGCTCAGCGCGCCCTCCGCCCGCAGGAACCCCGGCGCGTCCACGGCGTAGCGCGTCTCGTCGCCGAGGGGCAGCTGCAACAGCGTCACGCCGCTCGGCGCGCTGAACCGCTGGATCGCGACGGTGCCGGCGAGCGCCGCCGACTCGGGCCGCGACAGCCACACGACCGCGCGCGCGCACGGTGCGCGCGTGCGGCCGTCGACGATCTCGATCGTCGCCGAGCGGTCGGCGCGGCGCTCGACGCGGCGCACGCCGATGGCCGTCGCGCCGAAGGGCACCGTCAGGACGCCGGGCTCGAAGCGGTCGTCGAGGAACGCGCCGCCGAAGCCGAGGAGCAGCGCGCCCGTCGGGTTGCCCCAGTACTGGAACTGGCCGGCCGCGTCCGTGCACAGGTCGACCGGCGACGAGCCGGGCGGCTGCACGTGCACGACGACGCCGGCCAGCGGATCGCCGCGCTCGTCGAACACCACGCCCTGCGCGCCGAGGCGCAGCGTCGCCACGGACAGGCGCAGGTCGACGTCGGCGTACTCGCCCACGGCCAGGTCCACCGCGCGCTCGACCGACTCGCCGGTCCAGGGGTGCACGGCCGAGACGGTCCAGCACGTGTCGCGCAGGCCGGTGAAGTGGCACTCGCCGCTGGCGTCCGTCTCGCCGCGGCGCCCGCTCGAGAAGCGGCCCGCGTCCGGCGTCGACAGCCACAGCGACACGCTCGGCACGCCGCGGCCCTCGTCGTTCTTGACGCGCACGCGCAGCACGCCGCCGGGGAAGAGGTCGACGCGCTCCGGGAGCGTCGGCAGCGGCGGATCGAACTCGCGCGGCTCCGCGACGAGCGTCCCGCCCTGCTCGGCCTCGAGCCGGTACGTGTCCTGGAACGCCTCGTCGCCGAACAGCGCGAAGCGCGCGCGGCCGAAGGCGTCGGCGATCTCGAACTCGCGCGACTCGGCGACGAACGCGCCGCGCTCGTCGCGGCGTACCGAGGACAGGGCGACCGTCGCCTCGGACGCCGGCGCGCCGTCGGGCCGGCGCACGTCGACCTCGAAGATGCGGCGCGGCGAGCGCGCGGAGACCGCCAGCGGGAACGCCGGCGCGTCCTCGCCGGCGCGCGGCAGGAGGAACTCGCCCGGCTCGATCTCGTAGCGGCCGGCGTACAACGGGTTCGTGACGTCGGGCTGGTGGCTCATCGCGACCACGCCGCTCGCGAGCTCGCGATCCGTCGCGAACTCGCCGTGCGCGTCCGTCACGACGACGACGTTGCGCGGACGGCGCGAGAGGAAGCCCAGCTTGAAGTGCGCCAGCGGCTCGCCCGACTGCGCGTCGACGACGCGGCCGCGCACGGAGCGCAGCGCGTCGGGGATCGGCGCCTCGATCCCGGCGTGACGCCCGCCGCGTCCGAGGCGCGCGGCGCGCTCGAGCTCCGTCTCGCCCGCGTCGAGCTCGACCCGGCCGCGCGCGGCGGTCAGCTCGGGCGGCACGTCGGGGAAGGCCTCGGTCGCGAGCGCACGCGGACGGCCGGAACCGCCGGCGTCCTCGCGCGCGACGGCGAGCCACAGGGCTCCGCCCGCGAGGACCAGGAGTCCGGCGCCGAGGAGCGCCGCGAGGACGGTCTTGCGCATGCGCTGGTGGCGTCAGCGGACGCCGAACCGCCCGGTGAAGGCCGCGTTCTCGCCCGGACGCGACCAGGCGCGGTCCAGTGCGGGCTCGCGCACCGAGAAGGCGTCGTCGAGTCCCACCAGCGGACGATCGAGCACCTCGAACGGTGCGTACCAGACGTTCTGAGGCATCGCGCAGCAGGCGCGGTCGGGCAGCAGCGCGCCCGACAGCTCGAACGATCCGGCGGACGCGACCGCGTACGCGTCGCCGTCGATCGCGATGGAGAGCGGGCTCGCGCGCACCTCGAGGATCGTCCCGAGCACGTCGCCGCGCGTCGTCGCGAGCCAGCGCACGGCCGCCGCGGCCCGCACGCCGTCGAGTCCGGCGTCGACGTGGACGACGCTGCGGCGCGCGGCCGAGCGCTCGTCCAGGTTCGCGTCGGCGCCGATCACCGCGGCGATCGAGACCCCGGCGAGGTCCACGCCGCCGAACGAGCCGGAGTCGATGCGCCACGCGCACAGCGCCTCGCGACCCGCGGTCACGAACTCGCCGTTGTAGTGGCACGCGCCGGCGAACACGCTGGCGGTGCGCGCTTCCACGTACGCCCCCGAACACGCGACCGACTCCGCGGAGGTCGGCGACAGCAGGGGGATCAACAGGGCTGCGGGGATCACGATCCGTCCTCCGGGGCGGGGGAGCTCGACCCCCACATCCTACAGGACCGACTGGTAGCAGACCCGGCCGGCCCGGCAATCGGCGGGGTCGACGATCTCGCCGTCGGGCCCGAGGGCCTGCATCGTCCGGCGGCACCAGCAGGACTGGCTGGCGTCGAGGAGCTCGCGCTCCGAGTTCGGCGGGCGGCCCAGGAAGTAGGCCTTCTTGCTCTGGATGTGGGCGCAGAACGGCGCCACCTCGGCCAGTTCGGGTGCCCCGCGCGGGTCGGATCCGGGTCGAGCGTCCCTCATCGCGCACCCCCGAGCGCCAGGAGCGCGCGCTCCACGAGCGTCTTCGTCAGCGGGACCTTGAACGCGTTCTGGGACAGGGGCTCCGCGCCGAAGAGCGCCGCCTCGGCCGCCTCGCGCGCGGCTGCCGCGTCCAGCGCGCGGCCGGCGAGCACCTTCTCCGCGCGCTCGGCGCGCCACGGCACCGGCGCGACGGCGCCCAGGCAGATGCGGGCGGACTTCACCCTTCCGCCCTCGAGCGCGACCGACGCCGCCACGGCGGACAGCGCGAAGTCGTAGGACTCCCGCTCCTTGAACTTCACGTACGTCGAGCGCGCGCCGGCCGCCTGTCTCGGCACGACGACCTCGGTGACGATCTCGCCGTCCTGCAGCACGGTCTCCTTCGTCACGTCGCCGTCGGCCGGCAGCACGTAGAACTTCTCGAGCGGCATCCGGCGCTCGCCGGACTTCGACCTGAGCACGATCTCCGCGCCCAGCGCGATCAGGGCCGGGGCCAGGTCGCTGGGATGGACGATGTACGTCGGTCCCCCGCCGAGGATCGCGTTGTACTTGTTGAGCCCGCCGTACGAGAAGCACTCCGTGCCGCCCTTCTTCAGGCAGTTCGCCTCCTCGAGCCGGTAGTACCAGCAGCGCGGGCGCTGGCACAGGTTGCCGCCCAGGGTGCCGCACGAGCGTATCTGCGGGCTCGCTACGGATCCGGCGGCCTCGCCCAGCGCGGTCCAGTGCTGGCGCACGGTCGCGTCGCGTTCGATCGTCGCGAGCGTCGTCAGCGCGCCGATCCGCAGGCTTCCGCTCGACGAATCGAGCGCCGCGAGCCCGGGGATCGTCTTGAGGTTCACCAGCCGGTCGGGGCCGGCCAGGTGCTCCTTCATCTCGGTCAGCAGGTCCTGGCCGCCGGCGAGGAACTTCGCGCTGCCCGCCGCGCGGTCGCCCGCGAACGCGATGGCCTCGTCGAGCGTCGTCGGGTTCACGAGTCGGAAGGACTTCACGTCAGACCACCTTTCCGAGCGCCATGAGGACCTTGTCGGGCGTGAGGGGCAGCTCGCGCACGCGCGCGCCGCAGGCGTTGTGCACCGCGTTCGCGATCGCGCCCGCGCCGGGGATCACCGGCGGTTCGCCGACGCCGATCACGCCGCGCGTGTCCTCGTCGTCGATGACCACCGTCATGCGCGGGATCTCGAGCGCGTGCGGGACCTTGTAGTCCTCGAAGCTCGGGTTGAGCTGCAAGCCCAGCACCGGGTCGATCACGCGGCCCTCGCCGATCGCGTAGCCCAGGGCCTGGATCATCCCGCCCTGGATCTGGCTGCGGACGGCCATGCGGTTCAGCGGCAGGCCCACAGCCTGCACGCACACCATGTGGAGCACGCGCACGCGGCCCGTGCCCGGATCGACGGCGACGCGCGCCGCCTGGACGCAGTTCACGCCGCGCGACTGCAACGACTCGACCCACGTGCCGTTCGCGCGCAATCCTTCGGCCGGGAGCGTGCCGCAGGCCTTCTTCCACGTCAGCACGGTCGGCGCCTTGGCGCCGTCGTGCAGGATGCCGTCGGGCTCGAAGCGGAAACCCGCGGCCGGGAGCCCCATCACCGCGGCGAGGTGAGCGGCGAACGCGGCGCGCGCCTTCCAGGCCGCGTCCTTCACCGCCGGGGCGAGCGACGCGGTCGTCACGCTGCCGCCCGACGCGACCGAGCTGCCCAGGCGCGAGTCGCCCAGGCGCGCGGTGATCGCCGCGACGGGCAGGCCGAACTCCTCGGCCGTGATCGCGGCCATGTACGTGCGCGTGCCGGTGCCGAGGTCCTGCGTCCCGCACGACGTCACGACGCTGCCATCGCGCTCGATCCGCACCTCGACCGTGCACTCGTCGGATCCGCCGCCGCCCCAGGCCGAGACGCCGAAGCCGATCCCGACGCACTCGCTGCCCTGCGCCGGGCCGGGCTTCGTCTTGTGCGGGTGCTCGGCCCAGCCGATCTCCTTCGCGGCGCGGTCGAGTTGGCGCTGCCAGGCAGCCTTCTCGGGCAGGTTCTTCTGGCGGAACCGCACGAGGTCCATGCCGGCCGCGTAGGCCAGCTCGTCGACGATCGACTCCATCGCGAACGACGCCTGCGGCGAGCCGGGTGCGCGCATCGCGCGGTTCGCGTCGAGGTGCATGCGCACGGAGCGCACGGACCGGAAGTGCGCCTTGGCGCCGTAGCAGTACGGCAGCGAGGCCAGCGAGCCGCGTCCGATGCCGCCGTGCTTGAACGCCTCGGCCACGAAGCCCGTCAGCTTGCCCTCGGCGTCGCACCCGGCCTCGATCGTCTGGATCCCGCCCGAGCGGTTGCCGGCCATCAGGAACTCCTCGCGCCGACCGAGCATCAGGTGCACGGGACGCTTCAGCTCCTTCGCGATCTGGCACGCGACCTGGCCCTGCTTGTCCATCCCGAACTTCGAGCCGAAGCCGCCGCCCATGTACTCGTTGATGCCGGTGACGCTGCTCGCCTTGAGCCCGAGTTCCTCGGCCGCGTCCGACGCGATGCCCTGCGTGTACTGCGTCGAGCAGTACACGGTCGCCTCGGTGCCGCCGCGGTAGTCCACGACGACGCCGTGCGTCTCGAGGCAGGCGTGGTGCTGGATCGGCACCTGGTACGTGGCCTTCGCGCGGTGCGCACTGCCGTCGATGGCGGCGCGCGCCTTGGCCTCGTCGCCGTCGGTCTCGGCCTTGCCGACGTTGCCGCCCTTCGCCACGGAGGCCGAGCCGTCGACGATCGCCGTCGCGTGGTCCACCGACCACGGCAGCGCCTCGAACCGCGCCGCCAGCGCGCGCAGCCCGTCGTCCGCGGCTTCGACCGTCTCGGCCGCGACGGCCGCGACCGGGTCGCCCAGCCAGCCGGTCGTGTCGCCCTGGATCACGAGCACGTGCACGACGCCCTTCACCTTGCGCGCCGCCTCGACGTCGAGCTTCGCGACCTTCGCGCGCGGCAGCGGCGACACGAGGAGGCGCGCGTAGACCATGCCCGGGAGTCGCACGTCGTGCGTGTAGCGCGCGACGCCGCTGACCTTGTCCGGCCCGTCGACGCGCGGGATGTCGTGGTTCAGGACGCGCAGCTTCGAGCGCTCCGGCCACGCGATCGTCTCGACGTCGTCGACCTCGATCTCGACCTCGGTGTCGATGCCGTTCACGACCTTGGTCGTCTTGATCTTCTTCTTCTTCGGCGCACCGTCCTGGAACGCGGCCGCGGCGAGAGCTCCGGGTTCGAGTGCCATCAGCCCTTCCCTCCGGCGAGTCGGCGACCGGCCGCGAGCGCTGCCTCGAAGATCTGCGGCTGCGTGCCGCAGCGGCACAGGTTGCCCGCGCACGCGCCCCGGATGTCGGCCTCGCTGGCCTTCGGGTCGCGCTTCAGGCACGCGGTGATCGCGACGACGAAGCCGGGCGTGCAGAACCCGCACATCGATCCGTCGTGCGCCACGATCTCCTGCTGGAGCACGCTGAGCTGCGCCGGCGTCCCCAGGCCCTCGACCGTGGTGATCGCGCGGCCGCGCAGGTCGCAGGCGAGCTGCAGGCAGCTGTAGCGCGGCTCGCCGTCGACGAGCACGGTGCACGCGCCGCAGTTGCCGCGGTCGCACACCGTCTTCGTTCCGGTCAGCGCCGGCTCGAGCCGCGTGCGCAGCGCGTCGAGCAGCGTCGTGCGCGGCTCGACCGACACTCGGCGCTTCTGCCCGTTGATCGCGAGCTCGATCTCGACGAGCCCGGCGAGCTCCTCCGGCGCCTTCGGCGCGACGGCGGTCGCCGGCACCGTCGACTCCGGGGTCGCGCACGCGCCGGAGCCGAGCAGCGCCGGCCCGATCACGCCGCCCGCGGCCACGCCGCCGGCTCCGCGCAGGAAGCGCCTGCGCGAGAGGTCCGCGGCCTCGTCGCCGCCCGGGATCCGATCCGCACCGTCCGCC
>JBGAOR010000157.1:0-6548 GCA_044221705.1 Planctomycetota bacterium
CCCGTGCTCGCCACCTGGAACTCGGCGCGCGCGCGCCAGCCGTACTCGGGCGAACCGACCACCGGGACCTCGAACCCCGGCACGATTCCTCCGATCGAGCGCAGCGCGTCGAGCGCGATCGCGCGCTTCGCCGCGAGCTGCGCCGGATACGCGAGGTGCTGCAGCGCGCATCCGCCGCACGCGCCGAAGTGCGCGCAGCGCGGCGCGCGCCGGTCCGGCGACGGCTCGAGCATCTGCTCGACGACCGCCTCGTCGTGGCGCTTCGCGGTCCGCACGATGCGCGCGCGGACCCGGTCGCCCGGGACGGCGCCGGCGACGAACAGGACGCGCCCGCCGACGCGCGCGAGGCCCGCCCCGCTGGCGACCAGGCGTTCGATGGTCGCTTCGCAGTGCGTGGCGCTGGTTTCCATGGCGGGCGCACAGCCTACGACATGCGCGCGCCGGGCACCCGCGCGGCTTCGGATCCTCCGAGCCCACGGGCCGGAACCCGCGGTAGGGTGGATCCCTCGCGTCCGCGCTCGATCGACGACGGTGCCGATCCCTCGCGCGCGCGACAGGACGGCCGCATGTTCACGCTCCGCATTCACTTCCTCGGCGCCTGTGCCGCGCTCGCCGCGTCCCCGGTCCCCGCGCTCGCGCAGAACGACGACTGCTCTGCGCCGGTCGTCCTCTCCGGCGCCGGCGTCACCGCCTTCGACAACTCGATCGCGTCGGCCGGACCACAGAGTCCCGGCGGCGGCTTCTGCCCCAACATCGGGAACGACCTGTGGTACCGCTGGACCGCGACGCAGACCGGCGTGACGACGCTCGCCACGTGCGGACAGGTCGCGCACGATTCGGCCGTCGCGGTGTACGCGACGAGCACGTGCCCCGCGGCCGGATCCTCGATCGCGTGCGACGACGACGCGTGCGGGCTCGAGAGCCTCGTCTCGTGGAGCGCGATCGCCGGCGGCACGTACATGCTGCAGATCGGCAGCTCGGGCGGCGGCCCAGGCGGACCGGGCACGTTCACGATCTCCGTGCAGGGCGCGCCGTCCAACGACGACTGCGCCACGCCGCTCTCGATCACGGGCCAGCTCGGCTCGGCGTACGACAGCTCGGTCGCCACCGACAGTCCGCGCGGCTCGGGACACGCGGGTTGCGCGGCCGTGACGTCCGATCTGTGGTTCGAGTGGACCGCGCCGCAGAACGGCACGGCGACGCTGGACACGTGCGGACAGTCGGCGCTGGACACCGCGGTGCTCGTCTTCGTCGGCGCGGGCTGTCCGTCGAGCGCGCCCATCGCCTGCGACGACGACGGCTGCGGTTCGCAGAGCACGGTGACCTGGCCGATCGTCGCCGGGGTCACGTACACGATCGACGTCGGCAGCGGAGGCGGCGCGCCGGGCGGCCCGGGCTCGTTCACGATCGTGCTCTCGGGCGGCGGTTCGATCGGGGCGTCGTTCTGCTCCGGCGACGGCACGGCCACGCTCTGCCCGTGCGGCAACAACGGCGCGACGGGGCACGGCTGCGGGCACTCGGCCGGGAACAGCGGCCTCCTGCAGGCCAGCGGCAGCGCGAGCGTGTCGAACGACTCCGTGCTCCTCTCGGGCTCGGACATGACCGCCAATTCGTCGGCGCTCTACTTCCAGGGCACGGCGCGCGCGAACGGCGGGCTGGGCGTCGTGTTCGGCGACGGACTGCGCTGCGCGGCCGGATCGATCGTGCGCCTCGGCACGCGCCAGAACTCGGGCGGCGCGTCAGGGTACGGCGCGCCCGCGGGCGACGTGCCCGTCTCCGTGCGCGGCCTGATCCCGGCCGGCGGCGCCACGCGGACGTACCAGGTCTGGTACCGCAACGCAGCCGCGTTTTGCACGGCGTCGACCTTCAACCTGACGAACGGCGTCGAGATCGTCTGGGCGCCCTGACCTGGTGGTCAGCGCGAGCACGACGAGCGCGGGGCGCGTCGCTCGTCGCGACGCGCCCCGCGCGTTTTCGATCCGCGCACCGATCGACGTGCGTCGACCGGCGCGCGGATGTCAGGGCCCGAATCTCCGGGCCCGACTCTCAGGGCACCCAGGTGACCTGGCGGCCGTTCGTCAGGTTGAACGTGTCCACCGTGCAGAAAGCGGCTGCGTTGCGGTACCAGGCCTGGTACGTGCGCACGTTGCCGGCCACGTTGGCTCCCTTGACCGAGATCGAGAGGTCGCCCAACACCGGGTACTGCGATCCGCCGCCCGCGTTGTTCTTCGTGCCCAGGCGGATGACGCTGCCGGCCGCGCAACGCTTGCCGTCGCCGAACGCGGTGCCCGCGCCGCCACCGGCCTGCGTGGTGCCCTGGAAGTAGAGGACCGAGCTGTTCGGCATGCCGGTGCCGACCAGCGCGAAGGTGTCGGCCGAGATGCTCGGCGAGCCGGAGACGGCCAGGTTCGCGCCGTTCGCGTTGACGGAGTTCGCGCAGCCGTTGCCGGCGAGACCGTTGTTGGCGCACGGGCAGGCCGTGCCGGTGCCGTCACCGAAGCAGAAGGCGAAGCTCGTGCCCACGCCCGGCACGTCGACGTTCACGCCCAGGGCCGACGGCGAACCGGCGCGCCACAGGCCCAGGTTGGCCGTGCCCGCGACCGGCGCCACGTTGGCGTCGAAGCGGAAGTTGTAGGTCGTGCCCCAGCGCAGCGCGTTGGCGTTCGTGTTCTGGGCCTCGGTCTGCGTGGCCCACGTCAGGACCCCGCCCGAGTTCGTGGCCGTCCAGTCGGTGCCCGAGTAGTTCACGTTCCCTTCGCCGTCGCCGTTCAGGTAGTCGACGTCGCGGAACCCGATGTTCGTGATCGTCGCCGAGCCGACCGGGATCGAGAACGAGCCGCCCGAGCGGTGGCTGTTCAGGTTGTGGACCGCGTACTCGTAGTGGTACTGGCCGCCGCCGAGGTTCGTGACCTTGTAGCCGACGTGGAAGAGGCCGTCGCCGGACACTTGCGCGTTGACGATCGTGACGCCGCTCTCGCAGACCGGCCAGGCTTCGATCGCCGACTTCGCGCGCTGCGTCGGCGCGATGAAGCTGAAGTCGTTGCCGTTCGTGCTCATCTCGCGGTAGCTGGCGTTGTTGTTGTTGTTCCCGGCCAGCGCGTCGTCGGGCGTCACATACTGCGATTCGCCGAAGTAGCGCACGCCCGCCGTCGTGTCGACGTCGGCCGTGTTGAACTGCAGGCGGCGCGCCGTCGAGCCGGACCAGGACGGGTTCGCGGGCGGGTACGTGAAGGCGCCGGTCGAGGCGTTGACCTGGCGACGGGGCCCGAGGCCGCTCTGCGAACCGTTGCGGTCCGACGTGTACGGGTCGGAGCAGCCGACGCCGAGGTGCGTGCCGTCCGTCGCGATGCAAGTCGGGCAGCAGAGGTTCCCGCTCAGGGCGAAGAAGCCGTGCTTCAGCCAGCTCTGGCCGATCTGCTCGAACCGGCCCGAGCCCGAGACGACGCGGTAGCGGTAGAGGTTTCCACCGATGACCGGGTGCTGGTTCGTGCCCGAGAACCAATTCAGCCACACGTCGCCGAGATTGCACGAGGTCGTGCCCAGCGAGATCGCGTCGATGCCGCCCGCGGCCGCGTAGTTGCTGACGCCGTTCAGGTCGCCGACGATGACGTCGGGTCCCGTAGCGGTGCCGCACGGGACCGCGATCGAGAACGTGAACGTCCCGGCGCCGCCCGCGCTGGTCTGGAACGAGCCGATCTGGATCACGTAGCTGGATCCCGACGTCGCCGCGAAGCTCACCGAGCTCTGCAGGCCGCAGCTGTCGTCGTTGCACGCCAGCGCGGCGCCCGCCGGGCAGCTCGTGCCGGCGTAGACCGCCATCACGGTGTCGATCGAGGCCTGTCCGCAGATGTCGATCGTGTACGTGGCCGTGGACGGCGCCACCCAGCGGAACCACACGTCGCGACCGACGGTGACGCAGATGGCGCTCTGGGCACCGCTGGTCGCCGCCGAGTTGTTGAAGGCGTGGGGCCCGTTGCCCGTGACGAGGGTGGGGGTCGTGCAGCTGTCCGTGCCCTGGGCGAAGCCCGGGACGGAGAGGCACAGGAACATCAGGAGACCGAGGGTGCGCATAGGGCTGATTCGACGAAAGGACCGACCTGGAGGGTGACGCGAGCCTTTTTCAGACTACCAGAGCCCCGCCAACGTGCTCGGCCGAAGCGGATGGAATGCCTGCTCGGCCGATCCCGCGAGCGGTAGGATCGCGCGCCCCCGATGGCCTCTCCCCTCCTCGGCGCACTCCTGGCGGTCCTCGTCGCGGTCCAGGAGGCGCTCCCCGAGCACCTCCTGTTCGACGGCCGCCGCCTCGAGCGCGCCCGCTTCGAAGGCCCCCCGGGCAACCGCACCCCGCGCGGCCTGGAGTTCCAGGGCGTCGGGACGCGGCTCGCCACCGAGGTCGAGTTGGGCGCCGGGGACACCGGCGTCTCCCTGCGGCTCTCCGTCTTCGACCGCGGCGCGAGCGGCGCCGCGCTGCGGATCGGCGACAGCGTGTTCGGGCTGGACGGCGAGAAGAGCGCCCTGTTCCTGGACGGGCCGCTGTTCGGCAACCGCTACGCACGGCTCGACGACGGCGCCAAGTGGTTCGCCACCGGCAAGCCGTTCGAGTTGTCGGCGCGCCGGCGCGGCGCGGACTTCGTCCTCGCGATCGACGGGAAGGTCGCCTACCAGACCACGATCGGGGCGCAGGTCCTGGGCCGCGTCGTCCTCGAACCGGGCAAGTCGCGCCTCGTGCTCGAACGACTCGCGCTCGAGGGCGCGATCGCGCAGGCCACGCCCGTCGCGCGCGACGAGCGGCTGCAGGCGCAGGTCGAGGCCGCGGTGCAGCGCGGCGTGAACTGGCTGCTCGCGGCGCAGCTGCGCGACGGATCGTGGCGCCACCTCCAGCAGGGGTTCCGCGGCGGACAGACGGCGCTGTGCGCCTACACGCTGCTGCGCGCCGGCCTGCCGGCCGACCATCCGTCCCTGCAGCGCGCGTTCCTGTTCCTCGATCGCGTCGAGCCGGGCGAGACGTACGCGGCCGGCCTGATGACGATGGCCTACGAGGCGCTGCGCGACCCGGCGCGCCGTCCGCGCATCGAAGGTCTCGCGCGGCGGATCGTGGGCTGGCAGAAGGGCGGCCAGTGGGGCTACCCGGACAACCACGAGGGCCTCTTCGAGCGCTGGCTCGACGAGCCCAGCGCGCCGGACCTGTCGAACACGCAGTACGCCGTGCTGGGGCTGCGCGCCGCGCGCCACGCCGGCGTCGAGACGCCCGAGAAGCTGTGGGCCGAGATCGTCGACCGCACGCTCACGCTCCAGGAGGAGAGCGCGGCGGCCGCGCCGGAGACGCGCAAGGGCAACCGCGCCGGATCGGCCGGCTTCCGCTACGCGATCGGGCGCGAGATCTGCCTGTCGATGACCGCCGCGGGCGTCTCGGTCCTCGAGATCGCACGCCAGGCGCTGGGCGGCAAGCTGCGCGGCGAACGGCTCGCCACGACCGAGCGCGCGATCCGCTCCGGCGTCGCCTGGCTCGACGAGCACTACACGCCCGAGGACAACTTCGGCGGCTCGAAGACCTGGCACTACTACGCGCTGTACGGCGTCGAACGCGTGGGCACGCTGCTCGAGCTCGAGCAGATCGGCAACCGCGACTGGTACGCCGAGGGCGCGCACTGGTTCCTGAAGAGCCAGTCGGACGACGGGTCGTTCGGCGTGGCGAAACCCTTCAACGTCGGCAACCACGCCGCGTCGCAGGAGGAGACCGACACCTGCTTCGCGATCCTGTTCCTGCGGCGCGCGTCGCGCCCGAGCGTCGAGACGTCCAGCCCGGCGTGGGCCGCGCGCGAGCAGATCGATCCGACCGAGAGCGTCCGCTTCCGCGCGTCGGGCGAGGCCAACACGATCCTGTGGATCGACGGCTTCTCGGACGGATGCCTGTCCGAGAAGGGCGGCACGCTCGGCCTGCGCGTCGTGCGCGTGGAGTACATGGACGGGGACGTGCTGCTGGCCTCCGTCGAGGGCGATCCCTCGCGCGCGTGGGAGGCTGAGAACTACTCCGCGCGGCACGCGTTCGAGTCGGCCGGCGAGCACGTGCTGCGCGCCGTCGTCTCCTACGTCGATCCCCTCGCGCCCAGCGGAGCCGTCGCGCCGGTGAAGAAGCTCGAGTCGCGCGAGGTTCGCTTGCGCACCGCCGGCGCGCTCGAGCCGTGGATGCGCGAGGCCGCTGCGGCGCGCGACCGCAATCTCGCCTGCGCGGCCGCGCCGCGCGCTTCGGGCAGTTCGGCCAATGGGCCCGAGACGGCCGAGAAGGCGGTCGACGGCAGCGAGGCCTCGCGCTGGGTCACCGCCACGGATGACACAGCGCCCTGGGTCGTGTTCGAGTTCCCGAAGGCGATCAAGGCCGACACGCTCGTGCTCGGCCAGGGCGGGGCGGCGCGCGACCTCGTCGGTCGCTACGACCGGATCCTGGCCGTCGAGGTGCGCCTGAACCGCGACAAGGAACCGCTGGCCTTCACGCTGAACGAGAGCGAGCTCGCACCCTCGGTCCTCTCGCTGCCGAAGCTCGCCCCGGT
>JBGAOR010000157.1:6563-7378 GCA_044221705.1 Planctomycetota bacterium
GTGTCGCGGATCGAGATCCGCGTCACGAAGCGCGCCCCGGGCGGCGAATGGAGGGGGCGCGTGTCCCTCTCCGAGATCGCGCTCGAGAAGCGCGGCGGCTGAACCGGGCGCGGCTGCCCGCGGGCGAGAGCAGCGTGCACGCCGGCGTGGACACCCGCGGAGGACGCAGCGCGCGCCCGGGGTGCGATCCGGCGACCCTCGGGCCGACCCGGAGCGTGGCACGCGACTCGCATCACCGGGTAGAGCCGCGGCGGATCGCCGCGCCAGGAGACACCCGATGTTCGCCCGATTCCCGCTCGTCTTCACCACCCTCGCCGCCCTGCCGCTCTTCGCCCTCGACGCGCGGGCCGACGGCTTCTCGATCGGCTTCTCGAAGCACGGCAAGCACTCCTCGGTCGGCGTGCAGATCGGATTCCCCGTGTGCGCGCCGCGCCCGGCGCCGCCGCAGTACGGCGGTCACTGGGAGACGATCGTCGAGCGCGTCTGGGTGCCCGGCACGTGCGAGCAGGTGTGGGTCGCGCCGGTCTACGAGACGCGCTACGACCCCTGCGGCCGCCGGATCCAGGTCTGCGTGCGCGCCGGGTACTGGGACACGATCCAGCGCCCCGGCCACTACGAGGAACGCACGCGGCAGGTCTGGCGGGAAGCGTCGTGGCGCGGCTACCGCCGCTGCGACTGAACGCGGCCCCTTCCGGCACACCGGGACGGACTGCGACGGATGGGGGTCCCCCGGTCTCGCGCCCTCGCTGCGCTGTGCAGCGGGGGCGCGCTCTCCGGAGCCAGGCACAACTCCGCCGTTTTCGATCGGACCCACC
>JBGAOR010000029.1:0-49254 GCA_044221705.1 Planctomycetota bacterium
GCGTCTCGTGGCGCGCGAACGTGTCGGGGTCGTTCCAGGCACCGTAAACGACGCGAGCCGCGCAGGGCGGCTCGCTCGCGTGCTCGTCGGAGGCCGACGCGCTACTTGAAGAACATCCCCGTGCCGTAGTGCTTCCCGAGCAGCATGTCGACGAGGACGATCGCGGCGATCAGGAGCAGGAACGAGACGATGCCCATGGCATCGCCCAGTCCCATGCCCGGCTTGGGAGCGGCGGCCGGCTGGTCGCCGCCGTCCGCGATCCGGGAGGTGGCCCGGGATTCCCGGGTCGGGGTGACCGTGCTGGTCGTGCGTTCGCTGCGGCGTGCGGCCATGGTGTGTGGGCTCCTGGCTCTCAGAGGCGCGTGGTCGCGCCGTCGCCTTGGCGGATCGTCTGGCCCGGCACCGGGCGGGTGATCAGACCCGACGACATGTCCGCGTGCACGAACTCGATCTTGACCTGGCCCTTGTAGGTGGCGCCGTCGAAGATGTCGAACGTGTGGCCGCGCTTGACGCCCTGCGTCGAGCCGACGTTGATCGCCACGAGGCCCGGGGCGACCGAGGTGTCGATGCCCAGGACGGCGCCGTCGATCTTCGCGACGCTCGTCACTTCCGAGATCGGCGTTCCGGTCATCGCCACGAGCGAGTCGAGCGAGGTCTGGAGGGAGGCCGTCTCGTTGACGAGCTTCGTCTTCTCCTTCTCCAGGCTGGCGACCTGCGCTTGCACGTCGCGCAGCTGGCCTTCGGCGGCGGCCTTGGCTTCCTCGGCGGCCTGTTGGGCCAGCTCGGCCGTGCGGCGCGCTTCGTCGGCGGCCTTCTGGGCGGCCAGGGCCTTCTTCGTGTCGTCGAAGGCCTTGTCGCGCGAAGCGGTGATCTCGCCCAGCGTCGTCTCGATCTTCGTGATCGAGGCGCCGAGGGTCGCGTTGGCCGAGGCCAGGTCCTTGTTCTCGGTCGTCAGGCGCTCTTGGGCGCGCTTGGCTTCGTCGCGCGCGGAGACCGCGTTCTGGAGGTCCGTCTTGGCGAGGCCCAGGTCGGCGCGGACCTTCTTGAGCTCCTCGTCGAGGGCCATCTTGTCCTTGCCGGCCGCCGCGACGGCGTCCTCGTACTTCTTCTTGTAGTCGCCGCTGGTCGAAACCGCGTTCGCGGCCCAGCCGACGAAGGCCGCGGCCAGGACGAGGTTCAGCACGACAAAGATCTTTCCGATGGAGCTCATGCTTCGACGCCGTTTCGGGGATGCCGTAGTGGGGGGGATGCGGGAGGGAGCGGGCGCGGTCAGCGGTTTCGCTTCGCGCCGCCGCTCGAACGGTGGGTGCGGCCGGAGATCCGAGCCCGTCGACCCCGGCGAACCCGCCGCGCGCGGAGGGCTCGAGAGTGACCGAACTCGTTGTGGCACAAGGACCTAGAGTGGCCCTTTGCCGTGGGTAGACAGAGCGAGGAGGCGGAGTCTAGCGGCGCTCCCCCAGGGGGTCAAGCGACGCGGCGCGGTTCGGATCCGATCCTCCGCACCACCTCCCGAGCCGTCCCCTACCGTGCCGGCCGGGTCCGGTAACCGCTACGCCGGCGCCGCGCCCCGACGCCGGCGGCGCGCGAGGAGGAGCACGGCGGGCAGCGCGATCCACAGAGCGCGCAGCCAGGGTTCGATGCGCGCGTAGGGCGTCGGGCCGGGATCGCCGACGGGGATCGGCACGTCGGCGACGAGCACGCCCGGCGCGTTGCGGTCCTTGCCCTCGGCGCCGACGAGCCGCGCGACGTCGCGTCCGTCGGGCCCGATGACGATCGAGACGCCGGAGTTCGTCGCACGCACCATGCTCCGCCCGGTCGCCGCCGCGATGCAGCGCGAGAAAGCCAGCATCTGGTCGAACTCCCAGGTCTCGACGTACCAGGCCTCGTTGCTCGTGATCAGGTGGAAGTCCAGCGGCCCGCGGCGCGCCGGCTCCGTGTACGGCCCGTCGTAGGTGTTGTCGAAGCAGACGGTGAGCCCGACGCGGACCTTCCGGCCGTCGCGCAGCGGCAGGTCGACGACGCTCGTGCGCTCGTCGCCGACGAGGTCGGGCACGTACCCGGCCAGCTCGAAGGCCGTGTCGCGCACCCAGTCGATGCGCTCCAGCCCGGCCAGCGACTCGCCGCCCGGGACGAGGTGGATCTTGCCGCCGCGGCCGAGGCGCGTCCCGCCCTCGCCGTACGCGACGATCGAGTTCGCGCGGCGCAGCACGCCGTCGCGCTCGACGAACTCCTCGGCGCCGGTCAGGAAGACGGTGCCGGGCGGGATCAGGCGCGACTTCGCGCCGACGCCGAAGAGCTCGCCGGCGACGAGCTCGCGCTCGATCTGGAGCAGGCGGTCGATGTCGCGCGCGTCGATCTGCCATTGGCCCCAGGGCACGGCGCGCGCGCCGCGCTGGTAGGCCGCGCGGACGTCGGGATCGGCGACGTAGAAGGGGTAGACCGTCTCGCCCCAGGCGACGAGATCGACGGGTTTCCCCGCGCGTTCCGCCTCCGCGAGCCCGCGCCGCGTCAGCGCGACGAGCTCGTCGAAGTCGACGAACGGGTTCTGGCGCTTCTGCTTCCGCACGGCCTTGAAGTCGGGCTGCACGAGCAGGACGCGCGGTCCGCCCTCGGTCGAGGGCGGCGCGGTCGCGAGGCTCGCGATCGCGCACAGCGCCAGCAGGCTCGCCGCGAAGCCGATCGCCAGCGGATCGGGACGCTTCCCGACGCGGCGCGCGCGCAGCGCATCCGCCGCGAGACCGCAGGCCGACGCCAGCGCGAAGCCGACGCCGCCGACGCCGACGACGCGCATCGCGCCCAACAGGAACGCGTGGTCGTGCGCGTGGTGCCCGAAGCGCATCCAACCGAAGCCGAACGGCGGCTCGACGACGCCGTTCAGCGTCTCGAGCCCGATCCACGCGACCGGCGCGGCGATCGCCAGCGGGAAGCGCAGCGCCAGGCGCCGCAAGACGACGCCCGCGAACGCCATGTAGGCGCCGGGCACGATCGCGACGGCGAGCAGCGTGATCCACAGGACGTTCACGTTCCAGAAGACCTGCGCCGAGAGCCCGACCGCCGCGGCCAGCCACTCGATCCAGAAGGCCTTCGGTCCGGGCCGCGAGCAGACGAGCGCCCAGGGCACGAGCGCGAGGAGCGCCAGCGACAGGAACCCTTCGGGGTGCACGAACCCGGGGGTCGCGAGCAGGAGCAGGATCCAGGTCGATCCGGCAGCCATGAGGCGCGTCCGCGGGGCGACGGGCATCTCGCCGCCGGATGCGGACGCGCGGGTGGGCTCGGGGGCAGTCACGGCGTGGTCGCGGCGATCCGCAGGGGGCGCGGAGCAGACTGGATCGGAACGGTCGGGTCAATCGCCGCCGACCGAGGTGTCGGCCCGGATCGAGGCGGCCCCGCTCCGGCGACCCGGCGCGAGCGGTGCGCCGCGCACCCACTTGTCAGCGCCGCGCTCTCCGGTCATCGTCCACGGTTCGGTCCGACGTGCCCCCATGCCCCAGTACCAACTCGACCACCTGACCGCCCTCGAGCACGAGGCGATCCACATCCTGCGCGAGATGGCGGCGGAGCGCGAACGGCCCTGCCTGCTCTTCTCGGGCGGCAAGGACTCGATCGTCCTCCTGCGCCTCGCCGAGAAGGCCTTCCGGCCGGCGCGGTTCCCCTTCCCGATCATGCACGTGGACACGGGGCACAACTTCCCCGAGGTCATCGAGTTCCGCGACCGCCGCGTGAAGGAGCTGGGCGAGCGCCTCGTCGTCGCCAGCGTCGAGGAGTCGATCCGCCGCGGCCGCGTCGTCGATCCCAAGGGCCCGCGCGCGTCGCGGAACCGCCTGCAGACGACGGCGCTGCTCGACGCGATCGAGGAACAGCGCTTCGACGCCTGCATCGGCGGCGCGCGGCGCGACGAGGAGCGCGCGCGGGCGAAGGAGCGCATTTTCTCGCACCGCGACGAGTTCGGGCAGTGGGATCCGAAGAACCAGCGGCCCGAGCTGTGGAGCCTCTACAACACGCGGCTCAAGCAAGGCGAGCACTTCCGCGTGTTCCCGATCTCGAACTGGACCGAGCTCGACGTGTGGCAGTACGTGAAGCGCGAGAAGCTCGAGCTGCCGTCGATCTACTACAGCCACGAACGCTCGGTGTTCGCGCGCGACGGGATGCTCTATGCCGCCGTCGAGCAGGTCGAGCGCTATCCGAACGAGATCCCCTTCCGCGAGGTGGTGCGCTTCCGCACCGTCGGCGACATGAGCTGCACGGGCGCCGTCCGTTCCCGCGCCTCGACGATCGACGACGTGATCGCCGAGGTCGCCGCGTCGCGCATGACCGAGCGCGGCGCGACCCGCGCCGACGACCGCGCGACCGAGGCCGCGATGGAAGACCGCAAGAAGGAAGGCTACTTCTGATGTCCACCGTGGAGCCCGGATTCACGGCGATGGAGTCGGGAGCGGAGCTCCTGCGCTTCTCGACCTGCGGCAGCGTCGACGACGGCAAGAGCACGTTGATCGGGCGCCTCCTCTACGACACGAAGTCGATCTTCGAGGACCAGCTGGCGCACGTCGAGGACGTCTCGCGACGCCGCGGCGACGAGTACACGAACCTCGCGCTCCTGACCGACGGCCTGCGCGCCGAGCGCGAGCAGGGCATCACGATCGACGTGGCCTACCGCTACTTCGCCACGCCGCGGCGCAAGTTCATCATCGCGGACACGCCCGGGCACATCCAGTACACGCGCAACATGGTGACGGGCGCGTCGACGGCGAACCTCGCGATCGTGCTCGTGGACGCGCGCCAGGGCGTCGTCGAGCAGACGCGGCGCCACGCGCTGATCACGTCGCTCTTGCGCATCCCGCACATCGTCTTCGCGATCAACAAGATGGACCTCGTCGGCTGGGACGAGGGCGTCTTCCGCCGCATCGAGGCCGAGCTGCGCGGTTTCGCGGCGCGCATGGACGTGGCCGACGTCTCGTTCATCCCCATGAGCGCGCTGCACGGCGACAACGTCGTCGACAAGAGCGACAAGGCGCCCTGGTACAAGGGCCCGCCGCTCCTGCACCAGCTCGAGAGCGTGCACATCGCGTCGGACAGGAACCTGATCGACGTGCGCTTCCCCGTGCAGTGGGTCGTGCGCCCGCAGGCGAAGGACCACCACGACTACCGCGGCTACGCCGGCCAGATCGCCGGCGGCGTGCTGAAGACCGGCGACGAGGTCGTCGTGCTGCCCAGCGGCTTCAGCTCGCGCGTCGCGCGCATCGAGACCTTCGACGGCCCGCTCGACGAGGCCTTCGCGCCGATGTCCGTGACGGTGCACCTCGCCGACGACGTCGACGTGTCGCGCGGCGACATGCTGTGCCGGCCCTCGAACCGGCCGGTCGCGGGCCAGGACCTCGAGGCGATGGTGTGCTGGATGGGCGACGCGCCGCTCGTCCCGAAGCACCGCTACGCGCTGAAGCACACGACGCGCAACGTGCGCGCGCTGGTCGGCGAGATCGACTACCGCCTCGACGTGAACACCGGCCACCGCGTGCAGGGCGTCGAGAAGCTCGAGCGCAACGACCTCGGCCGCATCAAGCTGCGCACGACGGCGCCGATCTTCTACGACGAGTACCGGCGCAACCGCACGACGGGCTCGTTCCTCCTGATCGACGAGACGACGAACAACACCGTCGGCGCGGGGATGCTGCTCAGCGAGCCGCGCTGAGCTCCGCCGCGCCGTTCGCGCACGCGCGGCGGAGTCCGCGCGGGAAACACGACGACACGCATGAACCCGAGCATCGAACTCGTCCGAAGCCTCTACGCCGCGTTCGCGGCCGGCGACATTTCCGCGTTCGTCGCGCGCCTCGACCCGCAGGTCGTGTGGAACGAGGCCGAGAGCTTCCCCTACTCCGACCGCAACCCCTACGTCGGTCCCGAGGCCATCGTCGGCGGCGTGTTCCAGCGGATCCTGAACGACTTCGACGGCTTCCGCGTCGTGGTGGCCGAGATCGTCGGCGGTCCCGAGGTCGTCACGATGTTCGGCCGCTACGCCGCGCGCCACAAGAAGTCGGGCCGCGAGCTCGACGTCCAGTGCGCGCACACCTGGTGGATCCGCGGCGGGAAGATCGTCCGCTTCCAGCAGATGGTCGACACCGCGCGCACGGCGCAGACGATCCGCTAGCGCTCCCTCGAATCCGCGCGCGCGGTCGGGAGCCGATCGGCGCGCGCGGCTATGCTCCGCCGCGTGCTCCTCCACGTGGATCCCGAGCGCCCGGATGCGGCGACGATCGAGCGCGCCGCGGAGGTGCTGCGCGCCGGCGGGCTCGTCGCGTTCCCGACCGAGACGGTCTACGGGCTGGGCGCGAACGCGCTGGATCCGGCGGCGATCGCGCGCATCTACGCCGCGAAGGGGCGGCCTGCGAACAACCCGTTGATCGTGCACGTCGCGGACGTCGCGAGCGCGCGCGCGCTGGTCGCGAGCTGGCCCGACGCGGCACAGCGGCTCGCGGCCGAGTTCTGGCCCGGGCCGCTCACGCTCGTGCTGCCGAAGCTCGCGCGCGTGCCCGACGCGGCGACCGCCGGGTTGCCGGCCGTCGGCGTGCGCGTGCCGGCGCATCCCGTCGCGCTGGCGCTGATCCGCGCGGCCGGCGTGCCCGTCGCGGCTCCCAGCGCGAACCGCTCGACCGAGCTCTCGCCCGTGAGCGCCGCGCACGTCGCGCGGTCGCTGGGCGAGCGCGTCGACGTGATCCTCGACGGCGGACCGGCGCGCGTCGGCATCGAGTCGACGGTCGTCGACCTGACGCGCGAACGTCCGCGCATCCTGCGTCCGGGCGTGATCGACGCGGGCCAGATCGCGGCCGTCGCCGGTGCGTTGGACGAGAGCGCGCGCGAACCCGCCCGCGACGCGCCGCGGCTCGCGCCGGGCCAGATGGATCGCCACTACGCTCCGCGTGCGCGGCTCGTGCTCGCGGTCCCGGGCGACGACGCGGCGCGCGCGCTGGCCCGCGCCGCGCGCGAACGCGGCGACGCGGTGGGCCTGCTGTCGCTGGGCGCGCTCGAGCTCGAGGCCGACGTCGCGGTGGAACTGCCGCGCGATCCGCGCGCCGTCGCCGCGCGCCTCTACGCGACGCTGCACGCGTTCGACGACGAGGGCTGCGTGCTCGTCGTCGTCGAACGCCCGCCGCGCGACGCGGCGTGGGACGCCGTGCGCGACCGGCTCGAGCGCGCCGCGACGCCCGCCTGACGCGGATTGGCCTGAAGTGCGCGAGCCCGCCCCTCGCGGGACGGGCTCGCTCCGTTTCACCTCCGCGACCGGTTCAGGGGCAGCCGCTCGACAGGTCGAGGTTCGCATCGCCGACCAGGAAGTTCGGCAAGCCCAGGCCGTTGTTCGCCGGCGCCAGCCGATCGAGGTTCAGCCAGCCCGACGCGCCGTAGTTCAGGTTCTTGCCGTTCGCGCCCAGGCCGACCTGGAACGCGGGGCCCATCGGCGACACCTGGTAGAGCGCGCCGGCCAGCACGCCCTGCCCGACGAGGAACCCGTCCGTCGCCTGGTAGTAGTGCCACGTCTCGGGGTCGATCGTCCCGCCGTTGACCAGGTAGTGCTGCGGCAGGAGCTCGAGCTTCGGGCTGCCCGCCGGAGCGAAACCCGTCTCGCCCACGTCGAGGCGCGCCGAGAACACGATGTCGACCGCGAACTGCGCGTTCGGACGGCGCGGCGGGTACGCGACGCCGACCAGGCGCGCGGTGCCGTCGTCGAACTCCTGGAAGCTGGCGCCGGGCGCGAACTGGAAGTTCGGCCAGATGCCGGGGAGGTAGAGCGCGTGACCGCCGGCGTAGCTCGTCGCGTTCGGATCGACGCCGGCGCGCACGGCGCAGTTCGCGCAGTCGTCGCCGAAGTCGAGGTTGAAGTCGCCGTGGAACGAGCTCTGGAACGGCGAGGCGTTCTGCGGCTGCGCGTTCGTCGTGAACGTCAGCCAGCCGGAGCCGCCGTAGTTCAGGTTCTTGCCGTTCGCGCCCAGGCCGACCTGGAACGCGGCCATGAAGTCCATGAACGAGACCTGCGCGCCGAGGAACGCGCCCTGGCCGATCAGCGTGCCGTTCGTGTGCGTGTAGTAGTGCCACGTGTTCGTGTCGACGGGGCCGCCGCCGTTCTGCACGTAGGCGCTGCCCGCGAGCTCCATCTTCGGGCTCATCGGCGGCGGGTAGCCGAAGTCCGCCGGGTCGATGCGGCCCGAGTACGTCGCCGACACGAGGAAGCGCTGCGAAGCGTCGCTCTGGCGCGCGACGAGGCCCGTGAGGACCGCCGTGCCGTTCGCGAGCTCCGTGAACTGGCCGCCGGGCTGGAACACGAAGTCGATGCCGATCGAGGGGATGCTCAGCGCGTGGCCGCCGTTCGCGCCGATGCCGGCCAGCGCGTCGGCTTTGTTGGCGCACTCGTTCTCGTCGCCGTCGAGGTCGAGGTTGACGTCGCCCACGAGCGACTGCGGGAAGCTCGAGTTCGGCGGCGCCGTGAGCCGGTTCAGGTTCAGCCAGCCCGACCCGCCCCAGGCCAGGTTCTTGCCGTTCGCGCCGACGCCGATCTGCATCGCCGGGCCCATCGGCGACAGCGCGTAGCTGAGACCGCCCAGCGCGCGCAGGCCGGTCAGCGTCCCGGTCGTCGTCGTGTAGTAGTAGAAGTGGTTCGTGTCGATCGGCCCGCCGTTCTGGGCGTACATGGCGTTCTTGAGCTCGTACTTCGGGCTCATCGGCGGCGGATAGCCGGCCTCGCCCGGGTTCGAGCGTCCGCCGAATTCGAGGTCGACGAAGAACTGCTCGTTCGGCGTGCCCGGCTGCGCGATGAGGCCGGTCAACCGCGCCGTGCCGTCGGCCGTCTCCTCCAGCTCGCCGCCGGCGACGAAGCGCCAGTCGCTGCCGAGCGCGGCCAGGTAGAACGCGTGCGTCGAGAGGTGGTCGGTGACCAGCGGATCCGAGACCGAGTTCTCCGCGCGCAGCACGGACTTGCGCGCGAGCTCGAGGTTCGCGGTGGCGTCGATCGTCGGCGGCAGCCCCGGTCCGGACGTCGGCTGCGCGAGCGTCGTCGCGCGCACGAGGGTCGTCGCCCCCGTCGCGCGGTTGCGGCCGTTCGCCCCGTCGCCGCACTGCGAGACCCCGCGCTCGGCGACGGCGAGCCTGGCGCCACGGTAGTCGCCGAAGCCCGTGAGCAACCCGTCGACGCGCGTCCAGTAGTGCCACTGGTCCGGGTTCACGGTGCCGCCGTTGGGCAGGTAGGCCTGCGGCTGCAGCTCGAGGATCGGCGCGCCCGGAGGCGGATACGCCGGGCTCAACGGACCGACGTAGTCGTGGAACGTGAGGTCCGCGAGGAACCGCTTCTCGGGGTCGCTCACGCGCGCGAGCACGCCGACGAGGCGCGCTTCGCCGGTCGAGAGCTCGACGAACTGGCCGCCGGTCGTGAAGACGAAGTCGCTGCCGACACCGGGCAGATCGAAGGCGCGCCCGCCGGGCAGGCTGGCGACGAGCGGGTCCGCCGTCGGCGCCACGCCGACCGTGTGGTCGACCTGGGCGGCGGCGGAGGCGGCGAGGAGAGCGAGCGCGGCGGCACCGCTCGTGAGCGGCGCCCGCGCGGTGCGGGAAGAGACGGTGCGGTGGATCATTGCGATCGGTCCGGGAGGGAGAGAGGAGGAACGCTGGGGCGTCCGCGCCGGCGACCGGCGCGTGACTCTTCTCCGGGAGGGCGATGACGAGAGCGGAGGTCGCGCGGCATGCGGGCCGCGTCGAGTCGGACACCGAAACCTATCCCCGCATCGAGGAGCGCGCGGGGCGGCGCGCCGAAGTCGGCAGCTGACGTCCGCAGAAGCGGCAGCGTTTTCCCGATCCGGGGCGCTCGACCGCGAAACGGGTTCCGTACTCTCCGCACGCCGTGACGGACGCGACTCCCCCGCCGAACGACGAGCACCCGTCCGCGCGGGGGCGGCGGATCGTGCTCCTCGCGCTGCTCGTGCTCTCCGCCGCGGCGCTCGGCATCCGCCTGACCGGCCTCTCGTTCCAGCTGCCGCACGCCTGGGAGCCCGACGGGCTCGTGTTCGTGCGCCAGGTCGAGCACCTCGAGCGCGCGACGCCGGATCCCGAGCGCGACACGTTCTACGGCTACTACCCGCACCTCCTCTCGCGCTTCGTGACGCTGACGCCGCGCATCCCGACCGCGCGCGACGATTCGCTGGCCGAGCACCTGCGCTCCGCGTCGCGCGAGAGGCTGCGCATCCGGCGCACGATCGCCGTGCTCTCCGCGCTGATCGTGCCCGGGACGTGGATCCTGGCGCGCCTGTTCCTGGCGCGCGGGCCGTCGTTCCTCGCGGCGGCGCTGGCGGCGTTCAGCGTGCTGCAGATCTGGTTCGCGCAGCAGGCGCGGCCGCACGCCGCGTCCTCCGTGTTCGCGCTGTTCGCGGTGATCGCCGCCGTGCGCTTGCGCCGTCACGCCACGCTGGCGACGTACGCGGCCGCGTTCCTGCTGGCGATCCTCGCGACCTGTTCGCTCCAGAACGGGCTGGCCGTCCTCGTGCCGCTGTGCGCCGCGCACGCGCTGCGCGAGCGCGGCGGGACGCGGCACGCGAACGTCGCGTTCGCCGTCGGGCTCGTCGTCCTCGCAGCCTGCGTGCGCGCCTACTACCCGTTCGTGTTCGCGACGTCCCAGGGCGGCGACGCGGCCACGCTCGCCGTCGAGGGCGAGAACATGAACCTGTCGGGCCACAAGGTCGTGCTGTCGGCGTTCGACGGCGGCGGCTTCGCGATCGTGCTGGGCGCCCTGTGGAACTACGAGCCGATCCTGACCCTGCTGCTCGGCGCGGGCGCCGTCGCGCTCGTGCTGGATCGCCGCTCGAAGCGCGCCGCCGCGACGACGATCGCCGCGCCCGCCGCGACCGGCTGGCGCGCGCGCCTCGCCGGCCGCGAGGACCTCGCCGTCGTCCTGGCCTACGTCGTCCCCTACTTCCTCGTGATCGGCCTCTACGCGCACAGCTACCAGCGGTTCGTCATCCCGCTCCTGCCGTTCGCGGCCTGCTTCGCGGCGTGGGGCCTCTTCTCCCTCGTCGAGCGCGCCGCCGGTTCGCGCGGGCGGGTTGCGAGGCTCGCGGGCCTCCTCGCGACCGTCCTCGTGCTGGCGCAGGCCTTCGCCGCGATCCGCCTCGTCACGATCCGCTGCGCCGAGGACACCGCGCAACGCGCCGCGCGCTGGATCACCGAACACCTCGACCCCGCACGCGACCGCCTCGTGCACAGCGCGAGCATCGACCTGCCGCTCGTGCGCACGCGCGCGGCGCTGATGGACGCGCCGAAGACGTTCGAGTCGCTCTTCCCCTGGTTCCGCTACCAGCGCCAGATCGCGGCCGCGCGGCTCCCCGAGCCGGCCTGGGACCTGCGCCCGATCCGCACCGGATCCCCCGAGGCGCGCGAGCAGATCGCGCGCGACCCGTTGGCCTACGTGCGCTCGAGCGGGGCGCAGTACGCCGTCGTCGAGGTGTTCAACGACGCGGTGCGGCAGTTCGCCGCGCCGATCCACGCCGCGCTGGCGCAAGGGACGGAGCGCGTCGCGCGCTTCTCGCCGCTCGCCGTGGACGCGGGCGACGATCGGCCGATCCCCTACCAGGACGACGAGTTCGACTCGCGGCCCGTGTGGTGGTGGCGCGCGATCGTCGCGCGCTCGACGGGCCCCGTGATCGAGATCTACCGGCTCGACGCGCCGCGCTGACCGTCCCTCAGCGCAGCCCGCGCCCGTCGCGCCGCTTCCAGTAGACGAGCGGATACGACCCCGGGATCTCCACCGAGGCCTGAGTGTAGTCCGCCGCGAAGCGCGGGTGGGCCGCGAGGTCGCGCTGCGACACGAACACGGGCACCTTGCCCGAGCCGTCGAGCAGGCCGTCGCCGAGGAGGATGAGGTCGGGCCGCCGCGAGAGGACGTACCCGGCGTCGTACTTCGTGTGTCCCTTCATGCCAGCCTCGACGTGCGGCGCCTCACGCGCGATCACGGGGTCGACGAGCCCGAGCATGTCGACGAGCGGCAAGCGCGACTCGTAGCCGACGAAGCCGATCGCCTCGGTCGCGACGAGCGTGGACGGCTCCGCGCGCTCGCGCAGCGCGACGCCGATCGCCCGCCAGCGTCGCTCGAGCTGATCGAAGCTCGCCTCGCGCTCGGCGCGCAGTCGCTGACCGGACTGCAGGAGCGCGACCATCGCCACCCCGGTCACGTTCGTGACCGCCACGAGCGAGCCCCAACCACGGGCGACCTGCAGCATCAGCGCCAACGCGACGATCGGCATCCCGGGCACGAGCAGACGTGCGAACGGCATGTGGTCCCCACCGACGAAGACGGCCCCGGCCATGACGATGGCGGCGGCAGTCGCCAACTCGCGCGCGAGTGGCGGCGGAGGGCGGCGGATCCAGGCGGCCGCGAGCAGCACCAGGGCGAACGGGAAGAAGAGCGAGCCGCCGTCCAGGTCACGCAGGTAGCTCCAACCCCGTGCAAGGTCCTCGAGGAGCGGCAGCTTCTTCGCGTGGTAGGTGTTGGGCAGCCAGGCACCGAAGTACGCGAGGCGGAAGAGGAGCCAGGCGAGCGGCAGCGCGAGCGTCACGGCTGCGCGTTTCCAGGCACGTTGCCCAGCGAGTCGCGCCGACGCGGCGATCGCGAGCAAGTGCAGCTCGGGACGTAGCAGGCAGGCGAAACCGAGCGTCAGGTCGCTACAATCACGGCGCACGCTCGGCGCACGCTCGGCGCACGCTCGGCGCACGCTCGGCGCACGCTCGGCGCACGCTCGGCGCACGCTCGGCGCACGCTCGGCGCACGCTCGGCGCACTTCACCGAGCATCCAAGCCGCGACGCAGGCGGCGCCCAGCGTGGTTCCGAGGCCGGCGTTGGCGTGGAACGCGAACGCCGGCGCGGCGGCGACGAGCGCGGCCGGCCAGGGCACGATCGACTTCGGCAGGAGCGTGCGCCACGCCACGGCGAGGATCCACACGGTCGCGACGAACGCCGCGATGCCCAGCAACCGGCTCGCGCCCACGTGGTCGAGGCCGGCCAGCTCCACGAGCGCATGGAAGAGGACGAGCGGCGGCGCCGTGAAGCCCTCGACGCGCTCGCCCGCGTTGAAGGCGAGGCCCAGGCCGTGCGCGAGGTTCGCGCCGTAGCGGTACAGGATCGCGTCGTCGTCGAGCGGGCCGCACGCGCGCCAGGTCCAGGCGTGCACGGCGGCGAGGACGCATGCGCCGATCGTGGCCAGCGCGGCGAGCCGTCGATTCCGCGCCTCGCTGCCGCTCGCCATCGCGCTACTGCAGCGGCCGGAACCGGACGATCCGTGCCGGCGTGAGCACCTCGCCCGCCTCGGCGACGGCGAGCCCCTGCGCGCGCGTCAGCTCGACGATGTCGGCCGAGCTCGTCCACTCGAGCGGCCACAGCTCGTCCACGCCGTCCGCGCCGGGCTCGATGCGCACGGGCAGGTTCTGCTGGCGCGGGTTGTCCTTCGTCGCCTTCCCCATCCAGCGTCCGAGGCGCAGGCGCTCACGCCACTCGGACGGGTCCGCGCCCTCGAGCTTCGCCAGCGCGGGGCGCACGAAGACCTCGAAGCCCACGAGGCACGACACGGGGTTTCCCGGCAAGCCGAACACCGGCACGCGGCCGCGCATCCCGAACCACAGGGGCTTGCCGGGCTTGATCGCGATCTTGTGCAGGATCGGCGTCACGCCGCAGCGTTCGAACGCGGCGCCGACGAGGTCGTAGCGGCCCATGCTGACGCCGCCGGTCGTCATGACGGCGTCGCAGGTGGCGAACAGCTCCTCGAAGCGCGCCACGAGCACCTCGAGGTCGTCGGGCACGATGCCCAGGTTCACGACCTCGGCGCCGGAGAGCTCGGCGGCTGCTGCGAGGTAGAGCGTGTTGCCCTCGCGGATCTGGCCGCGGCCGGGGCGGCGCGAAGCGGGCACGAGCTCGTCGCCGGTCGTCACGAGCCCGAGCCGCACTCGGGGGCGGACGGGCACCGGGTCGACGCCGACGGCCGCGAGCACGGAGAGGTCGATGGGCGTCAGGCGCCGGCCGGCCTTCAGGGCGACCTCGCCGACCGCCAGGTCCTCGCCCCGGTGGCAGACGTGCTGGCCGGGCTTCGGCGCGTCGTCGAGCACGACCGAATCGCCCGTGCGGCGGCTCCGCTCGACCATGACGACCGCGTCGCAGTCGCGCGGGAGCTCGGCGCCGGTGTAGATCTCGACGCAGGCTCCGGGCGGCACCGCGCCGTCCCAGCCGGCGCCGGCCTTGGACTCGCCGATCACGCGCAGGGTGCGGGGTCCGGGTCCGCCGGCGAAGTCCGCGGCTCGCACCGCGAAGCCGTCCATCGCCGTCTTCTCGAAGGGCGGCAGGTCGACGTCCGAGACGGCGTCCCGGGCCAGGATCCGGCCGCGGGCTTGCGCGAGGGTTACCCGCTGTTCCGACGCTCCGGTCGGGACCGCCTCTAGAATGTCCGCAATAGCTTGAGTGGGCGTTCGCAACGGGCGCACTCTAGCTGTCGCGCCCATCCCGAGACGATCCCCCAGGCTCGAGTCGATCCACTCCGCACGCGACCGCTCCTCGCAGCGACGACGACTCGCAAGCCCAAGCCCAGCCCTCCCCGATGTCCCGAGCTCCCGCCGCGGTCCTGGCCGCCGTCCTCTCCGTGCCGTGCCTCGTCGCCGGTTGCTCCGGCGGTGGTCCGGGAACAGCCGGCGCCGCGCCGGCCGTGAAGCAGCGCGAGGCCGCGCGCGTCCGCACCGCGCCGGTCGAGCAGCGCGAGATGGTGCGCACGATCTCGACCACGACGACCGTGGAGTCGGAGCGCGAGGTCGAGCTCATGCCGCGCTCGAGCGGGCTGGTTACCCGCATCGGAGTCGAGGAAGGCGAGTGGGTGGAGGCCGGCGCGGTCCTGGCCGAGCTCGACCGACGCGAGACGCAGTCCGCGATCGAATCGGCGCGCATCGCGCTGCGCGAGGTGGACGACGCGACGAAGAAGGCCCAGTTCGCGCTGCCCGAAGCGCAGAACAAGGTCGCGACGACGAAGCTCAGGCTGGAGCAGGCGACGCGCGAGTACGAGCGCAACGAGAAGGCCGGCATGATCTCGGCGCAGGCCCTGGACAACCTGCGGACCGCGCGCGACACGGCGAAGTCCGAGCACGAGGGCGCGCTGCTCGCCGTCGAGCGCGCGCAGAGCGACATCCAGGCGCTCGGGACGCAGAAGGCCAAGGCCGAGGTGGCGCTGGAGCGCGCGCAGCTCGAGGACAGCTACATGCTCCTCACGGCTCCGTTCCCCGGGATCATCGCGGGGCGGGGTTTGAAGGTCGGCGACACGGCCGGCCGGGTGCGCAACGCGGTCGGTCAGATCGCGGCGGCCTTCCTGCTGACGGACCCCCGGTCGCTGCGCGCGATCGTGCACCGTCCGCAGCGCGAGCTGCCGATGTTCCTCGCCGCGCAGAAGGCAACCCGGCAAGCCGGGTCGCAGAACGGCGACGGCCTCGGGCTCGAGATCCGGGCGACGGCCGAGGCTCTGCCCGGACGCACGTTCCACGGGGTGATCCAACTCGTCAGCCCGACCATCGACCCGACCTCGGGGTCGTTCCGCGTCACGGTGCACCTGCCGCCGACCGAGCCGGGCGAAACCGGGCTGCTCCCGGGCATGCTCGTCCGCCTCGAGATCGTCACCGAGCGACACCCGGATGCGCTCGTGGTGCCGAAGCGCGCGCTGCGGCGCGAGGGTGGCTCCGACTTCGTCTTCGTGGTCGAGGGGAACCGCGCGCGGCGCGTCGAGGTCGTCGAGGGTTTCGCCAGCGACGACGCCACCGAGGTCGTGCCGCGCGACGCGACGCAGCTCGCGGCCGGCGCGCGCGTGATCGTCGTGGGCAACCGCGAGATCGAGGACGGCGCCGAGGTGGTCGAGGAGGCCGCGCAGACGACGCCCCCGCCGCCGGAGCGCGCCGCGTCCGAATCCGCCCCGGCCGAGAAGTCGAAGGGCTGAGGCATGACCCGTCGCGGAGGCCTGCACTCCCTCCTCGCGCTCGTCACCGCGAGGCCGGTGGCCGTGACCATGATCGTGGTCGCGGCCTCCGTCTTCGGTTGGGTGTCGTTCTCGAAGCTGCGCGTCGATCTGTTGCCGGAGATCGGCTATCCGACGCTGACCGTGCGCACGGTGTGGGCCGGCGCGGCGCCCGAGGACGTCGAGGACCGCATCAGCGAGCGCGTGCAGGAGGCGCTCTCGACGCTGCCGCGGCTCGTGCGCGCCAGCTCCGTCTCGCGCGCCGAGACGAGCGACGTGAACCTGGAGTTCGAGTGGGGCACGCCGATGACCTTCGCGGTCCAGGACGTGCGCGACCGGCTCGACACGGTCTTCCTCCCGAACGGATCGGAGAAGCCGCTCATCCTGCGCTACGACCCGAACCTCGATCCGGTCCTGCGCATCGCCGTGTCGCTGCCCGACGAGGCGCGCGCGCGCATCGCCGGCGGCGAGACCGACCCGGCGAAGCAGCGCGAGCGCGAGCTCGTCCACCTGCGCTGGATGGCCGAGAACCGGATCCAGCGCGAGCTGGAGACGATCCCGGGCGTCGCCGCCGTGCAGGTGCGCGGCGGGCTCGTCGAGGAGATCCGCGTGCGCGTCGATCCGTTCCGGATGGCGGCGCAGGGGCTCGACCCCAAGGTGCTCGGCACGCGTCTGGCGCAGGAGAACCTGAACGCGTCGGGCGGCATGATCCGCGAGGGCTCGACCGAGTACCTCGTCCGCACGCTGAACGAGTTCACCGACGTCGAGCAGATCGCCGACCTCGCCATCGTGCGCCGCAACAACGCGGCGATCCGCGTGCGCGACGTGGCGATCGTCGAGCGCACGCACGCCGAGCGCGAGGTCGTCACGCGCGTCGACGGCCGCGAGGCGGTCGAGCTGGCGATCTTCCGCGAGGCCGGCGCGAACATCGTCGCGGTCGCCGACTCCGTGCTCGACCGCGTCTACGGCACGCCCGAGCAACAGGAGCAGGCCCGGAACTCCGCCGGCCCGGACGGCGGGTCCGGCGGCGGTGCCGGAGCCGGGTCGGGCGGCGGCTCGGGCGGCGGTTTCGGCGGCGGCGCGGCCGCGACGCAGCTCGCGCACGTCCTGCGCAAGGACGCGCACTTCGAGACGCTCTCCGACCAGTCGACGTTCATCCGCGACTCGATCGAGGACGTGAAGAGCTCGGCCTGGTTGGGCGTGCTCCTGACCGTGCTCGTGATCCGGCTGTCGCTGCGCGCCTTCGTCCCGACGCTGATCATCAGCCTCTCGATCCCGATCTCGGTCGTCGTGACGTTCGTCCCGATGTTCCTGGCCGGCGTCTCGCTGAACATCATGTCGCTGGGCGGGCTCGCGCTCGGCATCGGCATGGTCGTCGACGCCTCGATCGTCGTCCTCGAGGCGATCCAGCGCCGGCGCGACGCCGGGGACGCGCCCCTCCAGGCCGCGATCCACGGCGCGCACGAGGTCGCGGGCGCCATCGCCGGCTCGACGCTCACGAGCGTCGCCGTGTTCGCGCCGATCGTCTTCGTGCACGGCGTCGCGGGCCGCATCTTCGGCGACCAGGCGCTGACCGTCGTGTCGTCGCTCTCGGTGTCGCTCCTCGTCGCGAGCTTCTTCATCCCGGTGCTGGCTTCGCGCTCGATGGACTGGGTCACCCAGGCGAAGCCGCGCGCCGGCGTGGGCGCGACGCTCGCCGGACTGCCGCGCGGTCTCGGTGCCGTGCTGCCGGCCGTGGGACGGTTCGCGGCCTGGGTGCTCGGCGCCGTCGCGCGGCTCGTGGCGCTCCTCTGCGGCGCGGTCTTGAAGCTGGTGGACCTCGCGCTGAAGCCGATCCAGCACGTGCACGATCTGGGCTGGACCCGGATCGAGCGCGCGTACCCGCGGCTCCTCGGCGGCGCGCTGTCCCGTCCGTGGCTCGTGATCCTCGTCGCCGGCGGGCTCCTGGCCTTCGCGGTCCAGCGCGCGCGCGGGCTGGGCTTCGACCTCCTCCCCGAGGTCCACCAGGGCGAGTTCACGTTCCTCGTGGGCCTGCCGGTCGGATCGCGGCTCGAGGCCACCGACGAGGCGCTGCAAGAGGTCGAGCGCGACGTCCGCGCGATCCCCGGCGTCGCGCACACGGCGCTGGTCGTGGGCGTCGAGAAGGACTCGCTCACGCGCGAGATCGAGGGCAAGAACACGGCGCGTCTGACCGTGAGGCTCGATCGCGGCCTGGCCAACGAGCGCGACGAGAACCGGCTCGTCGAGGCCGTCCGCGAGCGCATCGAACGCCAGCCGGCCATCCGCTCGGTCTCGCCGCCGACGCGGCCGACGCCCTTCGCGATCGACGCGCCCGTGCAGATCGAGGTGCTCGGGTACGACCTCGACGTCCTGCGCGCCGTGGCCGAGGAAGTCGCCGCGCGCCTGACGGGCGTCGCGGGGCTGGAGGACGTGCGCACGAGCATCCGCCCCGGTCACCCCGAGGCGCGCCTGTCGTTCGACCGCGACTCGATGCTCGAGTACGGGCTGGACCTGGCCGCCGTGTCCCAGCTCGTGCGCGAGCAGGTCCTGGGCAACGTCAGCACGCGCTTCCGCGACGGCGAGGATCGCATCGACGTGCGCGTCCTGGGCGACGAGTTCGTGCGCCGCGACCTCGACCGCGTGATGGACCTCGTGGTCAACCCCGCGGGCGTGACCCCGATCCGGCTCGCGGACGTCGCCGAGGTGCACGACGTGCAGGGCCCGGCCGAGATCCGCCGCATCGGGAACACGCGCGCGATCCTCGTCACCGCGGCGACGGCCGGGCTCGACCTGGGCGGCGTCAGCGCCAACATCGACCGCGCGCTCGCCGGCCTGCGCGTCCCCGACGACGTCGTGGTGCAGATGGGCGGGCGCAAGCGCGAGATGGACGAGGCGCGGACCAGCCTGATCTTCGCGCTGCTCCTGGCGCTGTTCCTCGTCTACGCGGTCATGGCCGCGCAGTTCGAGTCGCTCGTGCAGCCGCTCATCGTGCTGCTCACCGTGCCGCTGGCGGCGATCGGCGTGATCTTCGCGCTGAGCTGGCTGTCGATGCCGATCTCGGTCGTCGTCTTCATCGGACTCATCCTCCTGGCGGGCATCGTCGTCAACAACGCGATCGTGCTCCTCGAGCGCGTCAACCAGACGCGGGCCGAGGGCCTGGGCGTGCGCGAATCGCTCATGGAGGCCTGCGCGACGCGCTTGCGGCCGATCTACATGACGACGAACACGACCTTGCTCGGGATGCTGCCGCTCACGGGCTGGCTCGCGGCCGTGCCGGGGCTCTCGGCGCTGTCGGGCGGCGCGGGCGCCGAGCTGCGCGCGCCGTTGGCCGTGACCGTGATCGCGGGCCTCCTCCTGTCGACGCTGCTCACGCTGCTCGTGATCCCCTGCGCCTACAACATCGTCTACGGCGGCAAGCGGGCCGGGGAGGCGCGCGCGTGAACGAGCCGCCGCGTGAACCGACCGGTCACGACCGCGGCGGCGTCCACCGCGTGCTGCTCGGGCGGCCGGTGCTGCTCTTGGTGCTCTTCGCCTGCGTCTTCGTGATCGGCGGCATCGCGATCCGCGAGATCCCGCTGCAGATGATGCCCGACGGGTTCAGCAACCCCGGCCTGCAGATCTTCGTCTCGAATCCGGGCGCGGGCGCGGCCGAGAACGAGCAGCAGGTCACGCAGCCGATCGAGGAGGAGCTGCGGACGCTGTCCGGCATCGAGCACGTCGAGAGCTCCACGCGCCAGGACTCGATCTTCCTGTGGCTGGGCTTCCGCGGCGACGTCGACATGGACCTGGCCAAGGCCGAGGTGCGCGACCGCATCGAGCGCGCGCGGCCCAAGCTGCCCACGAGCGTGGACGAGATCGGCATCTGGTCGTGGAACCAGGGCAGCATGCCGATCGCCTTCGTGGCGATCCTCCACGACGGCGACTCGCCGCGGAACGACTTCCTCCTCGAGGAGGTGATCCAGCGCCGCATCGAGGGCGTCGACGGCGTGGGCAAGGTGGAGGTCTGGGGCACCCTGGCCGATTCGCTGCGCATCCTCCTCGACGAAGACCGCGTGATCGCGGCCGGGCTCGACCTGGGTGCGCTGATCCGGCGCCTCTCGAGCGACAACTTCGCGCAGCCCCTGGGCGAGGTCGACGACGGCGGCCGCCGCATCCTGCTGCGCTCGGACATGCGCTTCACCACGATCGCCGAGGTCGAGGACTACCCCGTCGGCAAGGGCTTCCGCGTCCGCGACGTCGGACGCGTCGAGATGGTGAAGTCGGTCCGCCAGCAGCTCTCGCGCATCGACGGCAGCTATGCGTACTTCGCGCAGGTCGAGAAGGACAGCCGCGCGAACGCGGTCGACGCGAGCCGCCGCCTGCGCGCGATGCTGAAGGACCTCGAGAAGGCGCCCGAGCTCGAGGGCCACTTCCGCTTCGTCACCGTGTTCGACCAGGGCGAGTTCATCGAGAACTCGCTCTCGGCGCTCACCGACACCGCGATCGAAGGCGGCCTGCTGGCCGTCGGGATCCTGTTCCTGTTCCTGTGGCGCATCCGCCTCACGCTGCTCGTCGCGCTGTCGATCCCCTTCTCGACGCTCGTGGCGCTGGCCTACGGCTACTTCAGCGGCGGCTCGTTCAACGTGCTGACGATGATGGGCATCACCCTGGCGATGGGGATGCTGGTCGACAATTCGATCGTCGTGATCGAGAACATCACGCGCAAGAAGGCGCTGGGTCTGTCGGCCGAGGCCGCCTGCGCCGAGGGCGCGGGCGAGGTCGGGCTGGCGGTGCTCCTCTCGACGCTCACGACCGTCGTCGTGTTCGCGCCGCTGATCTTCCTGGGCGAGAACCCGCAGTTCCGCCTGATCTTCGGCGAGATCGGCAAGCCCCTGTGCGTCTCGCTCCTCGCGAGCCTGCTGGCGGCGCTCGTGTTCCTGCCGGTGCAGGCGCGGCGCGCGCTCGGCCCGCGGCCCCAGTGGCTCGAGTCCCTGGCGCGAAGGCTCGAGCCCGCCGGCGCGGTCCCGGCGCGCATCCTGGCGTTCGTGTTCGCCGGCGTGCGCGCCGTGACGCACGTCGCGCTCGGGGCGTTGTCGCGCGTGCTCGGCGCCGTGCTGTCGATCCTCGCTCCGCTGCGCTGGATCCTCGCCGCGGGATTCGTCGCGCTGGCGGCGTGGCGCACGTGGACCGCTCTGCCGGGCTTCCTCGCGGCGCGGCAGAGCCAGCCCTACGACCTCTACCCGGGCGGGATGGTACTGCCGGGCGCCGCCGTCGTCCTGCCCGGCGGCGCCGCGCTCCTCGCCGCGGCCCTGTGCGTGTTCGGACTGCCGCGCTGGAGGCGTCGCATCGCGCCCTGGCGGCCGGCGGCGAAGGCCGCGATCCCGGCCGGGAACTCGATCGTCGAGTTCATCGTGAACACGAACCACGCGCTCGTCGAGTGGACGCTGCGGCGCCGCCTCGCCGCGACCGGGATCGCGACGCTCGTGCTGTTCTCGATCGCCATCCCGATGGCGAACATGAAGGTCGC
Organism: Planctomycetota bacterium; assembly: GCA_044221705.1. Taxonomy (GTDB): domain Bacteria; phylum Planctomycetota; class UBA1135; order UBA1135; genus JAEUHZ01. The sequence continues at coordinate 21,505 of JBGAOR010000029.1, forward strand.
GTCGTTCGGCCAGGACCAGGACGCGTCGCGCCTGAACTTCTGGGTCGAGCTCGAGGAGAACTTCACGCTCGCCGACGCCGAGACGGAGATGATCCACTACGAGGACGCCGTCAACGCCCGACGAGCCGCGTGGGGGTTCGACCGCGTGTTGACGCGCTTCAACCACCAGGGCGGCCGGGTCAGCCTGTTCTGGGACGCGCCGCCGACGCAGTCGAAGATGGAGGAGATCCGGCGCTCGCTGCGCGACGCGCTGCCGCGGCTCGCGGGGCACAAGCTGCAGTTCACCGACGGCGAAGGTCCGACGTCGGGGGACAAGACGGTCGTGACGTTCCGGCTCGTCGGCCCGAGTTCGGAGGAGCTCGAGGCGATCGGGGCGAAGGCGGTGGCCTTGCTCGAGGACGTCCCCGGTCTCTCCGACCTGCGTTCGCCGCTGTCCGCCGCCCCGCCGCAGGTCCAGCTGAACTTCGACACCGACGTGGCGCAGCAGCTCGGCGTCACGGCGCAGGACGCGCTGCAGAACGTGTCGTGGGCTCTGCGCGGGATGCAGCTGCCGCGCTTCCAGGAACCCGGTCGCGAGGTGCCCTTCCTGATCGAGTACGACGAGTCGGAAGCGGCCGGGCTCGGGACCCTGCGCGACCTCGACGTCTACACGAAGGACGGCGCCGTCCCGCTCTCCAGCTTCGCCGACCTGGACTTCGGCCGCGGGCAGCGGACGATCGAGCGCACCGACGGCCGGGCCAGCTTCACGATCCAGGCCAAGGTCGACTCGCCCGCGCGCCAGACGGAGCTGTCCCAAGCCGGGCGGCGGGCGCTCTCGGCGCTCGATCTGCCGCGCGGCTACGAGATCGCCGACGAGAGCCTGGCCGACTACCAGGTCGACGAGGAGATGAACGACATCTGGGGCGCGCTGGCGCTCTCGGTCGTGCTCGTCTTCCTGCTCATGGGGATCCTGTTCGAGTCGTTCGTGCTACCCGTGTCGGTCCTGTTCACGATCCCGTTCGCCGTCGTGGGCTCGTACTGGACGCTGTGGCTCACGGGCACGGCGATGGACTCGGTCGGCTGGATCGGGATCATCGTCCTGGTCGGCGTCGTCGTGAACAACGGGATCGTTCTCGTCGACCGCATCACGCAGCTGCGCGCCGAGGGCTTCGAGCGCGGTCGCGCCGTGGTGGACGCGTGCGCGCAGCGCGTGCGGCCCATCCTCATGACGGCCCTCACGTCGGTCATCGGCCTGATCCCGATGGCGATGGCCGAGCCGCACGGCGAGGGCATCGACTACCGCGCGCTGGCCACGTGCGTCGCGGGCGGGCTCTCGGCCAGCACCTTCTTCACCCTGTGGGTCGTGCCGCTGGCGTACACGGTGGTCGACGACCTGTCCGTCGCGATCCGCACGCAGGTGGCCTGGGCCGTCCGCCGAGGCGAACGCGCGGTCGCGCCCGAGCCGAGCTCCGCCGCTCGCTGAGCCGCGCTCTGCTGCTCGCTGGATCGCGCTGTGCCACCCGCTGAGCCGCCGGCGCGGAATCCGCGGTGCGCGCGGGTCGGCGGACGGCGCGAACTGGTGCCCCCGCGATCGCCGGATCGCGCGTATCTTGGGTCTGCCCCCCATGCAACGCTCGCCCGAGCTCGAGTCCCTTCGTGTCGATCCCGCTCCCGGGGCGGTGCTCGTGGACTTCGAGAACCTCGTCTACGGGCTCGCGCACCACCACGGCGCCGACCGCCTGGTCGAGGCCGCCTGCCTGCCGACCCTGTGCGACTTCGCCCGCGAGCTGGCCCACCCGGGCGTGCGCCGCGCGTACGGCGACTGGCGCGTGCGCGACCTGAACCAGTTCCAGATCGAGCTGTACCGGAACGGCTTCGAGATCGTGCAGGTCCTCGGCCGGTCGACGACCGGCTCGCGCAAGAACGCCAGCGACATCCGGCTGGCCGTCGACGCGGTCGAGCTGGCGCTGCGCGAGCCGCACCTGCGCCGGTTCGTGATCGTGTCCGGCGACCGGGACATGATCGAGATCGTGCGCTGTCTGCAGAAGCACGGGCGCGAGGTGATCGTGATCGCGCCCGAGTGGAGCGCCAGCGCCGACCTCTACGACGTGTGCGACCACTTCGTCCCCTACTCGGCCGTGCAGCGCCGCGACGGGCTCGTGCTCGAGCCGCGCGCCGCGCCGGTGACGCGGGTCTTCGAGGACCTGCGCTGCTCCCTGCGCGAGCTCCTGGCCCTCGATCGCGAGGAACCGTGGCGCGGCTCGGCGCTGAAGGTGGAGCTCGTCGCGCGGCACGGCGAGCGCTTCGCGGAGGAGGACTTCGGCGCCCACAGCTTCCAGCGGCTGCTCGAGATGATGCCCGACGTCGCGCGCGTCGAGCCGCAGCCCGAGGGCGACATCGTGGTCCACGCGGTCCCGTCGACGGGAGCGACCGCGGCGGATCCCGCGGCGCGGCCGGCCTCGAACCGGCCCGGCCTGCCCGGGCAGAGCCAGCTCGTCGCGCGCGCACGGCTGGCGAATTACCGCTACGAGGGCGATCCGTCGCGGCGGCGCGCCATCCTGCGCGCGATCCACGCCGCGGCCTGCGCGCGGCCCGACTTCAGCCTGGCCGAGGTCCGCGGTGCGCTCTCCGCGCCCGATTCCGGACTCGGGCTGCGGCCGGGCGACGTGAACAAGTGCTGGACGGTGCTCTACCAGGGCCGCGCGTTCCGCCAGACGACCCACGACGCGATCACGCCGATGCAGTTCCGGCGGCATGCGCTCGCGCCCGAGGCGTCGGACGCGGAGCAGCTCGTGCGGATCTACGAGCGCTGCATCGTCTACAAGCTGATCGAGAACTCGCGGGTCCCGCCGACCGCGCAGGAGGTGCGCGTCCTGCTGGGGCTCCAGGAGGAAGACCTCGCCTGGTGCGCCGGTCTCCTGCTGGAAGCCCGCCGCCTGTTGCACCCCACGTAGCGCGGGAGCCTCGGCATCGCGTACAGTGCCGCGTTCCATGGCGGTGGATACGAACGCGGCGGAACGCCCCCGACCGGCCCGACCCGGGTCCGTCGTCGGCATCGTGGTGGCGAGCTTCCACGAGGAGCTCACCGGGGCGATGGCCGATTCGGCCGAGCGCGAGCTGATCGCGTGCGGGCTCGAGGAGGACGACATCCTCGTCGTGCACGTCCCGGGCTCGTTCGAGCTGCCGATCGTCGCGCGCCGGATGGCGGCCTCGGCCGAGGTCGACGCGGTCCTGTGCTTCGGACTGGTCCTGCGCGGCGAGACGGAGCACGACCACTGGGTCGCCGAGGGCTGCGTGCACGGCCTGATGCAGGCCAGCCTCGAGACGGACGTGCCCATCCACCTGGGCGTCCTGACCTGCGCGACGATGGAACAGGCCCGCGCGCGCGCGCTGCCGCCCGAGCTGGGCGGGCGCGAGGACAAGGGTCGCGAGGTCGCGCGCGCCGCGATCGAGACGTTGCTGGCCTTGGACGAGGTCGAGGAGCTCTGAGCGTGAAGAAGCGGACGCGTGCGCGCGAACTGGCGCTCCAGTTCCTGTACCAGCTCGATCTGCGCGGCGAGGGTCTCTACCCGGAGGCGCGCGAGTTCGTCTCGGCCGAGGAGCGCGACGTCGAGACGACGCGCTTCGCGCTGCGCCTCGTGCAGGGGACGCACGAGAACAAGGCCTCGATCGACCAGATGATCCAGTCGGTCGCGCAGAACTGGAACATCTCGCGCATGGCGGTGGTCGACCGCAACGTGCTGCGCCTCGCGACGTACGAGCTGGTGCACTGCCCCGACGTCCCGCCCAAGGTCGCGATCAACGAGGCGATCGAGCTGGGCAAGCGCTACTCGACGCAGAACTCGGGCGCGTTCATCAACGGGATCCTCGACAAGATCATGAACCGCCAGACACCGGCGACGCCGCTTGCGGCGGCGCCCACGGGTAACGCGACCGCGACCCCGAGCCTGTCCACGCTCGACGACGAACTCCCCGAGTCCGCGTCCTCGACCGAGCGCGACTGAGTCCACCGCGATGGGCCTCTTCGACCGCCTGAAGGACCGCCTCGTCAAGACGCGCACCGCGCTCTCCGACGGGATCACCGGCCTCTTCCGCGGCGGTCGCCCGATCGACCAGGCGCTCCTCGACCAGCTCGAGGAACTCCTCTACACCGCCGACCTCGGCCCCGTCGCCGCCGAGGTCACGACCGAGCTCGCCCGCCTCCACAAGCGCGGCGAGGTCAAGGGCGAGGACGACGTGCGCGAGGCCCTGCGCCGGATCCTCTTCGAGCGCATCCGCCAGGAAGACGGCGAGATCCAGCTCGTCCAGAAACCCACGGTGATCCTCGTGGTGGGCGTGAACGGCTCGGGCAAGACGACTTCGATCGCGAAGCTCGCGCACCGCTTCCAGAAGCAGGGCAAGAAGGTCCTCCTCGGCGCGGGCGACACGTTCCGCGCGGCGGCCGCCGACCAGCTCGACATCTGGGCGCAGCGCAACGGCTGCGAGATCGTGAAGCAGAAGCCCGGCGCGGATCCCGCCGCCGTCGCCTACGACGCGGTCGACGCCGGGATCGCGCGCGGCGCGGACGTCGTCTTGATCGACACGGCCGGCCGCCTGCACACGCAGTCGAACCTGATGGCCGAGCTCGACAAGGTCCGCCGCGTGATCGAGCGCCGCATGCCCGGCGCGCCGCACGAGACGTGGCTCGTGCTCGACGGCACGAACGGCCAGAACGCGATCCAGCAGGCGAAGCTCTTCACGGCGAGCGTCGCCGTCACCGGCCTGATCGTGGCCAAGCTCGACGGCACGGCGCGCGGCGGCGCGGTGTTCGCGATCCAGGGCGCGCTGGGCCTGCCCGTGCGCTACATCGGCACGGGCGAGCAGCTCGAGCTGCTCGAGCCGTTCGATCCCCAGGCGTTCGTCGACGCGATCGTCGGCACGGTGGCGGGAGCGCGGTGACGCGCGCCGAGGGCGCAGCCGAGACGCACGCGAGCGCGGCGGACGTCGCGCAGGGAATCCTCGCGCTGCTGCCCGCGCTCGTGCTCGCCTGGCCGCTCGGCGGTCCGCTCGAGCACGATTTCGCGCCGCGTTCGACCGGGTTCGGGCTCGCGGCGCTGCTGGCGCTGCCGGGCGTCGCGCTGTACCTGCTGCGCCGCGCGGCGCCCTCGGTGCGCGGGTCGCTGCTCGTGGCCGTCCCGCTCCTCGCGAGCGCGGCGTGGCTCGCGTTCGGCGACGTGACCGATCCGTTCGAGGCCGTGCGCGCGACGATCGGCTGGGCGCTCGTGCTGGCGTGCTTCCTCCTCGGTGCCGCGTCCGATCCGCGCGTGATCGCCCGCGGCGCGGCGTGGATCGGCCTGTGCGCGGCCGCGTCGAGCTTCGCGAGCGGTCCGCCGGGCGCGTTCGGCAACGTCGGCGCGACGTCGGAGGCCGCGACCCTCGGCGCGGGCGCAGGCCTGGTACTGCTCGTGCTGGACAGATCCGGCTGGCGCGCGCTCGGCGCCGCCGCGGTCGTCGCCTTCCTGTTCCAGGCCGCGCAGGCACCGGTGCTTGCCGGCGGCATCGCGCTGGCCGTCGCCGCGGCCGTCGCCGCCTGCGCGCGCCCGGGGCGCGCGCGCCTCGTCCTCGCGGCGCTGGCCGTCGCGGCGGCGCTCGCTGTGCTCGTCCCCTTCCGCGGGGGGAGCACGGAACCCACGCCGCCGACGACGCCCGCGGCGGTCGACACGTCGCCCGCCAGCGGCGTCTCGGTCCGCGTCTCGATCCACGGGGCGAGCGCTCGCCTCTTCGCCGCGCACCCGCTGGCCGGCGTCGGACCGGGACAGTTCCCGGCGCAGTTCCCGCCCTACCGCGACGCGGCCGAGATCGAGAAGAGCTCGCACGGCCGGCTGCAGGCCGCCGAGACCGAGGTCGAGCACGCGCACGACGACTGGATCCAGCCGGCGCTCGAGCTCGGAGTCCTGCCGGGCCTCGCCTGGATCGCGCTCCTCGTCGCGGTTCTGGCCGCGTCGTGGCGCGCGCTCCGCTCGGACGACGCGCCGCGCGCGGCACTCGGCGCCGGGCTCGTGGCGCTGCTCGTCCACGCGCTGGCGCGCGCTCCGATCACGTCGAACGCGGCGTCGGCCACGCTGTTCGCGCTGGCCGCGGGCGCGCTGCTCGCGCGGCGCGACGCCGCGACGCCGACCCTCGCGCGCCGCTTCGCCGCGGCCGCGCCGATGATCGTGCTCGCGCTGCTCGCGCCGCGCGCTTGGGTCTACGTGCGACACGGCTTCGTGCTCCACGCGCTGGCCGACGAGCGCGCCGACGATCCCGCGGGTCGCGAGCGCGCGGTCGCGAAGGCCGCCGAATCCGCGCCCGATTCCGTGCTCGTGCGCTCGCTCGAGGCGCGGCTCGCCGAAGCGCACGGCGAACCGCCGCGTCTCGTCGCCGAGCGCTGGACGAGCGTGCTCGCGCTGCGACCGCACCGCGTCGAAGCTCTCGTGCAGTACGCGACGGCCAGCGCGCGCGCGGGCGACACGGCCGCCGCGCGCGCCGCCTTGCACGAAGCGCTGGAGCTCGACCCGGGCAATCCTCCCGCGCTGCAGAACCTCGCGACGATCGAGCTGCAGGCCGGCGAGCTCGATGCGGGCCTCGCGCGCCTCGACCGCATCCCCGCCGCGCGCGCGCCGGACGCCGAGTGGCTGCGCGGCCTCGCCGCGCGGCTCGCGCTGCGCGGGCTCGACGCGGAGAGCGCGGCGCTGACTGCGCGCACCGATCCGACGCGGACCGCTCTGTCACCCGAGGAACGCTACGCGCTCGCGCGCGAGCTGCGCGCCGCGGGGAAGACGGATCAAGCCGACGGGTGGGAAGCGCGCGCGCACCGCGCCTGGGCCGACCAGCACGCCGCGAACGGCAAGTGGAGCGAAGCCGTGCGCAGCCTGCGCCAGGACCTGCGCCTGTGCCTCGAGCGGCCGGGATACGACCCCGTGCGCGTGCGGCTCGCGCTGGCCGCCGCGCTGCAGAAGGCGGGACGCACCGACGAAGCGCGCGAGCAGCTCGATGCGAGCATTGCCACGCCGAGCGCGCGCGACCTCGAACAGATCCCGACGTGGGCGCGCGAGCCGCTGGCGACGCTCGGCGCACGCTGAACTCCTCGGAACTGTGCCTGGCTCACTTCCCGCGAGTTCGCGGCCGGGTCAGTTCACGTTGCGCTCGCGTCCGCGCCAGAACGGTTCGCGCAGCTCGGCCTTCTTGATCTTGCCGCTCGGCGTGCGCGGCAGCTGGTCGGTGAACTCGACCACCTTGGGCAGCTTGAACTCGGCCAGGTCGCGACGCGCGAAGGCGATCAGCTCGCGCGGAGTCACTTCGAGTCCCGGCCGCTTCACCACGATCGCGCGCACGAGCTCGCCCCAGCGCTCGTCGGGCACGCCGATCACCGCGGCCTCGAGCACGGCCGGGTGCGCGCACAGGACGCTCTCGATCTCGGCCGGGTACACGTTCTCGCCGGCGTAGATGATCATGTCCTTCACGCGGTCCTGGATCGTCAGGTAGCCGTCCTCGTCGAGGAACCCCGCATCGCCGGTGTGGATCCAGCCGTCGACGAGCGTCTTCGCCGTCGCTTCGGGTTGCTTCCAGTAGCCGACCATGTTCGCGGGCGAGCGGATGCAGATCTCCCCCACCGTCCCGACGGGCAGGTCGCGCCCGGCCGCGTCGATGCAGCGCAGCGACACGCCCGGGTACGGCCGGCCCGCGGCGCGCGAGCGGTCGTGCACGCGGTCGCGGTGGTCCGCGGGACGCAGGCACACGGCGGTGTTGCCGGTCTCCGTCAGCCCGTAGATCTGCGCGAAATCGCAGCCGAACGTGCTCTGCGCGCGCTCGAGCAGGCTGCGCGGGATCGGCGAGCCGCCGTACACGACGTGACCGAGCGTGGAGAAGTCCGTCTGTGCCGCGCGCGGCTCGAGCAGCGCGACCTGCATCATCGCCGGCACCATGCAGACCTTCGTCACGCGCTGCGTCTCGAGCAACTCGAGCAGCTTCCAGCCCACGAACGCGTCCATCACGACGTTGCACGCGCCGACGCCGAGGCCGGTCATGGCCCACCACAATCCGCCGATGTGGAACGCGGGGATGTTCAAGAGCGACACGTCGTCCGCGCTCCAGCCGATCCACGGATCGTTCGCGGCGCGCAGTGCCGCGCGGACCGCGAAGAAGCTCCGGCTGCATAGCTGAACGCCCTTGGGCCTTCCCGTCGTGCCGCTCGTGTACATCTGCACGACGACGTCCTCGGTCGAGACGGGCAAGAGCGGGTCGCGCGCGGGCGCGTCCGCGCTCCAGGCCTCGATCGTCGGGAAGGACGCGTGCGCGCCGTCGACGACCACGACGCGGCGCAGGCGCGCCAGCTGCGCGCCGAGCGTCTCGAGGCGCGGTGCGAACTCCGCGCCGACGCACAGGAACTGCGCGCCACTGTCCTCGAGCACGTACGCGATCTCGCTGGCCGAGAGGCGCCAGTTGATCCCGACCAGGACGACGCGCGCCTTGGCGCAGGCCAGCACGAACTCGAACGCGCGGTCGGAGTCCTTGGCGAGCCACGCGACGCGCGCCCCGGGTTCCAGCCGCTCGCGCAGGATCGCCTGCGCCAACCGGCTGGCGGCACGGTCGAGATCCGCGTAGCTCGTCCGCCGGTCGCCGAATACGAGCGCGGTGCGATCCGGGCGGACGGCGGCCTGGACGCGCGAGAGGTCCGCGAGGTGCTCGATCTCAACGTCCACGGCACGGCCCGAGCTGCTGCATGCGATTCCGCCGGTCCCCTGCAACGCTCCGCGCGCGCGGAGCAAGTCCCGAGCGTCGAGCCAGCAGGACTGTAGTCTGGGTGGGAGCTTCCCCCGACGGTACCGGCCCCCGACGGACTTGCCAACGACTGCCATGAGCGCGCCCGACACGACGAGCACCCGCCTCGAATCCGCCAGCCTTCCCGCGGGCCGGATGGGACTGCGCCTCCCGGTGCCCGAGGTCGCCGCGCTCGACGCCGCCGGCGCGGAGCGGATCCGTCAGGCGGTCTACGCGAACAAGCTCGTCGTGCTCACGGGCGCGGAGCTCTCGGACGCGGACTACATCGCGCTGACGCGCAAGCTCGGCGAGCCGCAGATCTACTTCCAGCCCAACTACCACCACCCCGACCATCCCGAGATCTTCGTGTCGGCCAACGTTCCGATCGACGGCCGGAAGGTCGGCGTCGCGGGCACGGGGCGGTACTGGCACTCCGACTACCAGTTCTTCGACGAGCCGCTGCCGCTCACGAGCGTCGCGCCGCGCCTGATCCCGGCCGGGAGCCGCGGCACGCTGTTCGTCGACATGGAGGCCGCGTACGCGGCGCTCCCGCCCGAGCTGCGCCGCCACGTCGACGGCACGCGCGCGATCCACGAGGCCAAGTGGCGCTACAAGATCCAGTCGAGCGACATCGACAAGTCGATCGCGGAGATCCTCGAGGAATTCGGCGCGCAGACGCCGCCCGTGACGCATCCGACCGTGATCACGCACCCGGTCACCGGACGCCGCTCGCTCTACGTCTCGCGCGGGTTCACGGTCGGGATCGAGGGCCGGACGCACGAGGAGAGCCGCGCGGCGCTCGATGCGCTCTTCGCGTTCGTCGAGCGGCCCGAGCACGTCCACAAGCAGACGTGGGAGCGCGGCGACATCCTCCTGTGGGACAACCGGCAGGTCATCCACATGTCGTCCGGATCGCTGCACGGGTCGCCGAGCATCAGCTACCGGATCGGGATCTACGACGGCCTGCCCTTCCACGCGGAGAAGACGGGGCGAGGCCGCACGTGATCCCTACGCGCATCGCCGTCAGCCCGGAACTCCAGGCGCGCGTGCTCGCGCCGTACAAGCCGCACTGCCGCTACTTGTTGCGCTCCGTCGTGGAGATGCCCGAGCCCGGCGCCGACCACCTGGTGCGGCTGCGCGGCGAGCTGAGCATCCCGAGTTCGTGCTACATCGACGAGACGGGCCACTTCAACTCGGTCGAGTTCAACATCTGCTACAACCAGCTCGTCTACACGCTGATGGCGCAGTGCGTGGAGAGCTCGCTCCTGCCGGCCTTCGGCTCGATGACGCTGCGCGAGTACTTCGCGCGCCAGCTGCCCGACGTGCTGATCCACGAGTTCTCGAGCAAATTCCGCCGGCCGCTGAATTCGCGCGCGTTCACCGGGACGGTCTCGATCCTCGAGGCGCAGGACCGGCGCAAGTTCGTGGTCGTCGCGACGCACTGCTCGTTCGACGACGGGCTGGGCGGCACCGCGCAGGGCGACGTCTCGCTGGCGATCGTGAACCGCGACGGCGCGGAGCCCGCGGACGGATCCGACGCGCGCTCGGCCGCGCTGGCCGAGCCGGGCTGAGCCATGGACGAAGGGCTCGCCTCGGACCACGCCGCGACGCCGGACGAGGCGTTCCTCGCGCGCTGGCGCGCGGCGCCGGAGAGCGCGCGCACGCGGACGCTGGCCGACTTCGTGTGCGCGCTGGTCCACGAGTTCCTGCCCACGAAACCCGACCGGCCCGTGCTGCCGGACGACCACTTCCTCGACCTGGGCTTCGATTCGCTGCTGGCGGTGGACTTCAAGCTGCTGCTCGAGGCGCGGCTCGGCTGCGCGCTGCAGTCCACGGTGCTCTTCGACTGCCCGACCCCCGCGGCGCTGGTCGACTACCTGATGCGCGTGCTGGTCGACGGAGCTCCGTCCGCCGCGCACGTCGCGCCGGGTCGCCGACGACACGCGCCGGCGACCGCGCCGGACCTGGCCGGCCTGGCGCGCGAGGAACTCGTGGCGCTGGTCGAGCGCCAGCAGGCGCGCCTCGCGACGCTCGAGGACGCGCGCGCCGAACCGATCGCGATCGTCGGCATCGGCTGCCGCTTCCCGGGCGAGGCCTACGACCCCGCGCGCTTCTGGCGGATGCTCGAGCAGGGCGTCGACGCGATCTCGGAGGTTCCGCCCGACCGTTGGGACGTCGACCGCTACTACGACGCGAACCCGGCCGCGCGCGGCCGCACGTACAGCCGCTGGGGCGGCTTCATCACGGAGGTCGACCGGTTCGACGCGCGGCTCTTCGGCATCTCGCCGCGCGAGGCGGTGCAGCTCGATCCGCAGCAGCGCGTGATCCTCGAGGTCGCCTGGGAAGCGCTCGAGGAGGGCGGCGTCTCGCCCGCGGAGCTGCGCGACACGCCGGTCGGCGTCTTCGTCGGCACGCGCGGCTCGGAGTACTACCCGGCCAACGGCCGCACGGATCCCGAGGACGCGGACACGTACTTCGCGACGGGCAACTCGCTGTCGACGCTGGCCGGCCGCATCGCGTACGTCTTCGGCTTCACGGGCCCGTGCTTCGCGCTCGACACGGCCTGCTCGTCGTCACTGGTCGCCGTGCACGTCGCCTGCCAGAGCCTGCGCCGCGGCGAGTGCAGCGCCGCGCTCGCCGGCGGCGTGAACCTGATGCTCGATCCGTTCGGCACGATCGCGCTGAGCAAGGCGTCGCTCCTGTCGCCCGACGGACGCTGCAAGACCTTCGACGCGCGCGGCAACGGCTACGTGCGCTCCGAGGGCGCCGGTTTGATCGTGCTCAAGCGCCTCTCGCGCGCGCTGGCCGATGGCGACCGCATCCACGCGCTGATCCGCGGCAGCGCGATCAACCAGGACGGCGCGAGCGGCGGCCTCACGGTCCCGAGCGGCGCGGCGCAGTCGGCCGTGATCCGCTCGGCGCTGGCCGACGCCGGCCTCGTGCCGGGCGAGATCGACTACATCGAGACGCACGGCACCGGCACGGCGCTCGGCGATCCCATCGAGGTCGCGGCGATCGACACGGTGTTCGCGCGCGACCGCGGCCGTCCGCTGGTCGTCGGCTCGATCAAGACGAACATCGGCCACGGCGAGTGCGTGGCCGGCATCGCCGGACTGATCAAGGGTGTGCTCGCGCTCGAGAACCAGGCGATCCCGCGCAACAACCACCTCGTCGAGCGCAACCCGCACATCCCCTGGGACGAGACGGTCGTGCGCGTGCCGCTCGCGACCACGCCCTGGCCGCGCGGCGACGCGCCGCGGCGCGCGGGCGTCAGCTCGTTCGGCTTCAGCGGCACGAACGCGCACGTGATCCTGGAGGAAGCGCCCTTCCTCGCATCGCGCGAGGGCCAGCGCGCGCCCGCGGAGCTGCGCGCGATCGAGCCGCGGCCCGTCGAGATCGCGTGCGTCTCGGCACACCTCGGCGGAGCGCTCGATCGGCAGACGCAGCGGCTGGCGGCGCACCTCGAGGCGGACCTCGGGCTCCCCCTGCACGACGCGGCCTACACGCTGGCCGTCGGCCGCGCGCACCTGGCGCAGCGCCGCGCGTTCATCGCGCAGGACCGCGCCGAGCTCGCGCGGCTCCTGGCGCAGAGCGCAGCGACCGAAGGCCGCGAAGGCGCGACCGCGTCGGGCCGCGCGTCGGGACAACCGCCGCGCATCGCGTTCCTCTACACCGGCCAGGGTTCGCAGCACGCCGGCATGGGCCGCGAGCTCCACCGTCTCGAGCCCGTGTTCCGCGCCGCGCTGGAGCGCTGCGCCGCGGCGATGGATCCGCTGCTGCCCGCGCCGCTCCTCTCGATCCTGTGGGGCGAACACACGGCGCTGCTCGGCCGCACGGACTGCACGCAGCCGGCGATCTTCGCGATCGAGCACGCGTTCACGGAACTGTGGGCCTCGCTCGGCATCCATCCGACCTGGGTCCTCGGGCACAGCGTGGGCGAGTACGCCGCGGCCGTCGCGGCCGGTGTGCTCGCGCTCGAGGACGCGTGCCGCCTCGTGTGCGCGCGCGGCCGGCTGATGGTCGAGCGCACGCGGCCGGGCAAGATGATCGCCGTCTCCGCCGACCCCGACGCACTCGAGCCGTTCCTGGCCGAGCACGCGGGCCGGCTCTCGATCGCGGCCTGGAACGGGCCCGGACGCGCCGTGCTCTCCGGCGACGACGACGCCGTGCGCGCCGTCACGGCGACCCTCGCTGCGCGCGGCGTCCGTTGCGAGCAGCTCGACGTGAGCCACGCGTTCCACTCCGACCTGATGGAGCCGATGCTCGCGCCGTTCGAGGCCGAGGTGCGCGCGACGCGCTTCGAGCGCCCGCGCGCCGGCTTCGTCTCGACGTGCCGACCGGGACGCGCCGACCAGGTGCTGACGGATCCGTCGTACTGGGTCGGGCACGTGCGCGAGCCGGTGCGCTTCCTCGAAGGCGTGCAGGCGCTCGAGAAGGAGGGCTTCGACGTCCTGATCGAGGTCGGTCCCGCGCCGGTGCTGCTCGGGATGGCGCGGCGTTTCGTGAAGAGCGACGCCGCGTGGCTGCCGAGCATGCGCCCGGGCCAGGGCGAGTGCGAGCGCTTCGCGACGACGGTCGCCGAGGCCTGGGTGCGCGGCGCGCCGATCCGCTGGAGCGCGTACTACCGCGGACGCGAGGGCCGCAAGGTCCCGTTGCCCTCGTTCGCGTTCGAGCGCGACCGGTTCTGGCTCGAGCGGCGCGACGCGCCCAGCTCCGGCGCGAGCGCGAGCGGGGCGCACCCCCTGCTGGGCACTCGGCGTCTCTCCGCCGCGTTCGCGACGGGACACGCCTCGTTCGCGGCGCTCGTGAGCGCGCAGGCTCCCGAGTTCCTGTCGCACCACGAGGTGTTCGGGCGCGTGGTCGTCCCCGGCGCCGCGCTGTTCGATCAGGCGCTCGCGGCGGCGCGCGCGACGCTGGGTGCCGGACCGGTCGCGATCGCGAACGTGGCGATCAGCACGCCGCTCGTCCTCGACGAGCCGCGCGCCGTCGAGACGATCGTGCGCGCGGACGCGGCGATGGACCCCGCGACGACGACGTTCGAGATCCACTCGCGCCCGGCCGTCGACGGCGGCGCGGAGAGCGCGCGCTTCACCCTGCACGCGCGCGGCGAGCTGCTGAGGCCGGGCTCCGAGTCCGCGCCGCTGCACGGCGACCTCGCAGCCGTGCGCGCCGGCTGCGCCGAGACGCTCGACGTCCGCGCGTTCTACACGCGCTTCGACGAGATCGGCCTGGGCTTCGGGCCGGCGTTCCAGTCGATCCGCGAGCTGTCGGTCGGCCCCGAGGGCGTGCTGGCGCGCGTGGAGCTCCCCGAAGGCCTCGTGGTCGAGCCCGATCCGTGGATGCTGCATCCGGGCCTCCTCGACAGCTGCTTCCAGTGCACGCGCATCCTGGCGCTGCGCCTCGGCATCGACGACCTGTTCCTGCCGGTCGGAGTCGAGCGGATCGCGCTCTCCGCGCCGGCCGGCGCGCGCGTGTGGTGCCACGCGCGCATGCGGCCCGTGCAGGGCGAGGCGCGCGCGCTGGCCGTCGACCTCGACCTCTACGACGACGCGGGCCGCATCGTCGCCTGCGTGCGCGGGCTCGAGGGCATGCGCACGACGCGCGCCGCGCTCCTCGCGCACGGCGATCCGCTCAAGGGCGTCGGGCACGTCGTCGCGTGGGTCGAGCGCCCGCGCGCGACCGACGAGCGGGCCGCGATCGATCCCGCGCGGCGCTGGACCATCGCCGGCGAGCGCGGACCGTTCGCCGACGCGCTGGCCGCCGCGCTCGCCGCCGCCGGCGTCGGGGTCGGAGACTCGGTCGGAGAAGCGTTCGAGCGCGAGCTCGGCGCGAACGGATCGGCGGCGCGCGCGAACGGTGCGGCAGAGACGCCCGTCGGCGTCGTCTACCTCGCCGGCCGCGCGGCGGATCCGGACGCGTTCGATCCCGCGCTGAAGAGACAGAGCGCGCTGCTCGGCGGCGCGCTCGACGTCGTCCAGGCCCTGCAGCGGAAGGGCGTCCGCGGCGTGCAGCTCGCGCTGGTCGCGCACGGCGCCGCCGCGGCCGGCGACGGCGAGATCGTCGACCCCGAGGGCGCCGCGCTGCTCGCGCTGGGCGCGACGATCGCGCTCGAACAACCCGACTGGCTCGTGCAGCGGATCGACCTCGACCCCGAGCTGTCCGACGCGCGCGCCGCGGAGCGCCTCGCGGCCGAGCTCGCGCGGCCCGACGCGGAGACGGCCGTCGCGTGGCGCGGCGACCGGCGGTTCGCGGCGCGGCTCCTGCCGCGGCTGTCGGCCGCGCAGGAGTCCCGGCTCGCGCCGCCGCCCGGTCCTTCGTTCCGCGTGGGGCTGCGCGAGTTCGGCGGCGTCGAGAAGCTCGCGCTCCTCCCGCGCGAGCGCCGCGCGCCCGCGGCGGGCGAGGTCGAGATCCAGGTCCGCGCCGCGTCGATCAACTTCAAGGACGTGCTCGGCGCGCTGGGCCTCTTGCGCGCGATCGGCGGCCCCGAGCGCGCGACCGACCAGCCGCTCGGGCTCGAGTGCGCCGGCACCGTCGTCGCCGTGGGTGCGGGCGTGCGCGACCTCGCGCCGGGCGACGACGTGATCGCGGCCGCGCCCGGCTCGATGGCGAGCTTCGTCACGGTCCCGCGCAGCGCCGTCGCGCGCAAACCGCGCGGCCTCGACTTCGAGACGAGCGCGGGCCTCCCGACCGTGTACCTGACGGCGATGTTCGCCCTCGAACGCTTCGGCCGCGTGAAGCGCGGCGAGCGCGTGCTGATCCACGCCGCCGCCGGCGGCGTCGGCCAGGCGGCGGTGCGCCTGGCGCTCGCGGCCGGCGCGGAGGTCTTCGCCACGGCGAGCCCGTCGAAGTGGGAGCACCTGCGGCTGCTGGGAGTGCAGCACGTGATGCACTCGCGCACGCTCGACTTCGAGGCCGAGGTGCTGCGCGCGACGGAGGGCCGCGGCGTCGACCTCGTGTTGAACAGCCTGGTCGGCGCGGCGATCCCGGCCTCGCTGCGCGCGCTGCGGAAGGGCGGCCGCTTCGTGGAGATCGGCAAGCTCGACGCGTGGACTCCCGAGCGCGTCGCGGCCGAGCGGCCCGACGTCGTGTACCAGGTGCTCGACCTGGGCGAACTCTTGCAGCCGCACCCCGAGCTCCTGGTCGAGATGGCCGGCGAGCTCGTGCGGCGCGTCGAGAGCGGCGAGCTCGCGCCGGTCCCCACGCGCGCGTATCCGCTGGCCGAGGCCGTGGCGGCGTTCCGCCACGTCTCGCGCAGCCGGCACGTCGGCAAGGTCTGCCTGACCTGGCCCGAGCCCGCGGCGTCGAAGACCGCGGAGCGCCCGCACCTCGCCGCGGCCGCGGGCGTGCACGTCGTGACGGGCGGTCTCGGCGCGCTCGGCCTGCACGTGGCCGCGTGGCTCGCCGCGTCGGGCGCGAAGGACGTCTGCCTGATCGGTCGGCGGGCGCCCGACGAGGCCGCGCGGGCCGCGATCCGCGCGATCGAGGAGCGCGGCACACGCGTGCGCATCGAGTCCGTCGACGTGGCCGACCGATCGGCGCTCGCGCGCGTGTTCGCGGACTTCGGCGCGCCCGTCGCCGGCGTCGTGCACGCGGCGGGCTGCCTCGACGACGGCGTGCTCGCGAACCAGACGTGGGAGCGCTTCCGCGGCGTGCTGGCGGCCAAGCAGCTCGGCGCGCTGAACCTGCACGCGCTGACGCGCGCCGGGAACATCGGCTACTTCGTGTGCTTCTCGTCCATGTCGGCGCTGATCGGCGCGGCCGGCCAGGGCCCGTACGTGGCCGCCAACGCGTTCCTTGACGCGCTGTGCCGACGACGACGCACGCTGGGTTTGCCGGCGGTCTCGATCGCGTGGGGACCGTGGGCCGGCGGCGGCATGGCGACGGAGCTCGACGAGCGCAGCCGCGCGCGCTTCGCGGCGGTCGGCCTCGGATCGCTGAGCCCCGAACAGGGCCTGGCCGTGCTCGGCCGCCTGATCGACGACCCGCGCGCGCCGGCGCACGTCGGCGTGCTGCCCGTGACGTGGGCGCGCTTCCTGAAGCAGTACGGGAACCGCGTGCCCGCGCTGTTCGAGGCGCTCTCGAAGCCCGCGGACGAGGGCGCGGCGCGCACGGATCCGGCCCTGGCCGCGTTCCATGCCGCGAGCGGCGCGGCGCGTCGTCCGGCGCTCGTCGCGTACCTCAGCGGCCAGCTCGCGCGCGCGATGGGCTTCGCGTCCGCGGCCGACGTCGAGACGAAGCGCGTGTTCCTCTCGATGGGCGTCGACTCGCTGATCGCGGTCGACCTGCGCAACCGCCTCGAGTCCGACCTCGGCCGGCCTCTGCCGGTCACGCTCGTCTTCGACCACCCGACGATCGAGGCGATCGCCGACCACCTGCTCGGCGCGGACGCGGCGACGACGGACGAGTCGATCCTGCGCGAGGTCGAGGCGCTGAGCGACGCGGACGCGGAGCGCCTGCTGCTCTCCGACGGCGCCCATGGTTGACGACGACCGTCTGGCGCGGCTCACGCCCGCGCAACGGCGCCTCTACGAGAAGCGCCTGCGCGAGAAGCAGGCCGCCGAAGCCCGCGCGGCGGACGAGGACGTGCGGGCGCGCTGCATCGGACCGGGCCCGCACGCGCTGTCCTTCCCGCAGGAGCGCTTCTGGTTCCTCGACCAGCTCGAGCCCGGATCGGCCGAGTACAACGTGACCGGCGCCGCGCGCGTGCGCGGAGTCCTCGACCGTCGGGCGCTGTCGCGCGCGCTCGACGACGTCGTCGCGCGCCAGGCCTCGCTGCGCACCACGTTTCCGGCCGAGCAGGGCGTGCCGGGACAGTTCGTGCACGACGCAGCGCGCGTCGAGCTGCCGGTCGACGACCTGCGCGGCGTTCCGGCGGCCGAGCGCGAGGCCGAGCTCGCGCGGCGCCTGCAGGCGTTCGCGCGCCGCCCGGTCGACCTGGCGCGCGGGCCGCGGTTCCGCGTGCTGCTCGTCGCGCTGGCCGACGACGACCACGTGTTCGTCGTCGGGATGCACCACGCGGTGTGCGACGGCTGGTCTCTGGCGATCCTCGTGCGCGAGCTCTCCGTGCTCTACCGCGCGCATGCGGCCGGCGCGGCGGCCGCGCTGCCGCCGCTGCCGATCCAGTACGTCGATCACGCGGCGCGACAGCGCGAGCGCGCCGCGGGTCCCGGCTGCAGCGCCTCCTCGAGCACTGGCGCGCGACGCTCGACGGCGCGCCGTCGAGCGATCGAGCTGCCCTTCGACCGCCCGCGCCGCGGACTCTCGACGCACGCCGGCCGCACTGCGCTGGACGTTCGATCCCGTGCTCGCGCGCGCGTCGCGCGAGCTGGCCGCCGGCCTGGGCGTCACGACGTTCGTGCTGCACCTCGCGGCGTTCCAGGCGTTCCTCGCGCGGCTCACGGACACGGAGGACGTCGTGGTCGGCACGTCGGTCGCGAACCGCGACCGGCGCGAGCTCGAGGACGTCGTCGGCGCCTTCGTGAACACGCTCGTGCTGCGCACGTCGTGCGCGGGCGATCCGACGTTCCGCGAACTCGTCGCGCGCGTGCGCGCCACCGTGCGCGACGCGCTCGCGCACGCCGGGATGCCGTTCGAGAAGCTCGTGGCCGAGCTGGCTCCGGTGCGCGAGCCCAGCCGCACGCCGCTCTTCAACGTGTTCTTCGACATGGGCGTGCCGCGCCCGCGGCCGGCGTGGGACGGGCTCGAGTACGCCGAGATGCCGTTCGAGCACGGCAACGCGCTGTTCGACCTGAGCCTGTCGCTCGAGGACGCGGCCGGCGCGATCGATGCGGCTTTCGAGTACAGCACGGAACGGTTCGACGCGGCCACGATCGAGCGCTTGCGGCGCCTCTTCGCGCACTTCCTCGCGCAGGTCGTCGCGGACCCGGGGCGGCGCCTCTCGGAGCTGCCGTTGCTCGACGCGCGAGAGCGCGCGCTCGTCCTCGAGTCCTTCAACGCGACGGCGCTCGACTACGACCGCGGCGACCACGCGCACCGGCGGATGTCGGCCCGCGCCGCGGCCGCGCCGGACGCCGTCGCGCTGGAGAACGGCCCCCTCCGTCTGACGTACGCCGCGCTCGACGCGCGCGCGAACCGGCTCGCGCGCGTCCTGATGCGCCACGGCGCGGGACCGGGCACGCGCGTCGCGGTGTGCCTGCCGCGCTCGATCGAAGCGATCGTGGCGCTGTACGCGGTGTGGAAGGCCGGCGCCGCCTACGTGCCGCTCGAGGTCGACGATCCGCCGCCGCGCTGGCTGGACAGGCTCGCCGACGTGGGCGCCGCGGCGCTCGTCGCGCGCGCCGACGCGCTGGAGCGCGCGCGCGAGTACGCTCCGGCGCGCGCATCGACGTCGACGCGGCGGAGATCGCGCGCGAGGACGACGCGGACACCGGCGTCGAGACGCGGCCCGACACGCTCGCCTACGTCCTCTACACCTCCGGATCCACGGGCCGGCCGAAGGGCGTGATGATCGAGCACGGCGCGCTGGCGAACCACCTGGCCTGGGTGCGCGCGGCGTTCGACCTGCGCGAATCCGACCGCTTCCTGCTGCGCACGCCGTTCACGTTCGACGCCTCGCTGTGGGAGATCGTGCACCCCCTGGCGTCCGGCGCGACGCTCGTCGTGGCGCCGCAGGAGGCCGGCCGCGATCCGTCGCTGCTGCTCGACCTGTGCGCGCGCGCGCGGATCAGCATCCTGCAGACGGTGCCGTCGCTCCTGCGCGTCTGGCTCGCCGAGCCGCGCTTCGCCGGTTGTCGCGCGCTGCGCCACCTGATCTGCGCCGGCGAGGCGCTCGACCCCGACCTGTGGAAGCGCTTCGCGGGGACGACGCGATCGCTCGGACTCTCGATCGCGCTGCACAACCTCTACGGACCGAGCGAAGCCTGCATCGACGCCACGTGGCACACGCTGTCGCCCGAGGACGCCGAGCGCGAGCTCGACGCGATCCCGATCGGGCGGCCGATCTCGAACGCGCGCGCGTACGTGCTCGACCGCGCGGGCGAACCCGTGCCGATCGGAGTCGTGGGCGAGCTGTGGCTCGGTGGCGACGGTCTGGGCCGCGGCTATTGGAACGACGCGGAGCTCACGGCGCAGCGCTTCGTGCCCAGCCCGTTCGGGCCGGGCCGGCTGTACCGCACCGGCGACCTCGCGCGCTGGCTGCCCGACGGGACGCTGGCCTACGTCGGTCGCGCCGACCGGCAGCTCAAGCTCGCGGGCGTGCGCGTCGAGCCGGGCGAGATCGAGTCCGAGCTGCGTGCGCACCCCGCGGTCCGCGACGCAGCGGTCGTGTCGGTGCGCGGCGAGGCACAGGGCCTGCGGCTCCAGGCGTTCGTGGTCCCCGTCGAGGGGCGCGCGATCGACCCGCGCGAGCTGCGCGAGTTCGTCGGCCGGCGACTTCCCCGCCACCTCGTGCCGTCGTCCGTCGCGGTGCTCGACGAGCTGCCGCTGACGACGAGCCTCAAGACGGATCTGCGCGCGCTGGAGCGGATCGCGGCGCGCGCGCTCGTGACAAGCGCGCACGAACCGCCGCGCACGGAGACGGAGACCCGCGTCGCGGCGTTCGCGGCCGAGTTGCTCGGCGTCGAACGGGTCGGACGGTCGGACGACTTCTTCGCGCTGGGCGGGCATTCGTTGCTCGCGGCGCAGCTCGTCGCGCGCGTCCGCGAGCACTGGCGCGTCGAGCTCCCGCTGAGCCGCTTCTTCGACGGTCCGAACGTCGCCGCGCTGGCCGCCGTCGTGGATGCCGCGCTCGCCGCGGGCGACACGGCGCGCGCCGAGCGCATCCCGCGCCGCGGCGGGAACGAGCGCGAGCTGTCCTTCGCGCAGCAGGGCCTGTGGGTCACGCAGGCCCTGGATCCCGGATCGACGCTCTACAACGTCTCGGGCGGCCTGCGCCTGCGCGGCGCGCTCGACGTGAGCGCGCTGGAGCGCGCGTTCGCGCTCGTCGTCGGACGGCACGAGATCCTGCGCACCGCGTTCGTCGAGGAGGACGGCCGGCTGCGCGCGTGCGTGCACGCCGCGCCGCCCGGGCTCGCGCGCCGCGACCTGGCCGGCGATCCGCGCGGGAAGGAGGCCGCGCTGGCCGAGTGGCTCGGCGCCGAGGCGCGCCACGTCTTCGACCTGCGCCGCGGTCCGCTGGTGCGCGCGGCGCTGCTCGCGCTGGGGCCGGACGACCACGTGCTCGCGCTCGACGTCCACCACATCGTCGCCGACGGCTGGTCGCTCGAGCTCGTCGTGTCCGAAATCGCCAATGCGTACGCGGCGCTCGCCGCCGGCCGCGAGCCGGACCTGCCGCCGCTCGCGCTGGAGTACGCCGACTGGGCCGCATGGCAGCGAGCGCACGCATCCGGCACCCAGGAGCAGGAGCACGTCGCCTGGTGGCGCGCCGCGCTCGCCGGCGCTGCGCCGCGCGCGCGGTTGCCGCTCGACCGGCGCGAGCCGGCCGGACCATTCCAAGCCGCCACGTCCCACGCCGGCGCGACGGTCGACTTCGCGCTCGATCCGCCGCTCGTCGACGCGCTGCGTCGTTTCGCGCGCGAGAGCGGGGTGTCGCTGCACGCGGTGCTGACCGCGGCGCTCTCGGCGTTGCTCGCGCGCACCGGGACGGATCCCGACCTCGTGGTCGGCACCGTCGTCGGCATCCGGCCGCGGGCGGAGCTCGAGAGCGTCGTCGGCCCCTTCGTGAACGTCGTCCCGATCCGCGTGGACCTGCGCGGGTCGCCCGCGTTCGACGAACTCGTCCGGCGCGTCGCGAACGCCTCGGCGGCCGCGCTCGGGCACGCCGAGCTGCCGTTCGAGCGCATCGCCGCCGCGCTCGCGCCCGTGCGCGAGCCCGGTCGCGAGCCGTTCGTCTCGATCGCCTGCGACCTGGAGAGCTTCCCCGCGAGCCGCGCGCGGTTCCCCGGGCTCGCGGCCGAGCTGGTGCACGTCGATCCGGGCACGTCGAAGCTCGACGCCTCGTTCACGTTCGTCGACGACGGATCCCGCGTGACCGCGCACGCGCAGTACCGCACCGCGCTGTTCGATCGCGCGACGATCGCGGGCTGGACGCGGCGGTTGCGCGAGCTGCTCGCCGCCGCGCTGGCCGATCCCGCGCGACCGATCGACGCGCTGGAGTTCGCGCGCGATGCGCGCGACGCACCGACGACGCGGACCGCGGTCGAACCGGACCTCCTGCTCGAGCGCTTCGAGCGTCACGCGCGCCGCGATCCGGCGGCGATCGCGTACGAGATCGCGGACGACCGCGCCGGCTACGGCGAGCTCGACGCGCGCGCGGAGCTCTGGGCCGACCGGCTGCGCGCGCTGGGCGCGGGGCCGGAGACGGTCGTCGCGCTGGTTCTGGAGCGCTCGCTCGAGTCCGCGGCCCTCGTGCTCGGCGCGTGGAAGGCGCGCGCGGCCTGGATCGCGCTCGATCCGCACGAGCCCTTCGCCGAGAACGCGCGCACGGCCCGCGCGGCGCGCGCGCTCGCCGTCGTCGCGGAGCCGGCCGAGGTCGCCGCTTGGACAGCGGCGGGTTTCGCGACGCGCTCGGTGGACGGCGAGCCCGGCGTCGGCGCCCCGCGATCCGCGCCCGCGCCGGATCGCCCCGCGGCCGGCGACCTCGCCTGCGTCCTCTCCGTCGCCGAACCGGACGGCGCGAGACGGCTCGTCGCGCTCGACCAGCGCGCGCTGGCTCGCGCCGCCGAGGTCGCGGCGGGTTGGCCCGGCACCGGATTCGAGGGCCGCCTCCTGCACCACCATCCGCTGTCGAGCGAGCTGGCGCTCCTCGAGCTCGCCGGCGTCCTGGGCGACGGCGGGACGGTGGTCGCGCTCCCGGCGCGCGCGGACGGCGCGCGGGCGATCGCCACGCGTTCGGCGCGTCGCGCGCCACGGCCGCGATCGCGGCGCCGCTGCTCCTCGCGGAGCTCCTCGACAGGCGCAGTTCGTGGGCAGCACGAGCCTGCGCTCGATCGTCTGCATCGGCGATTCGCTGCCGGCGCGCGTGGCCGCGCGCTTCGACGCGCTGTTCGGCGCGCGCGCGCGAGCTGTACCGCGCGTACGCGCCGCCCGAAGCGCCGCTCGTCCTCGGCGCGCACGCCTGCGGTGCGCTCGAGGCCGATCCCGTGCCCGCCGGCGCCGATCCCGCTGGCGAGCACGCGCTCGTGATCGGCGCGCACGGACGCGCGGAGCCGGCCGGCATCGCGGGCGAGCTGTGGCTCCGCGGGTCCGGTCTCGCGCGCGGCTACCTGCACGACGCGGCGCGCACGGACGACGCGTTCGCGCCCGATCCCGACCGTGCCGGCGCGCGCTGCTTCCGCACCGGCTCGAGCGCGCGCATCGCGCACGACGGACGCGTCGTCGTGCTCGGACGCGCGGACCGCGTCGTGGAGGTCGCCGGCCGACCGGTGCGGCTCGACGCCGTCGAGCGCGCTCGCCGACCACCCGACGGTGCGCGCGGCGATCGTGGAGGCGCGCAGCGGCGGACGGACCTGTCGAGTCCATCGAGCTCGTCGCGCACGTCGTGGCCGAGCCGGGCCTGACGGTGGACTGCGCCGCGCTGCACGCGCACGCGCGCGCGCTCGCGTCGGCCGCGGTCCCCGTCGCTTGGCGCGTCGTGCCGGACGCGCCGCGCACGGGCGATCGGCGCATCGACCGTGCGGCGCTCGCGCGCGTGCCGCGCCGCGATTTCACGGCCGTTCCCCTGCCGATCCCGCTCGCGCCGCGGAACCCGCTCGAGGCCGCGCTGCACGCGCGGTTCGCGGCGCGCTCGGACGCGACGAGGTCGGCGTCCAGGAGGACTTCTTCGCGCTGGGCGGCAGCTCGCTGGCCGCCATGCGCCTCGTCGCGGACCTGCGCGCCGAGTTCGACGTCGAGCTCCCGCTGATCGACTTCTACGCCTCGGCCACGATCGCCGGCGTCGCGCGCGCGATCGAGTCCGCGCGCAGCGGACGCGCGCCGGGCGCCGCGTCCGTCATCGACCACGCCGGCGACGCGCGGCTCGGGCCGGACTTCCCCGAGCGCGTCGTCGCGCGCTGGGATGGACCGCCGCGGCGCTGGCTGCTGACCGGCGCGACGGGATACCTGGGCGCGTTCCTCCTGCGCGGCCTGCTCGACCGCGGCGTGGAGCGCGTGCACGGCCTCGTGCGCGCGCGCGACGAGGCGCAGGGCCTGGCGCGCGTGCGCGAGAACCTCGCGCGCTACGGGCTCGCGACGGATGGCCTCGAGCGCCTGTGCGTCGTGCCGGGCGACCTGGGCGAGCCCGGCCTCGGCCTCGACGCCACGCGACGCGATCGTCTGGCGGACGAGGTCGACGGCATCGTGCACTCGGGCGCGTCCGTGAACTTCCTGGCCGATTACCGGCGCTTGCGCGCGGCGAACGTCCTCGGCACGCGCGCGCTGCTCGAGCTGGCCGCGCGCCGCGGGCTGCCGTTCCACCACGTGTCGACGATCGGCGTGTACGCGCCCGAGCCGGACCGCGCGCGCGTCCAGCGCGAGGACGATCCCCTGCCGCCGCCCGACGGGCTCGCGTGGGGCTACGAGCAGACGAAGTGGGTCGCCGAGCAGCTCGTCGCCGCGGCGCGCGCGCGCGGCCTGGGCGTCACGATCCACCGTCCCGGCCGCATCAGCGGCAGCGCGCGGAACGGCGCGTGGAACCTCGACGACTTCGCCGCGCGCATGGTGCGCGGCGTCGTGGCGCTCGGGGCCGTCCCCGACCTCGACGTCGAGGTCGACACGACGCCCGTCGACTGGGTGGCCGACGCGATCGTGCACCTCGCCGCCTCGAGACCGCGCGGCGCGGCGTACCACCTGGCGCATCCGCATCCGCCACGGTTCCTGGAGATGTTCGAGCGCCTGCGCGCGCGCGGCGCGACCATGCGCGTCGTCCCGCTGGACGAGTGGTTCGCGCTCGCGCGCGCGGACGTCGCACGGCGTCCGGATCACGAGCTCGCACCGCTGCTCGAGATGCTCGGCGCGCTGCGCCGCGATGTCGAGGCCGCGCGCCTCGTGCCGGACATCGACCTGCCGCGGCTCGACTCCACGAACACGCAGCGCGACGTGATCGGCGCGGGCCTCGAGTGTCCGCCGATCGACGACCGCCTGCGCGACTTGTGGATCGACGAGTTCGTGCGCGCGGGCGCGATCGAGCTCCCCGGCGCGCGCGGGCGGACTTCCTAGCGTCCGATCTCGAGCGCGGCGGCCCACACGCGGCCGTCGCCGCGCGCGCAACGGCCGCGCAACGTCCGCTCCGCGTCGAACGCCCCCGCGCGGGGCACGAGGCGCGCCGCGAAGCTCGCGCCGCCGGCGTGGAACTCGATCTCCACGTCCGAGAACTCCGGCACGGCCTCGAGGGTCGGCGACCAGGCCTTGTAGGCGCACTCCTTGGCGCAGAACGCGAGCTTGGCCCACGCGCCGAGCGATCCGCCCGCGCCGGCGAGGAGCTCGCGCTCGCGCGCGGTCAGCACGGCCCCGATCAGCGCCGGCGACAGCTCGTCGGCCCCCTCGACGTCGAGCCCGATCGCCGCGAACGGCGGGCGCGGAGCGACGGCGACCAGGGCCAGGCCCTGCGCGTGCGAGATCGAGCCGGCCACGCCGGCGGGCCAATCGGGCGCGCGACGCCGGCCCGGCACGAGCGGCGCCGCGGGACGTCCGAGCTCCCCCAGGATTTCGTGGGCGATCCGCCGGCCCGTGGCGAACTCGCGGCGGCGCGCGGGCACGGCGCCGGCGACGACGCGCTCCTCGGCGGCGTGGGCGAAGCGCGCTTCCGCGTCGATCGCGGCAGCGCGCACGCGCAGGTCGCGCGCGTCGACGCCGTGCTCGGCCGCGAGCGCCTCGAGCGCGCGCCGGACGTCCGCTGCGAGCCGTTCCACCTCGGACGCGCGCGTCATCGGTTCGAGCACGTCGCCGCGCTCATTCGACCTGGCTCGCGAGCCCGCCGGCCGACTCGCCGCCGTCGACGACGATCGTGGAACCGGTCACGAACGCGGCCTCGTCGCTGGCGAGGAACGAGAACATCGCGGCGATCTCCTCCGTGCGCGCATGCCGTCCGAGCGGGATCTTCGCGTCGAGGCTGGCGAACATCGCCGGCGTGTACTCGGCCTCCTGCATCGGCGTCCGCACCGCGCCGGGGCACACGCACACGACGCGCACCTTGGGCGCGAGCTCGAGCGCCATCGTGCGCGTCAGCGCGATCACGCCGGCCTTCGAGGCGTTGTAGTCGGCGTAGTTCGGGCAGCCGACGAGCCCGTTCATCGAGCCCATGTTCAGGATCACGCCGCGACCGTCGCGCACCATGCGCCGCGCGGCGGCCTGCGCCACGTAGAAGAGCCCCTCGAGGTTCGAGCCCAGCACGGCGCGCCACTCGGCCGGCGTGATGTCGAGGAAGCGGTGCCGCGTGCTGATCCCGGCGTTGTTCACGAGGACGTCGATCCCGCGCCACAGCTCGTCCAGCCGCGCGAACCCGCGCTGCACGGCGTCGGGGTCGGAGACGTCGAGCTCGAGGACCAGCTCGGGCGCCGCGGACGCCTCGCGCAGGCGCGCGCAGCCGGCCCCGTCGCGGTCGAACACGGCGACCCGCGCGCCCTCGGCCACGAAGCGCGCGGCCGTCGCGAGGCCGATGCCGCTCACGCCGCCGGTCACCAGCACCCGCTTGCCGCTCGAGTCCCGCATGAGCCCGTCTATGTCCTTGCCCGCCCTTCCGTTGCGTCAGCGCGCGGGCTCGCCGGCGGCGGAGCGGCGCGGGGCCTTCGCGGCGCGGAGGCTACCCGAGCGCGGGGCGGTCGTCGCGCCGGCGCCCGCGAGACGCAGCCGGAGGAAGGTGCACGCGGCGCTGTCCGCGGGGGCGTGCACAGGCTCGAAAAGTCCGAAATCCCCTGCAACGAACGGCGGCCCGGAGGGAGAGTCAGGGGCATGAAGCTCCCCGCGCACCTCCCCCTGCTGGCGCTCGCCGCCCTGGCGCTCGCCGTTCCCGCCTCTGCACAGGACGTCGTCTATGCGGAGGGGTTCGAATCCGGGCTCGGCGCATGGACCGCCACGGGCCTGTGGAACCTCGAGAGCTCCACGGATCCGTGCGCGGCGTCCGTCGCGCCGTTCGCGGAAGGTACCCAGTGCGCCTGGTACGGCACGGACGCCACGTGCAACTACGAGACGGGCACGGCCAACTCGGGCACGCTCTTGCAGAACGACTGGGTCCAGCTCCCGACCGCGCCCTCGATCAGCCTCCACTTCTGGATGTGGATCCAGAGCGAGTACTGCTTCGCCGACAGCTACTACAACCAGTACGACGTCTTCTCCGTCGTCATCACCCGCGAGGGCGGTGGGTCGATCACGCAACAGCAGTGCGCCTCGACGAACGTGGTCTCGACGACGCTGCCCTGGCACGAGCGCCAGATCGACATCACGGCCTACGCCGGCTCGCGCGTGAAGATCCAGTTCGCGTTCGGGACGGGCGACCAGCTCTCGAACGGCTACCGCGGCTGGTTCGTCGACAACGTCCGTATCCTGGCCGAGCCCAGCTCGCGCATCTGCCCCAGCGCGACCCTCACGACGGGCTGTCCCTGCGGTCCGATCAACACGCCCGTCGCCGGCGGGTGCCGCAACTCGACCGGACAATCGTGCACGCTCTTCACGCAGGGGAACCCGAGCGTCTCCGCGGACACGATCCAGTTGCGCGCCGAGCACATGCCGCCGGTCGCGTCGGCGATCCTCACGCAGGCGACGGGCACCGGCACCCCGGTCGTCTTCGTCGACGGCGTGCGCTGCATCAGCGGCCAACTGCTGCGCATGGGATCGCTCTTCGCGTCGGGCGGGGTCGGCACCTGGCCGCTGGCCGGCGAGTCGATCTCCGTGCGCGGGATGATCCCGGCCGCGGGGGCGACGCGCTACTACTACGCCTACTACCGCGACGTGCAGAACTACTGCACGCCCGCCACCGCCAACCTCTCGGACACCCGGCGCATCGTCTGGGGTCCCTGACAGGGCCTCCTGGCGGAGCACCGCGCGGCGCGCGCTCGTCGGAGG
>JBGAOR010000030.1:0-46749 GCA_044221705.1 Planctomycetota bacterium
AGGAGCTCCAGGCGATCACGGGGCGCACCGAGCCCGGCAGCGCGCTCGCGGCGCGCGCTCTGCACGTGCTGGGACTGGCGCAGGGCAAGCTGCGTCGCACCGCGCTCGCCACGGATACGCTCCTGCGCGCGGCCGAACGCTACCGAGCGCTCGGCGACATGGGCGCGCTGGCCCAGGTGCAGGACACGCTCGGTTCGCTCTTCGCGGCACAGGGGCGGCTCGACTTCGCGTCGACGCACTACGCGACGTCGATGGTCGGCAAGCTGCACGCCGGCGACGTGGCGGGGATCGCGTTGACGCTCGGGAACCTCGGGCGTCTCCACCTGCGCACGGGCCGTTTCGCCGAGGCGATCGACTGCTTCCGGCTCGACCTCGAGTTGGCGGCGAGCCTGGGCGACGAACGCGGCGTCGCGCGCATGCACGAGGACATCGGCCGCGCCTGGATGGGGCTCGAGCGCTGGGACGACGCGCGCGCGGACCTCGGTCGGGCACTCGCGATCGCCGAGCCGCGCGGCTACCGCGACCTCGTGTTCTTCGCGAGGCACGACCTGGCGCTCACGGAGCTGGCCCGAGCCCGACTCGAGGTCGCCCACGAGCACCTCGCCGCGGCGGAGGCGTCGCTCGCCGAGCCGCGCGACGTCTTCCTCGACGCCATGCTCGCGTCCGCCCGCGGCCGCGTGCTGGCCGCCGCGTCGGACGAGTCGGCGTTCGCGCTCCTCGAGAGCGCGTGCGAGCGCTTCGCGCGGCTCGAGCTGCCCGACCACGAGATCCCGGCGCGGCTCGCACTGGCCGAATCGCGCCTCGGGCAAGGCGACCAGCTGGCCGCCGAGCGCGAACTGCGCCGCGCGCTCGACCTCGCGCGCCTCGACGGCTACGCACGCTATCTGCCGCAGGTGCGCGAGTCGATGTCGCGCCTGCGCGTCGTCGAGAGCGCCGTCGACGAGCGCGGCCGCCTCGGGCCACCCGGCGCGAAACCCGCCGGCGCCGACGGCTACATGCTGCTCGCGCGCCTGGGCAAGGGCGGATTCGGCGAAGTCTGGCGCGCCTACGACCCGCAGCGCTCGCAAGTCGTCGCGCTCAAGCGCTTCGCGCTCGAACGCCTCTACCAGCCCGAGAAGCGCGAGCGCGTGCTGGCCTCCGCGCGCGCCGAGCTGGCCGCCGCGTCGCGCCTGCGCCACCCCGGCATCGCGCGCGTCTTCGCGTTCGGCACCGACAGCGCCGACAGCGCGTACGTCGTGCAGGAGTTCGTGGACGGCCCGACGCTGCGCTCGCGCATGACGGCCAGCGTGCCCGACTCGCCCGGCCGGATCCTGGAGCAGACCGCGCGGATCGCGCGCGCGCTGCAGACGCTGCACGGGATCGGCGTCGTGCACCGCGACCTGAAGCCCGAGAACGTGCTCCTGCGCCGTCCGGGCGAGCTGCCCGTCCTGATCGACTTCGGACTCGCGCTCGTGCCCGACGGCGAGCTCGACGAGGCGCTCGTGGCCGGGACGCTGGCCTACATGGCGCCCGAGCAGGCCGCCGGGAAGCGCGTCGGCGGCGAGGCCGACCTCTATGCGCTGGGCGTGATCCTGTACGAGTGGTTAGCCGGCCGCCGGCCGCTGCTCCTGAAGGGCGCCGACTTCGACGCGAACCTCGACGCCCTGCAGCGCGCGTCCCCCATCCGGATCGCCGAGCTGCGCCCCGATCTGGGCCCCGAGTGCACGGAGCTCGTCGACGCGCTGCTCGAGAAGGACCCGGCCGACCGCCCGCTGGTGGACGACGTGGCCGCGCACTGCGAGGAGTGGTCGAAGAAGCTGTCCGGGCGGGTCTGACGCCGACCGCGACACTCGGACGACACGGGTCGCAGTGGTCCTCCTCGGGCGGTAGCGGCAAGATGAGCGTCTCGCGCTCGTGCCCCCCGCTCCGCTTCCCCTCCCCGTCGCCCGCCTCCACCGACGCAGCTTCAACGCGAAGTCGGCGAAGGACCGGCACGACACCGCCTACTTCGCGTGGGAGGTCTCGGTGCGCCTCGGCGTCGCCGCCGCGCCGCCGGCCAACGCGGGGAGCCTCGCGCGCGCGAGCGTCGGCCAGTGGTGCCGGGCGCTCGAGCCGAAGGACCGCCCGCTCGCCGACGGCGCGCTGCTCGCGCTCCACGCGACGCTGACCGAGACGGCGACCGGCGCGCGCTCCGAGCGCACGAGCATCACGCCGCGCGACCTGCTCGACGCGCTGCCCGCGTACCGCAACAAGGTGCTCGGCCACGGCTCGGCGCGGCAGCCCTCGTTCTACGAGGAGAGCGGGCGCGCGCTGCTCGCCGGGCTCGAGGCGGCCTGGCGCGAGCACCTCTTCCTCCCCGCGGGCGCGACGCTCGTGCACGTCGACGGCGTGGCGCTCGACGCGGCCGGCGGGCGCGTCGCGCGCGCGATGGACCTCTCGTCCGAGACGCCCGTCGTCCTCGACGGCGGCACGACGCACGTCCCGGACGCGATCCTGCCGCGACGCCTGTACTTGCGCGGCGCCGGGACCTGGCGCGCGCTGCATCCCTGGCTCCTCTACGACGAGGAGGCCGAGCGGCTGTGGTGCTTCAACGGACTCGGACGGCGCGCGGAGTACCTGGACTACGCCTCGGGCGAGACGCTCGGCGGCGCGGCGCTCGAGAAGGCGTTCCCCGGGGCCGATGCGGCGCTGCGCGCGTTGATCGGCGCGAGCGACGCGGCCCTCGAGTCGCTCCCTGAGGCCCCCATCGCCGACGAGCGCCGGTTCGGCGACTACGAGGTGCTCGGGAAGCTGGGCGAGGGCGGCATGGGCGCCGTCTACCTGGCGCAGCAGAGCAGCCTGGGGCGCACCGTCGCGCTCAAGATGCTGCCGCCCGAACGCGCGAAGGACGCGGTCGCCGTCGGACGTTTCCAGCGCGAGGTGCGCGCGCTCGCGCGCTGCGAGCACCCGAACGTCGTCAAGATCTACGCATCCGGCGAGGCGCGCGGCACGCACTACTACGCGATGGAGTACGTCGACGGCGCCGACCTCTCCAAGGTCGCGAAGGCGCTGTCGAGCTCGCCCGACTTCGACACGGCGGTCTCGAGCGCGTTCGAGCTCGCGCGCGGCGAGCGCGCCGAGCTGTTTCCCGACGTGCCCGCAGTGCCGCGCCGCCCGACGGCGACGGCCAAGGGTCTGGACCGCTGGCGCCAGATGGCGCGCTTCTTCGCGCAAGCGGCGCGCGGCCTGGAGCACCTGCACGCGAACGGGATCGTCCACCGGGACATCAGCCCGGGCAACATCATGGTCACGTGGCCGGACGAGCGCGCCGTGATCATGGACCTCGGCCTCGCGGCCGTGGAGAACGCGTCGGTCACCCTCACGAAGGACAAGAGCGCGATCCTCGGCACGCTGCGCTACATCGCGCCCGAGCAGCTGCAGAAGCACCTGGTCGAGACCGACAAGCGCGTCGACGTCTACTCGTTCGGCGCGACGATGTACGAGCTGTTCGGCGGCCGCCCGATCTTCGACGGCGAGACCGAGCCGCGCCTGATCGCGCAGGTCCTGCGCGAGGAACCGAAGCTCCTGTCGAAGCTCGAGCCGCGCCTGCCGGTCGAGCTGGCGCACATCGTCCACAAGGCGGTCGAGAAGGACCCGGCGCGGCGCTACGCGACCGCGGCGGACCTCGCGGCGGATCTCGAGGCGTTCCTCGCCGGCGAGCCGATCCAGGCCCGCGCGCCGACGCTCGGCTACCGCGTTCGACGCTGGGTACGGCGGCGCCGCGAACTCGTGCTGGGCGGATCCGCCGGGCTGGTGCTCGCGGTCGCGGTCGGCGTCTACCTTCACCGCTCGCAGGCGCGTCCGCGCCTCGAGGCGCGCCTGGAATCGCTGGGGTCGACGATCCAGCGGCTGGACCGCAAGGCCGCGGAGCTGACTCCGCTGGAGCCGGAGCCGATCGACGCCTGGCTCGCCGAGGCGCGACAGTTCGTGCTCGGCGCCGACGAGGTCGAGGCGCTCCGCCGCGAGTTCCAGGCCGATCACGCCGACGGCCGGCCGGTGCCGCGCGAGTTCGAAGCCGAAGCGCTGGCGGACGACACCGCGCTCGAGACGCTGGCCGAGCGCGAACGCGTCCTCGCGCAGGTCGAGTCGACGCTCGCGGCGCGGACGGGATCGGGCTCGGCGCCTTCGGACTTGCCCGCCGAGTTGCCGACGACGGCCGAGATGCTGGGCTGGGAACCGTTGAACCAGGAGGCGTGGAAGCTCGTCGGCCCCTACCGCAGCGTCACCAACCAGGAGGCTGTGGGTTTGGCGCTCGCACGCCGCGCGCTGGAATCGGTGCCGGACGAGGAACGCTGGCGCGTCGTGGACACGATCGCCTGGGCACTCTTCGACCTGGGCCGGGACGAGGAGGCCCTCGCGGAGGCCGCGACTGCGCAGGAGCTGGCCCCCAACGACCAGCTGCTCCCCCTCCTCGAGTCGAAGGAGCGCCTGGACGGCGCCATCGCGACCGCGCGCTCGCCGGAACAGACGGAGATCCTGCGCTTCTGGCGCGATTGGAGACGGGCCGCCGTCGAGATGGACCGCGCTCACCGCGCGCGCCTCCTGGAGGGGAGGTTCGCGGATGCGCAGGATCGCCGGATCCACACGCGCCTCTCGCGGATCCTGCGTTCGATCGAGGTCCTGCGGCACCCGCGCTTCGGGAAGATCGCCTGGATCGAGGAGATGCAGAAGCGCGCCGTCTCGGTGCGCGAAGCGCAGGCGAACGCCAGCACGACTTGGAGCGCCACACAGCGCGAGATCCAGTCCTCACCGCTCTACACCGGGCTCGCGCTCGAGCCGATCCCCGGACTCCAGCCGCTCGGTCCCGATCCGAAGAGCGGGCTCCAGGAGTTCGCGCACCTCGCGTCGGGCACCGCGCCCGTCCGCGATCCGGCGAACGGCGCGCTGCGCCTCGACGCCGAGTCTGGCATCGTCCTCGTCCTCCTGCCGGGCGGGTCCACGCGCGTCGGCGCGACGCTGTCGGACGAGGGCGACGAGCGCTACGACCCGGACATCACCGTCGACGAGGACGCGATCCACACCGTGCGCCTGCACGCGTTCCTGATCGGCAAGCACGAGGTGACCCAGGCCCAGTGGTACCGCATGACGCGCGAGCAGCCGTCGGGCTACGCGCCGGGCCGCTGCTTCGGCGTGCGGATGGGCACCTGGCGGAACCCCGTCGAGAAGGTCTCGTGGGCGGACGCTTCGAGCGAGCTCGAGGCCGTCGGGCTCACCCTGCCCACCGAGGCGCAGTGGGAGTACGCCGCGCGCGCGGGGACCGAGTCAGCCTGGTGGTCGGGGGACAGCGTCCATTCGCTCGAGGGTGTCGCGAACTACGCGGACCATGAATTCCGGACGGCCCTGAACGCGGGCGTCCCGGTCGACACGGACTGGTCGGACGGCTACGCGTCCACGGCACCGATCGGTTCGTTCCGGTCCAACCCGTTCGGCCTCTACGACGTCGCCGGGAACGTCTGGGAATGGTGCCTGGACCTCCAGGCCGGCCCCACGGAGGCGCCGCGCGGCGGCGACGGGCTGCGCGTGCCCGTCGGCTCCGTGAAGCTGCACGCGATGCGCGGCGGAGCGTGGGACACCGAGCCCAGCTGGCTGAAGTCCGCCGCGCGGGGTTTCGAGCGGCTGACGACGGGACAGGATCGACAGATCAGCCCGACCATCGGCATCCGCGCCGCGCGCAGGCTCGACGCCGCGGCGAAGGTCTCGCAGAAGACCGGACCGGAAGGCACCCGGTGAATCCGGCGCACGCGCACGCCCCGGATCGCGCGCGACGTCCGTCGCGCACGCGACCGAGCGGGTGACACGGCGCATGGAACCCGACCGCCGCTTCCTGACCACCCGCTGGAGCCTCGTCGCCGCCGCCGGCGATTCGGAGCGCGCTCGGGAAGCGCTGGGCGAGCTGGCGCGGACCTACTGGTTCCCCCTCTACGCGTTCGCGCGTAATCTGGGCGTCCCGGCGCACGAAGCGGAGGACGTCGTGCAGTCGTTCTTCGCGCGCCTGCTCGAGACGCAAGACCTGGCCAAGGTCGTGCGCGGCGAGTCGCGCTTCCGCGCGTTCCTGCGCGCCGCCTTGCGCAACTTCGTGGCGAACCGCCGCGTCCACGACGCGGCGCAGAAACGCGGCGGCGGACGCGTCGCTCTGGCCGTCGACCTGGGCGAGGCCGAGTCGCGCTTCGTCGCCGGGAAGGAAGGTCGCGAGGTCGATCCCGAGACCGCGTTCGAGCGCACGTGGGCGCGCGAGCTCGTCGCACGCGCGCTCGCGAACCTGGCGAACGAGTACCGCTCGACAGGGCGCGGCGACCTGTACGACGTCCTCCAGGAGCACCTGCACGGCGACGGAGATACAGCCGAGGGCGCCCTGCGCGCCGGCCTCGAGCCGGGTGCCTTCCGCGTCGCCGTCCACCGCCTGCGCCGCCGTTTCCGAGACGCGCTGCTGCAGGAGGTCGCGGACACCGTGCGCGACCCGGACGAGGCGGCGCACGAGCTCGACGCGGTCCTGCGCGCCCTCGCCGCGCCGGATCCGCGGGAAGACCGGTAACGTCACGGGCCGCGGTCCTTCTCTTCCAGTGGACGCGCACATGACCGAGCCCCAGACGACCTGTCCGCGCTGCGGAGCGCCCCTCGCCGACGAGGCCGGCGCGAAGGGCGTCTGCCTGCGCTGCGTCGCGAGTGCGGCGCTCGCGGAGCCGGAACAGGATCCCGCGCCGAGTTCGCGTCCC
The DNA here is from genome assembly GCA_044221705.1 of Planctomycetota bacterium. Lineage (GTDB taxonomy): Bacteria > Planctomycetota > UBA1135 > UBA1135 > JAEUHZ01. The sequence continues at coordinate 6,732 of JBGAOR010000030.1, forward strand.
TCGCTCGACGTCGCTTCGCTGGCGGCGCACTTCCCGGCCTACGAGCTGGGCGCGGAGCTGGGCCGCGGAGCGACGGGCGCGGTCTATCGCGCCAAGCACCGCGCGCTGGGCCGCGATTTCGCGCTCAAGATCATCGCCGAGGACGTCGCCGCGCGCCCGGGTTTCTCCGAGCGCTTCGAGCGCGAGGCGCACACTCTGGGCGGCCTCGCGCACCCGGGCATCGTCGCTGTGCACGACGCGGGGCGCGCGGGGCCGTGGTACTTCCTGGCGATGGAGCTCGTCGACGGCATCGACCTGCGCCAGATGCTGCGGGCGGACCGTGTCGCGCCGCGCGAGGCGCTCGCGATCGTCGCGCAGATGTGCGACGCGCTCCAGTACGCGCACGACCAGGGCGTCGTGCACCGCGACATCAAGCCCGAAAACGTGCTAGTCGACCGCAAGGGGCGCGTGCGCATCCTCGACTTCGGCCTGGCGCGGTTCGTGCGCGACGGCGCGGACGGAATGCACCTCACCCGATCGGGCCAGGTGATGGGCACCCCGCTCTACATGGCGCCGGAGCAGTGGCGCACTCCGCTCGCGGTCGACCACCGCGCCGACATCTACTCGCTGGGCGTCGTCTTCTACGAGCTGCTGACGGGCGAGCTGCCGGTCGGCAGGTTCCCGCCGCCGAGCCAGCGCGTCGAGCTCGACGTGCGCCTCGACGAGGTCGTGTTCAAGACGCTCGAGCGCGAGCCGGAGCGGCGGTACCAGCACGTCAGCGACGTCAAGACGGACATCGGCGCGGCGACGAGCCCGCGGGCGGCGACTCCGCCCCCCCTGGGAAATCCGGTGAGCTCCCAGCGCGCGCACCGTGGCGAGCCGCACGCCGAACCGCGCACGAGCGACGACCGCGTGCTCGCCATCGCGGTCGGCGCGGTCATCGCGCTGAACGTCCTCATGCTCGTGGTCTACCTGATCTGGGCGGACCGCATCTTCACCTGACCGAATCCACCATGAACTTCACGATGAACAACTCCTCCGGCGCGGGCGCGCTCCTGGCCGTCGTCACGACGATCGTCGCGATCGTCACCGCGGTCTTCTGGATGGTCGTGGGCTGGCGCGCGATGCGCGCGCACGAACGCATCGCACGGGCTCTCGACACGAAGCGCGAGTAGTCGATCCCCGCGATCACTTCTTGCCGTCGAGCAGCGCGTACTTCGCGTTCCGCGGCACGGCGACGCTCCCGGTCGCGCCCTTCGAGCTCGCCACGCGGAACTTCTCGGGCAGGCTCGCGAGGCCGACGCCCTCGATCTCGTCGAAGCGGATCGCCGGTTCGATCTCCCCCGGCGACGCGAGGCGCAATCGCGGACGCAGCACGAGCTCCTCGCCGGGTTGGACGGCGGTCGCGACATCGACGAGGCCCCACACCGCGACCTGGTTCGCGTCGTCGTAGCGGTAAAGCCAGCGCCCGTTCGGGACGTGCACCGGCGACAGTCCGCGGCCGGCCGAGCACAGCGCGGCGATCGACTGCCCCAAGCCGGCCTCGCCTTCCTCGACCGGGATGAGCGCGATCGAACCGTCGCCGGTCAGCTCGCCGAGCTCGTCCGACTCGATCCGAAGCGTGCGCTCGCATCCGCCGAGGTCGACGGTGATCTCGCGCTCGTCGCCGACCGTCACGAGCCGCGACCAGCCCGACTTGTCGTGCGCCTCCTGGCCGAGGCGCAGCGCGAGCTGGACCCGCTGTTCGCCCGACAGCTTGAATTCGCGCGCGAAGTCGGCGCCCTGGCACTCCATGGTCCCGGCCGCGTCCATGCCGTCCTGGCCGACGACCCAGGCGCGCAGCTCGCCGCGCGCGGGCACGTGGACGAAGCGCAGCGTGACCGCGCAGCCCTGGAGTTCCTGGAACCCGATCTCGTCCTGCGCGCCCGGCTGCGCGAACGCGACCGCCGTCTCGGCCGAGAGGCGTTCCCCGCCCTGCGTGCGCTCGAGCCATACGAGCGACGTGCTCGGCGCACCGGCGCAGAGTTCGAAGCGCCCGCTCGCGTCGCGCGGCAGGAGGAACGGCATCCCGCGCGCCTGCGGCGTCTCGTTCGTGGTCTCGCGCGCCATGACCCGCAGCGCGTCGGGGCCGCCCGCGGCCGCGATCGCCCAGGCCGGCACCTGTCCGCCCGCGCACGCTTCGCCGAGAGGCGGACTGACGAGGATCGTCTGCTCGAGCTGCGCCGACATCCCCTTCTTCAGCCACATCCGGAAGTCGGGCTCGCGCGGGGTCCGCATGCGGATGCTCGCTCCGTCGCGCATCACGACGTCGCGCTCGCGCGTCGCGAAGTCCACCGTCACCGACAGCGAGCCCTCGAGCGGGATGCCGACGACGCGAGCGTGGCCCAGCGCGTCCGTCCTGTGCGTGGTCTGGTTCCCGTCGGATGTGGCCCGTCCGGGCGTGCGGGCGACGACGACCGATCGCGAGACCTGGAACTCGACGTCCGGGAGCGGCTGTCTCGTCGCGCGGTCGACCAGCGTCAACTCCAGCGTGCGGCCGGTCGTGAGGTGCACGTCGAACACGCCGCCCGTGGCCCACAGCTCGGGCGGGATCGGGATCTGTGCCGGGACCGTCGTGTCGCTCGTGATCCACAGCCGGCCGGGGGCTCCGTCGAGCGTGTCGATCGACCAGGACGCGCCGGCCGGGTCGACGTGCACCGGCTCCGAAGACATGTGATCGTCCTCGTCGAACTTGCGCTCGATCGCGAGCCCGGCGGGAGCCGTGTGCACGTCGTCGACGAAGACGAACCCGCGCAGACCGGACTGTTTCGCGGCCGGCGGCGCGACGCTCGCCGCGCCACCGCTCGACGAGACCGCGCGCCGACCGGGTCCGGTGGCGTCGGCGAGCACGACCGGAGCCTGCTCGCGCGCGGCCGCGACCTCGGCCGGCACGATGACGCCGGTGCCGCCGACCTCCTCGACCGGGCCGATGCTCGAGTTCCCCTGCAGGTACCAGGCGCCGCCCGCCAGCAGCGCCAGCGCTCCCGCCGCAGCGAACCACTTCGTGCTCATGAGTGCAGTCCCCTTCCACAGCGCAGCCCGGGCGCCCGGCTCGAGCAGCGCGACTGCCCAGGCGTTCGATTCGGCGCCGAACTCGCGCTCGAGGCGTTCGCGCAGCAGCGCGAGGCCGCGCTCGACGCGCTTGCGCACCGTCGCCTCGGGCACGGCCATGCGCCGCGCGACCTCGCGCGTCGGGAGGTCGTCGAAGAAGCGGTACAGGATCGTCGAGCGGTACGGCTCGGCCAGCTCGAGCACCGCGTCGAACACGCGCCGCTGGCGCGCGCCGCGCTCGACGACCTCGAACGTCGCGGCCTCGGTGCGCGAGGTCGAGCGCTCGCGCGCCGTGCGCGAGACTTCCGAGCGCGCGCGATCGATCGCCAGCCGCCGCGTCACCGCCGCGAGCCAGCTGCGCGGACCGCCCGCGAGCACCGGGCGCTTCTCGAGCCAGACGCGCGCGACCTCCTGCGCCAGGTCGTCGGCCGCGTGGCGGTCGCGCACCTGCGCCAGCGCGAGCCGCCGCACCCAGCCGAGGTGCTCGACCAGTTCTGCATCGCGCGGGTTCGTCGCTTCAGCGTCCATCGCCGGGACAGGAATGGAGTCCCGCCCCCCAGTGTGACGGGGATTCCCGGTTCGCGCGGCCGCAGCCGGCCCGCCGCTCAGGTCGCCTTCAGCGACTTGCGCAGCAGCGTCGCCGTGTGCGGCGCGTATCCGAGCGCGTAGTAGAAGGGCAGCACGTCCGGCCGGCTGTCGAGGAACACGCCGTCGAACCCGTGCCGGCGCGCCTCCTTCTCGGCCAGCTCGAGCAGCGCGCGACCGATCCCGCTCTTCCGCCGCGACTGCGTCACAACCAGATCGTCCACGTGCAGGTGCGCGCCGCGCGCCAGCGTGTGCGCGCTGCGGAACCCGATCGCGCCGACGAGCGCGCGGCCCTCGAACGCGCCCCACAGCTCGTAACCGAGCGCGGCCTGCCGCTTCACGGCGTACACGAACTCTTCGCGGTCGAGGTGCGTGCGCAACTCGGCGACGACGGGGAATGCGGCTTCGAGCTCGTGCTCGAAGATGGGGCGGATCTCCATCAGGGTTCCTCGACGAGGTCGACGGCGTAGCGCGTTCCCGCGCGTTGCAGCCGTGCGAACGGGTGGTCGACGTCGTGGTAGAAGCAGCCGGTCCAGCCGCGCTCGGCCGCGCGCGCGAGCCATTCGCTGCGCACGGCGTGGCTCTTCGCGACGTCGATGTCGTAGGCCATGATGTACGGTGGCTGCACGTGGTGCGCGGTCGGTACGACGTCGCTCCAGAAGATCGCGCCGTCGTCGCGCTCTTCGTCCCAGGTTACCACCGCCACGCCGTCGGAGTGACCGCCGAGCACGTGCACGCGCAGGCCGGGCAGGATCTCGGTCGAGCCTTCCAGCGTCGTCAGGATCCCCGCGCGCTCAACGGCCAGGACGTCGTCGGCGCGGTAGCTCGCGCGGCGCACCGCGTCGGCGTCGCGCGCGACCTCCAGTTCGATCCGCGGCAGGTAGTGCCGTGCCTGCGGGAAAACAGGCCCCAAACGCCCGTCGCGCTCTTCCACCCACGCGCCGACGTGATCCCAGTGCGCGTGCGTCCCGACCACGTGCGTGATCGACTGCGGCGCGACGCCGACCGCGCGCAGCGAGTCGCGCAACGTCGGCGTGCGCACGAGTCCGTAGATGCGCGCGAGCTTCGGCGACCAGCGATCGCCCACGCCCGGCTCGACGAGCACGCGGACGTCCCCGCGCTCCGCCAGGAACGGACGCAGCGCGAGCAGGATCGTGTTGTCGTCCTCCGCCGGGGTCCACGCGCTCCACAGCGTCTTCGGCACGACGCCCCACATCGATCCGCCGTCGAGCCGCAGCCAGCCGTCGGACAGCGCGGTGATCGTCCACGAACCGGCGCGAATGCGACGCGGGCGCCACGCCGGCGGCGTGCGCGATGCGGGCGGGAGCTGCATGCGCTCACGAGCCTACCAGGGTGCACCGCGGCCCCGGTGCGACCCCGCGGGGCCGAAGTCGCGCAGACTCTGCATCTTCGCGGAAGAACATTCAGGTCGCGGCGGCCGGGCCGCCGATCCGTTCTCGTCGCCATGAGCGTTCCGCCGAGCCCGTCCCGCACCATCCCGCTCCCCCTCTCGCCGCTGATCCGCCCGCTCGTCCCGGGCGCGGACGCGCCGGCGCGCACCGCCCCGCCGCCGTTCGACGGCACGCGAACGCTCGCCGCGCCCGCCGCCGTCAGCCGTCGCCAGTACCACCGCGTCGTGCTCGTGCACGGCCCGGCGGTGCGCGTCGAGATCCGCAAGCCCGACGGCTCGCGCCTCCAGGGCACGGTCGAGGACTGCTGCTGGTCGGGCGCGGCCGTGCGCTTCGGCTACACCGTCGACCCGCGCATCCGCGTCGATCAGGTCGGCGTCGTGATCGTCACGTCGCTGCGCCTGCCCGAGCTCACGCTGCGCGCGCGCGTCGCCAGCGCCGAACCGCTGCAGAGCGGAGGCACGCGCTACGGACTGCAATTCCTCGACGAGGACGAGCTGCACCGTCAGGTCACTCCCGATTGGCGCCGCTGGTTCAGCCGACGGCGCGCGCCGCGATTCGAGCCGCGCGGCGAGCTCGCGGCCACGCTGACGATCCAGTGGCGCGGCGGACAGACCCGCGGGCGCGTGGTGGACGTGTCCACGACCGGCGTCGGCGTCGCACTGGACGTCGAGTCCGCACGCGCAGCCGTCGTCGCGCGCGAGGTCGGCGTGCTGCTCGCGTTCCCCGGTTCGGGCGGGACGATGCGCCTGCGCGCGACCGTGCGCGGCGCGAAGCAGGGCACGCCCAGCGTGCGCATCGGGCTGGAGTTCCAGCGCGACACGATGTTCGAGACGTGCCGCCAGCGGCTCGAGGCCTGGGCGGAGCGGTTGCGAGCGAAGGGCGAGGATCCGCGCCCGGGCCCGTAGGGAGAGGTTCGCGCACGAGCCGGGCCGGTTCTCGGCATCCGCCGGTTGGGACTCCGCTCGCAACGGACTCCACGACACATGGATCGCGACCGTGGGGCAGGTCCGGGCGCCCGGCGGCGTCAGCCTCGCCCGGGCGCACCGCGCAGCAGGTTCCGCGCGATGATGATCCGCTGGATCTCGCTCGTCCCCTCGCCGATCACGCACAGCTTCGCGTCGCGCCACATGCGCTCGACCGGGTACTCGCGCGAGTACCCGTACCCACCGTGGATCTGGATCGCCTCGTACGTGCAGCGCATCGCCGCCTCCGACGCGAGGAGCTTCGCCATCGCCGCCTGCGGGCCGTACGGACGATCCGCGTCCTTCAGGCGCGCCGCGTGGTAGACGAGGTGGCGCGCGGCCTCGATGTCGAGCGCCATGTTCGCCAGCTTGAACTGCACCGCCTGCTGCTCGCTGAGCTTCTTGCCGAACGCCTCGCGCTCTTGCGCGTACTTCAGGGCGACGTCGAGCGCGCCCTGCGCGATCCCGAGGCTCAGCGCGCCGATCGAGATGCGCCCGCCCTCGAGCGTCTTCATGAACGTCTTGAAGCCCTCGCCCTCGGGCCCGAGCAGGTGGTCGCGCGGGATCTTCGCGTCCTGGAACACGAGGCTGGCCCAGTCGCTGCCGCGCATCCCGAGCTTCTCCTCGCCCTTCTCGATGCGGAAACCGGGCGTGTCGCGCGGGACGACGAAGGCGCTGATGCCCTTCGGTCCGAGCTCCGGATGCGTCACCGCCGTGCAGATGAACGTGCCGGCGTGGTTCGCGTTCGTGATGAAGCACTTCGCGCCGTTCAGCACGTACTGGTCGCCCACGAGCCGCGCCGTCGTCTGCGTGCCGCCGGAGTCCGAGCCGGCATTGGGCTCGGTCAAGCCGTACGCGCCCATGTACTCGCCGGCGATCAGCTTCGGGACGTAGCGCTTGCGCAGCTCCTCGCTGCCCCACTTGTAGATGGGGAACGTGCCGAGCGAGACGTGCGCCGCGAGCGTCAGGCCCGTCGAGCCGCACACGCGGCTGATCTCCTCGACCGCGAGGCAGTACGCCAGCGTCCCGCCGTTGCTGCCGCCGTACTCCTCCGGGAACGGGATCCCGGGCAGGCCCATGTCGACGATCTTGCGCCACGTCTCGACGGGGAAGCGGTGGTTCTCGTCGATCTCGTGCGCCAGCGGCGCGACCTCGGCGCGCGCGAACTCGCGCACGGTCTCCTGGATCATCTGCTGATCCTGGGTGAGGTCGAACCCGTCCTGGATCGCGGGCAGCGAGTACGTGCTGTGGGCTTCGGTCTGCATGCTGGGGACGGTCATCGGTGCTCGTTTCAGTCCTCGATCTGCCAGCCGGCCGTGCGGCGGGCGCGCGGTCGCTCGACCGCGCCGTTCTCGGGGATTCGCGCGGCGCGCGGCGCCGGCACGATCTCTTCGTCCGCGTGGTCGGTCCCGGATTCCCTGTAGAACCGCCGGCTCTCGCCGCTGCCGACCCAGGCGATGAGCGCGGCGCGCGAGAACTTCCACTCGCGCCCGATCTTGCGCGCGGGCAGGTCCTCGGAGTGCAGGACCTTGTTGAAGGTCTTCACGGACACGCCGAGCAGCTCGGCGGCCTCGTCGATGTTCAGGATCTCGCGTTCGGCCATGGTCCAGTCCCTCAGACCTTCTGCGCGCGGCGCTTTTCCATCTCGGTCTCGATGTACAGGCCGATGTCGTCGGTGCGCGTGCCCGGACCGAAGAGCTTGGCGTAGCCCTGCGCCTCGAGCTTCTTCATGTCGTCGCTCGGGATGATCCCGCCGCCGACGAGCAGCACGTGGCCCATGCCGCGCTTCTCGAGCTCGGCGCGCACGCGCGGGAAGAGCTCCATGTGCGCGCCCGACAGGATCGACAGGCCGACGACGTCGACGTCCTCCTGCGTCGCGGCCTCGGCGATCATCTCCGGCGTCTGGTGCAGGCCGGTGTAGATCACCTCCATCCCGCGGTCGCGCAGGATGGAAGCGACGGTCTTGGCGCCGCGGTCGTGGCCGTCGAGGCCCGGCTTCGCGACGAGCACGCGGATCTTGCGCGAGGACATGGGTGCAGGGTGGGGTCGGGGGCCGTCCGTCGCCGCGCGTCGCGCGCGGGTTCCGGAGCCGGGCCATTTTGACGCGCGGCCCTCTTTTCACCAACAGGATCCGGCCATGTGCCGCGGATCTGGGAGCGGTTCCGCGGAACCGCCCTCAGGGACGGCGTTCGACGATGACGCGCGCACCGCGCTGGCGCGTCAGGAACAGCCAGCCCCAGTCGAACAGGACCGCCAGGCGGTTCCTGAACCCGATCAGGTAGAAGACGTGGACGAACACCCACAGGAGCCAGGCCCAGAACCCGGCCGTCCGGACGCGCCCGATCGAGGCGACGGCCTGCGAGCGGCCGATCGCGGCCAGCGAACCCTTGTCGCGGAAGCGGAAGGCGGCGCGCGGCTCGCCGCGCAGAGTGCGGAGGACGTTGCGCGCGGCGTGCTCGCCCATCTGGATCGCGCCGGGACACATGCCCGGCACGGTGCCGCCCTGCGGGCCGCCGACCCAGGGGACGGCGGCCGCGTCGCCCACGACCGCGATCTCCGGACGGCGCGGGACGGTGAGGTCGGGCTCGACGAGCACGCGACCGGACTTGTCGAGCGGCGCGCCGATCGTCGCGACGAGCGGCGACACGCGCACGCCGGCGGCCCACAGGACCGTGGCGGAGGCGATGCGCTCGGTGCCGATCTCGACGCCGGTCGCGTCGATGCGCGTGACGCGCGATCCCGTGCGCACGGTGACGCCCATGTCGGCCAGGATCCGCGCGCCGCGCGCCGAGAGCTCCTCGGGGAACGCGGCCAGCACGCGCGGGCCGGCCTCGACGAGCACGACGCGCGCCGACGCCGGGTCGAAGTTGCGGAAGTTCCGCGCCAGCGTGATGCGCGCGATCTCGGTCAGCGCGCCGGCCAGCTCGACCCCCGTCGGCCCGCCGCCGATGACGACGAAGGTCAGGAGCCGCGCGCGTTCGACGGGGTCCGCCGTGCGCTCGGCCGCCTCGAACGCCAGCAGGATGCGCGCGCGGATCGCCAGCGCGTCGTCGGCGTCCTTGAGCGCGACGGCGTGCTGCGCCCACTCGTCGTGGCCGAACCACGAGGTCTCGACGCCCGTCGCGACGATCAGGTGGTCGTAGGCGATCTCGCCGTCGTCGAGCAGCACGCGCTTCTTCGCCGCGTCGACGGCGCGCGCGTTCGCGAGCAGCACGGTCGTGTTGGCCTGCGACCGCACGATCTGCCGGAGCGGCATCGCGACGTCGGTGGTCGCGAGCGCGGCGGTGGCGACCTGGTAGAGCAACGGCTGGAACAGGTGGTGGTTGCGCCGATCGACGAGCGTCACCCGCACCGGCGCGTCGCCGAGAGCGCGCACCGCCTTGAGCCCGCCGAAGCCGCCGCCGAGGACGACGACGTGCGGGCGCGCGTCGCTCACGGCGTTCATGCGCGGGCGCGCCAACTTCGCGCAAGTGAGCCAGGCACCGTGCAGCGGAGTTCGCCGGTGCGCGAGGGATTCACGGGCGCGCGCTCGGCGTCACGCGCAGGACGTGCAGCCGCCAGAAGTAGCCCGCGCAGGCCACGCCGATCGCGAGGATCACGCCGGCGTTGCGGAAGTCGGTGCGCGTCCCGTCCTGCCACCAGGACCAGGCCAACAGGCCTGCGCCGATGAGCACGTCGACGATGCCGACGGCGATCCCCACTCCGATCAGGCCGCGGGGCAGAGAGCGTCTCACAGGATCTTCGGCTCGTGGTACTCGCCGAAGCTCGCGCGCAGGACGTCGGTGATCTCGCCCAGCGTGCACTCGGCGTGCGCGGCCGCGACGAAGCGCGCCAGCAGGTTGTCCTTCCCCGCGCACGCGTCGCGCACGTCGTCGAGCGCGCGCTTCGCCTTCGCGGCGTCGCGCTTCTTGCGCACCTCAGCGAGGCGCACGTGCTGCTCGCGCTCGACGGCGGCGTCGATCTTGTGGATCTCGATCGGCGGGCCGTCGCCCTCGTCCTCCTGGAAGCAGTTCACGCCGACGATCTTCTTGCGGCCCTGCTCGGTCGCGCGCTGGTAGGCGACGGCGGAGCGGTGGATCTCGCGCTGGATCCAGCCCTGCTCCGTCGCGGCGACGACGCCGCCGCGCTTGTCGATCTCGGCGAAGTAGCGCTCGGCGTCCTTCTCCAGGCGGTTCGTCTGCGCCTCGACGAAGTAGCTGCCCGCGAGCGGATCGGCGACGTGCGCGACCTCGGTCTCCTCGGCCAGGATCTGCTGCGTGCGCAGCGCGATCTTCACGGCCTTCTCGGTCGGCAGCGACAGCGTCTCGTCCATCGAGTTCGTGTGCAGCGATTGCGTGCCGCCCAGCACCGCGGCCAGCGCTTCGTAGGCCGTGCGCACGATGTTGTTCTCGGGCTGCTGCGCCGTCAGCGTCACGCCGGCCGTCTGCGTGTGGAAGCGCAGCATCCACGAGCGCGGATCCTTGGCGTGGAACTCGTCGCGCATCTTGCGCGCCCAGATGCGGCGCGCGGCGCGGAACTTGGCGATCTCCTCGAAGAAGTCGATGTGGCTGTCGAAGAAGAACGACAGCCGCGGCGCGAACGAGTCGACGTCGAGTCCGGCAGCGATGCCGCGCCGCACGTACTCCATCCCGTTCGCGAGCGTGAAGGCCAGCTCCTGCGCCGCCGTCGAGCCCGCTTCGCGGATGTGGTAGCCGCTGATCGAGATCGTGTTCCACTGCGGCACGTGCACGGCGCAGTGGCCCATCACGTCCGTGATCATGCGCAGCGCGGGTTCGGCCGGCACGAGCCAGGCGTGCTGGGCCTGGTACTCCTTGAGGATGTCGTTCTGCACCGTGCCGCGCAGCTTCGCGGGCGACACGCCCTGCCGTTCGCCGCAGGCGATGTAGAACGCCAGGAGGATCGGCGCCGGCCCGTTGATCGTCATCGACGTCGACACGTCGGCCATGGGGATCCCCGCCATGAGGGTCTCCATGTCGCGCAGGCACGAGACGGCGACGCCGACCTGTCCGACCTCGCCGCGCGAGCGGTCGTGGTCGGAGTCGTAGCCCATCAAGGTCGGGAAGTCGAAAGCGGTCGACAGCCCCGTCTGTCCGTGCGCGAGCAGGTACTTGAAGCGCTCGTTCGTCTGGGCCGCCGAGCCGAACCCCGCGAACTGACGCATCGTCCACAGGCGCCCGCGGTACATCGTCGGGTGCACGCCGCGCGTGAACGGGAACTGGCCGGGGAGGCCCAGGTCGTTCTCGGGATCGAGCACGACGTCGTCCGGACCGTACAGCGGCTCGAGCTTCGCGCCCGAGACGGTGCTGAAGTCGGCGTCGCGCTTCTCGCCCTTCTCGAAGGCGCGGCGCCACTGCTCGGCGGCGTCGGTGCGGATCACGTCCTGGAGGCTCATGCGGTTTCGGACTCCGTTCGGCCGACCGAGGGACCCGACGTGGACGCCCCGGACGACTTCCACTCCGCAGTATACGGCCGGCGCGTTCCCCTCCGCATGCGCGGGACGGCGAGGCGCGCAACCGGACGGCCCCGCGGGCTCCGGAGCTCGACGGGCTCGATCCCCGGTCCGCCGGACCGGACGCCCCGCTCTCCTTCTTCGTCGCGGCGCAGCACGCAGCCGGCTCGAACGCAGCGACCGGTCTGCGCACGCGTTCGCGCGCACACCGGCCTGCTCGTCCGAAGCCGCTCGGGCCCGCTACTTCTTGGCGGCCGGCCGGACCGCGGCGGCCAGCGCCTCGCTGTAGGTGATGTCGACGAGCTGGCCGACCTTCACCTTCTTCAGGTTGGCCGGATCGCGCGGCTCGACGACGACCGTGTTCCCGGCTGGACCGGTCAACGAGACCGTGCCCATCGCGGTGTCGATCGCCGTGATGGTCGCGGTGATCGTCACCGAGCTGCCGACGGTGGCCGAGGGCTTCTCGCCGGGCTTCGACTTCTCGACCGACGCCTTCGTCGCGACGCCGGGCGCGCCCGCGTCGGCGGATCGCACGAGCCACGAGACCGTCGCGGTGTACGTGACGACGACCATGTCGCCGGCGTGGACCTGGTCGAGGTCCTTCACGGCCGGGCCGGCCTCGACGAGGACCTCCGTGCCGCCTTCGCCCTTCAAGGTCAGCAGGCGGTGCGGCGCGTCGACGGCGGTGACCGTCGCGGTCACCTCGACCATGTCCTGGCTCTGACCGGAGACGGTGTCCTGCGACTTGCATCCGGCGAGGAAGGCGAGAGCGGCGATCGCGATCGGGAATCGAAGGTTCATGAGCGTGCTCCTTTCGTTGGACACGACGTGCAGTCTAGAGAGCGCCGCGCCCGGGGACTCCCCGACGTACTGCGTAGTCGGATCGCGCCGCACGCGCACGTCGTCGGCCGGTGAGGAGGCGACCGGTGCCGTGGCGCCCGATGCGGTGACGGCCGACGCTCGCCGCGATCACGCGCGCGCGCGCATCGATGCCGCGACGTGCTCGGCCAGCTCGTCGACGACGTCGTACGGCGTGCGACCGGCCGCGAGCAGCGCGCGCACGCGCTCGCCCTGGCCGCCCGGCCCCCACAGCTGCACGGCGAGTCGCTCGTGCAGGACGCGCTGGACCTGCACCACGCGCTTCTCGGCGCGGACGGCGTCGAGACCGCGGGCGCGCAGGTGCTCGCGGTGGCTCTCCATCGCGGCGAGCACCTCGTCGATGCCCTGCGACTTCCCCGCGCTGCAGCCGACGACCGGCGGGATCCAGCGCCCGCTGCCCGCGTGGCGGATGTGCGCCGATTCCTCGAGGTCCAGCAGCAACCGGTCGGAGCCGGGCAGGTCCACCTTGTTCACCACGAGCACGTCCGCGACCTCGAGGATGCCGGCCTTCATCGCCTGGATGCCGTCGCCCGCGCCGGGGCAAAGCACGACGAGCACCGTGTCCGTCGCCGACACGACGTCGTACTCGGCCTGACCCACGCCGACGGTCTCGAGCAGCACCTCGTCGATGCCGAACGCGTCGATCACGTCGCACGCGTCCGACGACGCGCGCGACAGGCCGCCGTGCCCGCCGCGGCTCGCCATCGAACGGATGTAGACGCCCACGTCGCTCGTGCGCTCCTCCATCCGGATGCGATCGCCGAGCAGCGCGCCGCCCGAGATCGGGCTCGACGGATCGACGGCGAGGATGCCGACGGTGCGCTGCTTCGCGCGCAGGGACTTCGCCAGCTCGTTGACGAGCGTGCTCTTCCCCGCACCCGGCGGCCCCGTGACCCCGGTGCGCCAGGCGCGCCCCACCGACGCGTACACCGAGCGCAGGAACTCCGCGTACGCCGGGTCCCCGTTCTCCGCCCACGAGATCGCACGCGCGAGCGCCGCCTTGTGGCCCGCGCGAAACCGCGCCTCGAGTTCGCGAACTTCCTTCATCGGTGCTCAGTTGAAGAACGAGCCTGGCTCGTTCTTCAAGCGGTGACGGCGCGGGCGATCACGATCCGTTGGATGTCGGTGGCACCTTCGTAGATCTCGGTGATCCGGGCGTCGCGGAAGAGGCGTTCGACCGGGAAGTGGTCGGTGTAGCCGGCGCCGCCGTGGATCTGCAGGCATTCGTCGGCGCAGAAGTTGGCGGTTTGGCTGGCGAAGAGCTTGGCCTCGGCGGCTTGCTGCGAGCAGCGCTCGCCGCGGTCGCGCATCCAGGCGGCCTTCTGCACCAGGAGGCGCGCGGCGTCGAGGCGCGTCGCCATGTCGGCCAGCTTCCACTGGATCGCCTGGAACTCGCCGATCGGCTTGCCGAACTGCTCGCGCTCCTTGCTGTACTTGACCGCCGCCTCGAGGCACGCGCGGCCGATGCCGACGGCCTGGCTCGCGATGCCGATGCGCCCGCCGTCGAGCGTGTCCATCGCGATCTTGAACCCGTCGTGCAGAGTGCCGAGCAGGTTCGCCTTGGGCACGCGCACGCCCGAGAACTCGATCTCCGTCGTCGAGCTGCCGCGGATGCCGCACTTCTTCTCCGGCTTGCCGACGCGGATGCCGGGCAGGTCGCCCGGGATCAGCAGCGCGCTGACGCCCTTCGCGCGCGACGTGCCCGGCTCCGTGCGGACGTAGCACAGGAACAGCCCGGCCCAGCCGCCGTTCGTGACCCAGACCTTCGTGCCGTCGACGACGAAGTGGTCCCCGTCGAGGCGCGCCGTCGTGCGCAGGCTCGCCGCGTCGGATCCGGCGTTGGGCTCCGTCAGGCAGTAAGCACCGATCACCTCGCCGGTCGCGAGCTTCGGCAGCCACGCGCGCTTCTGCGCATCCGTGCCGAACTTTCGCAGAGGCGCGCCGATCAGGCTGTTGTGCACGGACAGCGTCACGCCCGTCGAGGCGCAGGCGCGGTTGACCTCCTCGAGCACGATCGCCAACGCCTGGTTGCCCAGGCCCGAGCCACCGTATTCCTCGGGGATCGTGAGCCCCCACAGCCCGAGGTCCTTCATGAGCCCGAAGACCTCGCGGTCCAGCGTGCCCTGCCGGTCGTGCTTCGTCGCACGCGGCATGAGCTCGGCTTCCGCGAAGCCGCGCGCCATGTCGCGGACCAGCGTGAGTTCCTCGTCGAGACCGAAATCCATGCCTTTGCTCTCTCTCAGGCCTTCGCGGGAGCCGCGTCGTAGTCGTAGAAACCCCTGCCCGACTTCTTGCCCAGCCGGCCGGCTGCCACGTAGCGGCGGAGCAGCGGACAAGGGCGGTACTTGTCGTCGCCGAGGCCCTCGTGCAGCACCTCGAGGATGTCGAGGCACACGTCGAGCCCGATCAGGTCGGCCAGCGCCAGCGGCCCCATCGGGTGGTTCATGCCGAGCTTCATGACCGTGTCGATCCCCTCGCGCGTCGCGACGCCTTCCATGAGGCAGAAGACCGCCTCGTTGATCATCGGCATCAGCACGCGGTTCGACACGAAGCCCGGATAGTCGCTCGCCTCGACCGGCGTCTTGTCGAGCGACTCCGTGCAGGCGTGGATCGCGCGCATCGTGGCGTCGCTCGTCTCCTGGCCGCGGATGATCTCGACGAGCTTCATCAGCGGCACCGGGTTCATGAAGTGCATGCCGATGACGCGGTCGGCGCGCTTCGTCGCGGCGGCGATCTCCGTGATCGAGATCGAACTCGTGTTCGTCGCCAGGATGGTCGCCGGCGGGCACTGCGCGTCGAGCTGCGCGAACACCTTGCGCTTGATCTCGATGCGCTCGGACACGGCTTCGACGGCCAGCGCGACGTCGCGGACGTCCTCGAGCCGCGTGCTGGGACGCAGGCGCGCGCGGATCGACTTCGCGTCGGCCTCGGGCAAGGTCCCCTTCTTCACGAAGCGCGCCAGCGAGCCTTCGACGGCCGCGACGCCCTTCTTCAGGCCTTCCTCGTTCACGTCGACGAGCAGAACCTCCGCGCCGAACGACGCGAACGTCTGCGCGATCCCGTTGCCCATCGTGCCCGCGCCGATCACGGCGACGCGCTGGTACGTGCACTGCCCCATGATCAGAGGCGCTCCACCGAGAGCGACACCGCGTTGCCGCCGCCCAGGCACAGCGAGGCCATGCCGGTCTTCGCGTCGCGCTGCTGCATCGCGTGGATCAGCGTCGTCAGCACGCGCGCGCCCGACGCGCCGATCGGGTGGCCCAGTCCGACCGCGCCGCCGTTGACGTTCACGCGCGCCGCGTCGAGGTCGAGCACGCGGATCAGCGCCAGCGAAGCGACCGAGAAGGCCTCGTTGATCTCGTGCAGGTCGAAATCGCGCGGCTTCTTGCCCTGCTTCGTCGCCAGGGCGCCGATCGACTTCTCGGGCGCCATCATGACCCACTCCGGCGCGCAGCCGCCGGCCGCGTAGCCCGTGATGCGCGCGAGCGGCTTCACGCCGTGCTTCTTGGCCGCATCCGCGCTCATGATCACCAGCGCCGACGAGCCGTCGTTGATCGAGCTCGCGTTCGCGGCCGTCACCGTCCCCGCCGGATCGAACGCCGGCTTCAGCTTCGCGATCGAGTCCGCCGTCGTGTCGCCGCGGATCGTCTCGTCCGTGGTGAACGAGATCGGATCGCCCTTCTTCTGCGGGATCTTCACCGCGAACTTCTCGGCGTCGAACTTGCCCGCCGCGGTCGCGGCGCCCGCGCGCTGGTGGCTCTGCGCGGCGAACTCGTCCTGCGCGCGGCGGCCGATCTCGTACTTCTTGGCGACCAGCTCGCCCGTCTGGCCCATGTGGAAGTCGTTGTAGATGTCCCACAGCCCGTCCCAGATCATCGAGTCGATCAGCTTGCCGTGGCCGAGCCGCACGCCCGCGCGCGCTTCCGGCATCAGGTAGGGCGCATTGGTCATGCTCTCCTGACCGCCCGCGACGATCACCTCGGCGTCGCCGGCGCGGATGGCCTGTGCCGCGAGCATCACGGCCTTGAGGCCGGACCCGCAGACCTTGTTGATCGTGAAGCTCGGCACCGTGTTCGGCACGCCGGCCCCGATCGCCGCCTGGCGCGCCGGGTTCTGGCCCAGGCCCGCGGCGAGCACGTTGCCCATGATCACCTCGTCGACGAGCTCCGGCGCGACCTTGGCGCGCGCCAACGCCTCGCGGATCGCGAGCGCGCCGAGCTGCGGCGCGGTGAACCCGGCGAGCGAGCCCTGGAACTTGCCGATCGGGGTGCGGCATGCGGAAGCGATGACGACGTCTCTCACGGGCGGTGCTCCTCGATGTCCCTTCCGGGGCGCGCCGGTGGTGGCGGCGCCCGAGTGAAGAGGGCGAACAGTCTAGGTCCGGGCCGCGCTCCGGCCTAGGCGGGCGGCCCCGGAAGTCGAGCCGGCGGGGCCGACCGCGCGCTCGGCGAGCGCGTTGGCGGCCGGCCGCGCTCCGCTGCTACAAATCTCGCGATGTCACGCCGTTCGAGCCTCGCCGTCCTGATCGCGGTCGTCCTGGCCGCCCTCGCCGGGCTCGCGCTGTGGAAGTCGGGGACCGCGGTGTCCGGAACGCCCGAGCCGGTCGCGCCGCCGGCTCCGGAATCGCGCGCGGAATCGGCGGCCGTCGGTGCGCTGACCGAATCCCGGGAGTCGCGCGCTCTCGCGGCCGAGGCCGCGCCGGCCCCCGCGCCGGTCGCCGAGTCGGCTCCCGCGCCGAGCGCCCCGCCTCCGGACGTCCCCGACCTCGAGGCCAAGCGGCCGCTCGAGCTGCTCGTCGTCGACGAGCTGCACCAGCCCGTGTTCGACGCCGCGATCCGCGTCGACGGGATGCGCTCCGCCAGCGATCCGGGGTCGTGGTACCAGTTCCGCGGCGAGCCCGCCGTCGCGCGCACGGATCCGAAGGGACGCGCGCGCCTGGACTGCTGGACGTGGGTGAACGTCGACGGGCGCACGATCTCGGTGGACCTGAGCGTCACGCACCCCGAGTACGTGCCGTTCCGCGACGACTCGTTCGCGCTGGGTCCGGGCGAGCGCGAGATCGTGCTGAAGCGCGGCGCGGTCGTCTCCGTGCGCGCGTGGCACGGCGCGCCCAGCCGCGTCGTGACCGACATCGAGATCGACCTCGACTTGCAGGCAGCCCTCGGACCGGATGCCTGGACGCGCGAATCCGACGGGCGGATGGTCACGACGCGCATCGCGCCGGGGCAACACCGCGTGCGCGTCACGCATCGCCCGAAGGAGGCCGGCGCGAAGCCGCTCTTCAGCGGGATCGAACCGTTCGAGGTGCGCCCGAGCGAACGGGTCGACCTCGTGATCGAGCTCCACGCGGCGCTGGAACTCGCTGGAAAGCTCGACGATTCCGTGCCGCGCCCGGTCACGGCCGGAAAGGTGATGCTGACGCTGCAGGAGACGGGCGTGGACGGCGCCAGGGCCACTCTGTGGGACATGTACGGGGCCGACGTGCGCGCGGACGGCACGTTCACGATCCCGGACCTGCCGCGCGGCAGGGGCTACGTCTTCGCGCTCTGCAGCGGGCACGTCTCGAAGCCCGTGAGGGCCGCGACCCTCGCGGAAGCCGGCGTGACCCTGGCACCCGGCGCGACGAAGGCCGACGAGGAGCGCGCGTGGCGCGACTTCGGCGACCGCGCGCTGTTCCTGCAGCGCGCCGAGGTCCCGGCGGCGAGCACGCCGTTCGTGATCGAGATGCAGCCGACCGGGAGCGTCGAGGTCGCGGTCCAGTCGACGGACGGGACGCCGCTCGCCGACGCGAACGTGGACGTCTCGCCGAACGTGCAGATCCCCGGCGTGGGCTCGATCCTCGTCCCGTGGCGCGAGTGGAACGGGCACGCGGACGCGCTGGGCGTCGCGCGCTTCGACGACCTGCCGCCCGATCCGTCGCTGTGGGTCAACGCCGGCGCGCCCGGGCTCCAGATGCGCGAGGCGGACCGCAAGTCGATGCCCAGCGTCGCGGTGAAGCCGGGCGAGATCGCGCGGATCACGATCGTGCTCGAGCGCGCGGGAGCGGCGGACGACCCGGCGCCGAAGTAGATCCGCGGAGGATTCCCCGCGCGTTTCAGCGCGACCAGAGCTCGCGGACGAGCTCGGCCGTCTCCGGGTCGTGGCGCACGAGCTCCGCGCGCACGAACGGGTAGAAGTCGTTCGTGCCGAACCAGGCCTCGCTCGCCTCGGCGAAGAACTCCGACGGATTCTGGAGCGCGTAGTGCCGGTCCTCCGCGCCGCTCGCGCGCAGCACGGCGTCGTACTTCTTCCCCGCGACGGCGCGCGCGTGCGCCGCGTCGATCCGTGCGCGGTCCGCCGCGGGCAGCCGGTCGTGGTACGCGTGCGCCAGCTCGTGCAGCACCATCGCCGGCTGCTCGTGCGACCAGGAGAGGAAGTTCTTCGCGTTCGCGAGGTGCACCGACCGCGCCTTGCGCGGATCGCAGCCGTTCTCGCGCAGCCACGCCTCGGACGGGTGGTAGACGGCGCAGGGGAACTTCGGGTCGTCGCGGTCGAGCCAGACGGGGACCGTGCGCAGCGTCGCGAGCGCGGCGTCGGGCACGGCGCGGCGCACGTCGTAGAGCTTCGCGGCGAGCAGCCGCAGCGCCTCGCGGCCCAGCGCTTCGTCCTGCTCCAGGCCGGCTTCGACGTGCACGGTGAAGCCCTCGATCTGCCTCGTCCCGTAACCGGCCGGCGACTCGGCGGCGACACGCGGCGCGATCGCGGACGCGCTCGCGAGGATCAGCGCGAGCAGGGCCGACGCGGCGACGAAGGCGAGCCTCATGGTCTTCCTCCCGGGCTCAGTGCCGGAACGCCGCGTGGTCCGGCGATCCGCCCGATCGCAGGTAGGCGAACAGGTCGAGCACGCCCTGCTCGTCGAGCGTGTCCAGCAGGCCGGCCGGCATGCGCGACAGCGGATACGGCCGGCGCATCTCGACGTCGGACTCGGCGACGTCCACGACCTCGTCGCTGGGCGCGCGACGCAGGCGGATCGAGCCGTCCTTCTCCGACTCGACACGGCCCACGAGCAGGTCGCCGTCGCTCGTGCGCAGCTCGACGTCGCGGTACTGGTCCGAGATCGTCTTCGAGGGCTCGAGGATCGCGTCGAGCATGTCCGCGATGCCGAAGCGCGCCGCCGCCGACGTCAGGTCGGGCCCGGTCGCGCCGCCCGCGTCGCCGATGCGGTGGCACGTGAGGCACGTCGACTTCGCGAACGCGTCGCGGCCGGCCTCGAACGAGCGGCCGGCGAGCGGCGCGGCGAGCAGCTTCTCGAGTTCAGGTCGCGTCCAACGGCGCACGAACGCGGCCGGCGCGGCGACGACGGCCGCGGCGGGCTTCGGCGGCGCGAGGCGCGCCGCGAGCGCGGTCTTCTCGTCCTCGGGGAAGCCCGCCACGAAGTCGTCGCGGATGCGCGCGACGAACTTCTCCAGGCTCACGCCGCCGCGGAACGTGCGGCCGCGCCCGTCGAAGAAGTCGAGGAAGCGCTCGCGCGTCGCACGCGTCCAGCCGCTCTTCACGACGCGCAGGCAGTAGGCGTAGTGGATGGCGTCCTCCTGCGTCTTGCTGGCGTCGATGCGGTCGAGCAGCTTCTCGACGATCCCCGGAGCGTCGAGGTACGCCAGGATCTGCGCCGATTCGCGCGCGACCCGCGCGTCGCCGTGCGCGAAGTCGAGCGCGAGGCGCGACACGATCGTGCCGCTCAGGCCGGGCGGCAGCCCGCCACGCATCAGGCCGAGCTCCGCCATCCGCAGCGCTTCGATGCGCGGCAGGCTGGGCGCGTCCTCGCCCACGACGAGGCGCTGGATCTCGCGCACGACGCGCTCGCGATCGGGATACCCGGCGTGCAGCGCCGCCACGACGACGCGCGCGGCTGCGCGCGGGTCCTGACAGTGCGCCCACACGGCGTCCCACTGCGCGAACGGCGTGAACTCCAGCGCGACGCGCGCCGCGCCGGCCATGAATCGGTCCTGGCTCGCGAGCGCGCGCGCGATCGCGTCGAGCTGCGCCGGCGTCCGGTCGGCCGCGACGTGCATGGCCTCGAGCTCGCGCCGCCGCTTCTGCGCGATCGAGAGCTGTTCCTTCGGGGCCGGCTTGCCAGCCGCCGCGTCCGGAGCGCCCGTCCACGTGATGCGGTAGAGCGCCGAGCGCGTGTTGCGCCCGCCGGTCGTCAGGTACAGCGCGCCGTCCTTCGCGACGACGAGATCGGTGACCTGGAACGGCTCGCCATGGGCGAAGTTCTCAGCTTTGCCGCGCCATGTGGCTCCGTCGGCCTC
Organism: Planctomycetota bacterium; assembly: GCA_044221705.1. GTDB lineage: Bacteria > Planctomycetota > UBA1135 > UBA1135 > JAEUHZ01. The sequence goes on from JBGAOR010000030.1 coordinate 27,379, forward strand.
GAGGTGGACCGCGTGGATCGTCCCGAACGCCCAGTCGCAGGCGTACAGCGCGCGCCGGTATTTCTCGGGGAACTTCGCATTGGTGCCGAACTCGACGCCCGTGGGCGAAGTGCGACCCAGGTCGCACGCCGACGGCCACGTGTCGATGTAGTCGTTGACCCAGTTGCCCGATCCGCCGCGCCAGCCGAACTCGGTGCCGCACGCGGAGTGCAGGATGCGCGTCTCGCGGTACCACGGCGCGCCGACGTCCCACTCCATGTCCGAGTCGAACGTGAACGGCTCGCCCGTGGCGGCCTCGAACGCGAAGTCGTACGCGTTGCGGTAGCCGGCCGACATCAGCTCCAGGTGCTTCCCGTCGCGATCCACGCGCGCGAGCCAGCCGCCGGGTGCCATGCGTCCGACCGCGTGACCGTTCGGGTCGTCGATGCGCGGCAGCAGGATGTCCTCGGCCCACGTGCGCGGCACGCGCGACGTCTCGATGTCCGCCGGCAGATCCGTGTGGTTCCCGGCCATCACCCACAGGGATCGGCCGTCGGGACCGAGGCGCACCGCGTGCGGACCGTGCTCGCCGCCGCCGGCGAACTCGCGCAGGAGCTCGCTCGCGTCGAGCTGGTCGTCGCCGTCCGTGTCGCGCAGGCGGTACAGGCCGCACACGCGGCCCGCATCGTGCTCGGACACGACGACGTAGAGCGCGTCGAAGGCCCAGCACAGCCCGTGCGCGCTGCCGATGTCGACCTCGACCGGCTCGACGCGCGTCGTGGTCGGCGCGGCGCCGGGCGCGGCGGGCGTGACACGGAAGAGCCGGCCGTGCTGATCGCTGACGTAGAAGCGGCCGCGCGGGTCCTCGCACAGGGAGACCCACGAACCCTGCGTGGCGCGCGGGACCTCGTACACGAGCTCGGCGCTGAAGCCCGGCAGCAGCTGGATCGCGCTGGCCGCGAGCGCGTGGCCCGCATCCTCCTCGACGACGGGCGCCGCTGCGCGCGGACCCGCCACGGCCGAATTCCACGGCGCGACGCCGAACGCGCCGAAGACGTGCGCCGGCCCTTCGCGCGAGCGGTCGAGGGACGCGGGCGACGCGCTGTCGTACTTCACGCCGTCCGGCTGCGGCGCCGCGAGCCAGCTCGCGTCCGTCGCGACGCGCACGCGCTTGCCGGCGGGATCCTCGACGACGAGCTCGGCCCAGGCGCCGGCCTGTCCGCCGGAGTTCCGCGCCAGCAGCACGAGCACGTTCTCGCCGCGTTTCACGGACGCGCCGACGTCGGCGACGAGCGCGTCGGACCACTCGTCGTGCGCGCCCACGAACTCGCCGTTCAGGAAGGCGCGCACGTGGTTGTCGGCCGAGGTCTTCAGCGTGGCGCGCGCGACGGCCCAGGGCACCTCGAAGCGGCGCTCGAGAAGCACGACGTCGTCCGCGCGCGCTTCGCCATCCGTCCAGATCCACTGCGGCGGCGTGCCCGTCCAGCCCGACTTCGCGGCCGGCGCCTTCGCGGTCGGAGCGGGCGCGGCGGATGCGGCGGATGCGGCGGGCGCGGGCGCCGGCGTCGCGGCCGGGGGAGTCGCCGCGCCCGGCGGAGCCGACGGCGTTCCGGAACACGAGGCCACGACGAAGAAGAGCGCGCCGATCGTTCGGGGGGACATCGCGACGACGATACTCGACGCTCGGTCCCGTGCCGACGTTTCCGCGACAGCGAGTTCTTGCACTGCTTACGCCGCGCGCCGGAGTCGGGCGGTAGGTTCGCGAGCACGATGATCCCCCTGCTCGTGCTGTCCGTCTTCCCCGCCCCCGAAACCCAGGCCGTCGCCGCGCGCCCGCGCTTCGTCGACGCGACGGCGACGCACCTGCCGCCGCGCGGCACCGTCGGGCGGAACACCATGGACGTCGAGTCGGCCGACCTCGACGGCGACGGCGACCTCGATCTCGTCCTGGCGCAGGAGTTCAAGCCCAACGAGGTGCTGCGCAACGAGGGCGGCGGCCGCTTCGTCGTCTGGACGGGCCTCTTGCCCGCGCTCGACGCCGACCTCGCCCGCTCGGGTCCGGCCGGACACGACTCCGAGGACATCGCCGTCGTCGATTTCGACGGCGACGGACGCCTCGACATCGCCTTCGTGTCCGAGGACGACCTCAAGCTCGGACGCGCGGGCGTGCACGAGTACTACCGCGGCCTCGCGGGCCCGAAGTTCGAGCGCGTGGCCGGCCTGCTGCCCGACACCGAGGCCGACGCGATCGCGACCGGCGACTGGAACCGCGACGGGAAGATCGACGTGCTCGTGGCCGGCGCGGGGCAGGACCGCCTGCTCACGAACGACGGCCGCGGCGGGTTCCGCGACGAGACCGAGGCGCGCCTGCCGCGCGAGGCGGCGACGGCGCAGGACGCCGAGTTCGCCGACGTGGATGGCGATCGCGACCTCGACCTCGTGCTGGCGCTCGAGGGCGGGCACGCGCTGTGGATCCAGGACGAGAAGGGCGTCTTCCAGGACGAGACGAAGGCGCGCCTGCCCGCCTGCGGCCTGGTCGAGGCGCGCAAGGTCGCCGTCGTCGACGTCGATCGCGACGGCGATCTCGACCTCTATTTCGCGCACGTGGGCTGGCAGGGACGCGCGCCGCAGGACCAGCTCTTCGTGAACGACGGCCGCGGACGCTTCGCGGACGAGACGACGAAGCGCATCGGCGCGGAATCGAACACGACGGCCGACGCGCGCTTCGCCGACCTCGACGGCGACGGCGACCCGGACCTCGTGCGCGTGAACCTGGGGCCGCTCGAGGTGCTCGTGAACGACGGGAAGGGCGTGTTCGCCGACGCGACGGAGAGCGCGCTGCCGGCCGCGATCGCGGGCCCCGGCCTGGCCGTCGAGATCGCCGACTTCGACCGCGACGGCGTGCTCGACCTGTACGTCGGATTCCTGGCCGGGCCGAAGGACGACCCCAACGCGTTCGACCGGCTGCTGCTGGGCACGAAGGCCGGCGGATAGCCGCCGCGATGCGCGCTAACATCCAGGCATGCAGTCCAAAGCCACGACCGTCGCCGCGTACCTCGCCGCGCTCCCCGCCGACCGCCGCGCCGCACTCGAAGCCGTGCGCACGGTGATCCGGAAGAACCTCGACGCCGACATCGAGGAGGGCATGCAGTACGGGATGATCGGCTACTACGTCCCGCACGACGTCTTCGCGGCCGGCTACCACTGCGACCCGAAGCAACCGCTGCCCTACGCCGGACTCGCTTCGCAGAAGGGCCACATGTCGCTGTACATGATGGGCCTCTACATCGGCGAGGGCGCCGAGACGTCGGAGATCGTGCGCTGGTTCCAGGACGCGTGGACGAAGACGGGCCGCAAGCTCGACATGGGCAAGGCCTGCGTGCGCTTCAAGAAGATCGAGGACGTGCCGCTCGAGGTCGTCGGCGAGGCGATCCGACGCGTGCCGGCGAAGCTGTACATCGCGCGCTACCTGGCCGTGCTGGGGGACCGCGCGCCGAAGCCGGCCGCGAAGTCGGCCGAGAAGTCCGGGGCGAAGTCGGGCGCGACCTCCGGCGGGAAGTCGGCCGCGAAGCGCAAGGCCGCCGCGAAGTCGGCCACGAAGTCCGCTGCGACGAAGAAGAAGTCGACGACCCGCGCGCGCTGACCCGGGTTCAGCCGACGGTCGCGCCGGGGAGGCCCGCGATCTCCGCCGGGTCCTCGAGCCAGTGGTCCGGCCGCGCGAGCTCGAGCTCCGCGCGCGCGAACGGCCCCCACGCGACCGCCGCCGTGAGCGTACCCGCCGCCCGCCCCGAGGCCAGATCGTGCGGCGAATCCCCCACCATCACCGCCGTCTCCGGCGCGCGACCGAGCCGCGCGAGCGCCGCGACCACCGGCGCGGGATCGGGCTTGTGCACGAGGACGTCGTCCGCGCCGACGATCACGTCGAACAGGTCGCCGAAGCCCGCGCAGGCGAGCCCGCGCCGCGCGCCCGCGTTCAGCTTGCTCGTCACGATCGCCAGCGCGACGCCGCGTGCCTTCAGGCTGCGCACCGCCTCGACCGCGCCGGGGAACGCCGCGACCATGGCGTCGTGGTGCGCGTGGTTGTAGGCGCGGTAGGTCGCGACCAGCGCGTCGATCTCGCGCTCGTCGCGCGTGAACTGCGCGAACTGCCAGCGCAGCGGGCGGCCCAGGCCGCTCAGCCAGTCCTCCGGCGACATCGCGCGGTCGAAGTGGACGCGCAGCGTGTGCTCGTACGAGCGCCGGATCAGTTCGATCGAGTCGATCAGCGTGCCGTCGAGGTCGAAGAGCGCCGTCTCGATCACGCGTGCTGGCCTGCGTGCGCGCTGACGCGGAACGTGTGACCGTCGGGGTGGCGCAGGTGGAACTCGCGCACGCCCCACGGCTCGGTGCGCGGCGGCATCCCGATGTCCATCCCCTTCGAGACGGCCAGCGCGTGGACCGCGTCGACCTCCGCCGGCGTCGCGAGCCACCAGGACATCCACACGCCGTCGGTCGCGTCGTCGCCGGGGAACTTCGGACGCAGCGTGCCGAGCGAGCCCTGGCCGCCGTGGCACAGGAAGATCTCGACCGCCCCGGAACACACGCTGCCGAAGCCGGCCTCGCCCAGCGCGTTGCGGTCCGCGCCGGCGGGGATCATGCCGGCGTCGTTCCAGCTGAATCCGCGCTTCCAGCCCAGGGATTCGAACCAGGCGAAGCTCTTGGGGACGCTCGTGACGCGGAGGATGGGAGTGATCTTGTGGACGAGCATGGTGGTTGCACCGGTCGGGCAGAGACACCGTAGCGATTCGCGGAACGGACGCCAGCGGCGCGATTTCCACGACGCGCGCAGCATGTGAATGCAAGACTGACGCGCGGAGATTCCGTCATGTCGACGCCCCTTCCCGTCGCGCCGTCTCTGCTGCGTCTCGTCCTCGCGTCCGCCCTCGCCGTCGCCGCCGTGGCGCAGGAGGTGATCCCGACCTGCGACCGGGTCGACGCGGATTTGGCCGCGGCCAGCGCCGCGATCGACCGGGGCGACATCGCTGCCGCGCGCGCTGCCGCGGCACACGCGCTCGAGTCAGCGCGCGCGGCGCGCTGCGCGGACCGGTTCGAACCCGTCGGCCGCGTCGCTTTCGCGGCCGGCGACATCGCGACGAGCGGCGCAGCCTGGCGTGAGCGGCTCGCTGCGCTCGAGTCCGCGCCCGCGGTCGACGCCGTCGCCGTGGCGATCGCGCGCGCGAACCTCGCGACGACGCTCGTGCGCTCAGGCGAGCTCGAATCGGCCGAAGCCGACGCGCGGCAGGCGATCGAGGTGCTCGCCGGCGTGGCGAGCGCGGCCGGGGAGCATCAGAACGCGCGGGCCACGCTGGCCTCGATCCTCGCCGCGCGCGGAGACCTCGATGGCGCGCGCGCGCTGCTCGCCGACATCGTCGAGCAGATCGAGAAACGTGCGGGGAGCGACCCGGACGAGATCGTCACGCACAAGCTGACGCTGGCGACGTACCTCCACGTCGCCGGCGACCTGCGCGGAGCGCTGGAACTGGAGGAGGCCTGTGTCGAGCGGCTCGCGCACCGCTACCCAGCCGAACATCCCCGGCTGCTCGCGGCACAGCAGAACCTGGCTTCGACGCTGTATGCCCTGCAGGAGACGGCTCGCGCGGCAGAGATCCACGAGCGCATCCTCGCCGCTCGGGAGCGTTCGCTTCCCGCGGACGATCCCGACCTCCAGGTCAGCCGCCTCTCGGTCGCGGCCGGAGCCGTCGCGCAGGGCGACCTGTCGCGCGCGCGTGCCTTGACCGAACAGGCACTCGCCGGCCTCGCGGCGCGGCCCGCCGCGGATCCCACGATCGCCAACCAGGGTCGCGCGAACCTCGCGGCGATCCTGTACATGCAGGGCGACTACGCCGCCGGCATCCAGGTCCAGAATCATGTGCTCGACGCGCAGGTCGCGCAGTTCGGCGCGGCGCACCCGAACGCCCTCTCGGCGCGACGCCAGCTCGCGTCGATGCTCGTGTACAGCGGCGATCTCGCGGTCGGGCACGTGATGTGCGAGCGCGCCGCGGAGGAGACGGCCACGCAGTACGGCCCGGACCATCCCGAGACTCTGATCGCGCGCGCCACGCTCGCGATCTGTCGTCAGCGTCTCGGCGACCATGCCGGCTCCCGCGCATCGAACGCCGAGGTCCTCGCCGCTCGTGAGCGGATCGGCGGCGACGACCCGTTGGCGCGCTCGATGCGCGCCGGTTCACACCTCGCTCTGGCCATCAACGAGCTCGACCTCGGAAACCCGGCCGAGGCGCGTGCCCAGCTGACCACGGGGCTCGGCGAGCTTTCGGGCATCGAGGCCGCGAACGCGAACCTCTCCGTCGAGCTGCGCGTCGCCCTCGCGGTCGCCGAGTGCGGCTCGGGAGCGGAAGCGGAGGGCCGCGAGCGGCTGGCGCAGGTGCTGGCCGAGGTCGCGGCCACGCGGCCAGCCGGCGGTGCGGACCTCGTGCGGATCCGGCGCAACTGGGCCTGGGCCGTGCCACGCGGCGACCGCGACGCGCTCGGACGTGCGCTCCTCGATCTCGCCCGCGAGGTACGCGCGGCGACACGCACGCTCGAAGGCGCGTCGCCGAGCGACGCCTGGGCGCGGCTCTCCGTGCTCGAGCCGTCGCTGCCGACCCTTTTCTCGCTCGCGCCCCTCGTCGACGGCGCTTCGCCGCTGCACGAGGAGATCTTCGCCGCGGTCGAAGAGCTGCGCGCGGCGGCCGACCTGTGCCTCGGCGAACACGCACCGCCTGCCGCCGGTGCGGCACGCGAACTCGCGGACCGCTCCAACGAGCTACGCGCGAGGATTCGCGACGTCGTCGCCGCACGGTCGATGGGCGGCACCGCGGACACGAGCCTCCTGGCCGACCTCGTTCGGCAGCGTGACGCGGTCGACGCGGAGATCGCACGCACGACCCGGCTGCGCGTCGTCCACGCGCCCACGATCGACCCCGCCGCGTTCCGCGCATCGCTCGCGGCGGACGAAGTGGCCGTGCTCTACCGTGAGACCTCGGTCTATCCATCCGACGCACGGATGGGCGCGATGCCGTCGCCGACCCGCGAGCTCGTGTGCCACGTGGTCTCGCGCGACGGAGTCCGGAGAATCGACCTTGGCCCGGCTCGAGCCATCACCACGCTCGTCGGAGCCTGGCGCGCGGCGATCGAGCGCGAGGGCGAGCGCGGGCTCGCCAACGACACCGAGGACGACACGGAGCGCGCGTGCGGTCGCGCGCTGCGAGCGCGCGTGCTCGACCCGGCGCTCGCGGCCGTGCCCGGGGCCCGGCGGATCCTGGTCCGCGCCGACGGACCGCTGCATTTCGTGCCTTTCGACGCGCTGCCGCTCGACGGGCGGCCCGAGCGTGTCCAGGACGAGGTCGACGTCGTCGTCGTCACTTCGCTCGCTCGACGCACGGCGAGCGCCAGCTCGCGAGACGGGGCCGCGTCGCTCCTCACGGTCGGCGGCGTCGACTACAACGCCGCGGTGTCGGTCGCGCCGGGCGCACGCGTGCTGGGCGCTGCTCCCGCGCTCGACCGCGACGCGGACTCGGCGTCCACGCGCGCGGGACCGCTGGGTCTGAACTGGCGTCCTCTCCCCGGCACGGCGGCCGAAGCCGCGGCGGTCGCGGACCTTTTCCGCGGTCGCTTCGAGCGCTCCGCGGTCGTCCTCGAGCGCGCCGCCGTGACGAAGGACGCATTCGTCGCGCTGGCGGAGGGTGCGCGCTACCTGCACGTGGCGACGCACGGCTACTTCGCGGCCGACCCGGCGCGGGGATCTGGCGGCACCTCCGTGGAGAGCGAGGCGTTCGACCGCGCCGTCCGCGGCATCGCGCCATCGGCGTTGTGCGGCCTCGCTCTCGCCGGTGCGAATCGCGGAATGGACGAGTACGGTCGCGTCCCGGGCATCGTGACGGCCGAGGAGATCGCCGGGCTCGACCTGTCGGGCTGCGCGCTCGCGGTGCTGAGCGCCTGCGACACGAGCATCGGGATCGAGCGCCCGGGGCTCGACCCGACCTCGCTGCGCACGGCGTTCCACGTGGCCGGCGCGCGTGTGGTGATCGCGTCGCTGTGGAAGGTGCCCGACGGCGTCACGGCCGATTTCTTCGGGGATTTCTACACGCGGCTGTGGGTCGAGGGGCTCGAGCCGGCCGCTGCGCTGCGGGCCACGAAGCTCGCGGCGGCGCGCGACGGCCAATCGCCACGCGCGTGGGCCGCCTGGGTGCTCACCGGCGATTCGCGCTGACGCGCCGGATCGTCAGCGCGCGAGCCGGCCGACCGCGCTCCACAGCTTTCGCGCCGACGGCTGGCGCAGGTCGCGCAACCCGCCCGCGCTCCAGCCGCCGAACTTCTCGAGGAACCAGTCCACGGCCATGTCCTCCAATCCGTCCGCGATCGGATATCCGCCGCGGCCGGCGGCGACCTCGGCGGCCAGGCGGCGGAACGCGACGCGTTTCAGCGACTCCATGCGCGCGATCACGCTGGCCTCGGGCGCGTCGGGGCCGAGCAGCGCGATCTCCTCGGGCGCGAGGCGCGTCGTCACGTCGCCGGCGCGGAAGCCGACGCACTTCCCGTCCTCGATCCACGGGGCGAGGAGCGTCCCGCTCTCGCCCGGTCCGAAGCGGTCCGCGACGCGGCCGCTCGACCCTTCGACCAGCACGCGGCCCGTGGCGTAGTCGCGCGGCTCGATCACGACGGCGCGCGCGCCGTTCTCGAACTCGATCTCGCGCCGCGCCGCGCCGCCGGCGAGCTTCTTCCGGCGCGCGCGCACGACGCGCGACCGGCCGCACAGCGCTTTCGACTGCGCCAGGCCGTGGTAGGCGTAGGCGGAGCGGTCGAACGTCGCGGTGCGCACGTCGCCCGCCGCGGCGCGCAGGGTCTCGATCCAGGGCAGGTGCACGACGTCCTCGGCGACGCTCGTGCGCAGCCAGCCGTCGAGCAGGTGCGCGTGGCGCAGGTGCTTGAGCTTCAGGACGGGCGTGTCGATCAGGAGCTCGAGTCGCTCGGGACGCACGCGCGTCAGGCGCTCGAGCACGGCCGGCACCGCGTCCTTCCCGACCGCGACGTAGATCACGTCGCCGTGCGCGAAGTCGGCCGGGCGTGCGTCTGCCAGCGCGCGGATCGCGAAGCGCTGTCCGCCGGCATCGAGGTAGCGCGAGCTGCGCGCGAAGATGCCGCCGACCTCGACGGCGTCCGGCAGCGACAGCAGCGCCGGCAGCGCCGTCTCGCGCACGCGCTTGCCGGCTCCGACGATCCAGAAGCGGCGCTTCTTCATGAGAGGACCTCCTTCGGCGACAGCGCGGCTTGCAGGTGGCGCGCGAGCCGGATCGACAGCGCCACGATCGTCATCGTCGGGTTCGCACAGCCGCTGGTCGGGAACACGGAGGCACCTGCGATCCACACGTTGCGCGCGCCGTGCACGCGCAGGTCGGCGTCCACGACGCTCGTGCGCGCGTCGGCGCCCATCCGCGTCGAGCCCATGTGGTGCGAAGCGTCCTGGTCGATCGGCCACGGGTCGGCGTGCGCGAGGTCGCCCTCCAGCTCGCCCAGCCCGTTCGCGGCGAGCTCGGCGCGCAGCGTCCGCCACAGCTCGACGAGCGAGCGGCGGTCGAGCTCGTTGCACGCGTGGCGCACGCGCGGGATCGGGACGCCGTTCGCGTCGAGGGCACTCGACAGCTCGACCTTGTTGTCGGAGGAGGGCTGCATCTCGAGGAAGTGTCGCAGGCGCACGCGCTTCACCACCGGCTTGCGCTTCCCCAGGCGGAACCAGGCGTACTGGGCGACGCTCGGCGCGTGCAGCACGACGTTGCCGACCAGGGGCACCGCGGAGAGCTTGCCGTGCCGCGCGTTCTGGCGCTCGGAGTCGTCGCCTGTCTCGGACCAGTCGCGCAGCTCGACCGTCTTTCCCCGTTGGCCCGCTTTCCAGCGGGAATACAGGCCCTTGCTGCGCTTGACCAGAGTGACGAGCGACTCGACGCCGTCGTCGTCCGACCACGGGAAGAGCGGCTCGAAGCGCGCGTAGCTGTTCAGGAGGCCCAGCTCGCGCTGTCGATCCTCGCTGAGGCGCAAGCCCGCGTAGCCGGCGAAGCCCTGGTGCAGCGCGCCGAAGAAGTACGGCAGCGAATCGACCGGCCGCGCGAGACGCAGGATCCCGAAGTAGTTCTTCGGGTGGTTCATGAAGCCGAGGCCGACCTGCGCGTGCTCGTTGCCGAGCCCGGCCGGACACGCGTCGCGCGAGACGAGCAGGAGCCGCGCGTTCTCGATGCCGCCGGTGGCCAGCACGAACGCGCGTGCACGGATCGCGAGCTCGAGGCCGGCGCTCGTGCGCACGCGCACGGCGCGCGCTGTCGCGCGGCCGGCGGCGGCATCGCTCTCGATGCGAACGACCGTCGCGTCGAGCAGCAGGTCGACGTTCGACGCGCTCCACGCTGCCTCCGACTCCGCGCCGAAGTCCTGCGGCTCCGCGCAGGCGAGAAACACCTTCTCCTCGAGCTGTTTCCAAGCCGGCTGCGCCGCGCCGCGCGCACGCAGCACGCCGAAACCGCCCGTTCCGAACGCCTCCGCCGACGGGAACCGGTAGCGCCGCGCGGCCTCGCCATAGAGCGCCAGCATCTCGGCGCGCGCGATCGGCCAGCCGGGCGAGCCGATCCACGGCCGCGGCGCCATGTCGATCGGATCCAGCGGGCTCGAGAGGCCGGCCCACGTCGTCGACGCGCCGCCCAGCACGCGCTCGCGCGACCAGTCCTTGACGTGGATGCCCGCGCTCTCCGTCGCGCGCAACGCGTCGCCGCGCGGCGTCGCGCGCCGACGGCCGCTCTCGAGCACGCACACGCGCAAGTGCCCGCCCGCGAGCTCGCGCGCGAGCGTCGCGCCCGCCGGCCCGGTGCCGACGATGCAGACGTCGTACTCGGGCAGGTCCGGTGGAGCGCGCTCGGCCAGATCGACGATCACGCGCGCAGGCTACGGCGCCGCGCGCCCGTGTCCATGGCGAGAGCGACGCGGGACGCCGTTATGCTCACGGTTCCGCGGGCCGCGACGCATCGCGCCCGGCCTCCGACCCCCGGCGACCTCGACGATGACCCCCGACCCGCGCGCGCGTCTCCTGCGGTCGATCGCGTGGGCGATCTTCGCCGCGGCCCTGATCAGCGCGCCGGGATTCCTGCTGGCCGAGCACTTCGAGCCCGCCCGCGTCGCGCGGATCGCGGCGTCGAACGGGTCGGCGGCGATCGGCGCGCTCGCGCTCGTCCGGGCCAGCCGGGGCGGACGGGTCCTGTTCCATGCCCGGCTGCTCGTCTACGGACTGCTCGCGCTGGTGAGCGCGCTCGCGAGCACGAGCGGCGAGGACGTGCACGTGAACGTCGTGAACTTCGTCCTGGTGACCGTGCTGGCCGGGACGCTGCTCGAGCGCGCGGACCTGGCGCTCGTCGCCGCGGCTTCGGCCGCCGCCCTCGTGGCGATCGCCTGGCGGGCAGCGAGCGCCGGGCCCGAGGCCGACGAATCCCTCCTGGAATCGATCGCGCAATTCCTGCCCACCTACGCCGTCGTCGTGTTCGTCTTGTGGATCGCGATGCCGATGCGCAATCTCGTCTCCCCGCCCGGCGACCCGTCCGCCCCCCCTTCGGAGTGATCTCGATGTTCCTGAGCTGCCTCATCGCCGTCTCGACCTGCCTGAACACCGCGTCCGCTCCGGCAGTGCCCGCTCCGGCCGCGACGGCAACCAGCGTGGACGACGCGATCCGCGCCGCGGTCGAGAGCGGGACGCCGCGCCTGCTCGAGTGGCGCCGCCACCTGCACCAGCATCCCGAGCTCGGCAACCGCGAGGTCGAGACGTCCAAGTTCGTCGCCGAGAAGCTGCGCGCGATGGGCCTCGCGCCGCGCACCGGCGTCGCGAAGACCGGCGTCGTCTGCGTCATCGAGGGTGGCAAGCCGGGGCGCGTCGTCGCGCTGCGCGCCGACATGGACGCGCTGCCGGTGAAGGAGGAGGTCGACCTCCCGTTCGCGAGCAAGGCGACAGGCACGTTCGAGGGCAAGACGGTGCCCGTGATGCACGCCTGCGGCCACGACGCGCACACCGCGATGCTGCTCGCCGCGGCCGAAGCGCTGGTCGCCGTGCGCACCGACCTGCCGGGCAAGGTCGTGCTGCTCTTCCAGCCCGCCGAGGAGAGCGTGCCGATCGAGGAGCAGCCGGCCGGCGCCGAGCTCATGGTGAAGGAGGGCGTGCTCGACGACCCGAAGGTCGACGTTGTCTTCGGCCTGCACGTCTTCGCCGGATTGCCGACCGGAACGATCGCCGTGAAGTCCGGCCCGATGCTGGCCGCCGCGGACCGCTTCGAGATCGTCGTGAAGGGCCGCCAGGCGCACGGCTCGAAGCCCTGGGCCGGCGTCGACCCCATCGTGATCGGAGCCGAGATCGTCGGCGCGCTGCAGACGGTCGTCTCGCGCACGCAGGACATCACGAAGGAGCCCGTCGTCGTCACCGTCGGCCAGTTCGAATCTGGCGTGCGCAACAACATCATCCCCGACTCGGCGCGGCTCGTCGGCACGATCCGATCGTTCGACGACGCGATGCGCGCCGACGTGCACGCGCGCGTCAAGAAGATCGCCGAGGGGATCGCGGCCGCGCACGGCGCGACGGCGGTCGTGCGGCTCGAGACGGGCTATCCCGTCACGTCGAATGACGCGGCCCTGACGGCCGCGATGCGCCCGACGCTCGAGCGCGTCGCGCCGGGCATGGTCATCGAGGCCCGGAAGGTCACGGGCGCGGAGGACTTCTCGTTCTACGCGCGCAAGGTGCCCGGGCTCTTCGTGTTCCTGGGCATCACGCCGGCGGACCAGTGCGCGAACGCGGACTCGAACCACTCGCCGCGCTTCAAGATCGAGGAGAGCGCGCTGTCGACCGGCGCGCGCGCGATGGCGCAGATGGCGGCGGACTGGCTGGCGGCGAACGCGGGCTGACGCGACGGGTCCGGCGGGTTCGATCGGGGCCGGCCTGTCGGGCGGGAGCAGCAGGAACGGCGCGGCGGACGCAGCCGCGCGTCAGCGCTCCGGCTCGGCGAGCGACGTGATGCGCTTCAGCAGGTCGTCGCGCAGCGCGAGGAGCACGGGGACTTCCGCGGGCGACAGGTCGGCAGCCTTCGCCATGGGAACGATCGGGAGCTCGCTCAGCAGCCAGGCCAACGCCAGTGGAGAGAACCCCGCGTCGTGCCGCGGCGCCTCGGCGAGCGCACGGTTCAGGTCGCCGCCCTGAGCGAGGAGTGCCCCGACATCGACGAGATCGCGCAGCTCCATCCGCTCGAGCAGAGTCGTGAGCTGCTTCGCCAGGATCTCGTGCATCGTGTCCACGGGGGATGCGCGCCCGCCGCTCAATGGCAATCCGAGTAGCCGCCCAGCCTGCCGCAGTGGAGGCAACTGAAGAGGTACGCCGTCGGACTTCCGTCCGCGTCGAGCTCGTCGAAGTAGCGCTCCCAAGTCTGTTCGTCGAGGTCGAGATCCTCGCGCACGAGGGCGATCGCTTCCGCCCCGGCGGCTTCGAGCTCGCGCTTCCCCGCTCTACCGACGAACGCGGCCGCATCGCCGCAGCAGGTGAACCACTGCTCCTCTTGCCAGCCAAGGAAACCGGGTGTGCGCTCGACGAGCTCGCGGACGACGGCGGCCGGTACGCGGCCCCAGCGGCCGGAATAACCGCCGATGCCACGCTCGTCCACGAACGTCACGCCGAGCACGCGATGGGCTCGGCCATCGGCGATGCACCACGGGCAGATCCGCCTGTCGAGCTCCCGCTCCGAGTGCGTCGGCCCGGTGTAGACGTGCCCGCGAGCCATACCGCAAGCGGCACAGCTCACGTCGGAGGGTTCGACGGAACCCGTCGCGATCGGATCGGGGTGGTAGCGGGATCCGGGCAATCGCTCGGTCATCGAGGCTGGCCTCCGCCCGTCTGGCGCATGGATCGCCGGGGCTAAAACACCCCTTCGGTCGGCGTGCGATCGAGCATCGCCACGCCTAGAGACTACGGTCGCGCGCCGCGCCCGTCACGCGGCGCCAGGCGGGTTCGCGCGACGTGTCCGCGTGATTCCCAATCCGATTCCGGCACCGACGAGCGCCGTGCCGAACCGTCACTTCGCCTTCGCGTCACCGATCACGCGCGCGATCTCGGGCACGATCGCATCGCCCCACGAGCGGTAGCCCGCTTCGGACAAGTGCAGGAAGTCGGGCATCGTTTCCTTCTTGATCGAACCGTCGTCCTCGACGAACCGGTCGCCGACGCGCAGGAAGCGCACGCGCGCGCCGTCGTCGAGACGCGTCAGGCACTGGTTGACCTGCGCGACGTCGCCGCGCAACGCGTTCATGCGTTCGCCACGCGGAAAGACGTCCAGCAGGAGCAGCGTGCTCGCCGGGCACTGCTCGCGCAGCACGGCGACGACGCGCCGGATCCCGAGCACGGCCTCCTCCGCGGTGCTCGTGCCTTGGCCGAGGTTGTTCGAGCCGATGTTCAGCACGATCACCTTCGGCGCGAGCCGCGTCAGTGGCGCTTCGGCGAGTCGCCACAGCACGTGCTCAGTGCGATCGCCGCCGACGCCGATCTGCAACGCGCCGAGCGGCGCGATGCGCTCCTTCCACACGCTCGCGCCCTCGCGCTCCCAGCCCTCGACGATCGACGCGCCCAGGAAGACGACGTTCGCCGACGTCGCCTCGCGCACGCGGCGCAGCGCTTCGGCCTGCCGCTCCGCGCCGCCGGCGTCCAGGCGAGGGCGGGGAATGACCGAGGTCGGAGCCGGAGCGACCAGAGGCGCCTGGTTCAGAGCGGCGACGGCAGCGACGACCAACGACAGCACGAGGCGGACCATCCGCGCACTATACCGGCGGCGCGCTGCTATCCTCCCGCGCTTCGCCGCGGCGCTCTCCGCCGCGCGAGCACGAAGAACATGAGCCACGACAGTCCGTCCACGACCGAGCCCGAGAAGCCGCGCCATCGCAACTTCATCCACGACGAGATCGACGCCGATCTCGCCGCGGGGAAGAACGAGGGTCGCGTGCAGACGCGCTTCCCGCCTGAGCCGAACGGCTATCTGCACCTCGGGCACGCGAAGTCGATCTGCCTCAACTTCGGGCTCGCGCAGAAGTACGGCGGCAAGTGCAACCTGCGCTTCGACGACACGAATCCGTCGAAGGAAGAGCAGGAGTACGTGGACTCGATCCAGGCCGACGTCGCCTGGCTCGGGTTCGAGTGGGATGCGCTGTTCTACGCCAGCGACTTCTTCGGCGAGCTGTACCAGTACGCCGAGCACCTGATCACGGCCGGGCACGCGTACGTCGACGACCTCACGCCGGATCAGGTCGCGGAGTACCGCGGTCGCCTCGATGCGCCGGGTCGCGAGAGCCCGTACAGGAACCGCGCGCCGGCGGAGAGCCTCGACCTCTTCCGCCGCATGCGCGCGGGCGAGTTCCCCGACGGCGCGCGCACGCTGCGCGCCAAGATCGACATGAGCTCGCCGAACCCGAACCTGCGCGACCCGGTGCTCTACCGCATCCTGCGCGCGCACCACCACCGGACCGGCGACGCGTGGTGCATCTATCCGATGTACGACTTCGCGCACGGGCAGTGCGACGCGCTCGAGAAGATCACGCACTCGATCTGCACGCTCGAGTTCGAGATCCACCGGCCGCTGTACGACTGGTTCCTCGACCACCTGCCCGTGCCGAGCCGGCCGCGGCAGATCGAGTTCGCGCGGCTAAACGTCACCTACACCGTCTTGAGCAAGCGCAAGCTGCTCGAGCTGGTGAAGTCGAACATCGTCGACGGCTGGGACGATCCGCGCATGCCGACGTTGTCGGGCATGCGGCGGCGCGGTTACACGGCCGCGGCGCTGCGCGCGTTCTGCGAGACGATCGGCGTGGCGCGCTTCAACAGCACGGTCGACAAGCTCGTTCTCGAGAACGCGGTGCGCGACGACCTGAACCGGAACGCGCTGCGCGCGATGGCGGTGCTGAACCCGCTCAAGGTGACGATCGAGAACTACCCCGCGGGAGGCCTGGAGTGGATCGAGGCGGTCAACAACCCCGAGGATCCGGCGGCGGGCACGCGCAAGTTGCCCTTCGCGCGCACGCTGTGGATCGACCGCGACGACTTCCGCGAGGATCCGCCCAAGGGCTACTTCCGCCTGTCGCCGGGCAAGGAAGTGCGCCTGCGCTACGCCTACGTGATCCTGGCCAAGGAAGTGCGCCGCGATGCGCGCGGCGAGATCACCGAGCTCGTGTGCACGTACGACCCGCAGTCGGCTCACGGCGCGACGTCCGACGGCCGCAAGGTGAAGGGAATCGTGCACTGGGTGTCTGCCGATCACGCGATCGAAGCACCGCTGCGCCTGTACGACCACCTCTTCGCGGCCGAGCACCCCGACGACGTGCCCGAGGGCGTCGACTGGAAGGCGAACCTGAACCCGAAGTCGCTCGAGGTCGTCGAGGGCGCGAAGCTCGAGCCGTCGCTGAAGGACGCGCGGCCGGGCGCGCACTACCAGTTCGAGCGCGTCGGCTACTTCGTCGCGGACGCGGTGGACTCCAAGCCGGGCCGGCCCGTCTTCAATCGCACGGTCGCGTTGCGCGACACGTGGGCGAAGCAGGAGAAGAAGTAGCGGCGCCGGACCGGGGCGTTCGCGGCGCGCGCGTCCCGGCGCGGGTCCGTCAGCGTTCCTCGCCGGCGTAGCCCGTCGCGCGCAGCAGCTCGCGCGTCCCCGCGCCGGCGCGGAACGTCCGCGGACGCAGCTGGATCTGCGCGCGTTCGTGCTCCTCGATCCGGCGGCGCAATTCGAGCACGCGTCCGGGCTGCGACGCGGCGAGGTCGACGAGCTCGCCCGGATCGGCGCGCAGGTCGTAGAGGCGCGCGCCCTCGTCGACGCCGAGCCGGCAGTGCAGCGACCAGCCGTCGGCGCGGACCGCGCGGACCGCGACGTCGCGCGCGCCGCTCCACCAGCCGCATTCGGTCGCCAGGAAGATCGGTTCGGACTCCGGATTCCGTGCGCGATCCAGCAGGTCGATCGCGCCGCGCAGCGCGAGCCGCGCTCCGCCGACGCGCGCCAGGGTCGGCGCGAGATGGCGGTTCGACACGGGCCCCGCGCTCCGCACGCCGGCCGCGAGGCCCAGCCCGGCGATCACGAGCGGCACGTGCACGAGCTCCGCGTGCACCGACTGACCGTGCTGGAGGTGTCCGTGCTCGAGCAACTCCTCGCCGTGGTCGCTCGTGAACACGACCAGCGTGTCCTCGCTCAACGACAGCGCGTCGAGCCGCGCGATGACCTCCCCCAGCGCGTGGTCGCCGCTCGCGACGGCGGCGTCGTACGCATCGCTCAGCCAGCGCCGGTGCGATTCCGGCACGACGCGCGCCGGATCCCACGCGCCGTCCGCCGCGCGTGCCTCGTTCGCCAGGAGGCGCTCGGCGTAGTCGTGCAGCGCGTGCTCGTCCATGTCGGCCGGCTTCGGGCCGGCGAAACGCGCGCGATCCTCGGCGCGCGAGCGGTGCAGCTCGTGCGGATCGATCAGGTGCAGGTACAGGAAGAACCGCACCGACGCGTGCGCGTCGAGCCACCCGAGCACGCTCGGCATCACTTGTTCCGACGACAGGAACGCGTCGGGCGAGGACTCGAACGTCTCGAAGCCCGCGTCGAAGTTCCGCGTCGGCGCGACGAGCGGATTGCAGGCGAACGCTGCCGTGGTGAAGCCCTCGCGCTGCAGGACCTCGGGCAGCGTGTCGATCTCGTCGGCCAGGTAGCACTCGGCGTCCGAGATCACGCCGTGCGCGCCCGGCTCGAGGCCGGTCAGGATCGAAGCGGTCGACGGCCAGGTCCAGCTCGACGTCGCGAACGCCTGCTCGTAGAGCGTCCCGCGTCGTGCCAGCGCTTCGAGCGCCGGCGTCGTCGGACGTGCGTAGCCGTACGCGGACGTGCGATCGGCGCGCAGCGTGTCCATCACGACCAGCACGACGTTCGGCCGGTCCGCCGACGCGCGCGTGCGCGGCCGTTCGGAGCGGCGCTCGAGCTCGAGCCCGCCGAATCCGACGAGCGTCGCGCGCGTCTCGATCTCCGCGGATGTCCGCTCCTCCGCGAACGCCGTCTCGAGCGTGACGCGCGCGCCGGGCGCGACCTCGATGCCGGCTCCACCGCCGAGCCGCGACCACACGCGCGCCTCATCGTCCTCGGCGGCGTTCGGCCTGCGCTCGTGCTCGAGCACCGTACGGCCGTCGACGAGGACGCGGAACACGATCCTCGGCGCGGCGCTCGCGTCGGCGAACGCGCGCGCGACGGTCAAGTCGCACCCGGCCGCGGCGTGCAGGCGCAGACCGCGCTCTTCCGGCCCGATCGCGAAGCTCACGCGGCACGGCGGCGGCATCACGAGCGCGGGCAGCTCGCCGCCGTCGATGCGACCGCGCAGGCTCGGCGTCAACGCTCCGCCGTGCGGCGGCGCCGACGCGCGCGCGGATTCGACCCGCCACGCATCTGGCTCGAGAGCGATCGAACGCGCGACCTCGCGCACCGTCATCGACGCACCCGGCTCGCCCGCGACGAACCGCGCGGCGGCGATCAGCGCGATCGCGAGCACGGACGTCGCGGCGAGCGACGCCGGCCGTCGGAGCGCGCGGCCCGGCGCGGATTCGAAGCGCGACAGCACCGCGAGCGCTCCCGCCCCGGCCAGCGCGACCGCGCCGAGCGCCGCGAGCGTCGCGATCCCGCGCGCCGATCCCGGACCGGGCACGTGGTAGGCGTCGTCGAACGGCCAGCCCGCGAGGACCGCCAGGAACGCCGCGGCCACGCCGGCGACGCGGATGCCGCGCGCCGTGCGCGAGCTCGCGCCGGTGCTCACGAGCCACGCGCACGCGATCCCGGTGACCAGCGCCCAGGCCAGGACCCACGGCACGCGCTCGGCCGTGCGGGCTAGCGTCATCCCCTCGTCGAGCCCGCGGCCGAAGCGGTCCATCGCGTAGACGAGCCCGCAGCGCGCCAGCACGAGAGCCAGTCCGAACCACGCTCCCGCCGCGACGCGAGCGGACCGAGAGGGGCGCGCGGGACTGCTCATCCGGTCAAGCTACCGTCGCGCGGACTCGGGGCGAATCCGGCGACCGGCGAACGAGATCGGGGCCGCGCGCGGCGGGTACGCTCTGCGGCATGAGCACCCCCCGACTCGTCCCCGTCACCGACCTGGTCAAGGCCGCGAAGGCCGGATTCGATGCCGCGGTCCTCGTCGCGCACGACCTCGGCTCCGCGCCCGCGGCCTGGCGCGCGGCCATCGACGCGCAGCGCGCGATCGACGCGCGCGCGAGCGCGCTCACGACCCTGATCGGCTGTGACGCGGCCCCCGGACGGCGGCTCGTGCTCGCGCCGACCGGGCCGGTCCAGCGCGACC
>JBGAOR010000031.1:0-4321 GCA_044221705.1 Planctomycetota bacterium
GCGCGAGCGCGGCGTGCGCGCGCCGCTGGCCGAAGCCGGGTTCACGAAGGCCGACGTGCGCCGCTACGCGCGCGAGCACGGCCTGCCCGTGGCCGACAAGCCGGCCTCGGCCTGCCTGGCCTCGCGCCTGCCGGTCGGGACGACCGTGACGCGCGAGCGTCTGGCGCGGATCGAGGGCGCCGAGGACGCGCTCAAGGACCTCGGGCTGCGCGTCGTGCGCGTGCGCGACCACGGCGAGCTGGCGCGCGTCGAACTCGGGCGCGACGAGATCGAGGCGGGCCGGAGCCTCCTGCCGCGCATCCTGGACGCTCTGCGCGCGCACGGGTTCGCGCGCGTGGAGCTCTCCGCCTACGTCTCCCCGGCCGAGCGCGCGAATCCCGGTAACGCCGCCCGCCCTTGACCGATTCCGAGGGCGGGGGATACCACGTCTCGGTCCCCCGAGATCCCTCCATGCGCGTCCTCACACTCCTCGGCACGTTCGTCCTGGTCACGGGAGCCGCGGCGCAGGAGATGCCTCCGAGCTACGAGATCGCGCGGGCTTTCGACTCGGGACCGGTGCACGCCCCCGATTCGACCGTCGCGGTCTCCTTCCCGGTCGAGGTCGCCGGGGCGCCGTGGATGCAGCTCGTGTTCGCGCGCGTCGAGCTGCCCGGGCGCTCGCTCCTGCGCATCACGTCGCCGCGCGACGGTGCCGTGCAGCAGTTCGACGCGACGAGCGCGGCGCAGTGGGGGAACCGCAGCGCGTACATGAACGGCGACCTGCTCGTCGTCGAGGTCCTGGCCGAGCCGGGCACGGGCCCGATCCGCGTCGCGCTCGAGCGCGTCGTCGTCGGGCTCCCGCCGCCGCAGGCGACGACCTGCGGCACGACGGACGATCGCGTTCCGTCCGGCGACCACCGCATCGCGCGCCTCATGCCGGCGGGCTGCACGGGCTGGCTGATCGAGGACTGCAACCACGGCTTCCTGAGCGCCGGCCACTGCTTCGGACCGGGGATCGCGATCGCGATGTTCCGCGTGCCCTTGTCCTCGCCCTCCGGCGTCACGCAGATGTCCGCGCCCGAGGACCAGTACGCCGTCGATCCGGCGTCGATGCAGTTCCAGAACGTCACGGTCGGCGCGGACTGGTCCTACTTCGGCTGCTTCGCGAACCCGAACACGGGGCTCACTCCGTACCAGCGCGAGGGCGCCGCGTTCGTGCTCCAGGACGTGACGACGCTGCAGGCCGGCGCGACGCTGCGCGTGAGCGGACACGGCTTCGACGCGAGCCCGCCGGAATGGAACGCGATCCAGCAGACGGCGACGGGGCCGTGGACGGGCCTCACGAGCACGACGATCGACCACCAGGTCGACACGCAGGGCGGCAGCAGCGGATCGCCCGTGATCCTCGAAGCGACGGGCGCCGCGATCGGCATCCACACGCACGGCGGGTGCGACGCGGCGAACGGCTCGAACCAGGGCACGCGCATCGGCCAGAGCGCGCTGCAGGCTGCGCTCGCGAATCCGCGCGGCGTCCTGGCCTGCGGCGGCTCGTGGAGCACGTACTGCACGGCCAAGGTGAACTCGCAGGGCTGCACGCCGACCGTGTCGGCCAGCGCGAACCCGTCGTTCTCGGGCGGTCCGGGCAGCTGCGTCGTCACGGCCTCGAACGTGATCAACAACCAGTACGGGATCTTCTTCTACGGGCTCACGCCGGCCGCGATCCCGTTCCAGGGCGGCACGCTGTGCATCACGGGCGGCGTCGTGCGCACGCCGATCCAGAACGCCGGCGGGCACCCGCCCCCGGCGGACTGCTCGGGCACGTACACGTACGACCTCGGCGCGCGCATCGCTTCGGGCGCCGATCCGCGGCTCGTGCGCGGCGCGACGATCGTGGGCCAGTTCTGGTCGCGGGATCCGGCGTCGGCGTCGTACCCGAGCGGGCTGACGAACGCGATCCGGCTGACGATCGGGCCGTAGCCGCGACGCCCGCGCGCCTCCGCTCTGGTACGGCGCGCCCCGCGAGCGTGCAATGCGCGCCTCCATGCCGGAGGCCTCCGTCCCGCCCGCGCGACCGCGCGGTCTGCGCTTCGCATTGCTCGCGCACCCGTCCGTGCAGGCGGTCCGTTTCGCGACCAAGCTCGCGCTGCCGTGGTTCTTCACCACGCAGGAGTACGGGGAGGCGGTCCTGCCGAGCCTCATCGTTTTCGGCCTCCAGCACGTCGCGGTCTTCGGTCTCGACGAGGCGCTCGTGAGCGCGCGCGGGCTGGACGAGGGGCTGTGGCGGCGGATGCGCCGCTTCCAGGACCGCCTCGGCCTCGGGCTCGCGCTCGCGCTCGTGCTCGCCGGGCTCGCGCTGCAGGCCGTCGCGGGCGAGGAACTCCTCGGCCGCATGCTGATCGGTCTCGCGCCCATGCTCGTGCTGGCGAACCGCGCCACGCTGCCGACGTGGCTGCTCGTGCGCGAGCGACGCTTCTTCGACCTGTTCTGCGTCGACCTCGGGTCCGTGGCGACCTTCGCGGTCGTCACGATCGCCGCGGCCAGCGCGGGCCTGGGATCCTGGAGCCTCGTCGCCGGCTGGTCGGCCAACGCGATCGCGGCGCTGGCCCTCGCGTCGTGGCGTTCGCGCGACCTCGTGCCGCGCGGCGCGGGCGACGACCAGGACTGGCCCGGGCTGAAGCGCACCGGCGGCCACCTCACGACGGCCGCCGTGCTGGGCTACGTCGGCGACCGCGTCGACGGCGGTGCCACGGGCTTCGTGCTGGGCCGCGGCGCGCTGGGGCTCTTCGAGAACGCCCAGAATCTCTCGGGCGTCCTGCTCGGGTGGGGTCAGAGCGTGGCCGACCGGTACCTGTTTCCGACCCTGGCCGCGCACGAGCGCGCCGAAGGCGCCGGACGGGGTTATCTTCGCGCGCTCCGCACGACGATCCTGTACGTCTTGCCTCCGCACGCCGTGCTCGCCCTGGCCTCCGACCCCATCGTCCGGACGGTCTTCCCGACCTCCTGGCACGCCTCCGGTCCGCTGATCCGCTGCCTCGCGCTGGCGGCGGCGGCGCGTTGCGTGGACCTGCTGGCCGTGACCGCGCTCAAGGCGATCGGCCGAGGCCGAGCGGTCGTGCAGCTGGGCTGGATCCGGCTCGTGCTCGTCGCGGCCGCGCTCGCGATCGCGCTGCCGTACGGGCTCGAGACCGTCGCGCTGGCGGTCCTCGCGAGCCGCGCCCTCTCGGCCGCGGTCGCGCTCGCGGCGGCATCGCGCCATCTCGACCTCGCGACGCACCGCGCCGCGGAACGGCTCGGCCGCGCGGGCACGGCCTTCGGCGCGTGGGCGCTCGCGATCGCCGGCTTCGGCGTCTGGCTGCAACGCGCCTGCGCGGATTGGCAGCCGCTCGCCCTCGTCGTCGCGATCGGCGCGGCCGCGCTCGCGCTGTGGCTCTGCGCGCGGCTCGTCTTCGACGGCGAGCACGCGCGACTCGACTTCGCGCTGGCACGCGCGCGCTTCGAGCGGGGATCCGCGCCTTGAACCCGCTCGTGACCGTGGTCGTGCCGACGTACCAGGGCGAGGCCTTCGTGCGCGAGACGATCGACAGCGTGCTGGCGCAGACCTTCACGGACTACGAGCTCGTCGTGTGCGACGACGGCTCGACCGACGGCACGCTGGCCATCCTCGATTCCTACGGAGATCGGCTGCGCGTCGTCCGGCAGCGCAATCGCGGCGTCGCGGCGGCGCGCAATCGCGCGGCCGACGTCGCGCGCGGGGAGTTCCTGGCGTTCCTCGACCACGACGACCTGTGGGAGCCGGAGATGCTGGCCACGCTCGTGCCGATCCTGCGCGCGGATCCCGCGCTCGGGCTCGTGTACAGCGACGCGCTCGTGATCGACAAGGCCGGCGTCGTCCGCGGCCAGCGCGGGCGCTACCTGCGCTACCGCCAGGGCGACGTGTTCGATCCGCTGCTGCACGGCAACTTCATCCCGGTCGAGACCACCTTGATGCGCACCGCGCTGTACCGGGAGCTCGGCGGGTGCGACGAAGGCCTGCGCTACCTCGAGGACTACGAGCTGTGCCTGCGCGTCGCGCGCAAGGCGCGCGTCGGCTTCCATCCCGGGCCGCTCGCGCGCTACCGCGTGCACGACAGGAACCTCAGCCACGACCGCGAGCCCATGCTCGTCGAGTGGATCGCCGTGCTCGAACGCCTGCGCGCGCCGGAGCAGCGCCTGAGCGCCGCGCAGGTCGACGTCGTGCTGGCCGAGGAGGCGCGCCTGGCCCTCGACCTGGCCTGGCGCGCGCTGCGGCGTCGCGACGTGACGGCCGCGAACCGCTGGATCGCCCGGTCGGGCGGCCGCGGGG
>JBGAOR010000031.1:4330-46577 GCA_044221705.1 Planctomycetota bacterium
GTGTCTGTTGCGAGCTCTGCCGCAGGCCGCGGCCGACGCGATCCTGCGCAACTTGCCGAAGCGCAAGCTCTACGGCGTCGATTCGCCGCCGCCGGACGCCGGGCGCGGCGGCTGACGGCCCGCCGCGCGTCCGATCAGCGCCAGGTAGCGCGCTTCGGTCTCGCGCGCGTCGGCCTCGATGCTCTTGACCGCGGGCACGCCGCGCGCGAGCCGCTCCAGGAGCTCCGGGTCGTCCGACAGCCGCTCGAGCGCCTCCGCCAGCGCGCGCTCGTCGCCGGCGCGGAAGCACAGCCCGTCGACCTCGTGGCGCACGGCCTCGCGCATGCCGCCGAGGTCGCTCGTCACCACCGGCGTCCCGCACAGGAAGGCCTCGTGGATCGAGAGTGGCGAGTTCTCGTACCACGTGCTCGGCACGACCAGCACGTCGATCGCGGCGTGGACCTCGGCGATGCGCGCGTTGTCGAAGCGGCCGGCGAAGCGCGTGCGCGTCCCGCGCGCGAGCTCGGCGAGGCGCCGGTGGAACGCGTCGTCGGCCGGTCGATGGTCGCCGTGCACGACGAGCTCGACGGCGCGCTCGCGGAGCCGCCTCATCGCGCGCACGAGCACCTCGACGCCCTTGTACGGGACGAGCGAGCCGACGTAGCCGACGCGCAACGCCGAGCCTCCGGTCCGCGGCGTCTTCGCGGCGGATCGCGGCGCGCGCATGCCGTAGACCGAGTGCTCGAGCCGCGCCGGATCGAAGAACCCCGTGTCGAGCAGCTTCTGCCGCAGGAATCTGCTGGGCGCGATCCCGAGATCCGCACGCCCGCAGCGCGACAGGATCGCCGCGTGGCGGTCGACGGTCTCGATCCAGTTGTGCGCGAGCCGTCCCAGCCGGCGCTCGGGGTGCAGACGGCCCAGCACGCGCCGTATGAGCGGGTCGGCGAGCGGGAAGACGCGCCGCGCGATGGGCACGAGCGCGGGCGGATGTCCGGTCAGGCACACGATGCAGCCGTGGCCCTGGTTGCGCTCGCACGAGCGGCCGTCCGCGCGCTGCATCTGGACGCGCGCGCAGACGCTCCAGTAGTCGTTGTAGGTCACGACGCACGGCACTCCGCGCTCGTGCAGGACGTCCAGCCACTCGACCGAGAGGTGCAGCAGGTGCTGGACGTGGACGACGTCGGGGCGCTCCGCGTCGAGGATCCGCTCGAACGCGGCGCGCGCGCCGGCCGGCGCGTACGTCGCGCCCACGGCGAGCCCGTCGACGCGGCGGGCCACGCGCAGCACCCGCAGGTCGCGGAACGTCCCGGCCGAGACGCTCCAGTCCGCTTCGCCGCCGCGCGCCGGGGCGCGCGCGACGACGGTCAGCGCGTGGCCGCGGCGGGCGAGCTCCGTCGCCAGCTCGAGCGCGTAGACCTCCGTCCCGGCCCACGTGTCCGGCGGGAAGCCGTGCAGCACCACGAGGATCCGCAGGGGGCGGGGCGCGCGCGCGAGGGGATCCGACATGGAGCGCGGAGCATAGTCGCACGACCGCTCGCTCGGTGCGCGCGGCGCGAGTTCGCCGAGTGGGCAGGGCGAGTTCGCGCGGCGTCCCCGATTGCGCGGCCCCGGCCGTGCGGATCCAATGCGCGGCCCTCGCCCGCCGGATCCCGCGCATGTCGAACGAACTCCACGTCGGTCTCATCGGTCAGAAGTTCATGGGCCGGGCGCACAGCAACGCGTGGGGCCAGGCGAACCGCTTCTTCGACCTGCCGCGGCGCGTCGTGCTGCAGGCGGCCTGCGGGCGCGACGCGGACGAACTGGGGAAGTTCGCGGCGCGCTTCGGCTGGAAGACGCACACGACGCGCTGGGAGGACGTGGCCAGCGACCCGAAGCTCCAGCTGGTGGACGTCGCGACGCCCAACCACATGCACCTCGCTCCGGCCCTGGCGGCGCTCGAGGCCGGCAAGCACGTGGCCTGCGAGAAGCCGCTGGCCGGCACGCTGGCCGAGGCGCGTCAGATGCGCGACGCGGCCAAGAAGGCCAGGCACTCGAAGACGTTCGTGTGGTTCAACTACCGCCGTTGCCCGGCCGTCGCGCTCGCGCGGCAGCTCGTGCAGGAAGGGAAGCTGGGCGAGATCCACCACGTCCGCGCGCAGTACCTGCAGAGCTGGGGCGGGCCCGAGACGCCTCTGTCGTGGCGTTTCCAGAAGAAGCTCGCCGGATCGGGCGCGCACGGCGACCTGAACGCGCACATCGTCGACCTGGCGCGCTTCCTCACCGGCGACGAGGTGGCCGAGGTCCACGGCGCCGTCGCGCGCACGTTCGTGCAGGAGCGCGGCATCCCCGGCGCCGACAAGAAGGGGAAGAGCGACGTCGACGACGCGGTGCTGTTCCTGGCCAGCCTGCGCGGAGGCGCGACGGCGAGCTTCGAGGCCTCGCGCGTCGCCACCGGCCACCTGAACGCGAACCGCATCGAGCTGAACGGCGAGAACGGTTCGCTGCGCTTCGAGTTCGAGTCCATGAACGAGCTGTGGTTCCACGACGCGACGCTCGGGCCGCGCACGGCCGGCTGGCGGCGCATCGTCGCGACCTCGACCGCGGGCGAGCACCCGTACGCGGCGAACTGGTGGCCCGACGCGCACGTGCTGGGCTACGAGCACGGCTTCACGAACATGGCGGCGGACATCGTGCGCGCGATCCACGGGATCGAGCCGGTCGTGGCGCTGCCCGACTTCGCCGACGCGTACGAGACGCAGCGCGTGCTCGAGGCGGCGCTCGTGTCGGCGAAGGAGCGCATCGCGGTGCGCCTGTCCGAGATCCGCTGACGCGACGCGCGGGCTGGCGGGGATCGGCGAACCGGAGTACGTTCGGGCTCGTTCCCCGACCCGTCGGACCGGAGGTTTCGTCATGGCCCGCGCCGCCTGCTTCCTCGCCCTGTTCGCCGCGCCCGCGCTCGCTTCCCAGACCGTGTGGACGGTCCCCAGCGCCTGGAGCACGCAGTCGTCCTTCGCGTCCGCGCTGGCCGTCACGGGCGACCACGACCAGGACGGGTTCCCCGACCTGATCGTCGGCTCGCGCTACGCCCCCGGCGGCGGCGTCGTCCAGATCCGCAGCGGCCGGACCGGCGCGCTGATCCGACAGATCCAGGGCGCGACCTCGTTCGAGGTCCTCGGCGTCATCGTGTCGCACGTCGACGACCTCGACGGCGACGGCGCCCCGGACCTGATCGTGTGGAACCAGGGCGGGGCGAAGCTCTTCTCGGGCGCCACCGGAGCGCCGCTGCGCTCGTACACCGACACGCGCGGCGGCGGCGGGATCGGCGACCTGAACGGCGACGGGCGCGGCGACTACGCCGTGTGCGCGTCGGCCGTGACGAGCGTGTACTCCGGCATCGACGGCAGCGTCCTGCTCGCGATCCCCGTCGACTACGGCAACTCGGTCGTCTCGGTGGGCGACGTGTCCGGGGACGGCGTGGCCGATCTGGCGCTGACGCACCTCGTCGATCCCGGTTTCCCGCTCGAGGTCCACGGCCGGATGTCGGTCTTCTCGGGCGCGACGGGCGCGGAGCTCCACGGGGTCGACACGGGGGACGGCAGCCTGCTCGGCAACCTGATCACCGTGGCGGACCGCGACGGCGACGGCCGGCGCGACCTGGCCTTCGCGCACCCCGACGAATTGCCCCAGCAGGTCGGCCGCATCGTCGTGCACTCGTCCGCGACCGGCGCGCTGATCCGCACGTACGCGAACCCCGAGCCCGTGGGCACCATCACCTTCCGCAGCGATTTCGGCGGCATGCTGGCCGAGGTCCCGGACGTCGACTTCGACGGCGTGCCCGAGATCGCGGCCGGATCGAACCGTCCGCGCGGGCTGTGGGTCTTCTCCGGCGCGAGCGGGGCGCTCCTGATGGCGGTGCAGACCCGGCATCTGCCGCCGGACTACCTCGTCGGCGTCGCGGGCCTGCCCGACATCGACGGCGACGGACGCGGCGAGCTCGTGTACGGCGACCCGAGCGACCAGAACGGTCCGACCTCGCTGGGCAGCCTGTTCGTCGTGCGCGGCTCCACCGACGACTCGCACGGAACTCGCGCATGCTTCGGCGACGGCTCGGGCGCGGCGTGTCCGTGCGCGAACTTCGGCGGCGCGGGAGAGGGTTGCGCGAACACGACGGGAGCGGGAGCGACTCTCCACGCCTACGGTTCGGCCTCGGCGAGCGAGCACGACCTGTGGTTCCTCGCGCGCGGACTGCCGGGCGGATCGAGCGGCTCGACGTACCTCTTCTTCGGGACGTCGACCGCCGGCGGCGGCTCGGGCGTGCCGAACTTCGCCGGCCTGCGCTGCGCCGGAGGATCGCTGCGGCGCGTCGGCCAGCACGACTGGAAGGGCGGCGGCGTCGCCTCGTGGGTGCCGAACCTGATCGATCCCGTCTACATCGCCGCGGGCGGGACCTACCACTTCCAGAGCCTGTACCGCGACGTCGCGAGCCCGTGCGCGCCGGCGAACCTCACGAACCTCGTGAGCCTGACGTTCACGCCCTGATCGCCGCGCGAGGCCGCGACGCGCGCGCCGGCGTGGCCGCGCCCGGCGCCGCGAGATACGCTCGGCGGATGTCCACCCGCGACGACGACGAACTCTCCGGGCCGAAGCGCGTCGAGACGCGCAAGACCGGCGTCTGGCTGCTCGACAACCCGTCCACGAACCAGGGCACCTCGTTCGATCGCGAGCAGCGCGCGGCGCTGCGTCTGCACGGCATGCTGCCGTACCGGGTGACGACGCTGGCCGAGCAGGCGGCGCTGGCCATCGACCAGATCCGCGCCAAGTCGACGCCGCTCGAGCGCTACATCGGCCTGGCGAGCCTGCAGGACCGCAACGAGGTGCTGTTCTACCGGCTGCTGGCGGACAACCTGGCCGAGCTGATGCCGGTCGTCTACACGCCGACCGTCGGCGAGGCCTGTCAGAAGTTCAGCCACATCTACCGCTCGGCGCGCGGCCTGTGGATCACGCCCGACGACGTCGGCGACATCCCGGCGGTGCTGCGCAACGCG
Source organism: Planctomycetota bacterium (assembly GCA_044221705.1). GTDB lineage: Bacteria > Planctomycetota > UBA1135 > UBA1135 > JAEUHZ01. The sequence continues at coordinate 9,334 of JBGAOR010000031.1, forward strand.
CCGTTCAAGGACATCCGCCTGATCGTCGTCACCGACAACGAGCGCATCCTCGGCCTGGGCGACCAGGGCTGCGGCGGCATGGGCATCCCGATCGGGAAGCTCGCGCTCTACGTGGCCGGCGCCGGGCTGCACCCGTCGCACTGCCTGCCGATCAGCCTCGATGTCGGCACGGACAACCCCGAGCTCCTGGCCGATCCGCTCTACCTCGGCTATCCGAAGAAGCGCCTGCGCGGGAAGGCCTACGACGACTTCATCGAGGCGTTCGTGCACGCCGTGCGCGAGGTGTTCCCCAAGGCGATCGTGCAGTGGGAGGACTTCCACAAGGATCGCGCGTTCACGCTGCTCGAGCGCTACCGCCGCCGCATCCCGTCGTTCAACGACGACATCCAGGGCACGGCCAGCGTCACCGTCGCGGGGATGCTGGCCGCGCTGCGCATCACCGGGCAGCGCATGGCGGACCAGCGCCTGCTGTTCCTCGGGGCGGGGGAAGCCTGCACGGGCATCGCGCGGCTCTCCGGGCTCGCGATGCGCGCGGACGGCGCGAGCGAGGCGCGGATCCGCCGCGCGCTGGCCGCGTTCGACAGCCGCGGGTTCCTGCACGAGGGGCAGGCCATCGACGAGCCGCACAAGCGCGAGCTGGCGCTGCCGCGCGAGGCGATGGCCGAGCTCGGACTCGATCCGTCGCGGGACCTGAAGCCGGTGGACGTCGTGCGCGCGCTGAAGCCCACGATCCTCGTCGGCGCGACGGCGCGGGCCGGCACGTTCACGCGCGAGATCGTCGAGGAGATGGCGCGGCACGTCGAGCGGCCGATCGTGCTGCCGCTCTCGAACCCGACTTCCAAGGCCGAGTGCACGCCGGCCGAGGCCTACGCCTGGAGCGGAGACCGCGCGATCGTCGCGACCGGCAGCCCGTTCGAGGACGTGGTGCGCGACGGTCGCCGGCACGTCGTCGGTCAGGCGAACAACGTCTTCATCTTCCCCGGCCTGGGGCTGGGCGCGGCGATCGCGGAGACGCGCGAGATCACGACCGAGATGTTCTACGTCGCGTCGTCCACGCTGGCGCGCGCGGTGAGCGCGGAGAGGCTGGCGCAGGGCGCCATCTATCCGTGCCAGAGCGATCTGCGCCGCGTGAGCTTCGACATCGCCTGCGCGGTCGTGCGCTACGCCAGCGAGCACGACCTCGGACGCCGCGTCCGCGCGGAGGACGTCGAGCCGCTCGTGCGCGCCTCGGTCTGGGACCCGGCCTACGTGCCCGTGCACCACATCGGGTCGGACGCGTCCGGCGGGCACGGGTAGCGGCGCGACCCGCGCCGGCGGATGCGACGCCGCTCTCGCGCTCCGGCGCCGACCGCCCTATCCTCCGCGACCCGCCCGGAGGAACCCATGCCCCGCCCTGTCTGCCTCTTCACCGGCCAGTGGGCCGACCTGCCGCTCGAGACGCTCGCACGGAAGGCGCGCGATTTCGGCTACGACGGCCTCGAGCTCGCCTGTTGGGGCGATCACTTCGACGTGCAGCGCGCGCTCAAGGACAAGGGCTACGTCGCGAAGCACTGGGAGCTCCTGCAGGACCACGGCCTGGGCTCGTTCGCGATCTCGAACCACCTCGTGGGCCAGGCGGTCGCCGACGTGATCGACGAGCGCCACAAGTCGATCCTGCCCGAGCGCGTGTGGGGGAACGGCAAGCCCGCGGAGGTTCGCAAGCGCGCCGCGCAGGAGATGATCGACACCGGTCATGCCGCGCGCGTGTTCTTCGACGCGGCGCCGAAGTCGGTCAAGGACGTTCTCAAGCGAACCCGCCGCACAGTCGTCGTCGGCTTCACCGGTTCGCCGATCTGGAACTACGCCTACGCCTTCCCGCCGCTCCCGCCGGGCGCGATCGAGAGGGGCTACGCCGAGTTCGCGGCGCGCTGGACGCCGATCCTCGACGAGTACCAGAAGCTCAAGGTGTCCTTCGCGCTCGAGGTGCACCCGACCGAGATCGCGTTCGACGTCGCCAGCACCGAGCGTTCGCTGGCGGCGCTGAACGGGCACAAGGCGTTCGGCTTCAACTTCGACCCGTCGCACTTCGGCTACCAGGGCGTCGACTACCTGCTCTTCCTGCGCCGCTTCGGCGAGCGCGTGTGGAACGTGCACGTCAAGGACGTCTGGTGGTCGCCGGTGCCCACGCCGGTCGGCACGTTCGGCGGCCACGTCGATTTCGGCCGCGACGGGCGCAACTGGGACTTCCGCTCGCCCGGCCGCGGCCGCATCGACTTCGAGGCCATCGTGCGCATCCTGAACCAGACCGGGTACGCCGGTCCGCTCACGGTCGAGTGGGAGGACGCGCTGATGGACCGCGAGCACGGCGCGAAGGAGTCGTCGGCGTTCGTGCGCCGCCTCGACTTCCCGCGCAGCGAGCGCGCGTTCGACGCGGCGTTCTCCGAGTGACCCCACGTTTGTCGACGCGGCGCCTTCCCGGCGCCGCGCTCGTTCCGCTCGCGACGCTCGTGCCGAAAGCCCCCCGATCTTGAACGCCACCTCCGCGTCGATTCGTGCACGCCTGAGCCTGATGATGTTCCTCCAGTACTCGATCTGGGGGGCGTGGCTGCCGTTCCTGTTCTCCTTCCTGAAGGACCACCGGCACATGGAACCCGAGAAGATCGGGGGCATGTTCGCCGCGGGAGCGGTGGGCGCGATCTTCGGGCCGTTCTTCGCCGGGCAGATCGCCGACCGGCTCCTGGCGACCGAGAAGCTGCTCGCGATCCTCCACCTGATCGGGGCGGTCCTGATCTGGCAGCTCGCGAGCATCGAGGACTACACGATCTTCCTGTGCTTCTCGCTGGCCTACGGCTTCATGTACGCGCCGACGATGGCGCTGACGAACTCGCTCGCGTTCCACCACCTGGCCGACCGCGACCGCGACTTCGGCCGCGTGCGGCTGTGGGGGACGTTCGGGTGGATCGTGGTCGGCCTCGCGATCGGGCAGTGGCTCCTGCACATGCACCCGGACGACGTGATCGCGGGCAAGGCCGACACGTTCCGCCTGAGCGCGCTGCTCGGTTTCGCGATGGCGGCCTACTCGCTGACCTTGCCGCACACGCCGCCGTCGCGCGGCAAGCAGGCCAACGCAGCCCTCGAGGCGCTCGGCGAGATCAAGAAGCAGCCGCTGCTCACGCTGTTCCTGCTGACGATCCCCGTCAGCTGCATCCACCAGTTCTACTTCGTCCACACCGAGTCGTTCCTCGGCGCGAAGCAGGCGCAGGCGCCCGAGTTCTTCAAGACGATCTTCGGCGCCGGCGGAGGCGGCCTGATGACCATCGGCCAGATGTCCGAGGTCCTCGTGCTCGGCGCCATCACGCTCTTCGCCAAGCGCGTCTCGCGCAAGACGCTCCTCGCCGTCGGGCTGATCGCGTACGCGGCGCGGATGGCGCTGTTCGCCTACGTGGACTCGATCCCGCTGCCGACGATGCTCACGCTCGTCCTCGGCCTCGCGCTGCACGGCCCGATCTTCGGGTGCTTCATCTTCCTGGCCTTCATGATCGTCGACGAGGAGACGACCGGCGACGTGCGCGCCAGCGCGCAGAGCCTCTACAACCTCGTCATCGTCGGCATCGGCGTGATCGTGGGCAGCCTCGTCGCCGGCTGGGTCGCGAAGTGGGCGACGCTCCCGGCGACCGCCGGCGACGGCGCGGCCGGCGGCGGAACCGACTACACGCGACTGTTCGCCGTGCCGATGTGGGCGTCCCTGGCCTGCCTCTCCCTGCTGATCACGTTCTACCCCTACAAGCGACCGGCGCTCGCGCAGGTCGAAGAGCCCCGATGATCCTCGTCACCCTCGTCCTCGCGCTCGGTCAGCAGCAGCAAGCAGCGGAGCAAGGTCCTCCGCCGCGCGCGGAAGCGCCGGTCTTCGCGCGCGCGCGGGACCCCTTCGTGTTCCGCTGCGTGCTCGACAAGCGCGTGCGCATCGTCACGCTGGCCTTGTCCGACGAGCTGTGGGCCGCGTACGACACGCGCACGTGCGGCTTCTACAAGGCCTGGAAGGGCGGCGTGAAGTTCGACGGCGCCGTCTACACGACCGTGCACGGTCCGACGCCGACGTCGCGCGGCGCGGACTACGCGAAGGGGATCGAGGGCGACGTGTGGATGGCCCGCGTCGGCGACCAGCCGACGTCGGCGCACGCCGAGTGGCGCGGCTACCGCATCGATCACGGAGCGTGCGTGCTGCTCTACGACATCGTGCTCAAGGACGGCCGCGCGATCCGCGTCGAGGAGCGTCCGGAATCGGTGCGCGCCGACCAGGTGTTCCGACCCGAGGAGCTCGAGGACTGGGCGCTCGAACCGGGTCTGCCCGGGTTCATGCGCCGCTTCCACGCGCCCGAGGTGCCGCCGGGCGTGCTCGTCGCCGTGCAGGTGCGCACGGACGCATCGCGCGGGCGGTTCATCGACGCGGGCGGCGCGGCGCAGGAGCGTCTCGTCGACATCAAGGACGCGCAGGGCCAGGTGATCGGCACCGAGATCGACTCGATGCTGTGGCTCGACGCGAACCGCAAGACGAACAGCCTGACGCAGTTCTACGACCCGATCGAGCTGGAGAAGTCGGACGCGAAGGACGCTTCGGCCAAGGGCGCGAAGGGCGGTGCCAAGTGATCGCGCTCGCCGCACTCCTGTCCCTCGCGGCCCTCGCGCCGCAGGACGCGCCGACCCCGCGCGAACCGGGCCTCTCGGTGTACTGGTACTTCGTCGGCGAGCCGATGGAGGAGCTGCTGCCGCTCGTGCCGGGTCAGACGCCGAACGTCGCGCACCGCCTCGACACGATCGACATGAAGGACGCCGACCTGGGCGGCCTCGAGGACACGTTCGTCACGCACGCGAAGGGCTGGCTCGAGATCGCGTCGGCCGGGAAGTACACGCTGCGCCTGCGCAGCGACGACGGGTCGAAGCTCTGGGTCGACGGGAAGGTCGCGATCGACCACGACGGGCTGCACAGCCCGACGAACAAGGACGTCGAGCTCGAGCTCGCGGCCGGATCGCACCCGCTCGACCTGTGGCACTTCGAGACGTACGGAGGCTGGGAGCTCTCCCTCTCGTGGAAGCGGCCCGGCGCGACGGAGTTCGAGATCATCCCGTCGAGCGCGCTGTCGTGCGCGGCGGGAGAAGTGCACGTGACCGCGCCGGGCAAGAAGCGCCTCGTGAAGCCGCTGGCCAAGGGCCGGCCCGGCGATTCGATGCCGCTCGACGCGGCGCATCCCGCGTTGAAGGTGCAGACGATCCGGCCCGCGGGCTTCGAGCCCAAGGTCGGCGGCCTGGCCTGGACGAGCGACGGGAAGCTCCTCGTCGCGACGTGGGACGCGATCGGGGCCGTGTACGCGCTCGAGAACGCCACGAGTGGCGACGCATCGATGGTGAAGACCTCGCGCTTCGCGGCCGGGCTGGCCGAGCCGCTCGGCCTCGTGGTCACGAAGGGGCGAGCGGACGGGAAGGACCGGATCTTCGTGGCGCAGAAGCAGGAGCTCACGGAGCTCATCGACCGCGATCACGACGGCGTGTGCGACGAATACCGCGCCGTCTGCTCCGCCTGGGAGGTCTCGCCGAACTTCCACGAGTTCACGTTCGGCCTCGTCGAGAAGGACGGGTCGCTGTACCTGAACCTCGCGATCGCGATCGACCCGGGCGGCAAGAGCACGAAGCCGCAGGTGCCCGGCCGCGGATCGGTGCTGAAGATCGATCCGGACACGGGCAAGTACGAGGTCGTGGCGCACGGACTGCGCACGCCGAACGGGATCGGGCTCGCGCCCGACGGCGCGATCCTGATCACGGACAACCAGGGCGACTGGCTGCCGTCGTCGAAGCTGCTGCGGCTCGAGACGGGGGCGTTCTTCGGCTCGCGCGCCGTGCTGGACGAGGCCGCGGCCACGCTGCCCGCCACGCCGCCGGTCGTGTGGATGCCGCAGAACGACATCGGCAACAGCCCGAGCCAGCCGTGCACGATCCCGCGGGGATTCGGACCGTACTCGGGCCAGGTCGCGCACGCCGACGTCACGTACGGCGGTCTGCAGCGCGACGCGATCGAGGAGGTCGACGGCGTGTGGCAGGGCGCGATCCTGCGTTGGACGCAGGGGCTCGAGGCCGGCATGAACCGACTCGTCGTCGGGCCCGACGGCGCACTCTACGTGGGCGGGGTCGGTTCGACCGGCAACTGGGGGCAGGAAGGCAAGCTCATGTACGGCCTGCAGCGCATCGCCTGGCAGGACAAGCCGGTGTTCGACGTGCTCGCCGTGCGCGCGAAGACGGGCGGCTTCGAGGTCGAGTTCACCGAGCCGCTGGCGGAAGGGCTGGGCTGGGAGAGCGAGAACTGGTTCGTCGAGGACTGGAAGTACGTCCCGACGGAGCAGTACGGCGGCCCGAAGGTCGACGAGCGCCGCCTCGTCGTGCGCACCGCGTCCGTGTCCGAGGATCGGCGCCGCGTCGCGCTGAAGATCGACGGGCTCGAGGCCGGCCGCGTGGTGCACGTGCGCGTCGTCGGTCCGCTCGTCGACGCGTCCGGCTCGAAGCTCTGGTCGACCGAGGCCTGGTACACGCTGAACCGCGTGCCGGCCGATCGCCCGCTCGCGCTGCGGCCCGCGCCGCCGGCGAAGCCGCAGAACGTGCTCACCGACGCCGAGCGCAAGGCCGGCTGGAAGCTGCTCTTCGACGGGAAGTCCGTGACGGAGTTCACGAACTTCAAGAGCTCGGGCCCCGTGCGCGGCTGGGAAGCGATCGACGGCGCGCTCGTGCGCACCGGAGACGGCGGCGATCTCGTGACGAAGGCGCAGTACGCCGACTTCGAGCTCGCGCTGCAGTGGCGCATCCCCGAAGGCGGCAACAGCGGCGTCTTCTTCCACGTGGCGGACACGGGTTCGTACGTGTGGGAGAGCGGCCCCGAGATGCAGATCCTCGACAACGACAAGCACCCCGACGGGCGCAACCCGCTCACCTCGGCCGGCTCGAACTACGCGTTGAACGCGCCGGACCGCGACCTGACGCGGCCTGTCGGCATGTGGAACGACGCGCGGCTCCTCGTGATCGGCTCGCGCGTCGAGCACTGGCTGAACGGCGAGCTGGTCGTCGCCTACGACCTGTGGACGGACGAGTGGAAGGCCGCGGTGGCGGCCAGCAAGTTCGCCAAGATGCCCAACTACGGCAAGCCGAAGACGGGCCGGATCGCGCTGCAGGACCACGGCGACCGCGTCGAGTTCCGCAACGTGAAGCTGCGCGCGCCGTGACGCGCGCGGGTTCCGGGCACGGCCTTCCGTAGACTGGCCCGCCCATGGCCGACGCACCCAGAGCGACGCTCCGCATCCAGGGCGCGACCGTGCGCGTGCTCGTCGCGTACGACATCGGCCTGTCGATCCGCCTCGACGCCTGCCGCGCGCACGTCGGCGGGCTCGAGGACGACGAGCGCATCCGGCACAAGGGACACGCGCCGCAGTACTTCCAGTTCGATCCCGCGCCGCTGCGTCTCGTGCGCGAGTTCGAGCCCATCGAGGTGGGCGGCCGCCGCACGAGCGGCACGGCGGAGATCCTCCTCTACGACTTCGGCGGCGTGTCCGTCGGTTACGCGATCCCGTTCACGGGGACGCTCGCGGAGTTGATCGAGCTCTCGTGCGCTCTCGCCAGCGAGCCGCGCATCGAGACGCACGCGGAGCAGCTCGTCGCGCACCTGCTCGACCTGATCCGCGAGCACGTCGACCGTCCGGGTCTCGCCGATCCCGAGGAGGACTTCCTGGTCTTCCAGATCCCGGCCTTCGAAGGGGACCGCGACGCGGAGGTCGTCCTCAACGAGCACGCGGCCGACTTCGCGCGGCTCTTGCGCTCGGAGCGCGACTGCCCTTCCGACCAGGAGGTCCAGGAGGCGCTGTCGGGCCGAGTGCGTTTCGGCGCGCAGGACCTGGCGGTGCTCGACTGGAACGCCGCGCTGCTCGTGGACCGCGAGCCCGAGGACGTCGTCTCGGTGCTCGAGTTCGCGAACCTGCAGCTGCTCGAGATGCGCTTCCTCGACGCGAAGCTCGACCGCTCGCTCGACCGCGCCTACGAGGCGCTGCAGACGCCGCGCCTGTGGAGCGTGCTGCGGTTGCCCGGCACCGCGCGCAAGGAGATGCGCGCGGTCGCGCAGATGCAGGTCGACGGCGCCATCCTGTTCGAGCGCGTCTCGAACGCGCTCAAGCTGCTCGGCGACCAGTACCTGGCGCGCGTGCACCGCACCGCGACGCAGCGCTTCCGCCTGAACGAGTGGAACTCGGGGATCCTGCGCAAGCTCGACACGCTCGACAGCATCCACCAGAAGCTCTACGACCACGCCTCGACGCAGCGCATGGAGGTGCTCGAGTGGATCATCATCCTCCTGATCGCGTTCGAGATCGTGATGCCGTTCCTGGGCATCGGGAAGTGACGCGCGCCGGGCTCCGCGGGAGAGCCCGTGCGGACCGTCCTCGGGCTCTCAGCCGCCCGAACGCGTCGCCGGCCCGGCGTGGTCCGCCGCGCGCCACTGCGCGCCGTCCTTCTCCCACCAGCGCAGCCACTCGCGCGCCGTGCCGCCCGGACGCTGGCCCACGATCTTCTCGAGCGACTTGCGGATGGCGACGAGCTCGGTCTCGACGCCTTCCTCGCGCGTCGAGATGACCGCCGCGTCGAGGACCGAGCCCTCCAGGAGCACGTTGACCTGCGGGTCGGCGACGGCCTGGAACTGCGCGACCTCGACGTCGAAGTCCTGCACGTACGCGATCTGGCGCCCGGTGAAGATGTTCGCGTGCGGAGCGCGCGCGTCGGTCGACGACTGCAAGGCCGCGGCCATGCGCGCGACGAGCGGCTCGACGGCCGCGGGGTAGCCCATCTCGCCCAGCGCCGTCGCGGCGTTCGATCGGATCGCGAGCGACGGGCTCTCGAGCGCCTTCGTCAGCGGCAGCACGAGCGCGGGATCGCCGACGGCGCGCAGCGCGCGCGCGCTCTCGCGGCGCACGTCCTCGGACGCGTCGCGCACGGAGTGGACGAGCAGGGGACGCACCTCCTCGCCCGGGAAGATGCGCCGCAGCGCCAGCGCCGCGAACGAGCGGCGCACCACGATCGGCGACCACAGGTCGCGCGCGACCTCGAGCTGCAGCGCCGCGCGGTCGCGGCTCTTGGCCAGCTCGCGCACGGCGACCTCGCGCCCGGCCGGCGGCAGCGACGAACCGAAGCGCAGGAGCTCCGCGCGCGCGGCGGCTTCCTTGTCCGCGGCGACGTCGAGCGACGGCACGGAGAGGAGCCACGTGCCGCGCAGCACCGCCAGCGCGCCGGCGTGGTCGGGATCGGCGCCGAGCACCGCGTCGAGCTCGGCCAGGGCCTCGGTCGCGAGCCCGCGCTCGCCGGCGAACTGCGCCAGGCGGCAGCGCGCTTCGAGGTCCTTCGCGTCGGTCTGCGTGCGCTGCTCGCGCCAGGCGCGCAAGGCGTCGGCCTCGAGCTCGGCGCCGGTCACCGCGCGCGGGTCCAGGCGCTCCCAGCCGCCGCGGCCCTTGTACTCCCACGCTCCGTCGCGCCAGCGCGACAGCACGCGGATCGTCTGCCCGCTGGCGAGGCGCAGGATGCGCCGCGTCTCCTTCAGGTCCTGCGCCGCGGCCTCGGTCTGGACCGTCGGAGCGGGGAGGGGCGTCACCGCCGGGGACTGCGACAGGAGCGCCGTGAGAGCGAGGATTTCGAGCATGATGTCGGCGTCGGGTCGAGCGGTCGGAGGATGGGGCCGCCGCGCCTCGATCGCGGTCCAGCCTAAGGCACATGGCGTGCCAGCGCACGCCGCGGCGGCCCGGCCCGTCGGCGCCATCCGGGAGCGCACGCCGCCGTGCGCCTCCGCACGAGTCCGTCCCGCGGACCGCGCGGACGCTCGGCTCGCACTTACACGGCGCGCACCGGGCGCGTAGATTCCCGCCCATGTCGTTCCTCGCCGCGTGGATCCTCGCCGGAGCGCCGGTCTACGCCGAGATGCGCAGCGCGCAGTGGACCGAGCTGCGCGATGCGTCCCCGACCCTCGCGGACCGGGCCAGCGCCTCGAATCCGTACCGCCTGCGGCCGGCGCCCGGCCAGCCCGTCGTGCGCGAGTCGCTGGTCGAGAAGAGCGCGCTGCCCTTCCGCGACCTGCTCGTGTCCTGGAACGTCGACGCGCCGCCGCGCACCGCGTTCGTCGTCGAGCTGCGCGTCGGCACGGAACCCGACGGCGGGTTCTCGGCCTGGATGCACGTCGGCGACTGGGGCGTGCCGGCCTTCGCGCCGCCGCTCGCGGAGCGCGTCGTGGCCTGCGAGGGCGGGCGCGTCGACGTCGACTACTTCCGCGGCGAGCGCACGTTCCGCTCGGCGCAGGTGCGCCTGCGCGCGTTCGCCACGTCGGGCGAGCCGACGCTCGAGATCCGCCGCATGCGGCTGTGCTTCAGCGACGTCGAGCGCACGGTCGAGCCGCTCGCGCCGCCCGACCCGCGGCCGTGGGGCACCGTGCTGGACGTGCCGCTGCGCAGCCAGAAGACCGAGGCGGCGGAGATCGCCGGCCGCATCTGCAGCCCGACGTCGGTCGCCATGGTGCTCGGCTACCGCGGCGTCGACGTCGCGACGCTGTCGGTCGCGGAGCGCGCGTTCGATCCGGCGCACGACCTCTACGGCAACTGGCCGCGCAACGTGCAGACGGCGTGGTCGTACGGCGTGCCCGGCTACCTGACGCGCTTCTCCGACTGGGCCGCCGTCGAACGGCTGATCGCTGCCGGCACGCCGGTCGTGATGAGCATCGCGGTGAACGAAGGGCAGCTCTCCGGTGCGCCGTACGCGAAGACCGCGGGACACCTGCTCGTCCTCGCCGGCTTCGACCGCGAGGGCAACTGCGTGGTGAACGATCCGGCGTCGCCGGATCCGAAGGACGCGCGGCGCGTGTACCGCCGCGACGAGATCGAGACCGTGTGGTTCCGCCGCGGCGGCACCGCGTACGTGTTCGAGGAGAAGCGCTGATGCGATCCGTGTTCCCGGGCCTCGTCGTGTCGCTCGCGCTCGTCGGCGGCTGCACGGCGCCGTCCACGGCCTCGCTGCCGCTCATTTCGCGCGGTCCGGGCTACGCGCCCGTCGAGGGCCTCGAGACCCCCGCGATCGGGGCCCGCGCGCAGGGCGCGGTGCTCTCCGCCAGCGGGGAGGGCCCGATCGGGATCACGTTCCTGCCGCGCGGCGATCGGCTCGACCACGCGATCCGCGGGACGATCGTCGCGCTGGCCGGTCCGGCGCCGGACGGCCGCTTCGTCTACGCGGTGCACGACGATCGAGCCGGGCTCGCCGTCCGCCGCGCGGAGGTGCGCGGCGACGACCTGCCGGTCGGGCGCTTCCCGAGGCGCATCGCGGCGCTCGCGATCTCGGCCGACGGGGAGCAGGCCGCGATCCTGGCACCCTTCGCCGACGACGATCCGCGCTCGCGCGGCGGCGTGCTGCGCGAGCTCGTCGTCATGTCGCTCGCGACCGCCGAGGTCCGCGCCACGGGCTTCGCCTGCTGGAACTCGACGCCGGCCTGGATCGACGCCCAGCGGGTGGCGTGCGTCGTCGCGCGCGAGGACGGGGCGCGCTCGATCGCGCTCGTCGACCTGCGCGACCCGGGTCCGGCGCGCGATCTCGGACCGGGAGAGTTCGTGCTGGCCGAGACGGCGCCGGGCGACGCGCCGGGTGACGCGCCGGCGTCCGTGCTGGTCTCCGTGCTGGTCTTCCGGCGCGTCGACGACGTGCTCACCGCGGTGCGCGTCGCGCTCGCCGACGGCGCGGCCACCCCGCTCGCGCTGCGCGGCAGCCTGCAGCCGATGGCCTGCGTCGGGGACGGGCTTCTCGTCTCCTTCTCCGCGCCGACCCTGGGCCAGGAGGCGCAGTGGGAGTTCGACCTCTTCGGACCGCAGTTCGCGCTGGCCACGATCAAGCTGCACGACCTCGCGACGGGGTCCTTCCACACGGTCGAGAAGCGCGCGTCGCCGCGTCGGATCTGGAGCGCGGGCCGGCTGCGCACGCCCTGAGCGGCCGCACGGATTCGACGGTCCGCGGCCGGTCAACGTGCGTCGAGCGCGCCGCGGATCCACTCGGCGACCGCGAGCCCGAACAGCTCGTACCCGCGGTCGTTCAGGTGGCACCCGTCCACGTAGAGCGTCTCCGTGCGCTCCGCGAAGAGGCGCGAGCCGTCGCGCACGACGACACCTTCGCGCTCCAACGCGTCCCGGGTGCCGCGCAGGACGGGGTAGCCCGCGCGGATCGACTCGCGCCACGTCGCCGTCAGCACGTTCGTGCGCAGTTCCTCGGGCGACGCGGGCTTCGAGCCCTCGTCGTCGAGGCCGGGTTGCAGCGCGTGCACGAGCGGGATGCGGCGCGCGGCACAGATCGCCTGCAGGTCGCGCGACGCGCCCGCCCACGCCGCCACGCCCTCGGCGACGCCGGGCGGCGCGGCGCCCGCCGGTCGATCCGCGCCGGCGGGGATCGGCGCCGGACCGCGCACCGCGATCTGCGCGTCGTCCGTCCCGAGCCAGGCCGTGTACTGCGCGCGCGCGGCGCCGAACTCCGCCTGCGGGCCGGCCATCCAGGCCGACCACGCGCGCGAGAGCAGCGCGCTGCGCCACACGCCGAACTGCAGTCCGCTGTGCGCGCGCGCGGCGGTGCGCACCTGCGCGGCGCGCATCACGACGAGCAGGTCGAGCACGCGCGAATCGACGTCGCCCGCGCGCGCCATCGCGCCCCAGAACGCGGCCGACGGCTGGACCGGATCGACGCCGACGGCGGCGTTCTCGGCCGACAGCGCCAGCTCGTTGTAGCCGTCGATGCACACGACGAGGTCGGGCCTCCAGCCCAGCGCCAGGAGCCCCGTCAGCCGGTGCAGGTGGCTGGGCTGCTTCTGCGCCGCCACGGAGAGGTTCCAGACCTCGACGCGGCGCGGCGCGACCTCCGGCAGGTCGCCGATCCACGCGCGCAGGCGCTGCGCGTTCAGGTTGCCGAACTGTGCCGCGAACGAGCCGCCGAGGAGCAAGACGTCGAAGGTCTCGGCGTCGCGACCGTTCCGGAACCAGCGCGTGCCGCGTCCGACCAGCTCGATGTGCGCGGGCGACGTCCAGCCGCTCCACGGATCGGGCACGGGGCGGTACTCGTGCGGATCGCCGCCCGGGCTCACGACCGCGAACGTCGACAGATCGCCGTAGTCCGTGGACGCGGCGCGATCGGCGAGGAACCCGCGCATCGCGCTCGCGTCGTAGGGCTTGCCCGGGAAGAGCGCGTCGATGCGCGCGACGCCCTCGGCCAGGAGCAAGGCGCCCAGGAGCCCGAGGGTCGCGGCGAGCAGACGCCGGGTTCGCGGCCTCGGGCCTACGGGCATAGCGCGAAGCGTACCGCGTCGGTCAGGCCCGAGCCGAACCCGGCCGGATCCTGCACGTCGCGGTAGTACCACTGCGCCGAGACGGTGGTCCCGATCGCGAGCGCCGGATCCGCTCCCGAGCGCGCATAGGCGTTGAAGTCGAACGCGAAGGTGCCCGTGCAGTTCGGCGGCCCGACGGTGCCGCCCGAGATCTGCGAACCGGTGCGGCGCGGGCTCGCGACGCACAGCGTGCCGCCCTGGAACGGCGTGAACGCCGACGACGTTCCGTACACGAGCAGGCCGTACTTCTGGTTGATCACGTTCACCGCGCCGATCGTGAACGGCGCGCCGGACCCCAAACTGGGCGAGCCCGACGCGGTGATCGCGGGCACGCAGCCCTGCGAGTTCGTCTTGGCCGCGCAGAATGTCTGCGGTCCGCCGGTCTCCACGAAGCGCCGCGCGTGCACGTCGTAGTCCGTGCCGTTCCACACGTCGTAGCCGAGCACGAAGCCGCCGCTCGCCGCGTGCGACCAGGGAGACGGACGCTCGGCCCACGTGCCCGGCGGCGACATCGAGAACTCCGCGCCCGCCGGCGTCCCGTCGGCCGAGAAGCGCCGCGCGCGCACGCGCGGCGTGGCGAGCGACCAGTCCTCCCACGCGACGAGGAAGCTGCCGTCGGGATCGACCGCGACGACCGGGCTCGTCTGCGAGCCCGCCGTCGTCGTGTTCACGAGCACGTCGCCGCCCAGCGCGTTCCCGAGCACGTCGAAGCGCCGCAGCGCGATCGCGGAACCCGATCCGTCGGCCAGCTCGTCCTGCCACGCGACGACGAACCGTCCCTGCGCGTCGACGCCGACGCGCGGCACGCGCTGGTCGCCGTTCACGAACGTGCCCGGCAGCGGGAACTCGTTCCCGAGCGGCGCGCCCGCGGCGGAGAAGCGGCGGCCCCACAGGTTCAGGCCCGAGCCGACGCCGCCGTGGCTCGAGAAGTCGACGAACGCCGCGAAGATCGTCCCGTCCGGCGCCACGGCGACCGCCGGGTCGACCTGGGCGTCGAACTCGTACTGGTTGATGGCCACGTCGCCCGAGATCGGCGCGCCGTTCGACGCGAGCACGCGCAGGAACGAGTCGCCGTCCCAGTCGCCCGACCACGCGACCACGAAGCCGCCCGCGGGCGTGGGCGCGATCAACGGGCGCCATTGCGAGGCGGCCCAGGCCTGGTTGACCTGGAACTCCGTGCCCAGCGGGATCCCGCCGCTCGCGTACACGCGGCCGAAGATCCCCATCTGCTGGCCGTCGTAACCGTGGCGCTCCGACCACGCGACGAGGAAGTTGCCGCCCGTCGCGACGCCGATCGCGGGCTCGTCCTGCACCTCGAGCGCGAGCGTCGTGTTCACGAGCGTGTCGCCGCCGAGCGGCGCGAGCGTGCTCGAGAAGCGGCGCATCACGACGTCCTGTCCCGCGCTCCACACGATCGTCCAGTCGGATCCGGTGCGCGCCGGCGCGCACCACAGCTGGTCGTAGTTCGCGGCCTGGCTGATCCGCGCGCCCGCGTCGAGCGGGCCGAAGACGTCGCAGGACTGCGCGCGTGCGGCGGGAGCCGCGAGACCGGCCAGCGCGCATCCGGCCGCCCAGGAGAGCATCGCGCGCGGGGCGGGTCCGGGCCCGACAGCGCCCGGACGGCGGAAACGGACGGCCATGGACGAAGCCTAGCACGAGGCCCCGGGGCCCGCTGGACACGCTCGCCCCCGGTCGTGAGGATGCGCCGATGTCCGGAAATTCCTGCGCGCGATGGCGCGCCGCCACGGGGCTCGCCGTCGTCGTCGCGGCCGGCGGGGCGTGCCGCACGCCCGCGGACGGCGGACCGCAGGACGAGCGTTACGAGGCGATCCGTCCCGAATGGCGCGGCGCGGAGTCGCGCCCCTCGCGCGAGTGGGTGCGCTTCTCGCTCGGATTCCTCGATCGCGAACAGGCCCGCGGCGACCCGGTCGGCGACGGAGCGGCGTGGGGGATCGATGGCGGCTTCGACATCGCGCGCACCGAGTGCACGCCGTCGGTCGAGTTCGGCATCTCGTACACGTCGGCGCACGTCACGGTCCCGAACACGGACGACGTCGACATGTGGCGCGCGACGGTCGGGATGCGCGGCACGTGGCACCCCGACGGCTGGCGTCCGTACGTGCGCGGCGGGGGATACCTGCGCTGGTCCACGCAGGATCTCGAGGAGCCCTTCGACCCCTACGCGACCGGGATCTACGCCGGAGCCGGGATCGACTGGCCCTACCTGAACGGCATGTGGTTCGGTCCGAGCTTCACGTACTACCGGGCGCTGGCCGAGGACGCCCCGGGGGGCGAGGCCGACGAATTCCTGTTCGCGCTCTCGGCCACGTTTCGCCTGTAGCCGGCGATCGCAGGTAGCATGGACCCGATGCGCGCGGGCCGCTCCGATCCTCGGAGACGCCGCCCGCGCGGGATCTCCACCATGAGCCGCACCCAACCGATCGCCCTCCCGTTCCTCGCCCTGGCCGCGTTCGCCGCGAACGCCGCCGCGCAGAGCCTCAACGTCGACATCGGCCAGAACGTCCTCTTCCCGGCGCCCGCCTCGAGCTACGCCGCGGTGGGAAGTGCCGGCGCATGGAACCCCGTCGCCGCGCCGGCGTCCGCGCTCGCGCTCGTCGGGCTCGACGGCGCGCCCACGGGCGCGACGATCACGTCGAGCGGCGGCTTCCTGAACTTCGACTACGACAACTTCGGCACGACGGGCGAGGCGCAGAACCTGCTCGACGACGTGCACGACCTGGGCGGGCCGACGTCGATCGTGACCTGGACCTTCGCCGGGCTCGTCGACGACGACTACACCGTCTACACGTACGCCTGGGCTCCCGACAACACGACGTTCCGCACGCGCGTCGCGGTCGCGGGCTCGCTCGATCCCGAGCAGGACGTGGGCGGCCAGTGGACCGGGAGCCACCAGCTGGGCGTGACCTACGCGCGCCACCGCGTCACGGTCTCCGGCGGTACGCTCGCGATCGGGCTGACGACGCTCTCGGGGTTCGGATCGCTGAACGGGTTCCAGCTCGTGCGCGGTTCGTTCTTCACCTACCCGACGCTGTGCGCCGGCGACGGCAGCGGCGCGGCCTGTCCGTGCGGCAACACCGGCGGAGCGGGGCGCGGCTGCGGGAACTCGATCGACGCGACGGGCGCGCTCCTCGTCGCGACCGGCGCGGCGAGCGTCGCGGGCGACACGCTCGTCCTGTCCGGATCGTCGATGCCCAACTCGTCGGCCCTCTACTTCCAGGGCTCGTCCGCGCTCGGCGGCGGAGCGGGCACCGCGTTCGGCGACGGACTGCGTTGCGCGGGCGGCGCCGTCGTCCGGCTGGGCACGAAGACGAACGCCGCGGGCATGTCGCAGTACCCGGGGGCGGGGGACGCGTCGGTCAGCGTGCGCGGCGTCGTCGCCGCCGGCGACCAGCGCGTGTACCAGGTCTGGTACCGCAACGCGGCGGCCTTCTGCACGGTCTCGACGTTCAACGTGACGAACGGCGTGAGCGTGACCTGGGGCGCGTAGCCGCGTCAGCGCTGGAAGATCGGCAGCAGCCCCTCGGGAACCGCCAGCACGAGACAGTTCATCGCCGTCGCGTAGACGTCGCCGAACCGCGGATCCGACCACGAACCGTCCTCGCGCTGCGACGCGAGCACCCGCGGCGCCTCGGCGTTCCACCAGCCGGCCCAGGTCGAGCCGTCGAGGTGCTGCCACATCGCTTGCGCCAGGTAGAAGCGCTCGTAGTAGGGGCACACCACGAGATCTCCCTCGATGCCGTCGCCGGTCGCGCGCAACGCCAGGCGCCGCGCCAGGAAGTCGTAGCCCTCGGTGATCGGCTTGCCCTCGTACGTGCCCGTCATCTGGAACGTCGCGATGGCCGCGGCCGTCAGCGCCACCGACGAGCTCGCGTCGCCCAGGGCGTAGCGGAACGAGCCGTCGGGCTTCTGCGTGCGGCCCACGTAGTCGACGGCGCGCGCGATCACGGCGCGGTCGACGTCGACGCCGGCCTCCTTGGCCGCGCGCAGCGCCTGCACCGCGGTGATCGTGATCGAGTTCTCGTGCGCGAGACCCTTGCGCGGTTCGTAGTCCCAGCCGCCCTCGACGCCCTGGCTCGACTCGATGCAGCGCACGGCGGCCACGAGCGCCGATCGGATGCGCGCGCCGCGCGGCGTGTGGGGCGACATGACGCAAGCCTGCGCGAGCGCCAGCGTGGCGAAGCCGTGGCCGTGCATGCGGCTCAACGAATCGCCGGTGCGCGAGACGTAGCCCGCGCGCTCCGAGCCCGGATCGACGTCCGTGCGCGCAACGAGCCAGTCGACGGCGGCCGCGCACGCGCGTCCGTGGGGGCCGCGCTCGGGCGCGCTGCCGCCGGCCATCCAGGCCAACGCGCCGAGCGAGGTCACCGCCACCGGCGCGAACCCGCCGACCTCCGCGGCCGGGCCCGTGCCGGCGGTCGTCGTGCGCGCTCCCTGCGCGGGGAACGCGCCGTCGGCGGCGCGCGCCTGGGCCGCCTCGTGCCACGCGAGACCGCGCGCGAGCGCGCGCCGATGGGCCTCGTCGCCGCGCACGTCCGCACGCGGGCTCGAGTCGGCTTCGCGAGCGCGCGCGTCGCCGCGCTGTTCGTCCGAGCCGCTCGGGCGTTCGGGCCGGGTTCCGGAGGCGGGCGGGAATTCCGCGCGCGCCGCGCGGGCACCGGACGAGGCCGCGAGCGCCGCAGCGAGCGCCGTCGCGACGACGATGCGTGTCGTCGCGCGCGGGCTCACGGCTTCTTGTTCAGGCGCTTGTAGTAGGCGTCGTTCCACTCCCGGTAGAGCGGGGGCATGTCGCGCCCGCCCTCGTTGCGGAACACCTCGCGCGCGTGGAGGGGCAGCTCGCCCCAGCGATCGCGCGCGTCGCTCGACGCCGAGGCCGAGCCCTGCGCACCGCGCGCCGGATCCGCGCCGGGGTTCTGCTGCGGGTCCTCCTTCGAGGCTTGCGGCCCGTCCTTCGGATCGCGTCCGCCCTCGCCGGGCTTCTTCTCCGCGCCGGGCTTCTGGCCGTCGGGCTTCTTCCCGCCGCCGGGCTCCTGACCGCCGGGTTCGGGCTTGTCGCCGCCCTGCTGCGGCATCGAGGGCGTCGCCTCGCGGCCCGTCGACTGCTCGCCCTGGCGGTCCATCGGGTTCCCGCCCTGGCTCGGCTGCGGCTCGCCGCCGCCGGACCCGGACGAGCTCGAGGAGCTCGGGTTCTGGCTCGCGGCGAGCTCGAGGATGCGGTCGATGTCCTTCTGCACCGACTGGCCCGAGCTCTGCGCGTTGCGCAGCTGCTCCGCCAGCGACCCGCCCGCCCCCGCGGCCGGCGGTCGCGCAGCCTCCTGGAGCAGGCGGTCGATGGCCCGCAGCTCGCGCTCGACCTTGCCGAAGAGCTCGACCATCTCGCGCTGGATCTCGTCCGGGGTCGGCGCGACGGTCACGGGCCGAGTCGGCGGCGGGACGGGCTTCGGCGCGGGCTCTTGCGCCGGCGCGCCGCGGGCGGCGAACACGAGCGCGAGGCCGGAGAGGAAGGCGAAGGTCGGGATGCGTTGCATGTCCATGATCAATCCTCGCTCGGCGCCGGGATCCCGAGGCGCGTCCGGAACTGACGGAAGAGCGTGCTGACGCGCTCGTGGCGGAATCCGAGGCGCGCGATGTCCTCGAGCAACAGCGGGTCGATCTCGCCGCCGGCCTCGATCTCGGGGTGCAGGATGCGCAGTCGCTCGATCTCCTCGGTCGTGTCGACGCCCATGCGCCGCAGCAGCTTGAGCTCGGCCACGTCCGGCACGAGCCGGTTCTGCGGCGGGGGCTGCTGTTGCTGCTGCTGCTGTTGCTGCTGCTCCTGCTGGCGGCGTTGCTTCTCCTGCTGCAGCGATTCCGCGAGCCACAGGAGCGACTGCTCGACGTCCTGTTGCCGCGCCTGCACGCGCTCGCCGCTCTGCCAGTCGCCTTCCTCGGACAGGTCGCGCGCGATCGAGGCCAGGTCGCGCGCCGCCTGATCGAGCACCTCGGCGAACACGAGGCTCTGCTCGGCCCGGATCGAGTTGCCGATGTCTGTGGCGCGCGTGCCGAGTTGCTCCTCGCCCTTGCCGATCTTGCGCAGCCGCAGGCGCGCGGTGTGGCTCGGACGCTCGCCGGGCTTGCGCTGCGCGTCGATCTCGACCGTCGCGCGCATCTGCGCCTGGTGCTCCTCGGTGAGCGTCTTCACCTGCTCGGCGATCTTGAACAAGAGCTCTTCCTGGCGGAGGCGCTGGTACTGCTCCTCCTCCTGGCCGAGGTCCTTCTCGGCCTCGCGCATCTGGCGCTCGGCGTCGGCCTCGGCCTGCTCGGCCTCGGACAGGTCGCCGTCGCCCAGCTCGTCCTCGGCGCGCTTCGACGAGCGCGAGGCGCCCTCCATCGAGTTCGAGGGCTTGGCGCCCTCGCGCTGGCGGTTCCGCTCGGCCAGCTTGAGCAGCTCGGCGCGGATGCGCGCCTGCTCCGCCTTCTGGCGCTCGGCCTCGGCCTTGTCCTCGGGCTTCGTCGGCTGCACGCCCGCTTGCGCCGACTGCGCGGCCTGCTGCAGCTTCTCGAGCGCCTTCGACTGCGAGGTCGAGGCCTCGGACGTGCGGCTCGCGCCGATCTGCGACGACGCCTCGCGCATCGCCTCGGTCGCGGCCTGCAGCGCTTCCTCGGCCGCCTTCTGTTCCTCGGGCTGGAGCCCCGACTTCGCGGCGGCTTCCCGCAGCGACTCGGTCTCCTGCGCCAGCTGGGCCTGCTCTTCCTGCAGAGCCTGCTGAGCTTGCGCGCGGGCGCCCTGCGACGACTGCGCACGCGCGGCGCGCGCCTGCTTCAGCGCCGACTGCGCGCGCTCGAGCGCGGCCTGCGCCTCCGACGCCGAACTCGCGGCCTGGGCCGACTGCTCCTTCTGCGCGGACTCGGCCGCCGAACTCTGTGCGCGGGCCGCCGACTCGATCTCGGCGGCGGCGGCCTCGCGCTCCTTCTCGCCCTCGCCCGGGACGGAGCGCATCGCGCGCGCGATCTGCTCGGCGCGCTTCGCCGCCGCGCGCTGGGACTCCGTCAGCGCCGGGGCGATCTTGCGCAGGTCCTCGAGGCCGCGCTGCAGCGCTCGCGCCGCCTCGAGCGTCGCGCGCTGAGCCTCGGCCGACTGCTCGGCCTGCTCCTGCGCCGATGCGGCAGTCGGTTCGGCGCCCGCTTCCCCGCTGCGCTGCTCGCCGGCGCGCCGCGCGGCGGTCTGCGCGTTCTCCAGCGACTGGCGCGCGGACTTCGCGGCCGAACCGGCCGCCGTCGCGGGATCGGGCAGCTTCGCCAGCGCCGCATCTGCCGCCGCGCGCGCGTCGCGCGCCGACTGCTCCTCGGTCTTGGCCTCGGCCTCGAGCGCGCGCGCCTCGGCCTCGAGCTGCGCCGCCGCCTCCTCGCGCGTCTCGCGGCCGGCGGCCGCTTCGCGCACGGACTGCGCGCCCTTCGAGAGCGCGCTCGCCGCGCGCTGCGCGGCCGGGTCGGACGACGCGCGCGCGTGCCGGTCCTCGCGTTCGCCGGCGCGTTCCAGCGCGCGCTGCGACTCTGCCAGGTCCGATCCCGGAGCGCGCGCGGCCTGCGCCGCGGCGCAGCTCGGCCGCGGCCTGGGACAGCCGCTGCGCGCGGGCGGCCGGACCGGCGGCCTGCTCCGCGGCGCGCGCGGCGGACTCGAGCGCGGCGCGCTCCTCGGGCTTCCACGCCGACAGGACGCCGGCGTCCGCGCGCTGGTCCTCGAGCAGCGCCTCGAGCTCGCGCTCGAGCGCCGCGAGGTCCAGGTCGTTCGACGCGCGCGCCTCGGCCTGCGTGCGCTCGAGCAGGCTGCGCTGCGCCGCCTGCGCGCGTTCGAGCGCCTGCTGCAGCGCGCGCTGTTCGGGCGTCGCCGCGCGCTCGCGCAGCTCCTGCGTGTCGCGGCGGAGGTTCGATTCGGCCTGGGCCAGCGCGCCGAGCTCCTTGCGCAACTGCTGCAGGTTCTCGAGCGACTTCTGCAGGTCCTCGAGCCCGCGCCGGTCGGTCAGGATGGAGTACAGGCGCTCGAGGCTCTTGACCGCCGCTTCCTGCGCCTCGACCGACTGCACCGAGCGGCCCGACTCGAGGTTCTCCTGCGCCGCGGCCATCAGCTCCTCGAGCGTCTTCGCGCCCAGCTCCTCGGGCCGCGTGTCGAGCTGCTTCAGGCCCTCGCGCAGGAGCGTCGCGGCGTGCGTGCGCCCCTCGTCCTCGAAGCGCTTCGCCAGGACCTCCATCGTCTGGCGCAGGCGGCTGAGCTGGCGCTTGAGCAGCGCCTGGTCCTCGGCCAGCTGCGATTCGGAGCGCGACTCCTGCGCCGGGGCGAAACGCGCGGCGCCCAGGAGCCCGACGACGCACAGGACGGAGATGCGTGCGATCCTCATGTCACTTCTCCTTCGCGTTCTGCCGCGTGCGCTCGCTGAGCGATTTCTGTCCGTTCAGGATGTCGCGCGTCAGACCGAGCACCGACTGGAAGTTGTCCCACTCCGCGAGGCGTTCGAGCAGGCGTTCGAGCCGCTCGACGACGGCCGCTTGCGACTTCTCGGCCGCCGCGAGGTGTTCGCGCACCTTGTCGAGCGCGGTCGCGTCCTGCGCGCGGCCCAGCTCGGCCACCGCGTTCGTGGCGTGTTCCTCGCTGATCTCGAGCGCCAGCGCCGCGATGTCGATCAGCTTCGCGGTGAGCCCCGTCCCAGCCAGCTCGCCGCCGCGCGCCGCGCGCGCCAGCTCGCGCCACGGCTCGGGGTCGAATCCGCGCGTGGTCGACTGCGACAACGCCGCGTCGAGCACCTCGAGAGCCGCGCCCGCACGCTCGTCGATGCGCGCGTAGAGCACGGCTTCGGCCGATCCAGACAGCTCGCGAGCCAGCGAGCGCGCGTCGCCTTGCACGCGCCGACCGCCGGTCAGCATGAGCGCCAGGTCGCTCTGCGTCTCCTCGGTCCCGGGCGCGTCGCTCGTGAGCGCGGCGAGCATCTCGAGCGCGAGCCGGCGCTTCTCGCGCTGCAGCTCGAGCAGCGCCGCCGTCTGGCTCTGCGCGCGCGCCAGGCGGTCCTGGATGCGGCGCAGGAATTCCTCGGGGGCCACGACGCGCACGCGCACCGGCGTCGAGCGGCCTTCGTGCGGCTTGGGCTCGGCCGCGTCGGTCGCGCGCACGACGAGCTGGAATTGCAGGCCTTCGATCGAGGGCACCGGGCTCGGTGCGTCGGCGGGAGCCGCGGCCGGATCGCCGGTCGTCGCGCCGGCGGGCGCGGGCGGAGCGGCGAGGTCGCGCACGGCGAGGCGAGCACGCGCGATGCCGGCGGAACGCGCGGTCGGTCCGCGCTCGGGCTCGGCGGCGGCGCGTTCCTCGGGCGTCAGCGCGCGCCACTCGAGCTCGCGCAGCACGCCGTTGCCGGCCTCGACGCCCGGAGGCGTGATCTCGTAGCCGATGCGCGCCAGCGCGAAGTCGTCCTGCGCGCGCACGCGCAGCGGCAGGAGTCCGCCCGCGACGGTGTCGAAGTCGCCACGACCGGGCGAGAGCACCTCGACCTCGGGCGCGCGATCCTCGACGACGGTGATGCCGAAGAGGCCCGGGTCGGGGTTCGAGAGACCCTGCGCGTCCACGATCTCGAAGCGGTAGCGCACGCTGCGCTCGGCGCGCAGAGCGAAGGCGAGGCCGGCGACCTCGGGCTGCTCGCCGATCCGCGGGAACGTCGCCGGCGCGAGGTCGATCACGCGGTCCTCCGGCAGGAGGCGCGCCTGGCCGCGCACGTCGGCCGGCGTCGTGAGCACGTGGACGACGAGGTCCGATCCGGCGAGCACCTCGACGTCCGGATCCGACTCGACGCGCGCGGGCAGGCCGCTGTACGCCGGAGGCTGGATCGACACGGCGATGCGCGTCACGTCGGGCGGTTGCAGCACGACGAGCCGCGCGCGCGGCGCGTCGTCCTGGTCGTCGCCGCCGGTGGCGTGGAAGACCACGTCCTCCTGCACCGAGCGCAACAGCGTGCGGAACAGCGGCCCGCCCGCGGATCCGAGCACGGAGCGGTGGCCGCCCTCGAAGTGCAGCACGACCTCGTCGGGGACTTCGCCGGTCGCGCGCACGAGCACCGGCACGTCCGCGCCGCGCGCGACGCGCACCACGATCTCGCCGTCGGCGTCCGCGGCCGGCGTCGGCTCGTTCGTCGCGCCGGCGGAAGTCATGGGGATCTCGATCGCGAGCTGCGTGCGCTGCGGCCAGGGCGTCGGGCCGCCAGCCATCCGCGCCAGGAAGATGCGCGCGGCCGCGCCGTTCCACGCGAGCAACAGGGCGACGGCCGCGACCGCGGCCAGGCCCGACAAGGCGCGCCGGCGCGGTTGGCGTGCGTCGAGGACCGGATCGGCGTCGAGCGCCGCCGCGATGCGGTCGGCGTCGGTGAGCACGCGTTCGACGTGCTCGCGGTCGCCGCTCGGGTCGGGCGCGGCGCGCAGCTCGACGGCGCTGACGAGCAACTCGGCATGGCCCGGGTGGGCGCGCTCGATCAACACGGCGGTGCCCGCGGCGTCCGGTCGCGCGCGCAGGGGCCGCACGAGCCAGCGCGCCGCGACGAACGCCGGCAGCGCCACGAGGACCAGCAGGTGGAACACGCGCACCGGCGCCGGCACGTGCAGCAGCCAGTCGGCGAGGAACGCGAACGCCAGCCAGCCCGCGGCGACGGCCGCGGTCGTCCCGAGCCCGTGCAGGAAGACGA
Source organism: Planctomycetota bacterium (assembly GCA_044221705.1). Classification (GTDB taxonomy): domain Bacteria; phylum Planctomycetota; class UBA1135; order UBA1135; genus JAEUHZ01. The sequence continues at coordinate 33,439 of JBGAOR010000031.1, forward strand.
GCCGGCCGAGCCGCGCGCGCACGCTCGCGATCAGTCGATCGAGAGCGGGCGTCGGCGGCAGCGGCGCGCCTGTCTGTCGGGAGTTCGGTTCGTTGCTCATCCGGTCAGCGCTGGAAGATCGGCAGGAAGCGGTAGGGGATCTCGAGGATCAACACGGCGACGGCCGTGCCGAAGTTCGGGCCGGGGCCTTCGCGGTTCGGCCAGGAGCCGTCTTCCTCCTGCATCGAGAGCAGCTCGCGGCGCAGCTCCTGGAAGTAGGGCTCCCAGTACGGGCTGCCGGCCGTGTACATGGCTTGCACCCCGTAGTAGTGCCCGTACCAGAAGTAGTAGTGCCCCTTGCCGCGCAGTCCGTAGGAGAAGTTGAACTCCTGCAGGTTGCGCGCCAGGTAGTCGAGTCCCTTCTTGATCAACTCGTCGGAGTAGATGCCCAGGCCGTGCAGGGCCGTCACGCCGGCCGCGGTCAGCGGGAACGACGAGCGCGAGTGCACCTGCTTCTGGTAGTGGAACGTGCCCACCTCGGAGAGCGACGGGAACCCCGGGCCCTCGAAGCCCGTGTCGCGCGTCACCGCCGAATCGACGACGTAGCGCGCGGCGCGGTCGACGGTCGCGCGCGGCACGCGGATGCCGATGTTGCGCGCGGCGCGCAGCGCGATGACCTGGCACACGACGATCGACATGTCCGACTCGGTCGCGTAGGGCTCGTAGCGCCAGCCGCCCTGCTCGTTCTGCGAGCGCACGATGAAGTCGACGGCCTTCTGCAGGCGTCGCTTGACCTCCTCGCGGTGCGTCATGCCGCAGATCTCGGCCAGGAAGAGCGTCGCGAAGGCGTGGTCGTACATGCGCGACCCGCCGTAGGTGATGTAGCCGTCGTCCTGGACGTTGCTCAGGACGAAGTCGAGCGCGCGCTCGACGTTGGGGCCGTACTTGCCGCGCCCGGGCAGGTGCCCGCCGGCCAGGAAGGCCATGCCCGCCAGCGCGGTCACGCCCAGGTGGCCCTTGTCGTCGGCAGTGTAGTTGTAGCCGTTGTTGAGCTTGTAGCCGATCTTCGCGATCCAGCTGCCGTCGGGGCTCTGCGTGCGCGCGAGCCAGGCCAGGCCGCGCTCGACCGCGGCTTCCTGCTCGGGCGTCACGACGATCGCGAGCGAATCGTCGCCGCGCGGATCGGGCGACTGCGGGGCCGCCATCGGGTTCGCGGGTTCGACGCGGATCGCGGGCGAGGTCGGGTCGAGCCCCGCCAGGCAGGCGAGAGCGGTCGTCACGAGGAACAGGCTCATCGCAGGATCTCCAGGTTGCGAGGTCGGCGCAGCAGCAGGACTTCGCCGAAGGCGTGGAACTGCGGCGTGTCGGCCTTCTCGGTCCGCTCCACCTTGCGCGTCTCGCGGAAGACGCCCGTGTCGCGGTCGTAGACGTGCACGATCGTGCGCATGTCCGCCGGCCGCTTCGAACCATCGTACAGGGGCAGCGAGACGACGACGGTCGAATCGCTCCACGCCGCCTGAGGCGTGCCGCCGTTGCGCAGGTCGTCGAACGAGAGGCCCAATCCCTGGACCCAGAGCTCGCCCCGCGTGGGGTCGATCGCGCGCAGGCGGGCCTCGCGCGGAGACCCGGCGTTGCTCCCGCGCGGCGAGAGGACGAGCAGCGGTCCCTCGGGCAGGCGCACGCGCGTGTCGCGCGGCAAGCCGATCACGACGTCCTCGCCGCCGAGGCGCACCATGTCGAGCGGGGTCGCGGCTCCGATCCCGACGGAGAGCTCGACGAGCACCGGCGAGGGCAGGCCGTCCTCGGGCAGCGGCTGCGAGCCGATGCGCAACCAGGCGTGATCGCCCTGCTGCACGATGCCGGTGAGCATGCGCTTCTGCGAGAGGTCGAACGGCAGGCGCCAGGCCAACGCGCCGCTCTCCAGGTCGAACGCGACGACGTGGTTGCGCTCGGGGAGCCGCATCTCGTCGAACCAGGGCACGATCACGAGACCGCGTTCGGTCCAGGCCTCCTGGTCGATGCCGCCGACGGCCGCCGTCGGCAGCTCGAAGCGCGACACGAGCCGGCCGGTGAACAGGTCGCGCACCGAGCCGCGCGTCTGACCGGCCTGCGCGGGGAGGATCACCACCCGGCGATCCGACACGAGCGGCGCGCGCTGGACCCCGCCCTCGAGCAGCGCGAGCTCCCACAGGAGCGCGCCGCCCGCGGTGTCGTACGCGACGAGGCGCGGCTTCTCGTTGCGCGCCGAGATCGCGACGACCGCGACGCCCGACGCGGTGCCGACCGCGAGCCCCTCGACTTCGCCGGACGGCGTCGCGCGCCAGGCCACCTCGCCCGTGGCGACGTCGATCGCCAGGATCTCCTGGCGCAACGCCAGGAGCAGGCGGCCCGGAGCGAACGCCGATCGACGCTGCCACATCGCCGGACCGGAAGCGCGCGGCAGGCTCGTGAAGGGGATCAGCGTCCTCCAGCGCGGCACCGTCGGATCGTCCGAGCCCAGGAGGAGCACGTTGGCCCCGCGCCCGTTGTTCTCGCGCAGGTTCTGGAGCACGACCATCTCGCGCGCCGCGCCGGCGGCCTGCTCGCCGAGGCCCGTGTCGGGCAGCGCGAGGCCGAGCACGTCGAACTCGCCCGGCCACACCTCGCGATTGCGGAAGTCGCCCTGGAAGCTCCCGACCTCGGTGGTGCCGGCCCAGCGCTCGAAGCGCGGCTCGGCCGCGGCCAGGTCGCGCAGGCTCCGGCCCGCGAACCCGGGCAGGTCGGGCACGAGGTCCGGGCGCGCGTCCGCCAGCGTGCGGACGAGCTCGGCCGAGAGCGCGCGGTTCGAAGCGCGCCGCGCCGTGCCCGCGAGGTGGAGCAGGAGCCGCACCGTGCGGTCGTCGAGCGCGCTCGATGCGACCTCGGCCGGCAGCTCGGCCGCGAGGATGCGCGCGACCGCCGCGAGGTCGCCGCGCTCGAGCGCCAGCGCGAGCAGGGCGTCGTTGGCCTCGCGTGCGGCGCGCGAGCCGGGGTGCTCGATCGCGACGCGCGCCAGCGCCGCGCCGTCCTTCTGCCCGCGCGCGCGCTCGAGGCTGGCGCGCGCGCGTTCCTCGAACGGCTCGTAGCCGGCGTTCCGCCCGCTGGCGAGCAGCGCCAGGATCCGCTCCGTCGCGAGCTCGCCCGCCGTGCCGGTCGGAAGCTCGACGTCGCCGAAGCGCTCGAGGATCGCGTGCAGCTCGACGAACTCGGCCGCGGAATCGCCCAGGTTCGCGTGCGTCAGCGCGCGCTCGCACAGGACCCACAAACCGCAGGGGATCTCGAACGCGCCGTCCTCGAGACCTTCGAGCCGCGCGACGGGCGCGAACGTGACGCGCAGCGAGAGCTCGGCGCCGTCCTTCTGCTCGACGACCTCGACCAGCATCGGTTCCGCACCGCTCGAGGCCTCGAGGTCGGCCAGCGAGGCCAGGATGGCGTCGCGCTCGGCGGCGCCGCGCGCGCGCAGGAGCGCGATGCGGTCGAGCAGGACGTCGCGCACGGCCGTCGACGTCGCGGCGAGCTCGCGCGCGCGCCGCAGGAGCTCCAGCGCCCCGGCCGAGTCCGCCAGCGTGCGCGCGCACGCGCGCCTCGCCGCGCAGCACGGCGACGAGCTCCTCCGCCAGCGCCGGATCCGTCGCGCGATCGCCGTCGAGCAGCGCGTTCTCGAGCACCGCGCGAGCTTCGGCGAAGCGCGCGCGAGCCGGTTCGCCCTGTCCGCGCGCCCAGTCGGCGTTCGCGCGGCCGCCGAGCAGGCGCGCCAGCGCGAGCGCCGCGCCGACGTCGCGCGCGGACGCGCGGCCAGGTCGTCGGCGCGCGCGCGAGAGCAGCGCCGACCCTCGAACGTGCCGCGCACCTCGAGCGGGCTCGTCGGGTACAACTCGCCCGGCACCGACAGCATGTTCCCGCCGCGGCCGCCCTCGGGCCAGGCGATGTGCTCGAGCACGCGGCCGTCCTCGGTGCCGATCTCGATCCGCTCCATGTCGAAGGGCACGACCACGCGGTCGCCGATCAGGGCCGGGCGCCCGACGCGGTAGCGCGATTCGTCGTCCTCGGGCCACGTCCAGCGCACGCGCGGCAGCTCCGCGGCGCGCAGCCCGCCGGCGAACTCGAGCGCGACGATGCGGTCGCCGCCCAGGTAGACGGTGCGGCCGACGGCGCCGAGCAGCTGGTCGATGCTCCCGATCTGCGCCTTGGCCAGGTTGTGGATCCGCGAATTGCGCCATTCCCAGGCCAGCGCGCCAGTCGCGAGGTCGAGCCCGACGGCCGCCTCGCTGTCGAACGGCACGGCGACCACGACGCCGTCGGCGACGACGGGCGGGCAGTTGCGCCAGGGCGTGATGCGCGTCGGCGCGCGGAACTCCTGCGTGGTCGGCAGCGCGATCTGGTCGTAGAGCGTCTCCCACAGGATCTCGCCGCTGAACAGGTCGACGGCCGCGATCGCGCCGAGCTGCGTCTGCACGACGACGCGGTCGCCCTCGACGCGCACCGGCGGCGCGCAGAACTCGTGCTCGGGCCGGCCGAACATGTTCAGCTCGCGCTGGCCGCTGATCAGCGCCGTGGACCACAGGAGCGAACCGTCGCGCAGGTCGAAGGCCGCGACGTGCAGGTCGATGCGGCCCTGCATGCGCACGAGCGGGACGATCACGCGCTCGCCGGCGATCACCGGCGGACCGGCGCATCCGAGACGGGTCGCGAGGTCGCCCGACTCGCCGTCCCAGTTCGGCGGCGGCGCGTGCGACCACAGCAACGCGCCCGTGCGCGCGTCGAACGCGTGCAGCCGTCGCTCGGGGATCGGCAGCGTGATCGGGATGCGCTGGAACTGCTCGTAGTGCAGGCGGATGAAGGGCACCTGCAGCGCCGCGATCGCGACGTCCTCCGTCGCGGCCGGCGCGAGGAGGAGCGCGTCCTCGTCGACGCCCTTGAAGCGCTCGGCGCGGTCCTGATCACCGAGCTTCTCCCAGCCCGCGGTCTCCCCCGAGTCCCACAGGCGTTCGCCGGAGAACGCCGACAGCGACAGGAGCCGCAGGCCGGTCGAGACGAACAGCCGGTCGCCGGCCTTCGCGGCGAACATCCCGTCGCCGCGCTGCGATGTCTGCAGCGGATGCCAGGGCAGCTTGAAGCTCTCGGGCCAGGCGTCGTTCTCCGGTCCGGGCGTCGGACCCGCGGTCTCGTCGCCGCCGGGGAAGCGCAGGTTGCGCGACAGGATCCCCGGGTCGCGCGCCGCGGCGCGCAGCGTCGCGATCGCGATGTCGATGCGCCGGGCCACGCCGGGAGCGAGCGGACCGCGCGCCGCGAGTCGCTCGCGCGCGTCGTCCCACGCGACCGCGTCGCGCGGCGTCGCGCGCGGATCGCCCAGCGTGGCGGCCAGCGCCCGCGCCCAGGCGTGGACGGCCTCGGACGAGCGCCCGGCCTCGTGGTCGAGGTCGCCCAGCGTCCACCACGCGGCCGCGGCGGAGGGCGTCAGCGGCCAGCGGCGCGCGACCTCGATCAGGGCACTCGCGTCGCCGCGCCCGCGCGCCGCGTCAAACGCCGCGCGCGCGTCGCGGCCGTAGCGCTGCACGTACAGGTCGCGCGCCTCGAGCGGCAGCTCGAACAGGCGCTCGCGCACGCGCCGGGCCGCGCCCGGGTGCACGGGCTGGTCGGACGCGTGGCCCAGCGAGTTCCGCGGCCGTTCGCCCGGCAGCAGGTCGCCGGCGTGGTCCTCCAGGATCTTCTGGTAGTCCGCGATCGCCTCGCGCCAACGACGCGCGGCGACGTGCTCCTCGGCGCTCTGGTGGATCGCGCGCACGAGCCGCGTGTCCGGCAGCGAGAACGTGTGCGTCTCGAGCGGCGCTTCCTCGCCGGTCGGGATCGGCGCCTGCGCCGACCGCGCGACGGCCGGCGCGGCGAGCAGCAATCCCGTGGCGAGGGCTTGGAACGGACGCATGGCGCTTCGCTAGACCATCTCCCAGCGCTTGCGCAGGACCCATTCGACCGACAGCACGGCCAGCGCGAAGAGCAGCGTCGCCCAGCGATCCCAGGCGTCGATCAACTCGGCCGAGATCGGCTCGCGGTGCTCCTCGCCGCCGGGGAACTCGGACGCCAGATCGCGGACGTGCGCCAGGTCGAGCGCGCGGCCGCGCGTCAGCGAGGCGACGGCGTTCATGGTCTCGGGGTCGGGCGTCGGGTCGGCGTTCTCGCGCGAGGGCAGCACGACCTCGAACTCGGCCGAGGCGACGCGCCGGCCTTCGCTCTCGATCCAGGCCGAATAGAGCCCCGGCCGCTCGACGTCGAACGACGCGCGGTACAGACCGGCGCGGTCCGCGACGCGGACGAGCGAGAACGGCTTCACGCTGCCGTCGGGGTGCTGCAGCCGCGCCTCGACGGACGGTTTCTCGGAGGGCCGGAAGTCCTCGTCGAGCACGCGCGCCTCGAGCGTCACGCGCTCGTCGAGATCGAAGCTCGACTGCGCCGCGTCGAGCTGCACGCGCCGGTCGCCGCTCTTCAGCCGGCCCAGCGCGACCCAGCGGATCGCGTTGCGCCAGAAGCGCTCGTGGTAGCGGTCGCCGAAGCGGTAGCGCCAGGCCCACGTCGCGTCGACGCCCAGGTACAGCGTGCGGCCGGCGGGGAAGTAGCCCGCGACGAGGAGCGGGATGCGGCCGTACTGGTTCTCCGCTTCGGGGTGGCGCAGCAGGACCTGCGCGCCCGGCTTGGCGCGCGAGACCAGGTTGAACCAGTAGAAGCCGCGCAGCCCGCCCGGTTCCTCCCACAGCTCGCGGTTCGTCTTCGGGTCGGAGCTGAGGCGCACGATCTCGTGCGGCAGCGCGGGATTCTCGAGGCGCGGACGGAATTCGCGCGTCGTGTCGGAGAGCGAGCCGGCGGCGCCGCTCGCGTCGAGCACGACGGGCAGGAGCTCCTCGAGGGCGGTCCCCGCGAACGAGCGCGGCGCGTCGTTCTCGCCGGCCTGCAGGATCAGCCCGCCGCCGCGCTCCACGAACTCGCGCAGGGACGCCAGGAACTCCTCGCAGCGCGCCGGGTCGGGCGACAGCTCGTAGGGGTTCACGTCGCCCAGGATGATCACGTCGTAGCGCTCGAGCAGCTCCTTGCGGCTCGTCGGGACCTCGGAGAGCGGATTCGCGCCGCGCGAGGATTCCTGCAGGAAGTCGGGCGTCGCCGAGAGCAGGTAGCACTGCACGTCGAGGTTCGCGTCGGCGCGCAGCAGCAGGTTCTTCAGGTAGCGGTACTCCCAGCGCGGATAGCCGTCCACGTAGAGCACGCGCACCTTCTCGGGCGCGACGTGCACGCTGACCTCGATCGCGTTGTCGTCGCGCATCGTCTCGTCGTTGCGCGGCGGGACGCGCACGCGGAAGCGGCGCTCGCTCGCGCCCGGCTCGAGGCCCTCGGGCGGCGCCACGAGCACGACGCGCGTGCCGCTGTCGTCGGCCTCGACGTCCTCTTCCGAGAGCGGACGCGGCGTGCCGGCGTTCGCGCCCTGCGGCAGCTCCTCGAGGATCACGCGCACCTTGGCGCGCGGTTCGAGCCCGCGACCGACGACGCGCACGGCCAGGGCGATCTCGTCGCCCTCGAGCACGCTCGTCGGCGCCTCGGCCAGTTCGACGATCAGGTTGCGCTCCGGTCGCGCGTCGCCGACGACGACGGTGTGCACCGGGATCCCGGCCGCGGCCGCGGCGCGCGCCGCCTCGAGCGGCGAGAGGCCGCCGTTCCCGCGCCCGTCGGAGAGCACGACGATGTCCGTCACGTGCCGTCCGCGGTGCATCGCCAGCGCCTGCTGGAGCGCGTCGCCGAGGTGGGTGGCGCGGCCGCGGGCCTGGAGGTTCGCGACGTCGGGCAGCGGCTCGGCGCTCTCGGCGAAGCGCAGCACGCGCGGCACGTACCCGCCGCGCTCGAGCAGCGGCGCCACGACCTTCGCGTAGGCCGCGCGCGCCAGCTCGACGCGCTGCGCGTCGCCGGCCGGCCGGTCGACGAGCTCGCGCAGGCTCTCGCGCGTGCGGTCGTCGCTGGCGTACGCGTCCTTGCGGCTCATGCTGGCCGAGTCGTCGACGAGGACGACGACCTCGGCCGGCCGCACCTCCTCGCGGCGCTGCACGAACACCGGGCGGCACAAGACCGCCGCGAGCAAGACCAGCGCGACGAAGCGCAGCACGACGAGCGTCGCGCGCGGTCCGGAGGCGAGCTCCTCGGTGCGATAGGCGATCCACGCGATCGCCGCGCACACGGGCAGCACGATCAGGACGACGACCCAGGCCTCGGGCAGGTCGAGCAGGCGGAACGTCTCGCGGACGCCGGTGCCGCTCTCGGCGGCGGAGATCAGGGCGAGGAGCGGATTCATGCGCGCACCCTCCGGCGGCGGCCGATCCACGCGCCCCACAGCGACTCGAGCACCAGGAATCCCAGGCACAGCGCCGCGATCGGGCGCCACAGCTCGCCGCGCCGCGGCGCCTCGTCGTCGGAGCTCGCGTTCGCGGACCCGGTGTCGCGCACGGCGACGAGCGCCGGGTGCACGGCCGAGACCTCGTCGAGGCTCAGGCGGTCGAGGTCGCCCTCGAACGGGTCGATCTCGAGCGCGAACGCCAGCGTCCCCGCGCCCTCCGTCTCCAGGCGGTACAGGCCGCTCGACTCGACGTCCCGTCCGCTGACGACGGGCAGCTTCCAGCGGTTGCCCGGCAGCGACTGCGCCTCGCCGTCGATCGGCTTCTTCGTGCCGTCGGGCCGCACCAGCGAGATCGCGCGCGGAAACGCCGCGACCTCGGCGGTGAGCGGCGTGCCGAGCCCCAGGTTGCGCGGCGCCGCGTCGCTCGAGCGCGCGTAGCGCAGGAGCTCGTGGACGAACGGCACGAGCGTCGCCGGCGATTGCGGCAGGCGCGTCCAGGCCGGATCGATCGACGTGGTCCACAGGAACACGCGTCCGCGGTCGTAGGCTCGCTCGACGAGCAGCGCGTTCGAGCCGTCGTCGTCGAGCGTCGCCAGCGCCTTCGCGCCGGGCACGAGGCGCGTGGCGAAGAACTCGAAGACGGGGACTTCGGTGAACAGCGGCTGGAAGCGCTCGTCGGCGAAGAACGCCAGCGCCGGGTGGTCCGACGCGAAGGCCTTCACGCGGTGCCACGAGTCGGTGCGCGAACGCACGGCGACGCGCGAGCCGATCTCGGCCGGCAGGAGCCCCGTGCCGTCCGCGCGCCACGCGCGCGCGTTCCAGCTGGGGGCGTCGACGCGATCGCCCAGGCTGACGATCAGCGCGCCGCCCGCGGCCACCCACCGTTCGAGCTGGTCCACGGCCGCGGCTGGCAGGCTCTCGACGTTCGCCAGCCAGATCACGTCGTACGCGGCCGGATCGCCGGCGGGCTGCCCCAGGTCCTCGGGCTGGATCGTGCGCGGCTCGAACGGCGCCGCGGCGCCGATGCCGCCGCCGTCGTCGATCGGCGGTTCGAGCACGGCGCGCAGGTAGCCGACCTCGTCCTCGTCGATGACGGCCCCGGGCGCGCCGTCGACCAGCAGCACGCGCGCCGGCGGCGGGACGGCCAGCACGTGCGCGCGCGCGTTGTCGAGCGGCAGCTTGTCGCCGTCCTCGATGCGCGCGAGCAGCGTGTGCTCGCCGGCGCGCGGGAACGACACGGCGAACACGGCCTCGGCGCGGCCGCGCGCGGGGACGTCGACGATCTGCGCCGGGCGGCGCTCGCCGTCCACCTCGAGCGCGACGCGCACGCCGTTCTTCGCTTCCGGGCCGAAATTGCGCACCTCGACGCGCAGGTCCGTCGGCATCTGCGGCCCGAGCACGCGCGTCGACGGCTGCACGGACACGAGCCCCAGATTCTGCGGCTGGCTGGCGGCGGTCGAGATGTCCTCGACGAGCACGCGCACGCCCAGCTCCTTGAGGCGATCGAGCGCCTCGGCCAGCGGCTGCTTGCCCTCGGTCGCGGCGGTGGGGAGGAACGAGCGGCGCTGCAGGTCGGTGAGGAGTCGGACCTCGAGCGAGCCGCGCGCACCGAGCGTGCTCTCGCGCTCCGCCGCGTCGATCGCCTCGGCCAGCGCGGAGGAGAGGTCGAGCGATTCCTCGGTCGGCTGGAACGTCTCGAGCAGGCCGGTCGCCTGCTCGGGCGTCGTCCACGGCGACGTGCGCGGATAGCTGCCGGCGAGGACGACGAGCGCGCGGTCGCCGCGCGGTCCGGACAGTCCGCGCAGGAGCTCGCGCGTGCGCGCGACGCCGCGCTCGAACACCGTCTCGACGCCCTCGCGCCAGCCGGTCGACGCGGAGCCGTCGAGGATCACGACGAGGTCGCGGCGCGTCTCGGTGATGCCGGCGAGCGGGCTCTTCTCGCCCGTGAACGGCCGCGCGATCGCCAGCGCGAGCAGGGCGATGGCGCCCATGCGCAGGAGGAGCAGGAGCCAGTTCTCCATCTGCACGCGGCGTCGGGTGCGCTTGTGCGCCGCCTGGACGAAGCGCATCGCCGCCCAGCGCATCGGCTTGTGCCGGCGCCGGTTCAGGAGGTGGATGACGAGGGGAACGAGGGCCAGCGCCGCGCCCGCGGCGATCCCGGCGTTCACGAAACCGCCGAAGAGGCCGCCCATCAGCGCCGTCCTCCGCGCGCGCGCGCCGTGCGGTGGGCGAGGTACGTGGAGAGCGCGGCGTCGAGTCCGACGGCGGTCGACATCGGCACCACGTCGATCGAGAGCAGGCTCGCCTGGCGCGCGAGACCCTTGTTGTGCCGGCCGATCTCCTCCAGGTATGCCTCGCGGATCGCGCGCGGGTCGATCTTCTGGAGTCCGGTGGCCTCGAGGCCCTCGAGGCGCAACAGCCCGTTGAAGTCGAAGGCCAACTCCTCGGCGTCGAGCACCTGGAAGAGGATCGGCTCGTGGCCGGCGTGCACGAGGCGGCGCAAGCCGTTCGAGATGGTCTCGAGGTCGTCGAAGAAGTCGGAGAAGATGCAGACGATGCCGCGCTGCTTCAGCTTGGGCGTGATCCACTCGATCACCGAGCCGATCTTCGTCGGGCCCTTCGGTTCGGCCTTCTCGAGCGCGTCGAGGATCTCCTTCTGCTGCAGCGCGCCGTTGCCCGGGCGCACCTTCGAGCGGAACTGCTCGTCGAACAGCACGAGGCCGGCCGTGTCGCGCTGCGTCAGCACGAGGTGCGCCAGCGAGGCCGCGCACCAGCGCGCGTAGTCGAACTTGGTCCAGGGCCGCGAGCCGTAGCTCATCGACTCGGAGGCGTCGACGAGCAGGTGGCACACGAGGTTCGTCTCCTCGACGTACTGCTTCACGACGAGGCGGTCCTGGCGCGCGTAGACCTTCCAGTCCACGCGGCGCAGGTCGTCGCCGGGCACGTACTCGCGGTGCTGCGCGAACTCGACGGAGCTGCCCAGGCGCGCGGATCGGTGCTGTCCGGCCATGAAGCCCTCGACGACCGTCCGCGCGACGAGGCTCAGGCTCGACAGGCGGTCGAGGACCGCCGGATCGAGCGCGGAAACTCCCTGCGCCATCCGTGAGTCCTAGCTCTTGACCGGGACGCCGGGGACGCCGACGCCGACCTTCTCGGCCGGGCTGATCTCGGAGAGCAGCCGATCGACGATGTGGTCCGACGTGACGCCTTCGGCCTGCGCCGAGAACGTCGTCACGATGCGGTGGCGCAGCACGGGGTGCGCGACGGCGCGCACGTCCTCGATCGCGACGTGGTGTCGGCCGGCCAGCGCGGCGTGCGCCTTCGCGCCCAAGACGAGGAACTGGCTCGCGCGCGGGCCCGCGCCCCACGTGACCCAGTCGCGCAGGAACGACATCTGGCTCTCGGTCTTCGAACGCGTGCCGCGCGTCAGCGCCAGCACGAAGTCGTACACGTGGTCGGCGATCGCGACGCCGCGGATCGTGCGCTGGAACTCGAGCAGTTCGGCGGCGCCCACGACCTTCTTGGGGTCCTCGCCGACACCCCCGGTCGTGCGGCGCAGGATCTCGCGCTCCTCGTCGAGCGTGGGGTAGCCCACCTGCACGAGGAACATGAAGCGGTCGAGCTGGGCCTCGGGCAGGGGATAGGTGCCCTCCTGCTCGATCGGGTTCTGCGTGGCCAGCACGAAGAACGGATCGGGCAGCTCGTGGCGCCGGCCCGCGCTCGTGACCTGGCGCTCGACCATGGCCTCGAGCAGCGCGGCCTGCGTCTTGGGCGGCGTGCGGTTGATCTCGTCCGCCAGCACGACGTTGGCGAACAGCGGTCCGGGCGCGAAGCGGAACGAGCGCGCGTTCGACACGGGGTCGACCTGCAGGAGCTCGGTGCCGGTGATGTCGCTGGGCATCAGGTCGGGCGTGAACTGGATGCGCGAGAACGACAGGTCCAGGGTGCGCGAGAGGCTCGAGACGAGCAGCGTCTTGGCCAGCCCCGGGACGCCGACGAGCAGCACGTGGCCGCGCGTCAGGATCGCCAGGAGCAGTTCGTCGATGACCTTCTCCTGCCCGACGACGGCCCGGTGCAGTTCGGTCTTCATCTGCGCGTGGACCGCGCGGAGTCGCTCGAGAGAGGCTTCGGTCATGGCGTTCGGTTCGGGCGGGACGGGTCCGGTCGCGGAGTGCCGGACGGGGAGAACGATCGCGTCGGGGAAGCGGGGTCCGACGACGCCGGAACCCTTTTCCTCCTATCGTCCAGATGCGTCCCGGTCTCGCGACAGGAACCCCGGATCTCCGCGATTCGCGCACCGTACTCACGAGCCCCGCGGCACGCGAGAGCGCTTTCGAAAGCCTTTCCCGCCGGGATTCTAGTCGCTCGCGAGGAACGCGATCCGGTTCGGACCGGCGATGCGGATCGCGCGGCCGGCGGCTGGATCGACGGAGCTCCGGAGGCCGATCGCGATCGCGGTCCGCGCGTGGGCCGGCCGCGGCCCGATCTCGACCTCGGCGCGCAGACGCAAGGTCCGGTCGAGGGCGTACGCGCGGCCTCCGGCGGTCACGATCCAGTCGGTTCCGCTCGGGGCGGCGGCGATCGAGCCGCGCTCGAAGGCGGCGAAGGGGAACTCGGCCGACCGCATCTCCCGACCCGAGGCGAGGTCCGCCGAGACCAGGGCGATCCCGCGCGACCCCGGCGAGAGGCTCTGCCAGTCGGTCGCTTCCGCGGACACCGGGATCCGCGGAGCGGAGAGGACCAGCGGGCTCGCCGCGAAGAGTCCGCGCCCGTC
>JBGAOR010000158.1:0-7070 GCA_044221705.1 Planctomycetota bacterium
GCACGCCGCGCGAGCGCGCACGACTCGCCCATCGTGTTGTCCCACAGCGACTGCACCGACGTGAGCCGCGGATCGTCCGCCGCCGGCGCGGGGCCCATCATCGCCGCGTGGCCGCGCACCGCGTTGTCGACGCGGCGCCAGTAGGCGGGCGTGTTCGCGAGCAGCTCTTTCGGCGCGAGCGCGCGCTCCTCGGCCGAGAGCGCATCGAGACCGTCGGTACCGACCTTGCGCCGCAACGGCGCCGGGAAGTTCGAGGCGACGACCGGCCGGCCCTCGGCCTTCGCGCGCTCGATCAGCGGCCGATAGGCGGTGCGGTAGTTCGACCACGGCCGCGCCTTCGCCAGGAACGCCGGCTCGTCGATCTCGCCGCGCACGTAGGCGTCGAGGGTCGGCTGCACGTCGCGCTCGAACATCTCCATCGCGAGGACCGCGCGCCCGCCGCGCCGCTCGAGCAGGCCGTGGTAGGTCGCCAGCTCGACCCGGTGCGTCGTCTCGTCGATGTGCGTCTCGCCCAGGAAGACCGCGTCGGCCTCGGCGAGCCGATCGAGCATCGCCTCGAAGTCGACGCGCTCGCCCGTGCGCCCGTCGCGCACCGAAACCGAGTTCTCGAGCGGCGCCGAGGACCACGCGGGCATCGGTCCCTTCTCCAGCTTCGCCGGGTTCACGCACGCGGTGGACGCGAGGAGCAGGCACAGCACGAGGAACAGGGGTCGTCGCATGGGCATTGGATCCCGAGGTGGAAGCGCGCAGCGTAGCGCACCCTCCCCCGTTCCGGTTCGCTCCGGATCGATGCGCGCCTCGGCGATGCGATCACGGTCTCGACCGCGAGGGCCTGCTATCGTCGCGGCATGAACCTGCCGCTGCTCGGACCGATCCTCGCCACCCTCCTGCCCGCGCAAGGGATCGCCGTCGAGGTCTCGAACTTGGGCGCCCTGCGCGGCGCGCTCGCGTCTGCGAAGCCCGGTTCGCGAATCCACCTCGCCGCCGGGAACTACGAGCGCGTCCAGATCTCGGACCTCCACGGCGAGGCCGGCAGCCCGATCATCCTCGCGGCGGCCGACACGGACAGACCGCCCGTCCTCCACGGCATGCAGCTCTCCGACGTGTCCCACGTCGTGCTGATCGGGCTCGTCATCGCGAACGCGCCCGAGAACGGCCTCAACATCGACGACGGCGGCACGTTCGAGACGCCGTCGCACGACGTGATCCTGCGCGCGGTGACGGTCCGCGACTGCGGCGCGCGCGGGAACGAGGACGGCATCAAGCTGTCCGGCCTCGACGACTTCCGGCTCGAGCACTGCACGGTCGAGACGTGGGGCCGCGGCGGCTCGGCCGTCGACATGGTCGGCTGCCATCGCGGCGTGATCGAGGACTGCACGTTCCGCGATCGCGCCACGGACACCGCCGCGACCGGCGTGCAGACCAAGGGCGGCACGCGCGACGTCGCGATCCGCCGCTGCCGCTTCGAGAACGCGGGCGACCGCGCGGTGAACGTCGGCGGCTCGACCGCGCTGGCCTACTTCCGCCCGAAGCCGGAGACGTTCGAGGCCAAGGACATCGTGGTCGAGGGCTGCACGTTCCTCGGATCCGAGGCGCCGATCGCGTTCGTCGGCGTCGACGGCGCCATCGTGCGCTTCAACACGTTCCACCGGCCGACCAAGTGGTTCCTGCGCATCCTGCAGGAGACGCGCGAGCCGGGTTTCGTCCCCTGCCGCAACGGCGTGTTCAGCGACAACCTCGTCGTCTGGAGCGTGGGCGAGATCACGAACCCGCCGGTCAACGTCGGGGACGCGACCGCGCCCGAGACGTTCACGTTCGCGCGCAACTGGTGGTACTGCGTCGACGATGCGGCGAAGAGCATCCCGAAGCTGCCGCGGCCCGAGACCGACGCGAAGGGCGGCACCGACCCGCTGTTTCGCGACGCGGCAAAGGGCGACCTGCGGCTCGCGGAGAAGAGCCCGGCGAGCGCGCACGGCGCGACCGCGTTGCCGGCGTCGGCGAAGCGCTGAGCCGGTCGAGGCTCGGAGCGACGAGTTCGCGAATCCGCGCAACGTCCTCACGGACCGCGGCAAGAGCCGAGGGACGCAAGTCGGCGCGACGGTGCGCGGCCGCGATCCGGCCGCGCCTCGGGCGCCTGGAGCCGTGAACGTACGGGAGCCGCCGTCCTCAGGCGGCGGCCCCGCGTGTTGCGAGGCGCGAGCTGGCCGCGCGGGAGAAATCCGCGCGGCCAGCTCCCTGGCCTGGCGCAGCGGCTCGTGCCTCAGAAGGGTCGGCGGATCGCGTCGCGGACGCGTCGCAGGGCGTTCTCCAGGTTGGTGACGACCACGAAGAGCGTCTGGTGCGCGATCTGGGACCGGCGAGCGGACTCCGAGAGAACGTCGTCCCCGGGTGCATCGAGGCCGCCGTGCTCGATCACGCGCGCACGCACGAGATCGGCGGTGATGGAACGGTCAGCGAGCACCCTCTGTGACACAGACTCGGGGAGGTCGGCGAGTCCGACCAGCAGATGTCCCGTTCCGACCACCGCGTGCTGCATCGCCTCGGATTCCGACAGCGCGAGTTCGATGACCTTCTTCGCGCTCGCGGTGAATTGCAACGCCCGACCCGCGACCTCCACGGAGGGAGTCAGCAGGCGCTCGGCGTCAGCGCGCACCTCGTGCGGAATCGCTCCGAGTTCGCGCAGGACCCCAGCAGCGAGACCCTCGGGCCGATCGCAGATGGCCAGGAAGATGTGCTCGGGACGCAGATGATCGTGCCGGAGCTGCACTGCCTCGCTCCGGGCAGCATTCATCGTGCGCTTCGCTTCGGAGGTGAATCGGTCGTGCATGATCCCTGCCCACTGCGGCCCGCGACCGCTCGATGGTCACGGCGCCGCGACGCTCTTCGCCAGCCCGAGCTCGGCCGCGTGCGGTTTCAGCGCCTCGATCACGAAGGTCACATGCTCGGCGAGCTCCACGCCGAGCATCGCGGCGCCGGCGCTGACCTCCTCGCGCTCGACCTTGGCCGCGAAGCCCTTGTCCTTGAGCTTCTTCAGCACGCTCTTCGCTTCCAGCGTCGCGATCCCCTCGGGGCGAACCAGCGCGCACGCGCCCACGAACCCGGTGAGTTCGTCGCAGGCGAGCAGCGTCTTGTCGAGCGGGGTCTCGTAGGGCACGCCCCACTTCGTGTAGTGCGCCGCGACGGCGTGCGCGACCTCGCGCTCGCCGCGCTCCTCGAGCCACGCGACGATGCGGCGCGGATGGTCCTCGGGCCAGGCTTCGTAGTCGGCGTCGTGCAGCATGCCCGCCAGGCCGAAGCGCTCGACATCGCTCGCGCCGGCGCCGTAGCGCAGCGCGGCCGCGCGCATCACGACTTCGACGGCGCGCGCGTGCTTGCGCAGCGCGTCGGTCTTCGTCCACTCGCACAGGTGAGCCCAGGCGTCCTCGCGGTTCAGCATGCCCGGCAGAGTACGCACCGCGGTGTGTCCGGATCCTGGACGGGCCATGTTCGGAAGGAACTTCCGCCGCTGTTTGGGATTTCGGCGACTGTCCCCGAGCCGCCCCCTCCCGCCCTCAGGAGATCGTGGCATCCTCAAGATGGACTCCGGCGGGACGCCGGCCCCCCCCAGTTGGACTGACAACTCACGACCCTCTCGACACAGGGAGCTCCCATGATTCCGAGACTCTGGACCGCGGCTGCCGCGACGGCGCTGGCCGCGACTTTCTCACCCGTACTCGCGCAAGGGCTCAAGAACGACGCGCCCTCCGAACCCAACACCAAGGAGGCCGTGCACGCCACGATGCGCGGACTCGCGGATCAGATCGCGGCGTTGCGCGCCGCGAACGCGCCCGCCCACGAGATCGCGCGGCTCGAGCGCGAGCTCGCCGGCTGGAGCGCGAAGCTGGGCGGCGACATGCCCGTGCGCACGAACGCCTCGGGCGCCGTCCTCGCACCGGTCGCGACGCCGACAGGCGGAACGCAATCCCTCGTCGCGGCGAGCTGCGCCGGAACGCCGACGACGTCGACGTTCGCCGGGACGACCGGCCCGATCCAGCCGCCGCTCGCCTACCAGGGCGTGACGTTCACCACGGTCGTGTCGGGCGCGGGCCCGTACCTGTGGGACCTCGACCTGAACACGGCGATCACGCACACGTCGAGCGGCCAGCTCGACATCACGCTCGAGTCGCCGGCCGGGACGATCGTCACGATCACGACCGACAACGGCGGCACGTTCGACAACAACTTCAACGGCACGCTGTGGGACGACAACTCGAACGATCCGGTCACGGACCGCACGTTCGTCAACCTCACGACCGTGTCGCCGCTCACGCCCGAGGGTCGTCTGGCGGCTTTCCGCGGCGAGAACCCGAACGGCACGTGGAAGCTGAAGGTCTACGACGACACCACGGCCGACACCGGGAGCGTCGCGTCGTGGTCGCTCGACGTGACGACCCTGGCGGGTGCGCCGTCCGAGACGACGACGAACTTCACCAGCTCGCCCGGCATCGCCATCCCGAACACGGCGCCGCCGAACATCTTCATGGACACGATCAACGTGACGGGCATCGGCACGTACCTCACGAAGGCCACGCTGTTCCTGGACATCCCGCACACGTTCGCGTCCGACCTCGACATCACGCTGACGTCGCCGTCGGGCACGATCGTGACGGTGACCACGGACAACGGCGCCGGCAACGACAACGTCTACGCGGGCACGCTGTTCGATCCGGACGTGACGGACACGGCGACCGACCACGTGTACGCGAACCTCACGCTCGCTTCGCCGCTCTCGCCCGAGGGCTCGTTCGACAACTTCCTGGGTCAGAATCCGAACGGGATCTGGACCCTGACGGTCTCCGACGACGCCAGCGGTGACGCGGGCACGATCGTGCGCTGGGACCTGAACCTGACGACGGCGCCCGCTCCGAGCCCGTCGGCTCCGGCCAACACGCCCGGCGTCGGCGGCGCCATCCCCGACTTCTCGGGCGGCGTGACGCTGGTCCCGACGAGCTACACGGCCGTGGTCTCGACCGCGAGCGCGTACCTGTGGGACCTGGACCTGACGACGGCGATCAGCCACACGGCCGGCGGCGACATCGACATGACGCTGACCTCGCCGGGCGGCACGACGATCGTGATCACGACCGACAACGGCGGCGTGCTCGACGACGTCTTCAACGGCACGCTGTGGGACGACAACGCCAACGACCCGGCGATGGACCACGTGTACGTGAACGCGGTCGCGGCGACGCCGCTCACGCCCGAAGGCCGACTCACCGCGTTCCGCGGTGAGAACCCGAACGGTGTCTGGACGCTGACGATCACGGACGATGCGGCGGCGGACAACGGAACCCTCAACAGCTGGTCGCTCGCGGCATCGACGCTGCCTGCGGCGCCGTCGAGCATCTCGACGACGTACACGCAGAGCCCGAACCTGGTCATCCCGACGACCGCTCCGCCGAACGTCGTCAGCGACATCATCGTCGCCGCCGGCCTCGCCAACGCGATCACGGAGGTCGAGGTCTACCTCGAAGTTCCGCACACGTTCGCGTCTGACCTCGACATCACGTTGACCTCGCCCGCCGGGACGGTCGTCACCGTGACCACGGACAACGGCGGCGCGAACGACAACGTGTTCAACGGCACGCTGTTCGACGGGAACAGCAGCGATTCGGCCACGGATCACACGTACGCCAACCTCGTCGTGGCCACGCCGCTCGGACCCGAAGGCGCGTTCGACATGTTCACGGGCGAGAACCCGAACGGGAACTGGACGCTCACGATCAACGACGACCTGAACCTGGACGGCGGGACCTTCGTGCGCTGGGATCTCACGATCCGGACGTGCGCCCCGCTGGTCACGTTCTGCTTCGGCGACGGTTCGGGCACGGCCTGTCCGTGCGGAAACGTCGGCATCGCCGGCAACGGCTGTGCGAACTCGCTGAACGCGAACGGGGCCAACCTGACGGCCACGGGCAATCCGAGCATCGGGGCCGACACGGTCGTCCTCATCGGGACGGGCATGCCGAACTCGAGCGCGCTCTACTTCCAGGGCACGTCTCAGCTCAACGGCGGAGCGGGCGCCGTCTTCGGCGACGGTCTGCGTTGCGCGGGCGGGAGCATCATCCGCCTCGGCACGAAGGCCAACTCGGCCGGCGGCAGCCAGTATCCCGTCGGCGCGGACCTGCCGGTGTCGGTGCGCGGCTTGAACGTCGCCGGCAACGTGCGGACCTACCAGTGCTGGTACCGCAACGCGGCCGCGTTCTGCACGATCTCGACGTTCAACCTGTCGAACGGCATCCAGCTGACCTGGGTCCCGTGATCGACGGCGCTCGCCGGGACCGACCCGGCGGCCGATTCGCCAAGGCGGGCCGCGGAGCACGATGCTCCGCGGCCCGCTCGCGTCCGGAGAGCGCGTGACCGCGCTAGCAGCCCGTCGAGAGAGTCCCTGCTGCGGCTTCGCGCGCGTTCGCGCTGCTTCGTCGGGCTCGTCGGACCGTGCTCAGCGGCCAAGAAGGCCGCCTCCGCCGTTCCTCTGTCGCCCTCCTTGCATCGCGAGCGCGCGCCTCGCCTCGCCACGGGACTTCCTCGACGGGCTGCTAGAGTGCGCGCAGTCCGCTCCGGAGCCCCCCATGAAGCAACTGCGTCTCTCGATCCTCTGCCTCTCGGCCTGTGCCTTCCTCGCTGTTCGCGCCTCGGCGCGACAGGTCGCGCCGACTCCTGCCGAGACCGTCGCCAAGGTCGTCGAGCTGGGCCGCACCGACTCGCAGGTCATGCGCTTCCTCGACCACGTCACGAACCGCATCGGCCCGCGCCTCACGGGTTCCGACGGCTACGAGAACGCGTGCCATTGGGCGCGCGAGGAGTTCGTCGCGCTGGGGCTCGAGAACGTGCGCCTCGAGCGCTGGGGCGAGTTCCCCGTCGGCTTCAATCGCGGACCGTCGTCGGGCCGGATGCTGACCCCTGTCGCGCGCGAGCTGCGTTTCGGCACCAATGCCTGGACGGCGGGCACGCAGGGTCGCGTCGCGGGCCTCGCGATCCTCGCGCCGACGGACGAGGCGGAGCTCGATGCGATCCGACCGAAGCTCGCC
>JBGAOR010000032.1:0-46428 GCA_044221705.1 Planctomycetota bacterium
CGCGGGGATCCGAGGATCCCCGCGGTCTCACTCAGATCACGGGATCCAGATCACGGCCACGCCGCTCGAGAAGTTCGAGCCCGTGCCGCAAGGTCCGCCGCCGTTGCGGTACCAGACCTGGTAGTAGCGCGCCCCCGGACCGGCGACGAGACCCTTGATGTGGACCGGGAGGTCCCCACCTTGCGGGTAGCTCGTCGTGCCGCCGAAGGCACCCTTCGTCGCGAGACGCACTTGCGAACCGGCCACGCAGCGACGTCCGTCTTGGAACGGCACGTTCGTCTGCGCGTCGCCCTGGAAGAACAGGGCGTAGTTCGGACCACCACCACCCGGGATCGGGAGGCCGGTCACCGTCAGGACGAGGCCGTCCGACGTCAGCGAGCTCAGGCCAGCCCCGAGGAGCTGGGCGCCGGCGCCCGTCGAGTTGCGACAGCCCTGGCCGGAGCCAGCCGTCGAGTTGTTGCCGCACGGGCAGCCCGTGTAGCCGAAGCAGAACGGCGTGCCGCCGTTCGTCTCGCACTCGTCCGGGATCATGTTGGCGTTCAGGTCCGCGCTCGTCGCGTTCGCGATGTCGCACGTGTCCGGGATGCCGTTCAGGTTGCAGTCCGGGACGCCGTAGAAGATCTCGCAGGCGTCACCGATCGTGTCGCCGTTGCAGTCGCCCTGGCCCGGGTTGGAGATCTGGGCGCAGTTGTCGCAGGCATCGCCCACGCCATCCATGTCCAGGTCCGCCTGGGTCGCGTTGGCGACCGTGTCGCAGTTGTCGATGCAGTCGGCGACCGAGTCACCGTCCGAGTCGACGTCCACGACGCCACAGCCACACTGGCCCGGAGCCGTCTTCAGCGGATCCGCCGGGCAACCGTCGATGCAGTCGGCCGAGCCGTCGCCGTCGGAGTCGACGTCGGAGACGCCGCATCCGCAGACGCCCGGGGCGACCTTCAGCGGGTCGGTCGGGCAACCGTCGATGCAGTCGGCCGCGCCGTCACCGTCGGTGTCGACGTCGGAGACGCCGCATCCGCAGATGCCCGGAGCGACCTTCAGCGGGTCGGCCGGGCAACCGTCGATGCAGTCGGCCGTGCCGTCACCGTCGGAGTCGACGTCGGAGACGCCGCAGCCGCAGATGCCCGGAGCGATCTTCAGCGGGTCGGCCGGGCAACCGTCGATGCAGTCGGCCGTGCCATCGCCGTCGGTGTCGACGTCGGAGACGCCGCAGCCGCAGATACCCGGCGCGATCTTGTTGGGATCGAGCGGGCAGCCGTCGAAGCAGTCCGCCGTGCCGTCGCCGTCCGTGTCGGTGTCGGCCACGCCGCATCCGCAGATGCCCGGAGCGATCTTCAGCGGATCGTTCGGGCAGCCGTCGGTGCAGTCCGGCGTGCCGTCGCCGTCGGTGTCGGTGTTACCCGGCGCCGCGATGTGGAAGTTGCCCGCCACACCGACCGACGTCCCGAAGGACGAGATGCGGATGTAGTAGGTCGTCGTGCACGCGGCCGTGAACGTCACCGTGCTGTTCAGCGTCGGCGTCGCGCACGTGTCGTCGTCGCAGGCGATTTCCGTCAGCGTGCCACACGTGCCCGTGTAGATCGTGATGACGGAGTCGATCGCGACGTCGCCGCAGTTGTCGACCGTGACGGAACCGGCACCCGCGGAGGTCCACGCGTACCAGATGTCCTTGCTCTGGCTCGATTGGCAAGCCGAAGCCGGGGCCGTCGCCGTCGCCGGGGTGGCGAAGCGGTTGTCGTACGGGAACGTGCCGCTGCCGGAGATGGCCACGGCGCCCGTGCACTCGTCGTTCGCCGGCGGGGGCACGATCAGGCCCCACGTCAGAGTGAACGCACCACCCGCGCCGCCCTTGTCGGACACGCGGATCTTCAACGTCTGGTTGGCCGCGATCGGCACCGACAGGCACGAGCCGGGGCCCGTGCAAGGCGTTCCGCCGCAGTCGTCATTGCAGGCGAGCTCGTTCAGGAGGTTGCCGGGGCAACCGCCGTAGACCGAGATCACGGTGTCGAGCGTGCCGCACGTGCTCAGGTTCAGCGAGCCGGCGTCGGGGCCGTTGGTGATCGTGTACCACACGTCGTCACCGGCCGCGTCGCAGCTCGAAGTACCGTCGTTCGTCGCCGTCAGCGTGTTGCCCGCGACCGAGACGCCCGTGAGGGTCGTCGCGTTCGCGCACAGGTCGTTCGGCGGCGGAGCGCCGACGGAGACCGACATCGTGTATTGGAACGTCGTGCCACCCGGCATCTGACCGCCGAAGATGGTGCCGCCCGGCGTGACCTGGAGGCCGATGCCGCCGACCACGTTGATCGCGTACCACGTTCCGGCCGTGACGTTGCTGCTGAGGGTCTGGATGCCCGTCGCACAGCGCGTCAGGAAGAGCGGGGTGTTCGCGATCGCCGTCGAGGGGCAACCACCGGTCAGGCCGAGTTGGACGAACTGCGCCTGCGCCTGGGCACCGAGCGTGTCGATCGTGATGCTGATCGGACCCGACGCGGTGGCCTGGAAGCGGTAGCAGTCGACGTCACGGTTCCCGATCATGCCGCGAGCCGTGCCACGCAGGGTGGTCGGCAGGGCACCCGGCATCGGGATGTCCGTGAAGCGGGCCGCGTTCGTGAAGCAGCCTTCGTTTTGCGCCGAGCCGTAGCCGGCTTCCTTCTCCGTGAAGGGACCCGCCGTACCCGTGCAGATCGCGACCGGGAAGGCCGTGGCGCAAGCCGGGCCTTCGGTCACGTTCAGCGTGAACGTGTTCGTCGGGATCGTCGTGCCGGAGGAGAACGTCGCGACCCAGATGTAATAGGTCGTGCCGACTTGCGAGCACCACGTCACCGCCGAAGCGTCCAGCGAAGCGCAGAAGTCGTCGTCGACACCGATCACCGTCAGGCCGTCGCACGTGCCGGCCATGACCATCATGACCGAGTCGAAGACCGGGAGGGTGCCGCACAGCGACGCCGTCATCGTGTTGCCCGTGCCGACCGTCGTGTACCAGACGCCGCGACGCGAGCTCATGCCGCTCGTGAACGCGCCGCCGGTGACGCCGGTGACGATCGGGTTCGTTTCCACCGTCGCGCCGAGGACCGTGCCGGCCACCGAGGCCGGCAGGGCGCCGACCGCTTGCGCGCCGTAGCAGTTGTCGTTCGCCGGGGCCGAAGCCGGAGCGACGAACACACTGATGTAGCTGGCGCCCGTGGCCGCGCCGTTCGTGGCGCGGATCGGGAGGTTGTAGCTGCCGCTCGCGACCGCTCCGACCGTGACGACGGCCGTGTAGAGCCCGTCACCGGAGACTTCGTCGCCGCCCGTGCCGTTGTCGACCAGGGCCTGCGTCGCGGAGCCGCCGATGAGCGTGAGGTCCGCCACCATCGTCGTGCCCGCGGCCAGGTCGTTCGTCGCGCAGCGGAACGGCGTCGCCGTCAGGCGGACCGTCGCGCCGACACCCGGGGTCAGCGGCAGGGCCGTGCCGATGACGCCCAGGCCCGTGCTGGCCACCGTCGCCGTGTTGCGCGGAGCCGGGAAGCCCGCCGACCAGTCCTGGATGCTCGAGTTCGTGTCCGTCCCACCGCACGCCTGGCGGTAGGTGGCCGTGCCCGTGCTGACCGCCGGAGCGTTGTTCGTCGAGGCGTTCGCGCCGCCCGCGGCGGCCGTGTCGTTCCAGTTCGCCGTGCCGATGCCCACGAAGTCCACCAGCGTCGGGACCGCGGCGTAGGTGGGCTGGCCGAGGGCGGTCGGAATGAACGCCGTCGAGCTGACGAGGGCGACCTTCATGTCCGTCGCGGACATGGCGATCGCACCCGTGGCGTCACCGACGGGGTTCGCCGGGACCTGACCCGCGACGAGCGTGCCGCCCGTGCCTTGGTTCACGAGCAAGTACTGACCCGGAGCCAGGCTGACGTTCGGCAGCGCCGTCGTGTTGGCGGCCGTGAACGTGCCCGTGGCCGAGGCGTACTGGACCGACCAGCCGTTCAGCGGCTGGGCGACCGGGCCCGCGTTGTAGATCTCGATGTAGTCGTTGAAGAGCGGCGACTGCGAGTTGCCGCCCGCGCCGTAGATCTGGCTGAGCTTCACCTGCGGGGCGCCGACCGTGATGTTCAGGTTGCCCGCGCCGCTGCTTCCGCCGCCGCTCGGGTACGAGCCGATCTGCAGGGCGTACACCGCGCCCGCCGTGCAGGCGAACTGGATGCGCGACTGCAGCGAGCACGTATCGTCATTGCAGGCGATCGCCGCGCCCGTCGGGCAGCCGGCGCCGGCGTAAGCGGCGATCTTCGAGTCGAGGGACGACTGGCCGCACAGCTCGACCGTGGCAATGCCCGTCGAGGGAGCGGTCCAGTTGTACCAGACGTCCCGCGCGATCGCGTTGAAGCCGAACGCGAGGCAGAGCGCCTCCGTCTGGCCTTGCGTGCCCGTCGAGGCATTGACCGTCGTGAACGGGAAGAGGCCCGGGCCGGCGATGGCCGTGGCCGCCGAGCAATCGTCGTTCGCCGGCGGGACCGGCGGGCCGGAGATCGTGAAGGTGCCCGAAGCACCGGAGCCGGTGCCGAACGCGCCGATCTGGATCATGTAGGTCGTGCTGGCCGTCGCGGTGAATGTCACCGTGGACTGGGCCGAGCAGCCGTCGTCATTGCAACCGACGGGAGCCGCGGCCGGGCAGGCCGACGCGGCGTAGACAGCCAGGACGGAGTCGAGCGAGGTGCCGCCGCACGTCGCGATCGTGGTGGAACCGCTGGAAGCGGCCGTCCACGAGAACCACACGTCGCGGCCGATCGACGCGCAACCGGGCGCGAAGTCGTTGCCGGCTGCGGCAGCCGTGTTGTCGAACGAGAACGAGCCGAACCCCGCGATGACCTGGGGGGTGGTGCAGGAGTCGGATCCCTGAGCGCTCGCCGACGCGGCGAGTCCCAGGAACAGAGAGCCGATGGCGAGTGTGCGACGCAGTTGCGGCGGACACGACAGACGAGGGGGAGCCATGAAATTGCTTCTCCAGATGGAAGTGAGGCACGGAAATCCCCGCATGGCCCGGTTCGAACGGGCCGGGACCTGAGGGACGGGAACCCGTGGCAAACGTAAGTATCCCCCCAAACTCGCGAACTCGGCAAGGTGTTCCGGCACGGGAAAGGGCGTATCAGGCCCAGATGAATCGCGGATCGAGGGCGGCATCTCGGCGTAGAACCGACCCCGAAACGCCACCCGCGTTAGACTCCGACAGGATTCGGGCGTGCCCGCAGCACTCCAATCCCCACCACCGCATGCGCCTCGTCCTGCCGATCGTCCTCCTGCTCGCCGTGCTGGGCACGGCCTTCCTCCTGCTCCGCGGCGACCCGGCCGGCACGCCGGCCGGAGCTGGGCCCGGCGCCTCCCCGGTGGCCGGCGATGCCACCCGTGCGCCCCTCGACCTGGCTCGCGGCGAGCGCACCGGTACGACGCGCGCTGCGGCGGTCACTCCCGAACGGCCGGCCGATGGGACGAGCGCTGCTGCGCCGGACGCGGGTGCCGCGCAACTCGCGGCCTCTCTCCCTCCCCCCGTGCCGGAGCCGTCGATGGAGGGCGGGTCGACCGACGGCCCCGTCGGCACCGCGGCCGTGAACGATGTCGACGAGGCCCTGGCCCAGAAATACCGGGACTGGTCACGGGCCGAGCGGGTGCAGGCGCTGGAGACCTTGCGCGCGACGCTCGAGATCCAGCGATCGAGCACGGACAAGGACCAGCAGGCGAGCCTGCCGGCCCTCAAGCACGAGATGGGCTGGCTCGAGTCGAACCTCGACGGCTGACCAGCCGCGCAGAGCGAGAGACCGCGGGCGCTCGGATCGTGTCAGCCAGGCGTCGCGGCGCCGGCGGCTCAAGCTGCCCTCCTCGCGCGTCGATACGTGCGTACCAGACGCCACGGCGCAGTCGCCGTCGTCCTCGGAGCACCCCCGCATGGATCCCTTCCAGCCCCGCGCCGGCGACGAGTTCGCGACCGAGACCGGCGAGCGCCGCCGCGCGCGTCGATTGACGAACCGCGGCCGCGTCAAGCTGACGATCGACACGAAGGAACTCGAAGGTCGGGCCGACAACGTGTCGCAGTCCGGCGTCCTCTTCTTCAGCGAGGGCGACCTGCGGGTGACCGTCGAGGTCGAGGAGAACGGGGGCGTGAAGCGCCGTCCAGGCCGGCTCGTGCGCGCGCAGCGGATGCGCGGCGATCGGTTCGGGTGGGCGGTCGAGTTCGACTAGTTCCAGTCCCGCGCGCTTGCGCGCGGGACCACCAGAATTGCGACCGACGGTCGGCGCGACCCAGTCGTCGGGTTGCGCGCTGACTGAGGCACTTGGCGCGTGCTCGCCTCGGGCACGGAGCGCGGCGCACCGCCTCAGTTCCGCCCCGGAATGTCGGTGTCGATTCTAGTGGCGCCGAGCGCAAGCGCTCGGCGCTAGCGCACATTCGCCAAGAACCACCCCGGCAACACGCCCAGCGCGAGCACCATCCCCGCGCACACGAGCGCCATCGCCGCCGAAACCGGCCGCGACTCCGCCGGCGCCGGCCGGCCCTCGACCTCGGGCTGCATGTACATCGCGACGATGATGCGCAGGTAGTACCCGAGCGCGATGACCGACAGCAGGACGCCGATCACGGCGACCACGTACATCTCGGCGCGCACGACCGACAGGAAGATCAGGTACTTCCCGAAGAACCCGCCGGTCGCGGGGATGCCGCCCAGCGAGAACATGAACAGGGCCAGTGCCGCCGCGATGCCGGGGCGCTTGCGCGAGAGTCCGCGCAGCGACTCGACCGTGACCGGCCTCCCCGTCTGCGCTTCGAGCATTGTCACCAGGCCGAACGCGCCGCCGGCCGTGAACGTGTACGCGGCCATGTAGAAGAGGATCGCCTGCGTCGCCGCTCCCGACTGCGGATCGCCGAAGAGTCCCGCGATGGCGAGGAGCATCGTGCCCGCGTGCGCGATGCCCGAATACGCCAGCAGGCGCTTCATGTCGGTCTGCACGAGCGCGCCGAGGTTGCCCACGGCCATCGTGAGCAGCGCGATCGCGGCGATGAGGCCGGCGCTCTGCGCGGGCAGCGTGAACGAGAGCGGCAGGAGGAACGCGAAGGCCGCGGCCTTCGTGCCCGTCGCCATGAAGGTCGTCACCGGGCTCGGCGCGCCCTGGTACACGTCCGGCACCCACAGGTGGAACGGGAACACGCTGATCTTGAAGAAGATCGCACCCGCCAGCATCGCCACGCCGGTCAGCGCCAGCGGCTGCTGGAGCAGGTCGCTCTTCGCCGAGATCCCCGCGAGCGTGATCGAGCCCGTGCTCGCGTACACGAGCGCCGCGCCCATCAGGTAGACGGCCGCGGCGAAGGCGCCGAGCACGAAGTACTTCATCCCCGCTTCGACGGACTCGCTGCGCGAGCGGCGGAAGGCCGAGAGCGCGTACAGCGGCACTGACAGCGTCTCCAGGCCGACGAAGAACACGAGCAGGTCGCGCGAGCCGGCCATCAGCACCATGCCCGACGCGGCGGTCAGGAGCAGGATGTCGTGCTCGCCCTCGAGGCGCGCTTCCTCGCGGTAGTAGCGGCGGCCGAACACCCACGCGATCAGCGTGCTGCTCACGAAGAGCAGCGCCCACCACGACGTCGTGCTGTTCGCGACGTACGTGCCGTCGAACACCGGGATCTCGGGGCCGAACAGCGTGCGCGTCGCGGCCCAGGCCGCGGCGGCGAGCGTCGCCAGGAACAGCGTCGAACGCAGGGCGGCCAGCGCCGGCAGGATCTCGACCAGGACCAGCACGAGGACGCCGACCGCCAGGGCCAGGAACGGCCCGGTCGCGTCGAGCGTCGCCTGCGTGAGTTGGGAACTCATCGGGGTTCGATCTCCAGGCGGTGGGCCGGCATGGCTTCGACGCTGGCCGTGCGAGCGGTGCGCGCGCGCTCGACGCGCGACACGACGTCATGCAGCGAACCGTCGGCCCGGCCGAGGAACGCGTTGGGTTGGACGCCGATCCAGACGCACAGGGCCACGATCGGCAGCATGAGTCCGATCTCGCGGCCGTTCAGGTCGTTCAAGGCGCGGTTCTCCGAGTGCACGACGGGTCCGAAGAGCATCTTGCGCGTCGCCATGAGCAGGTAGACCGCGCCGAAGATCACGCCGGTCACCGCGATCGCCGCGAGCCAGGGCGTGGCCTGCCAGGTGCCGAGGAGGATCAGGTACTCGCCCACGAACCCGTTGAGCCCGGGGAGCCCGACGCTCGACAGCACCGCGAACACGAGGAACAGCGCGAAGAAGGGCATCACACTGGCGATGCCGCCGTACTGGTCGAGCGCGCGCGTGTGGCGGCGCTCGTAGATCATCCCGATCAGGAGGAAGAGCAGGCCCGTCGACAGGCCGTGGTTGATCATCTGCAGCAGGCTGCCGCGCAGGCCCGCTTCGGTCAGGGCGAAGAGCCCGAGCACGACATATCCGAGGTGCGAGACCGACGAGCAGGCGATCAGGCGCTTCACGTCGGTCTGCGCCATCGCCAGGAACGCGCCGTACACGATGCCGACGACGCCCAGCGCCATCATCCAGGGCGCGGCCTCGAGCGCGGCGCCGGGGAACATCGCGATCCCGAAGCGCAGCAGTCCGTACGTGCCCATCTTCAGGAGGACGCCGGCCAGGATCACGGAACCCGACGTCGGCGCCTCCGTGTGCGCGTCCGGCAGCCAGGTGTGGAACGGCATCACCGGCACCTTGATCGCGAACGCCAGGGCGAACGCGGCGAAGAGCCAGAGCTGCGTGTCGACGGGCAGCGCGCCCGCGACGTCGAGCAGCTTCATGACGTCGGTCGTGTTCGTGGTCCAGATCAGCCAGATCGCCGCGATCAGCATCACGAGGCTGCCCGCGACCGTGTACAGGAAGAACTTGATCGTCGCGTACAGCCGGCGCTCACCGCCCCAGATCCCGAGGATGAAGTACAGCGGGACGAGGCTCGTCTCCCAGAACACGTAGAACAGGATCAGGTCGAGCGAGAGGAAGACGCCGAGCATGCCCGTCTGCATGACGAGCAGCCAGATCATGAACTCCTTGACGCGCTCGTGGATGTGGCCCCACGTCGAGAGCACGACGATCGGCCCGAGCACCGCCGTCAAGCCGACGAGCAGCACCGAGATGCCGTCCATGCCGAGCCGGTAGCGGACGTCGATGCCGCCCGGCAGCGTGAACCACGGGATCGACTCGCCGAACTGGACCGCGGCGGTGGACCCGTCGAAGTCGAGGCACAGGATCATCCCGATCCACGCGACGGCGAGCGTCGCGACGAGCGCGATGCCGCGCTGGAGCCCGACGGCCTTCGAAGGCGTCGCGGCGACCAGGAGCGCTCCGACGAGCGGCAGGAAGACCAGGACGGACAGTGTCAGCACGTTGGTGGGCATCGGATCAGTGCTTCCACAGGAACAGGAAGGCCATCAGGGCCGTGACCGCGCCCATCCACAGGCCGTAGGTGGCGATGCTGCCGTCGGCCATCTTGCGGACGCGTCCGCCGATCCCGCGGGTCAGCGCCGCGACGCCGTTCACGAGCCCGTCGATCGCGAAGGCGTCGACGACGACCGCGATCACGAACGCGAGGAGCTTCACGGGGCCCACGACGAACGCCGTGTACTTCGTGTCGATCGTCCACGCGTCGCCCAGGAACGCGGCGAGGCGCGGGCTCTTCGTCTCGCGCTGCAGGTCGCGCTCGGTGCCGCCCGCATAGGCGCGGAAGCCGCGGACCGCGAACACGACCGCGACGAGCGATCCGACGCCGAGCAGGATCCACTCGGTGGCGTGCGAGAGCTCGTGCTCGCCGTGCGCCTCGTGCAGGATCCGCGTGCCGCTCGCCGTGACGGGCTCGAGCCATTCGGCCAGGAGGTGCGGCGCGTGGAAGACGACCGGCAGGCCCAGCGCGCCGCCGACGACCGACAGCATCGCCAGGACCATGAGCGGCAGCGTCATGACGGCCGGCGACTCGTGCGGGTGGACCTTCGCGGCGTCGAAGCGCTCCTTCCCGAAGAAGGTCAGCGCGACCATGCGCCACGTGTAGAACGCGGTGAGCGCCGCGGTCAGGATCCCGACGGCCCACAGCGCGTAGTAGAGCGGCGTCCCCTGCGCGAACGTGTGCGCAAGGATCTCGTCCTTCGAGAAGAAGCCCGACAGGAGCGGCAGCCCCGACAGCGCCGCGGCGCCCGCGACGAACGTCAGGAACGTCGCCGGCATGTGGCGCTTCAGCCCGCCCATCTTGTGCATGTCCTGCTCCTCGTGCATGCCGTGGATCACGGAGCCCGCACCGAGGAAGAGGAGCGCCTTGAAGAAGGCGTGCGTGACGAGGTGGAAGACGGCCGCGGCCCACGCGCCGCTCGCCAGGCCGAGGAACATGTAGCCGAGCTGCGAGACCGTCGAGTAGGCCAGCACCTTCTTGATGTCGCGCTGGACGAGCGCCGTCGTGCCCGCCACGAACGCGGTGAGGGCGGCGACGATGCCGATGATCGCGAGCAGCGTCGGGCTGGCCGCGAACAGCGGGTTCAGGCGCACGACGAGGTACACGCCGGCCGTGACCATGGTCGCGGCGTGGATGAGCGCGGAGACCGGCGTCGGGCCGGCCATGGCGTCGGGCAGCCACGTGAAGAGCGGGATCTGCGCCGACTTGCCGCACGCGCCGCCGAAGAGCAAGAGGCCCGCGAGGAAGAGCTCCGGCGCGTGGCCCGCCATCGATCCCGGCACGCCGGCGACGATCGCGCCCATGTCGAGCGAACCGAAGAGCTGCGCCAGGAGGAACGACCCGAGCAGGAAGCTCGCGTCGCCGATCCGGTTCATGACGAAGGCCTTCTGACCCGCTTCGGCGGGCCAGCCCTTCTCGTACCAGAAGCCGATCAGGAGGTACGAGCAGAGGCCGACGCCTTCCCAGCCGACGAAGAGCCCGATCAGGCTCGACGACAGCACCAGCATCAGCATCGAGAACGCGAACAGCGCCAGGTAGCCGAAGAACTTGGCGTAGCCCGGGTCGCCCTTCATGTAGCCGGCGGCGTACGTGAAGATCAGCGCGCCGATCCCCGTGACGACGAGCGTCATCACGGAGGACAGCGGGTCGAGGTGCATCGCGACGTCGATGCCGAACGTGCCCGTGTCGATCCAGGCCCACGAAGTCGAACGGATCACGCGCGCGGCCTCGGGCAGCTCGCGCAGGATCGCGAAGCCCTTCAGGGACAGCGCGAACGCGGCGTACATCGAGAGCGCCGCGACCCAGGGGCCGAGTCCGCCGATGCCGGCCGCGACCTTGGCGTGGCCGTGGTCCGCAGAGTGCTCGTCCGCGCCGTGCGCGTCGTGGCCGTGCGCAGCGTGCGCGTCCGCGCCGTGACCGGCGTCCGCGTGGCCGTGTCCGTGCGCGCTCGCCTTCGTCTTCCACGCACCGCGCGAACGCAGCGTGAGGAAGTGGAGGATCCCGCACAGCGCGGCCGCCGCGAGCGGCAGCGCCGGGATCAGCCACAGCCAGTCGTAGGCCTGCGATCCGGCGGGGAGGGGGGCTTGTTGGATCATGAGGCCTTCTCAGTCCTTCAAGTCGGTCAGCGCGTCGAGCGAGACCGTCTGGCGGTTGCGGTAGAGGGCGATCACCAGCGCGAGGCCGACGGCGGCTTCGATGGCCGCCACGACGATCACGAAGATCGCGAACGTCGGACCTTCGAGGCTCGGGCCCGCGGATCCCGCATGCAGCGCGTGCATGCGGCTCGCCGCCAGGAACGACAGGTTCGCCGCGTTGAGCATGAGCTCGACGCACATCAGCACGACGATCACGTTGCGGCGCAGGAAGAAGCCGGCCGCGCCGATCGCGAAGAGGACCGCCGCGAGGACCAGCAGGTGTTCGGAGGGGACGGTCACGAGTTCTTGCCCTCGTTGGCGCGGCGATCGCGCTTGGCCAGGACGACGACGGCGACCGCCGTGGCGAGCAGCAGCACCGAGATCGCCTCGAACGGCAGCAGGTAGCGGCCGAACATCTCGCCCGCGAGGCCCGGGATCGGGTCGAGCCCCTCGGCCGGCAGCGCCTTGTCGACCGGCATCGGGCCTGCGCGGCGGATGCCGAGCGCCGTGACGAAGAGGATCGCGGCCGCCACGAGGACCATGAGGCCCGCGTTGGCGCGCGAGAACATGCGGACGTCCGTCGGATCCTCCGCGCCCGGGGAGCCCAGGTTGAGGAGCATGATCACGAACAGGAACAGGACCATGATCGCGCCGGCGTAGACCAGGATCTGCGCCGCGGCGAGGAACTGGAATCCCGCCAGCAGGTAGATCACGGACAACGCGAAGAAGGTCCCGAGCAGCGACAGGACGCACTGCATGGGATTCTTCGCGAGCACGACGCCGAGCGCGGCCAGCACGGCCGCGACCGCCATCAGGTAGAAGAGGGCGTCTGCCATCGCGTGTTGATCCGGTTGACGTAGTCGATCCGCTTCTGGAGCGCCGCTTTCGGACGCTTCAGCTTGTCGATGTCGTAGATCAGCGCTTCGCGCGAGTAGTCGGCGAGCTCGAGCTCGTCGGACATGTAGATCGCGTCCTTCGGGCAGGCTTCCTCGCAGAAGCCGCACAGGATGCAGCGCAGCATGTCGATGTCGAAGCGCACCGGCTCGCGCTCGATCGCGCGATCCGTCTCGCCGCCGTCGATCGTGATCGCGTAGGCCGGGCAGGCTGCCTCGCACAGGCCGCACGACACGCAGGCGATCGTGTCGTCCTCGCGCACGACGAGGCGCGGCTGACCGCGCGTCACGTCGGTCTTGACCAGCGGCTCCTCGGGGTACTGCCGCGTGATCTTCGGCTCGAACATCTTCCGGAAGGTGATGCTGAGTCCGCGCACCACCTCGGGGAGGTACAGCCGCTCGAAGAGCGAGAGCTCCTTGCGTTTGACGATCACCATGGGAACAGGTTCCAGCCGAAGGTCTTGAACATCCCGGTGACGAGCAGGTTCACGAGCGCGACCGGCAGGAAGACCTTCCAGCCGAGGCGCATGAGCTGGTCGAAGCGGAAGCGCGGCAGCGACCAGCGCACCCACAGGAAGAGGAACAGGAAGACCGAGGTCTTCGCCAGGAACGCAGCGAGCCCGACGAACCAGGGCGCGTTCTCCCAGAACGGCACCGACCATCCGCCCAGGAACAGCACGACGGTGAGGCAGGCCATCATCGTCATCGCCGAGTACTCGCCGATGTAGAACATCGCCCACTTCATCGCCGAGTACTCGGTGTGGAAGCCGCCGACGAGCTCGGGCTCGCACTCCGAGAAGTCGAACGGGTGGCGGTTCGTCTCGGCGAAGGTCGCGACGACGAACATCACGAACGCGAGCGGTTGCGACCAGATGTGCCACGAACCGACCGAGGCCTGCGACTCGACGATCTCGCGCAGGTTCAACGAGCCGGACATCACGACGACCGCGAGGATCGTCAGGATCAGGGTGAGCTCGTAGCTGATCATCTGCGCCGACGCGCGCAGCGATCCCATCAGCGAGTACTTCGAGTTGCTGGCCCACCCACCCAGGATGACGCCGTAGATGGCCAGCCCGCCCAGGGCCAGGATGTAGAGGATCCCGACGTCGAGGTCGGCGACCGCGAGGCTGCCGAAGTTCCGGCCGCCGATCACGATGTCCGGCGTGAACGGGATGACGGCGATCGTCATCATCGCCGGCAGGGCCGCCAGGATCGGCGCCGCGCGGAACATCAGCTTGTTCGCGCCGTCGGGCGTGAGCTCTTCCTTGAAGATGAACTTCACGCCGTCGGCCAGCGGCTGCAGCAGGCCGTACGGTCCCACGCGGTTCGGGCCGATGCGGTACTGCATCCAGGCCGAGAACTTGCGCTCGGCGAGCGTCATCAGCGCCGCGACCTGCACGACCGTGCCGAAGATCACGACGGTCTTCACGAGCGCGATGAAGAAGCCTTCCCAGGTGCTCATCGCGACGAGGTCTCCTTCGGCTGGGGCGACAGTCGCGCGATGTCCTCGAGGTGGCGGGTCAGCGCGCGCACGCCGCGCGGCGCGGGCTTGACGGCCGCGAGCGGCCCGCGGATGCCGTCGACGTTCACCACCGTGCCGGAGCGCTCGACGTGGTTCGTGATGCCGATCTCGCAGCGCAGCGCGCGCGAGTCGACCGGGTGGCACTCGAACGCGTACAGGGCGACCGTGGCGGGCAGCGCCTTCACCGCCGCCGCGCCGAGCAGCTCCACGACGCGCTCGCCCGCGATCACGGCGACCTTCGCCGCGGCGATGCGCTTCGCGAGGTTCGCGGGCGTGTCGCCGGCGATCCCGAGGTCGGTGAGCCCGCGCCGGTTCGGGCACGGATCGCCGGTGTGCAGCAGGTCGTCCTTCAGCGCGTTCGGCGCCGGGGAGACGAACGCGATCTCGCCCTGGTGGCGCTTCGCGAGCTCGAGCAGGGCCTGGCCCTCCTCGACGGTGCAGAACGGCGACAGCACGAACAGCGCGCCCTTCGTGGACATCAGCGCGTCGCGCACGGCGCACAGCCCGTCCTCGATGGGGGACTGCAGCATCGCGACGCCCTCCTGGATGCGCGCGCCCTCGAGGCGGTCGCCCGCGTTCGCGTGCCCGACCGCGAAGCGGCCGTGGTCGCACATCCAGTGGCCGTTGACCTTCTCGTTCGCGCGCGGACGGAAGCGCTTCACGTCCGAGCCGCGCAGCACCTCGACCTGGATCGAGCAGCCGCGGCTGCACTCGACGCACGTCGAGGCCATCTTCACGAGGTTCCAGACGCGCGCCTGGAAGCGGAACTTCTTGAGCGTCAGCGCGCCAACGGGGCACAGGTCCGCGATGTTGCCCTGGTAGTTGCCCGTCAGCGGGCGGTCCATGAACGTCGAGATCGTGGAGCGCGCGCCCAGGTCGCTGACCGTGAGCTGCGCCTTCTTGGGCACTTCTTCGAAGAAGCGCACGCAGCGGCTGCACAGGATGCAGCGCTCCTCGTCGAGGACGATGACCTCGCCCAGCGACTTGCGCTTCTCGAGCGGACGGCGCGGCTCGTTCGAGCGGCCCTGCGCCTGGCCTTCCTCGTACGTGTAGTCCTGCAGGTCGCACTCGCCGGCCTTGTCGCAGATCGGACAGTCGAGCGGGTGGTTCTTCAGCAGGAACTCGAGGCACTCGCGGCGCGTCGCGTGCGCCTTCGGGCTCTCGGTGTCGACGATCATGCCTTCGACGGGCTGCGTGCGGCACGCGACCATGACGCGGCCGGGCGCGTCGCCCTGCTTGACCTCGACCTGGCAGATGCGGCAGCTGCCGACCGGCGACAGGCCCGGGTGGTAGCAGTACATCGGCACGTCCACGTCGTTGTCGTGGCACGCACGGATGAGGGGCTTCGTCGGGTCCGCGTCGACGACGCGGCCGTTCACGGTGATCTTGACCAACTCAGTGCGCTCCCACGGTGGCGTACTTCGGGGCCGGTGCAGCCAGCGGATCGCGCTTCTGGCGGATGCACTCGATGAGCTCGTCCTTGAACAACTTCACGGCGCTCAGGGTCGGGATCGCCGCCGCGTCGGACAGCGCGCAGATCGTCTTGGCCGGAGCCATCCCCTTGGCCAGCGATTCCAGCGTCGCGACGTCGTCTTCCTGACCGTGGCCGTGTGCGATGCGGTGGAAGATCTGCGACAGCCACTGCGTGCCTTCGCGGCACTGGCTGCACTGGCCGCAGCTCTCGTGCTCGTAGAAGCGCGAGATCACTTCCATGACGCGCGCCATCGACGTCTGGTCGTCCATCATGACCATCGCCGCGGTGCCCAGCGAGCTGCCGCGCGCGCGCAGCGAGTCGTGGTCGAGCACGACGTCGATGTCCTTCCCCAGGAGGAGCGCGCACGAGCTGCCGCCCGGGAACCAGGCCTTCAGCTTGCGTCCCTTCCAGACGCCGCCGGCCTTCTCCTCCAGGATCTCCTGCGCGGTCACGCCGAAGGGCAGCTCGTAGACGCCCGGACGGTTCACGTGGCCCGAGATGCCGACCAGGAAGTTGCCCTTGCTGTTCTGCGTGCCGATCGCGGCGTGCCAGGCCGACCCGCGCTCGATGATGAACGGCGCGTTGAACACCGTCTCGACGTTGTTGACCGTCGTGGGCGAGTTCCACAGGCCCGACTGCGCCGGGAACGGCGGCTTCTGGCGCGGGTGTCCGCGCTTGCCCTCGAGGCTCTCCATGAGCCCCGTCTCCTCGCCGCAGATGTAGGCGCCGGCGCCCTTGTGCATGAACACCTCGCACGAGAAGTCCGAGCCGAGGATGTTCTTGCCGACCAGGTTCGCGGCGCGCGCTTCCTGGATGGCGGCGGCCACGCGGTCGTGGGGGAGGCGGTACTCGCCGCGCACGTAGATGTAGACCGCCGCGGCGCGGATCGCGTACGCCGCGATCAACGAGCCTTCGACGAGCCCGTGCGGGTCCTTCTCCATCAGCACGCGGTCCTTGCACGTGCCGGGCTCGGACTCGTCGGCGTTGATCGCCAGGTACCGCGTGCGCGGGTCCTTCGTGATGTCGGGCATGAAGCTCCACTTCATGCCCGTCGAGAACCCCGCGCCGCCGCGGCCGCGCAGGCCCGACTTCTTCATCTCGTCGACGACCGCGGCCGGCGTCATGCCGCCCTTCAGGACCTTCTCGAGGCCCTTGTAGCCGCCGAGCTTCCTGTACGTCGCGAGCTGGTGGTTGCCTTCGACCTTGGCGCGGTCGAGCAGGTACGTCTCGAAGGCCTTCATCGCACCGCTCCCAGGATCTTCGCGACCTTCTCGATCGTCAGGTCCTCGTGGTAGACGCCGTCGAGATCGAACATCGGCGCGTTGGCGCACGCGCCCTGGCACTCGACGTGGCGCACGGTCCACTTGCCGTCCTTCGACGTGCCGCCCAGCGGCGCGCCGGTGACCTCGCAGGCCTTCGCGATCACGTCCTGCGCGCCGCGCAGGTCGCAGCTGATGTTGTGGCAGATCGAGACCACGTGCTTGCCCACGGGTCGCAGGTTGAACATCGGGTAGAAGCTCGCGACGCCGAACACCTCGACCGGCTCGAGGCCGAAGTAGGCGCCGAGGTCCTCCATCGTCTGCGGCGAGATCCAGCCGCCCAGCTCCTCCTGGCAGCGGTGCAGCGCGACGATGAGCGCCGCCCGGCGCTCGGGGTAGTTCTGGACGAGTCGATCGAACTCGTCGGTGAGGTTCTTCGGGAGAGCCATCAGCGATCCACCTCGCCCATCACGAAGTCGAGCGAACCGATGATCGAGACCATGTCGGAGAACAGGCGTCCGGTCGCGATGACCGGGATCGCCTGCACGTTCATGAGGCCCGGCGCGCGGATGTGGCAGCGCAGCGGGTGACTCGTGCCGTCGGACGCGACGAAGAAGCCCAGCTCGCCCTTCGACGACTCGACCGCGTGGTAGGCCTCGCCCTTCGGCAGCGCCATGTCCGTCACGATCTTGAACTGGTGGATGAGCTCCTCCATCGACGTGTGGACGAGCCCCTTCGGCGGCAGCACGTAGCGGCGGTCGTCCGCCAGGAACTCCGCCCCGCGCGACTTCTCGAGGCGGTCGAGCGCCTGCTGGCAGATGCGCACGGACTGGCGCATCTCCTCGATGCGCACCGCGTAGCGGTCGTAGCAGTCGCCGATCGTGCCGACCGGGATGTCGAAGTCGTAGTTCTCGTAGCCCGAATAGGGCTGCTTCTTGCGCAGGTCCCACTCGACGCCCGACGCGCGCAGGTTCGGCCCCGTCAGCGACCAGGCCTTGCACATCTCGGGCGTCAGCACGCCGATGTTGCGGTTGCGGTCGAACCAGATCCGGTTCCCCGTCAACATCTTCTCGAACTCGTCGATCTTGGCCGGGAACTGGTCCAGCCAGGCGCGGATGTCGCGCTCGACGGCCGGCTCGACGTCCGCGTACACGCCGCCGATGCGGACGTACGTGTTGTTCATCCGGTGGCCGGTGTACGCGTCGAGCAGCGAGTAGATCTTCTCGCGCTCGCTGAACGTGAAGAAGAACATCGTGACCGCGCCCAGGTCGATCGACGTCGTGCCCAGGTAGATCAGGTGCGCCATCACGCGGCTGAGCTCCATGAGCAGCACGCGGATCGTCTGGCCGCGCTCGGGGACCTTCATCCCGGCGAGCTTCTCGAGCGCCAGCGCGTAGGCGCAGTTGTTCATCAGCGGCTGGAGGTAGTCCAGCCGGTCCGTGTGCACGAAGAACTTGCGCCAGCCGAGCGACTCGCAGGTCTTCTCCTTGCCGCGGTGCAGGTAGCCGACGTCGGGCTCGACCTCGACCATGTGCTCGCCGTCGAGCACGACCTTGATGCGCAGCACGCCGTGCGTGGCCGGGTGCTGCGGGCCCATGTTGAGCTCCATGAGCTCGCCGTGGAGCGGGTCGTCGCGGTCGACCTCGCCCGGAGCGAACTCGAACGTGCGCGTGGTGCGCGTGCCCGTGCCCGTGCTCGTGGAACTGGTGCTCATGCTTCCGACTCCGAACGCAGCGGCGAGCGCTCGCGGCGGCGCTGATCCCAGGCGCGGTACAGGCGGTCGGGCTCGATGCCCTGGTGCGGGAAGTCCTTGCGCAGCGGGTGGTGGTCGTACCCCTGCGGCATCAGGAGGCGCTTCAGGCCGGCATGGCCCTCGAACACGATCCCGAACATGTCGTAGCACTCGCGCTCCGAGTACGCGGTGCCCGGCCAGAGGCTCGTGATGCTCGCGACGCGCGGGTTCTCGCCGGCGATCCGCGCCTGGACGCGCACGCGGTCGTTGTGCGTCGTCGAGAGGAACGCCCAGGTCAGCGTGAAGCGCGGCTCGGCCGGGTAGCGGTCGAGCGCGGTGACGAAGCTGTTCGTGTCGAAACCCGCGCGGTCCCTGAGCGCGCTCATCGCCTGCGGCACGTCGGCCGCCGCGATCTCGACGCAGACCGTGCCGTCGCGCGGCTGGAGCAGCTTGTGGGGGATCGCGCCCAGCGCGCCGACCACGCGTTCCTGCGTGCTCATCGGCGGCCTTTCCCGAGCCCCGTGGGCGGCAGG
This sequence comes from Planctomycetota bacterium, assembly GCA_044221705.1. Lineage (GTDB taxonomy): Bacteria > Planctomycetota > UBA1135 > UBA1135 > JAEUHZ01. The sequence goes on from JBGAOR010000032.1 coordinate 18,954, forward strand.
ACCTCGTGGCTGCGGGTCGTCGGCACGCCGTGGTTCGGCGCGCGCAGGAAGCGCTTCGTGCCCGAGTCGTACTCGCCCACGACGTCGCCCTCGAGCAGGAGCTCGAACGGCTTCTCGCGCTCGATCTTCTTCTGCAGCTTGAGGATCGCGTCGATCACCGCGTCCGGCCGCGGCGGGCAGCCGGGGACGTACAGGTCGACGGGCAGGATCATGTCGACGCCCTGCACGACGCTGTAGCTGTCGTACATGCCGCCCGAGCTCGAGCACACGCCCATCGCGATGACCCACTTCGGGTCGGGCATCTGGTCGTAGATCAGGCGCGCCGCCTCGGCCATCTTCCACGTCAGCGTGCCGGCGACGACCATGAGGTCGCACTGGCGCGGGCTGAAGCGCGCGGCCTCGGCGCCGAAGCGCGCGATGTCGAACTTGGGCCCGATCATGGCCATGAGCTCGATGCCGCAGCACGAGAGGCCGAGGGGCATGGGCCACAAGCTGTTCTTGCGCCCCCAGTTGACGACCCAGTCGACCTGCGTGACGAAGAAGCCGGTCTCGGACGCGTGTCCGTCGGCGGGTTTCAGCGATCCCATTCGAGGCCCCCCTTGCGCCAGACGTAGGCCAGCGCGAGACCGAGGATGAAGACGAAGGCGACGATCTCCGCGAAGACGAGCGCGGCCAGCCCCTGCGCCTTGAGCCCCTCCGCCGCGACCGCCCACAGGACGAGGAAGACGGACTCGACGTCGAAGAGGATGAACAGCACCGCCACGAGGTAGTAGTGGATCGAGAGGCGGATGCGCGCGCCCCCGACCGGCTCCATGCCGCACTCGTAGGGATCGCCCTTGCCGACGTTCTTGCGGCGCCGGCCGGCGATCTCGCTCAGGACGACCTGGGACAGCGAGAAGCCCAGCGCGAGCGCCAGGAGGATCAGCAGGGGGGCGTAGTTCTCGAGCATCGGGGACCGGGCTCGGGCCGCCCCCGGCGCGCGGGAGCGCGGGCGGGCAGCCGTTGGGTGGGCGACCTCCGGCGGGGCGCGGTCCCGCGGCGAAGGCCCTCAAAAAAAATGTCGGGGGAGTGTAGCGGCGCTGTTGGCGGCTCGGAAGCGCGAGCCCCACTCCCCGAACGCACCCCTCGGCTCCCGGTCGTGGACGCGAGCGAACACCGCGCGCCCCGCGTTCCGATCCGCGCCCGCACCCGTCGTCGAGTGACAGGCTCCGGGTCGGCGGCGGGCGGACAAGTATCCGTGGGTGCCTTGGTTTTTCGGGGTGACTTCCAGTTCAGCCCGGGATCTGCACGAACTCGCCGCCACTGCCCTCCGCCAGCGCCTGGAGCGTCCCGTCTCCCGACCCGCCGATCTGCACGCCGTAGAAGACGATGCGCGCCACCGCGTTGGTTTCCTTGAGGAACTGCTCGACCCAGCCGCGCCCTTCGTTGGTGTCCCCGTCGCACAGGAGCACGATCGTGTCCGCCTGGACCTTGCTGACGTCGATCCCGCCGCGCGGGTCCATGCGCAGCGCGGTTTCGACGCCCATCCGCAGCGCCGTGCCGCCGTTCGGGATCTGGACCTCGAGCCACTCGCGCAGCTTCTCGCGGTTCGCGGCGTCGGCCGGCACGAGCTCGCCGTTCTGCCAGGCCTGCCCGTAGTCGTGGAACAGGACGACGTCGAAGCGGCTCTCCTCGCCGATCGCGTCCACGAAGCCCAAGAGCTGCTTGACCGCCTCGTCCCAGCGCCGGCCGATGGAACCCGACGAGCCGGCCGGGCCGAAGCCGATCTCCATGCTCTTCGAGCGGTCGAGCACGAACACGATCCGGTCGCTGGCCGGTTTCAGGCCGAAGAAGCTGGCCTTCGTGCGTTCCGAGGGCGCGCCGGACACGAAGCCCGTCCGCGGCAGCTCGCCGCGGCGCATCGCCCCGTACCACTGCCGCCACAGGTCGGGGTCGAGGCCGAACGCGCGGCCCGAGCGCTGGCGCAGCTCGCGCTCGATCTCCAGCTGCATGCGCAGGGCGTGCCCGTAGCGCGCGCCGCGCACCTTCCACAGGCTCATCGCCTCGATCAGGTGCGGCAGGATCGCCTCGTTGCCGAACGGTCGCGACAGCGCGACGGCGCGCACCGCGACGCGCCAGTCCGTCGCGATCAGCCCGCCCTTCACGATGGGCTCGAGCTCGGGCAGGAAGCGCTTCTCCGGGTCGGACGAGACCTGCGCGAAGTGCAGCTCGGCGATCCGCCCCTCGGCCGTGGGGTCCCCGGCGATCTCGCGCTGCAATTCCCGCAGGAAAACCGCGTGGATGGCCGGGTCGTACCAGCCGGCGAGGTTCGTCAGCACCTCGCGCCGGATGCGCGGGTCCTTCTCCTGCGTGGCCGAGAGCAGCGCCAGCTTCACGGCCGGCTGCGTCTGGTCCTTGAGCAGCCGCACGGCGGCCAGACGCCGCTCGAACGGCAGGTTCTCGGCCGGCACGATCTCGCGCGCGAGCCACGTCGCGAACTCCGAGTTCACGTGCGCGCGCAGCGCGTCCAGGGCCGAGTCGCGCAACGCGGCGGCCGAGGCCTGCTCGGGACCCTGCTCCGCGTCGGCTTCCGCGAACGCGCCGGCCACGTCGAGCAGCACGCGCGCGACGTCCTTCTCGCGCGCCGGCTCGACGGCCCAGATGACGCGCAGGTCCGAGACCAGGCCGGACAGCTCGTTCCCGACCTTCGGATCGAAGCGCAGCTCGCCGCGCTGCAGCCGGTGCATCTTGAGCGCCAGCTTCGCGATCGGATCCGCGTCCGCCGCCGTCCGGGCGAGCGCCGGCGGCGCGAACGCGAGCAGGAGCGAGACGACGACCAGGATCCAGCGCGCGTGCATGCCGGGCGCAAGATATCCGCGAGAGGGTGCCCCGTTTCCATCCCTCCGGTGTTCCTTCCGCGATGGGCGTCGTCGTGTTCCTCGCGATCGTGGTCCTGGCGCTGGGCGCGACCGTGGACGTCGTGCGCGCCTGGGTGCGGGCGATCCGCGATCCCGGTCCTCGCGGGGGAAGCGCGTCGAACCTGACGGCGCGCACGCTCGCGGTCGTGCCGGCGGCGTGGGTCGTCCTGTTCGCGACGCTCGTCGCGCGCGCGTGGATCCGGATCGGCGAGCGCCCGCAGGGCATCGTCGCGTCGCACGGCGACGGTTTCTTCTTCCCGTCCCACGCCGCGTCGAACCTGGATCCGGAGACGTTCCCCGCTCACGTGATCGCGCTGCGCGTCGCGCTCTTCGCCGTGCCCCTGTGCTGGACGCTCGCGTTCGTGCCCTGGATGGCGCGCGGAGCGTGGCGCGAGCGCGCGGAGGTCGCGCGCATGCTCGCGGCGACCGCCGCGATCCTGGCCGTCGTCGCGATCCTGACGTTCGACCCGGGCGGGTTCTGGAACTGGTTCCAGGACTGAGGCGCGTCAGGGCACGGCGATCTTCGCGTCGAGGAACTCGACGGTCTCCGGCAGCGCCGGCGCCTCGTGCGTGCCCCGCACGCGCACCGCGGCGCCGGTTCCCGCGAGTTCGATCTCGACGGACGCGTCGGCCGCGAGGCTGCGCTTCGTCTCGAACGCGTGGCTGCCCTTCGCCACGACCTTCCCGTCGGCGTCGAGGAGCTCCGCCGCGAGCGTGATCACGCGCCCGATCCGTCCGGGCACGCGGTGTCCGCAGGCGTTCGCGATCCGCACGACGACCATGTCGCCGCGACGCTCGGCGGCGATCTCGAACGCGCGCGCGAGGAACGACGGATCGCGCGGCGTCTGCAGCGCGTGGCTGCGCCCGGCGCGCGCGGCGAGAGCAGGCTGGCCCTCCTCGCTCGCGGCGGGGCGCGTCACGGGCGCCATGTGGCAGCCGACGCAGCTCCGGCCCTTCGCGGCCTGGTCCGTGTCGACGAAGTCCTTGGCGATCCCGATCACCGGGCCGACCGTCGTCGCGTGGCAGGCGATGCACAGCGCGCTCTTCGATTCGGGCAGGAACGAGGCGTGTTTCTGCGACTTGTGGGCCTCGGTCGGCGCGCCCCACGGTCCCAGGATCGCTCCGTCGGCTCCCGCGTGGCACGCCGCGCAAGAGACGCCGTAGTGCGCGTCGACCTCGGGCAGCGGCGCGTCGTGCAAGGTCGCGTCGCGCGGCTTGGGCTTCTGCGGCAGCGCGCCGTCCGCGCCGAGCTGCAGGTGCAGCGGCTCGGGGATGTGGCAGTTGTGGCAGCTCTCCTGCCGGCGCACCTCGGCCAGCTCCTCGCGGTAGGCCTCGTCGACCCACGCGCGCCCGTGCAGCGTCGTGGACCATTCCTGCGTCACGTCCGCGTGGCAGCGCGCGCAGGCGATCTCGCGCCAGCCCTCGAGCTCCGTCCCGCGCCCGTCGGCCGGCTTCGGCGCGGCGAGCGGCGCCGGAGCCTGCTCGCGCAGCGCGCTGAGTCCGAGGTGCGACAGGGCCAGGATCCCGAGTGCGGCGGCGAGCGTCGTGCGCATCGCCCCATGACAGTCGCTGCGACGCCTGCTGTCCACCGGCGGGTCGTCAGGTCGCCGACCGCGGCGGCAGCAGGAACTCCTGCGGCCGGCGCACGAGGCGCCGCAGCACGGCCCGCGCGACCGCGCGACGCTCCCGCGCATCGACGCCGCGCGCGCGGCCCGCGACCCACAGGGCCAGCGTGAACGACACGCCCAGGTTCAGGACGAACATCAGCGCCACGCCGCCCAGCGCCCAGCCGACCCGCGCGTCGAGCACCGTGCCCAGCGTGCTCGCCGCGAGCGCCACCTGCCCCGTCGACAGCGTCACGTGGCGCACGTCGATCGGCAGGCCCGTGAACTTGCCGATCGCGGGCGCCAGTCCCAGCATGAAACCGAGCACCACGCTGCCGGCGTAGGCCGACACGTTCTGCGCGAACCAGGCGGCGACGCGCTGCATGCGCTCGCGCCCGAAGCGCGCGCCGAGCTCGTGCTCGGCGATGGCGCGCGGGATGCGGTGGTAGGCGGTCCAGTTCTCGATGGAGCCGGCGACGAGGCTCGACAGCCACAGCAGGACGCCGGTGAGCGCCGCGTACCAGGCCGTCGCGCTGTGGAACACGTGCATGGACGCCAGCACGGACTCGGCCTTCTCGGGCGTCACGAAGTGCGTGCCGTGGAGCGCGACCCACAGCTGGTCGAACGCGAAGGCTCCGGCCGCGCAGGCGATCACGTTCCCGGCCGCGGCGGCGAGCTGCGAGCGCACGATGCGCGCGCAGAACGAGGCCATCTCCTCGGCGCGGTGCTGGCCCGACGAGTCCTCGAGGATCCCGGCCAGCGTCGCCGCCGTCATGGACGGCTGCTTCGTCGCGAGCGTGCCGTGCGTCGCCTGCAGCAGCGTGAAGCTGGCCGCGTAGTTGATCCCGCCCAGGATTCCCTCGGGCAGCGCGGGCAGGTGGGCCGCGGCGATCGTCAGCTTGAGCGCCGCCGTGCCCACCGTGAGCACGCCGCCCCACGCCGCGCTGACCCACATGCGCGCGTACTCGCCGGCGCCGTTCGCGATGTAGTGCTCGCCGCTCGCGCCGGCGCGCTCGACCACGCGGCGCGCGAGCTGGCGCGAGGTGTCGCGTGCGAGCGCGGTCAGCGAGTCCGCGCGCACGCGCTCGCGCGCCAGGATCGAGATCGCCCGGATGCACGCGCGCTGGCGCTCGGCGCCCGGCGTGGCGAGGCGCACTTCGGCCAGCATCGACATGCGGTCGAGCATGCGCGCGCAGGCCTCGACCGCGAAGACGAGGTCGACGCTGATCCCCGACGTCTCGAGGTGGTCGAGCACCTCCTGGTTCTCGGCCCGCGCCGCCGCGATCGTCTCGCGCCAGGCGCGCGCGGCCTCGAGCGTCTCGGGCGCGTCGTGCCGCCCGAAGCGCGCGGCGAGCGCTTCCGTCCGCCGCGGCAGCCGGTACCAGGGCGAGTCGCGCACGATCGACGGGGCGCGCCGCTCGCGCATCGGACGGGCGAGGCCGATCGACTCCGCGCGCGACGCGAGGAGTCGCAGCGCGTCCGCCAGGGCCTCGCGCACCTGCGCCAGCGATTCGTCGGGCACGTCCAGCGCGTCGAGGATGCGACGCCAGATCGCGGGCGGCGCGCTCTCGATCCACTCCGCCGCGGCGAGGTCGGGCAGGATGCGGCCGAGAAGCCGGCCGAGGTCGCGTTCGTCGCGCGGCGCGGGCAGGACGCGGCGCTGCAGGCGGCCGAGCGCCTCCTCGGCGAGGCCGCGGTTGACCGGGATGCCGACCTCCGCGAACAGGGCCAGCGCGTCGCCGTGCCCCAGCGCGTCCCGCACCGCATCGCGCAGCGCGGCGCGCGCCGGCTCCGACCGGTCGAGCACGACGGCGAGCACGCCCAGCCGCCGGTAGCGCCCGTCGCCGCCCGCCGGGTCCGGCTCGCCGGCCGGCCAGGGCATCGAGGCGTCCGGCTCGCGCGCCCACGCGGCCAGATCCTCGAGCGCCTCGACGCGCGCGCCGAGGTCGGCCGCCGCGCCCAGGGTCGACAGCGCCGATTCCAGCGCGGCGACGGACGGCAACAGCCGTTCGTGCGCGGAGTACAGCTCGTGGATCGAGGACGGGCCCATCGCGGGGCAGGATCGGGTAACGCGGCCTCGATGCAAGCGCGAACTCGGGGGTCGCGGGCGGCACGGACCGTAGACTGCCGCCCCCATGTCCTTCACCGACCAGGAGATCCTCGAGACCGTGCGCATGGTCGAGCTCGAGACGCTCGACATCCGCACGATCACGCTGGGCATCAACCTCCTCGACTGCGCCGACCCCGACCTCGAGAGCTCGTGCGAGAAGGTCTACGCCAAGATCGTGCACCACGCGCGCGACCTGGTGGAGATCGGCAACGGCATCGCGGCCGATTTCGGCGTCCCGATCGTCAACAAGCGCATCGCGACGACGCCGATCGCGCTGGTCGCGGCCGCCAGCGGCTCGAAGGACCTGGTCCCGTTCGCGCGCGCGATGGACGCGGCCGCCAAGGCCTGCCGCGTCGATTTCATCGGCGGTTTCACGGCCTACGTGCACAAGGGCTTCACGAACAGCGACCGCGCGCTGTTCGACTCGATCCCCGAGGCGCTGGCCGTCACCGACCACGTGTGCTCGTCCGTGTCGCTGGCCAGCACGCGCGCCGGCATCAACATGGACGCCGTGAACCGCTTCAGCGAGATCGTGCGCGCCGCCGCGGCCCGCACGGCCGACCGCGGGGGGCTCGGCTGCGCCAAGCTGGTCTGCTTCTGCAATGCGGTCGAGGACAACCCGTTCGTCGCCGGCGCGCACATCGGCATCGGCGAGGCCGAGACCGTCGTGAACGTCGGCGTGTCCGGTCCGGGCGTCGTGCGCTCGGCGCTGGCGCGCCTGGGGCCCGACGCGGACCTCCTGGCCGTCGCCGAGACCGTGAAGCGCACCGCGTTCAAGATCACGCGCATGGGCGAGCTCGTCGGCCGCGAAGCCGCGCGGCGCCTGAACACGCAGTTCGGCATCGTCGACGTGTCGCTCGCGCCGACGCCGGCGGTGGGGGACTCCGTCTCGGACATCCTCGAGCTGATCGGCGTCGAGCGCACGGGCGCGCCCGGGACGACCGCCGCGCTCGCGCTCCTGACCGACGCTGTGAAGAAGGGCGGCGCGATGGCGTCGAGCTCCGTCGGCGGCCTGTCGGGCGCGTTCATCCCGGTCAGCGAGGACTCCGGCATGATCCGCGCGGTGCGCGAGGGCGCGCTGAGCCTCGCGAAGCTCGAGGCGATGACGAGCGTGTGCTCCGTCGGCCTCGACATGGTCGCGGTGCCGGGCGACACGCCCGTCGACGTGATCGCCGGCATCATCGCCGACGAGATGGCGATCGGCATGGTGAACAGCAAGACGACCGCGGTGCGCATCATCCCCGTGCCGGGCAAGGGCCCGGGCGACACGGTCGAGTGGGGCGGTCTGCTCGGCACGGCGATCGTGCAGGACCCGGGCCGCTTCGGCGGGAGAGTGCTCTTCGACCGCGGCGGGCGGATCCCGGCGCCGCTGCAGAGCTACAAGAACTGACGCCGGCTCGCGGTGCGGGCGCCGTCGCGCGCTCCGTGTCGCGACTTGAGCCGCCGAGCGCCGGGTGCGCAAGACGTTCCGCATCGCTTCACCATCGGGCAAGAAGCGGAAGCGCGTTCCGGCCGCTCTCAAGGATCCCGCGCACGCGCACGATCCAAGCTCCTGCCTGCGCGGAACCCGCCCGCCGCCGGCATCCCCCCCTTGCAAGACAAGATCCTCTTCGTCGAAGACTCGGACGAGGTCCGCGCCACCGTGGCGCGCATGCTCTCCCGGCGCTTCGACGTGCGCACCGCCCGTACCGCCGAGGAAGCCGTCGTCGCGTTCGACCGCGAGGGACCGTTCCCGGTCGTGCTGTCCGACTACGGCCTGCCGGGCATGGACGGCATCGCGCTGCTGCGCGCGGTCCACGATCACGCGCCCGAGACGGTCGGCGTCCTGCTGACCGGCGTCGCGGACCTCGACCTGGCCGTCAGCGCCGTGCACGAGTCGGGCGTGTTCCGCTTCCTGACCAAGCCCTGCGGCTACGAGAGCATGGTCCAGGCCATCGACGAGGCGCTGGCCCACCAGCGCGCGCTCGTCGCGGCGGGCGACGACGCCGAGGAGGTGTCCTTCGAGCGCGACGCGCTGGCGAGCTTCCACGAGGTCCTCGAGGAGCGCATCGCCAGCCAGAGCCGTGCGATCGCGCGATTGCACGCGTTCTCCAGCGAGCTGTGCTCGGCGTCGTCCCTCCAGGAGGTCGTCGACCTCGCCGCACACGCGGTGAACGCGGCGCTCTCGCGCGCCGTCCACGTCCAGGTCTGGAACGACGGCGACGGCGTGACGGTCGAAGCGTCCGCCGGCCCCGAGATGACCGCGAAGCTCTGCGTGCACCCGCTCACCACGCGCGAGGGCCAGATCGGCGAGATCGTGGTCGACCTCGGCGGTCCGCGCGGCAGCCGGCTGTCGGAGGTCGACCTGGCGCTGCTCGCGTCGATCGCCGCGTCGACGGCCGTGACCGCTCACCACGAGTTCCGCCGCCGCGAGCGCGACCGCGCGCAGCACGCCACGATCCTCGCGCTCGCGCGCCTGGCCGAGCAGCGCGACAACGAGACGGGCAAGCACCTGCAGCGACTCGCCGCCTACTGCCGCGTGACCGCGAACGCCCTGCGCGAGGACGGCCAGCACGCGAGCGTCGTGACGGGCTCGTGGATCCGCGACCTCGAGCTGTCGAGCGCGCTGCACGACATCGGCAAGGTCGGCATCCCCGATTCCATCCTGCTCAAGCCGGCGAAACTCACGCCGGACGAGTGGGAGATCATGAAGTCGCACGCTTCGCTCGGGGAATCGACGCTCGACAGCGTGATCGCGGAGTTCGGACCGACGCGCTTCCTGCTGATGGGGCGCGACATCGCCGGCGGTCACCACGAGAAGTGGGACGGCAGCGGCTACCCGCGCGGACTGCGCGGCGAGCGCATCCCGCTCGCGGCGCGCATCCTGGCGATCGTCGACGTCTACGACGCGCTGACGAGCGAGCGGCCGTACAAGCAGGCCTGGTCGCACGACGAGGCCATGGCCTGGATCCGCGAACGCGCCGGTTCGCACTTCGACCCCGCGCTGGCCGCGACCTTCGCGTCGCGCGGTGCCGAGATCGACGGCATCCGCGCGCGGCTCGCCGACGCGCCGGCGGAGCGCGGCGTTCCGGTGGGCTGAGAACCTGTGAAGAAATCGGGGACACCCGTCAGGCACGCCCAGGACCACGCTGACGGCGTTGCGGCTCCTGCGAGTCTTCTCGGCGAATACGCGTCGTCGCCGCGCCTTGTCAGCCCGATTCCGCACATGCCTGACGGGTGTCTCCGCTTCCTTCTCCGAGCGGTCCGCTCGACCTGACGCGCGAGTCCCAGCCGATCCGCCCGCGGTCTGCGTGGTCGAGATGCGTGATCGCGCGGCGGTCGGAGATCTCGACGAACCTTCGAACCGTGCGCCGTGGTTCTGCGCGCCGCGTGTCCCGAAGCCGCTCGCGGCGTGGACGCGCACGACGCCACCGCGCGTGCCGGCGCCTTGACAGGCCCGAGCGGGCGCCTCATCGTTCCGATCTCGATCTCGCGCTCGCGACTCCAGCCTTGGTGTCCAGTGGGGCCTCGTGGAGGTCTCCGGTCACCGCCGAATCTCCCGTTCACCGTCGGTGGAGCTCTGCCCATGCTGAATCACTGGTCTCCCGCTCGCTGCATCCGGGCCGCCTCGGCCTCGGTGCTCCTGATCGCGGCCACTCCGGGGTACTCACTGCAGGTGTCGGCGCAGCAGGTTCAGACCGTCCTCTTTCCGCTGCGAACGACCAACTGGGTCAGCTACGGCACTTTCGTGAAGTTCAACCCCGTGCTCGGTGTCCTGACGGATGTCCAAGTCGAATTCGCAGCGCGCGTCGAATCGACGTTCGCGTTCGAGAATGCAGATGTTCTTTCTCAAGCGGTCACCTTCCAGGCCAGTGCTCGTGGAACTCTCATCGGACCGAGTCTGCCCACGGGAATCTTCGTTCAGCCACAGACGCCGCTACAGACCATCGACATGAACGGTTTCGACGGCACGATCGACTTCGCAGGGCCTTCGGGCTTGACCTTCACGCAGACAGCCGAGGCCACCACCACTCAGAACATGCCGCCGCCCTTCGAGGCCTTGGCCGCCTTCACGGCGGCTGGGCCGGCTCCGGAGACACTCACCTTGGGGTGCTCGTTCCTCGGGCAGTCCACCGCGAACGGTACAGGCAGCCAGGTCCTGCAGTCCATGACGGCTGCGAGCGCCCGCGTCACGCTCCGCTACACGTACACCGTGTCCGACTGCAACCAGAACGGAGTCCCCGACGCGATCGACGTGAGCTCGGGGGCCAGCCTCGATTGTGACGGCAACCAGTTCCCCGACGAGTGCGAATTCGACTTCGACGTCGACATCGTCCCCGACCGTTGCGATCCCGACTGCTTCACGGGGCAGGGGAGCACGCAGCCCGACTCCGACGGGGACGGATTGGTCGACCCTTGTGACCGATTGGACGATTGCGATGCCGACGGCATCCCGGACACGCACCAGGACGACGCGAACTCGAACGGCGTCCTGGACACCTGTGAGTTTCCGGGTGACTGCAACATGAACGGCTTGCCCGACGCCTTCGACATCGCCTTGGGCACGAGCCCGGACCTCGATGGCAATCAGGTCCCGGACGAGTGCGCCGGCGCTGCACAGGGTTTCTTCGCCGACTGTGCCTGCGAAGCGCACACGGTTTGTGCGGGCTCTCCGAACTCCGCCGGCCCCGGCGCAACCCTCGGAATCCGAGGTTCGTGCAGCGTCTGGCGCGACGACTTCGGCGTCCGAGTGCGTCATGCACCCTCGGGAAGGACCGGCTGCTTCATCATGGGTGACGTGGCCCTGCCTGCGCCGTTCGGCGCGGGGGCCCTCTGCATCGGCGGCAACCTGCGTCGATTCGCGCCCGTCGTCACGAATGCAGCCGGGACGGCCGATCTGGACCTTCCGATCGCAGCCCTGTCGAGCGGACCGCACGCGGTCCATTCCGGCGACATGCGCAGCTTCCAGTTCCTCTATCGCGACGTGTTCGGCGCGACGCTGCTGAACGCCTCCGATTCGATCTACGTCGTGTTCTGTCCCTGACGTGCACATCCTGGAGGCCGTGCCATGAGCTCGCGCTCTGCCCTCTGCCTGCCGATCCTCGTGGTCGCCTGCTCGCTCCTCGCCGAGTCGTGCGGGTTCGGAACCGCCGCGGTCGGCTCCGCACTGGGGAACGACCCGGCCAGTGCCCAGGACGTCCCCATCCTGGTCAGCCTCGACCAGAACGCGGTCTCGAACACACACCTCTCGCCGGCGCGGATCACGGTGACGGTCCAGGACCCCGCGGCCGCTCCGTCCGCGCCGGGTCGGCCCGCCGTCCTGTCGCTGTCCTTCGGCTTCGACGGCGACGCCAGTCCGGGGTTCGCCGACGTGCCGATCGGAGAAGCCCACCTCTTCCTCGACCCGCAGCTCACGCAGGGCGCGAGCCTGGGAGCGCTGGCCACGAGCCAACTCGGGACGACCCACGTGTTCTACTGGGATTTCGCGGCCCAGTTCGCCCAGGATCCGGCGCTCGCGGGCGCCGTGGATCCGACCTCGACCTACGTCGACGGCTACACGCTGCGCGCGGCGGTCCCGGGGGGCAGCACGGCCGGCGACGCGTTCTCCCTCGGCAACGACCCGCCGGTCGTCTCCAGCGTCGTCGTCTCGGGCGCGAGTCCGCAGGACCCGATCACGGGGTTCGTCGCCGTCAGCTTCGCGCTGGCCGACAGCGCGGGCGACGTCACGGAGGTCGTCGTCGAGTACGCGGCGCTCGACGGGGGCGCGGCTCCGGTCTGGCAAGCGGCGACACCCGAGGGGACGGATCTCTCCGCGCTGTCGACGCTGCCGGACGGCGCGCCGCAGCCGCAGTTCTTCCTCTGGGACGCGCTCGAGGACCTGGGTTCGGTCCGGCGCACGGTCAGCCTGCGGTTCACACCGCGCGACGGCACCGTCGAGGACGGAGTGACGGTCCCTCCCGGCGTCGCCGTGGTCACTCCCCAATTCCTGATCGACAACAACAACGACCCGCTCGTGCTGGTCGACCAGACCGCGTTCCAGCTCCTGCAGGACGAACGTCGGGGGATCCCCATCCCGTTCCAGATCAGCGACGTCGAAGGGGATCCCGTGCGGGTCGTCTTCCAGTGGCGGCTGGCGTCGGAGCCGCTGTTCAACAGCCTGGGGCAGTTCACGGTCGAGGAGATCCTCGCGAACCTGGACGATCCGGAGTTCCGCATCGCGTACCGGATCGCGACGGACTACCGCGCGTCGCTCGAGGGCCGTCCGGCACCTGCCGGCTCCAGCGAGCCTGCGCGCGTCCGACTGCCCGAACTGTCGGACACGGACGAGGTGGTCCGTGCGCGCGGTGTCCTCGGGATGGACCTCGACATCCTGCGCGCCACGGGCATCACGTCGGAGCTCGCCGAGGATTGGGGCGCCGGCGCGGTCACGCTCGAGCATCCGATCGCAGCCGCGCCGGTCGGCGATGGGCGAGAGGCTCTGGTCCTCGACATCCCGGGCAATGCGCGGTGGCGCCTGCGGCGTGTCGAACTCGCCACGGGTTCCGCCGTCGCCGTCGAAAGCGGCGGACAAGGTCGCGCGATCGCGATGGCGCCGGAAGATCCCTCGGACTTCGCGCTCGTGGCGCTGGACGACGGCGACTGGCGCATCGTGCGCGTCGAACTCGAGACCGGAGCGACCACGGAACTCGCGACGGGAGCAGGGACGGCTCAGGTCGGCGAGTTGCGCGCGCTGGTCTCGCTGGGCACGCAGAGTTTCGCGGCGACGATCGACGACCGCCTCGTGCTCTTCGAAGCCCCGGTCGGGGGTGCCGTCACGGCGCACACTCTGGCCTCGGGGCTCTCCGCGCCCGACGCGCTGGCGAGGGATCCTCGCCCGGGGCGCGCGCTGCTCGTGGCCGAACGTGGCTCCGCGGCCGGCGCACCCGACGGCCGGCTCGTCTCGATCGACCTGCTCGGCGGCGGCGCGACGACCCTTCGCGTGACCGAGCTCGCCGGCGGCCCGGCCGAGGACCTGCCCCGTCCGTCGTCCGTGGCGGCGATCCCCGGCACCCGGCAGATCCTCGTCGTGACCGACGAGAACGCTGGCGTCCCGGGTCGCGAGTTGCGCCGCATCGATCTGGACCTCCTCGGCGTGGTCGTCATCGACCGGGACCTCTCCGCGGAGGACGTGGCCGTCGGCGCCGGTCCCGACGGGCTCCAACTGCTCGCGCTCCCGCGTGGAAACCGACTCCTGGCGCGCGGCGGGCTCGAGCAGCGGCGCCGGATCGACTCCTTCGCGGCGTCGGCGAACGAAGCCCGGGTGGACGCGCCGTTCGCACCGCCCTTGGACGAAGCACACTGCGCCTCCCGGACCTGGCGCCTGGCGGGGCTCAGCCCCGCGATCGAGACCTCGCCCACCCCGCGGCGGCAGGTCTTCGTCTGGGACTCGAGCGACGTGCCCGGCGGCGGCGACGTCGTCGTCCAGGCGATCCCGCTCGACGCCGAGATGGGCGTCGCGTCCGCGGGCGGCGGGAGCGCGAGCCTCGTGGACGCCGCGTTGGGCGAACCCGCATGGATCGATGCCCCGGGCTGCGCCGGCCTGGACGTGGGCGACGTCGGCGGCGACGGCCGACTCGAGCTCGTCGCGGTCGAGCGCACGCCAGCGCCGACCACGGGCGGGATCGGAGGGCGCGTGCGCGCACTCTCCCGCGGCGCCGACGGCGCGTGGACGACGCTGTTCACCCTGGGGGACGAGTTCACGCTGCGCGCACCGAACGACGTGCGCGTGGTCGACCTCGACGGCGATGCACGTCCGGAGATCGTCGTCGCGAACGGCAACCCGCCCGACGGGCTGGTCGCGGGGAACTTCCTGGCGGTCTACCACCCGTTGCCGGGAGGCGGCTTCGTCGGACACGCGCCCGCGCCGGACGTCCGCCTCGGCAGCACCGCGACGACACTCGACCCGGCCGAGATCGAAGTCGCCGACGTCGACGGGGACGGTCGGCTCGACCTGGTCTGCGCGAACCGGTCCGGCGGGAACGTCGCGGTGTTCCTGCAACAGTCCGGCGGCGGGTTCGGTACGGGTACGCCGATCCCCCCGAGCTTCGTGCTCGGCGGGCCGTCCACGACGCCGTTCGCGGTCGGCCTCGCCGCGGCGGATCTCGAGGGCGACGGCGACGTCGACATCGCGGTGGTGTCGGCCACGACGAACAGGGTCGCCGTGTTCCGGGCCGCGACCGGCGGCGTCTTCGGTGCGGCCGAGTTCTCGACCGGCTTCGCGACACCGCTCGATGTCGCCATCGGCGATGTGGACGGCGACGGTCGCCTCGATCTGGCGGTCGCGCACCAGAGCAGCGCGTCGTCCCCACGTCCGGTCCTCGCGCTGCTCAGTCCCGAGGTCGATGGCATGTTCGGCAGTGCTTTCGAGGCGACCCCGATCGGACCCGCGTCGCCGACGCCGGGGGATGTAGCCCTGTCGGTCCGATTCGCAGACCTGGACTCGGACGGAGACCAGGACCTCGTCCTGAGGCGCGAGTTGGGCCTCGACGTCGTGGTCAACAAACCCCACGTGGTCTTCCAGGCTGGCGGCGATTGGGCGCTCCAGACGCTGCGCGCAGCCAGCCTCGCCGGACCTGACTACGATGCCTCGTCGACGTTCCTGGCGGGAATGCGACCCGCGGTCGGCGACGTCGACGGCGACGGGGATCTCGACATCGCGACCGGCCGGGCCGCCGGTGCCGTGATCGTGCCCCATTCGTCTTCGGGCGAGTCGCTGCGCGACGACGGAGCCGGAATGGGGAGCCGGTCCGACGTCGCCCCCCATCTGCTCGCCTGTGGAGACCTGGACGGCGACTCCGACCTCGACCTCGTGGCTCCCCGCCCCGAGGGAGGACTCCGGGTCTTCCTGCAGGCCTTCCCCGGCGCGTTCTCCTCCGGAGCCTCGGTCGATAGCTTTCTCGGCGGGCAGCCGATCGCACTCCAGGTCGCCGACCTCGGCTTCACGGGCTCGGTGGACTGCGTCGTCCTGCAGCGGTTCGGTTCCGCGCTCCACCTCGACATCTTCAGCCAGGTCAGCCCGGGGATCCTCACGGACGGCGCGGGCGACGACGTCTTCATTCGTCCCATCGTCGTCCCTGGTCCTTCGTCCGGCCGATTCGCGCTCCGGGTGGCCGATCTGGTCGATCCACCTCCACCTTTGTATTGGCCCGACTCCCTGGAACTCGTCGTCGGATGCGGCACAGCCGCCACGGTCCACGTGTTCCGGCAGCTCTTCCCGAGCGGGGATGGCACAGCCAGGTTCGAGTTGTCGCCGGGCCTGACCCTGGGCCCGTCGGCGGATGCGTTCGGCGATCTCCGCGATCTCGTCCTGGTCGACGTCGTCGATCTCGCCGGGCCCGAGGACGACCGGCTCCTCGATCTCGTCGTGGCGCGCGGCGACGGAGCCGTCGTGATCCTGGCCCAGACCGCGCCCGGGGAGTTCGGCGGCCCCGGCTCGACGGCGGAGGCCCCGATCCCGACGCTCGTGCTCGCGGACGCGGGTGTCGGCGGACCGGCCGAGGGCCTCGCGATCGGAGACCTCGACGGGAACGGGTTCCTCGACATCGTGGTCGCGCGTCCCTCCGCGGGGCTCGCGTGCGCGTGGCTCCAGCGCGCGGACCTCCAGTTCGGCGACCGCGCCGTCCCGGGCACCAGCGACCTGCGACTGGGCGCCGGGGGCGTCCTCGCCGGTGTCGCGTCGGTGGCCCTGGAGGACCTGGATCGCGACGGCGATCTCGACGTGGTCGCAGGCCACGGCGAGCACGCCGGGTTCGTCGCCTTCGAGCAACGCCTGCCCGGGTGGTTCGTCCTCGGCCACGGCCCCTCCGCGGCGTTGGTGGGAACGGGCGGCACATCGACCTCGCTCGTGCTCGCCGACGTCGACGAAGACGGCGATCGCGACGTCGCGATCGGCGCTTTGGCTGGCAGTCCCGTGCGGATCTGGCTCGGCGGCCGCTGACGGCGCGGAGCGCGCGGATCGCCGCGCGGGCCGCGTCCCGCCGGGCTGGCTTCGCCCGCGGAGATCGCCGACAGTGAGTCGTTCGCGATGGACTCCTGGCGCCGCACATGGTGGTCGGTCTGGACCGCCAACTTCGTCACCTCGGTCGGCATCCAGAGCTTCCTGCCGTTCTTCCCGAGCCTGCTCGAGGACCTCGGCCTGCACGACCGCGCGGAGATCGCCGTGTGGGCCGGCGTCCTCTACGGCGCCGCGCCGTTCTCAGCCGCGATCATGAGCCCCTTGTGGGGATCGCTGGGCGATCGCTACGGGCGCAAGCTCATGGTCCTGCGCTCTCTGGCCGCGATCACCGTCTTCGTCGGCGCGATGGCGTTCGCGACGACGCCCTGGCAACTGCTCGTCCTGCGCCTCTTGCAGGGGACCTTCTCGGGCTTCATCGCACCGAGCGCGACGCTCGTCAGCATCGCCGCGCCGCCCGGCACGCAGGGTCGCGTCGCCGGCTCGCTGCAGACCGCGATGGCCGCCGGAGCCGTCGTCGGCCCGCTGGCCGGAGGTTTCGCCGCGGGACACGCCGGCGTCGGCAGCGTCTTCTTCGGCGTGTCGGCCGCGGCCGCGATCGCGTTCGCGCTCGTCGCGTTCTTCGCGCACGAGGACGCGGCGCACCGGCGCGAGTCCGGCGGCAAGGCGAGCCTCTCCAAGGCCGTGGCCGACGCGCGCCGCGACTTCGCCGACCTGTGGACGAACCCGCGGCTGCGCGCGGGGCTCGGCATCGTGTTCTGGGCCGCGTTCGCGCTGGGCGCGACGAACCCGATCCTGGAGCTGCACGTGCGCGACCTCGTGAGCGGATCGAGCGAGCACATGGCGCTCATGACGAGCGTGCTGTTCTCGGCCGTCGCGCTCGTGAACCTGCTGGCGATGCCGGCCTGGGGCCGGCGCGGCGATTCGATCGGGCACGGACGCGCACTGGTGCAGTCGGCGCTCGTCTCGTCCATCGCTTTGGCGGTCCAGGCCGTGCCCGTCTACGCCGTGCTGCTCGGCGCGCGCGTCGTGTTCGGGTCGGCGCTGGCCGGGTCGGCGGCGTGTTCGTTCGGCCTCGCCGCCGCGGAGACGCCGGTCGACCGGCGCGGCGGCGCGTTCGGCATCGTCTTCTCGGCGCGCACGCTCGCGGCAGCGGTCGCCGCGCCGCTCGGCGGCTGGCTGGCGGGGTCGATCGGCGTCCCGGGCGTGCTGCTCGGATGCGCGGCGGCGCTGGCCTGGTCGGCGCGCGGGCTGTGGACGCGCGGTCGCGATCCGTGAGGTGCGCGTCCCGCTCGTTCAGCGCCGCCCGAACGCGCGCAACGCGGCCGGCGGGTAGAGCGCCGCGAGGCGCATCGCTCCCGGCCGCGGCTCGCCGACGAGGTGCGCGGCCGCGCCCTTCTTGAATTCGACGAGCGCCGCCGCGGGATCCTGCTCGTAGACGCGCCAGCCGAACACGAGCCACGTCAAGGTCTGCGTGAGCCACGGCTCGTGGCCGACCAGCGCCACCACGCCGCCGTCGAGCTCGGCCAGGAGCCCGTCGCCCGGCTCGCGCGCCAGCGCGGACGTGCAGGCCGTCTCGCCGTCGATCAGCGGCTCGAGCAGGTCGGCCGTTTCCTGCGCGCGCAAGAGGGGGCTGTGCAGGACGAGGTCGAAGCGCGCGCCGATGCGTCCGAGCCCGCGGACGCCGCGCGCGAAACGCTCGCGGCCCTCGGGCGTGAGCGCGCGACGCGCGTCGTCGCCCTCGATCGACGCGTCCTCGGCGACGGCGTGCCGGATGAGCCACAGGTCCATGCGCTTCAGAGCTCCCCGACCCGCGGCCGCAAGGCTCGCCAGGCTTCGACCGCGCGACCGCGGTGTTCCTCCATCCCCCGACGCACGGCCTTGCGCCGCGCGTCGAGCGCGAGGTCGCCCGTGCGCGTCTCGAGCCTCTCCATCTCGACCGCGAGGTCGTTGAGCCCGCCCAGGTGCTGCTGGAGATCGCGCAGGTCCGCGGCGTCGGCGCCCATCCAGTCCAGCGCGTAGCGCAGGCGGCGCACGCGGCGGCGCAGGCGGTGCAGCGCGCGCTCGCGGCCCTCGGGATCGTCGAGCCGGTCGCCCGCGCGCAGCACGCGGCGCTTCATGCGCTGCAGCGCGGAGCGCACGCACACCGCGTCGGGTTCGGGCACGCAGGCCAGCGCGTCGAGCAGCGCGTCCACGCGTCCGGACGCGATCGTGTCGCGGAGGCGCGCCGCCTCCTGCGCGCGCTCCGGCCGCAGGATTTCGATCCAGGTGTCGTCGGCCGAGTTCGCCGCGATCACGTCGAGGTCGCGCACGACGGACGCGGACCGCCTCAAGCGGCGCAGGTCGTCGCGCAGCGCGCGGCGCGCGCCCAACTCGAGCCACACCGAGAGCCGGCCGGCCGCGACGCGCATCCGGTGGACGGATTCCGGCTGGACCGTCGCGCGCAACGCGGCGACCTGGGCGCCGAGTTCGTCGAGCCAGGCACGCACGGGAAGGAGCGGGGACGGCTTCACCACGCTTCATCCTATTCGGAAGTTCCGGCGCGGGACGTGGAGGCATTCCAGTCGCGGGCCTCCGCCGTCCGAAAGATCAAGGCTCGGTCAAGGAGGTGGCGCGGGCGCGGAGAGCGTGCGAGCATCCCGGCCTTCGCTCGCGAGCTGTCACCATGATCCACCCGCGGTCCGACGTCCCCGACGAGTTCGAGGTCCCGCCGCCCACGCTCGATGCCGGGCCCGACCTGCGCGATCCCGCGCTGTACGCGAACCGCGAGCTGTCGCTGCTCGAGTTCAACCGCCGCGTGCTCGAGCAGGCCAAGGACGCGTCGACGCCGCTCCTGGAACGGCTGCGTTTCCTCACGATCTGCAGCACGAACCTCGACGAGTTCTTCGAGATCCGCGTGTCGGGCTTGAAGCAGCAGGTCGCGTTCGCGGTGACCGACGCCGGACCCGACGGCCTGACGCCGCAAGAGACGCTGCAGCGCGTCAGCGTCGAGGCGCACGCGCTGGTCGACGAGCAGTACCGCGTCCTCAACGAAGTGCTCCTGCCGTTGCTCGAGACGCAGCAGGTCAAGCTGCTCAAGCGCGCGGTGTGGACGCCGCGGCAGGCGCGCTGGATCCGCCGCTACTTCAACCAGGAAGTGCTGCCGGTCCTGACGCCGATGGGCCTCGATCCGTCGCACCCGTTCCCGCGGATCCTGAACAAGTCGCTGAACTTCGTCGTCCAGGTCGAGGGCGACGACGCGTTCGGCCGCGACAGCGGCGTCGCGGTCGTGCAGGTGCCGCGCGCGCTGCCGCGACTGATCGCTCTCCCCGAGACGATCGCCGACGGACCCAACGAGTTCGTGCTGCTCAGCTCGATCGTTCACGCCCACGTCGACGACCTGTTCCCGGGCATGAACGTCACGTCGTGCCACCAGTTCCGCGTGACGCGCAACAGCGACCTGTGGGTCGAGGAGGAGGAGGTCGACGACCTCCTGCGCGCCATCAAGGGCGAGCTCTCCGCGCGCAACTTCGGCGACGCGGTGCGCCTCGAGGTCGCGAGCGACATCAGCGACGACGTCGCGCGCTTCCTGCTGGAGAAGTTCGAGCTCGGGCCGGCCGACCTGTACCGCGTGAACGGGCCGGTCAACATGCACCGGCTGGTCGCGATCTGCGAACTCGCCGCGCGGCCCGAGCTGAAGTACGCGCCCTTCGTGCCGTCGGTGCCGAAACGTCTCGCGCAGTCGCCGGACCTCTTCGAGGCGATCCGGCGCGGCGACCTCCTGCTGCACCATCCGTTCGAGTCCTTCACGCCCGTGCTCGACCTGGCCCGGTCGGCCGCGACGGATCCGAACGTCGTCGCGATCAAGCAGACCTTGTACCGCACGGGCGCGGACTCGCCGCTGGCCGACGCGCTGCTGCAGGCGGCCAAGAACGGCAAGGAGGTCACCGCCGTCATCGAGCTGCGCGCGCGCTTCGACGAGGCCGCGAACATCGACCTGGCCACGCGCCTGCAGGAAGCCGGCGCGAAGGTCGTGTACGGCATCGTCGCGCACAAGATCCACGCCAAGATGATGCTGGTCGTGCGCCGCGAGGGCCGGCGGCTGCGGCGCTACGCGCACCTCGGCACCGGGAACTACCACGCCAAGACGGCGCGCGCGTACACGGACGTGTCGCTGTTCACGTGCGACCGCGACCTGTGCGAGGACGTGCACGACCTCTTCCAGCAGATGACGGGCCTCGGGCGCGTGACGCGCCTGCGCAAGCTGAAGCAGGCGCCGTTCCACCTGCAGGAGGACCTGCTGGAGCTCATCGCGTTCGAGGCCGCGCAGGCGCGGCGCGGCCGGCCCGCGCGCATCACCGCCAAGATGAACGCGCTCGTCGACCCGCGCGTGATCCAGGCGCTCTACACGGCGTCGCGCGCGGGCGTGCAGGTCGACCTGATCGTGCGCGGGATCTGCTGCCTGCGCCCGGGGATCCCGGGCGTCTCGGACAACATCCGCGTGCGCTCGATCGTCGGCCGATTCCTCGAGCACGCGCGCGTCTTCCACTTCCACCACGCGGGGAAGGACCTGACGTTCGCTTCGAGCGCGGACTGGATGCAGCGCAACTTCTACTCGCGCGTCGAGACGTGCTTCCCGATCCTCGACGAGCGGCTCGCCGCGCGCGTGCGCGACGAGACGCTCGAGACCTACCTCGAGGACGACACGCAGGCCTGGGTCATGGACGCGTCGGGCAAGTACGCGCGCGCCCGCGCGCACGGCGGCGTGCGTCGTTCGGCGCAGGCCGACCTGCTGGCGCGGCACACGGCCTGATCAGCGCGGCCCGGGCTTCCCGAGCGCGTCCGCCACCGCCGTCGCCAGGATCTCGTGGCCCAGCGGCGACGGGTGGTAGGCGTCGACGAGGAAGTCGCGCGGCGACCGCCCGTCCCGCAGCGCCCGGCCGAACGCGGCGCGGCCGTCCACCAGCTCGATGTCGCCGCGACCGGCCATCTGGGCGAGGCGGCGCGTGTACTCGAGCACGACCGGACGCGTCCTCTCGACCACCATCCGGCGCGGCATCGAGATCGCCACGAAGCGCGCGCCGGACTCGCGCACCTCGTCGCGCATCTCCAGCAGGAAGCGCTCGAACTCGTCCACCGACACGCGACGGGTCCCGAGCCAGTCGACGGCGCCCACCGTCGCCAGCCCGTCCTTGTCCTGGATCTCGCGCTGCCAGCGGCGCTCGCGCACCGCGACCCTCCCGCCCTGGAGGAGCTCGTGGAACCATCCGGCCGCGTGCGCGATGCGCAGGTCGCGCCGCAACCGGCTCGTCCACATCACCACCGGGTTCGTGTCCATGACCGCGGCGCGGATCAGCTCGTCGTCGGGGAGGCCCATGGCCGGCACGTGCTCGATGACGGCTCCGAACGCCGCGACGACGACGTCCGGACTGTACGCGCGCACCAGGGTGCGCCAGCGCTCGAGACCCTGCCGCACGCTGTACCCGATCACGCCCGCGTCGAGCACTTCGACCTCCTGGCCCGTGCGCTCGGCGAGGATCGCGGCGAGGCGCGCCGACCAGCACTGCGCGAACGCCACGCTGTGCCCGAACGTGGAGGAATCGCCCAGGGTGGCGATGCGCAGCGTGCCCGGCCGGCGCTCGACCGCGAGCAGCGGCCCGCGATACCCGTCGGCGTTCACGCGTTCGTCGTCGCCCCACGGGATCCGCGCGTTGGGCGACGGCCGCCACAGCGTCGCCACGTCCTTCTGGTGGATCCGGCCGCTGTCCGTCCAGCCGTCGGGAACCTCGACCACGATGGGGGCCGACTCCGGGTCCCAGCGGAAGTCGACGAGGATCAGCGCCAGCTCGACCGCGCCGCACACGGCGAACGCCGCGGCCGTGCCGTAGAGCGCGCGGAGGAGGACGCGACGGAACTGCGTGGGAAAGCGCACGCAGGCCCTAGCTGCGGCGACCCCCGGCCGTGACAAATTTCAGCGGAATTCGACGTCGAAGCCCGCGGGCGCGAGCCGCTGGCGCTCCTGCTCGAGGTCGGCCTGCACGAGCGGACGCTCGGCCAGCCAGCCTTCCGGGAAGCGCAGCGCGTATCCCGACTCGCGCGCCTCGATCGCGACGCGCGGCAGCGACGATTCCGCGCGACCGCGCGCCAGGAGCACCGCGAGGCGCAGCAGGACGCACAACCGGAACGCGGTCCGCTGCTGCGTCGGCGGGAGCCCGGCCGCGCGCGGCGGCGGGAAGCGGCGGCGCTGGCCCTCGATCAACGTCGCCAGCACGTGCTGGTCCTCGCGCGAGAAGCCCGGCATCTCGGCGTTGCCCACGATGTAGGCGCCGTGGTGGTGGTAGCCGCTGTAGGCGATCGAGATCCCGATCTCGTGCAGCTTCGCGGCCCACGACAGGGTCTGCGCGCCGATCGCGTGGTCGATCTCCAGCCCGGAGTGCGTCTGCTCGAACAGCGCGAGCGCGGTGCGCTGCACGCGTCCGGCCTGCTCGAGGTCCACGGCGTAGCGCTCCATGAAGCGCCGGATCGTGCGGTCGCGGACGTCCTCGTGGCGGATGCGGCCGAGGAGGTCGTAGAGCACGCCTTCGCGCAGCGCGCCCTGCGACGTGCTCATGCGCTCGATCTCGAGCCCGTCGAACAGCGCCGTCAGGATCGCGACTCCGCCCGCGATCACCGGCGCGCGCTCGGGCGCCAGGCCCTGGATCGCCGTGAGCGCCTCGACGTGCTCGAGCTCGACGAGCCGCTTGCGCAGCTTGCGCAGGCCCTTCGCCGTGATGCCGCCCTCGCTCCAGCCGTTCGCGCGCAGGATCTCGTCGACGGCCAGGATCGTGCCCGACGCGCCGACGCACTCGTCCCAGCCGAGGCGGCGGTACGCGCGCTCCAGCGACTGCACCTCGAGGCCGGCGGCGATGCGCGCCTCGCGCATGGCCTCGCGGTCGATCGTGCCGCGCGGAAAGAACCGCTGGCTCCAGTTCACGCAACCCATGTGCAGCGAGTCCGTGCGCAGGGGCTCGAAGCGCTCGCCCAGGATGCACTCGGTGCTGCCGCCGCCGATGTCGACGACCAGCCGCCGGCCGGCGTCGTCGGACAGGTCGTGCGCGACGCCCAGGTAGATGAGGCGCGCCTCCTCGAGGCCCGACACGATCTCGATCTTGTGGCCCAGCGCGTCCTCGGCGCGTTCGACGAACTCGCGGCTGTTCCGGGCCAGGCGCAGCGCGCTCGTGCCGACCGCGCGGACCTGGGCCGGCGGCATGCCGCGCAGACGCTCGCCGAAGCGCCGCAGGCACGCGATCGCGCGCTCCTGGACGTCGCCGCCGAGGCGCCGCTTCGCGTCGAGCCCGTCGGCGAGCGCCACGCGCTCGCGCAGCCGGTCCACGATGGACAGCTCGTCCCGCACCATCCGCGCCACGACCATGTGGAAGCTGTTCGAGCCCAGGTCGACGGCCGCGGCGTGCTCGATCTTCGGTTCGGCGCGCACGCGACCCGTGATACGGGCACGCGGGGCGCGTCGCAAGGCGCATCAGGCGTCGGGAAACGTCCACGCGGCGCGCAGCGCGTCGAAGACCTCGTTCTTCACGAGCTTCGGCGCGAGGCGGCTCGGCACGAGCCAGGGCGCGTGCTCCGCGAACATCGGCGCTTCGCGCAGTCCGAACCACAGCTCGGGCGCGGGCGACGCGGTCGGCTGCGCGCGCCACGCGAGTTCGGAGGCCGGATCGGAGCCCTCGAGCTCGTTCAAGCGCGCGGCGAGCCGCGCCAGGTCGGGCCGCGCGAGCCGCGGTCCGCTCGGGAGGTCGAACCAGGACGTCGTGTTCACGACGAAGCGGTACGTCGCGCCGGCGCCGCGCGGTCCGACGACGAGCGCGCGGTCGGCCTGCGTCGCGCCGAACAGCGCGTGGCGGCCCGGGTCGAAGCCGGGCGTCGCGTCGACGACGCGGCTCGAGCGCGCGCCGTCCGGCGCGGTGAACACGGCGACGTCGAGGTGGACGAGCTCGTCGCGCTGCGCGCGCGCGAGGTCCGCGCGGTCGGCGCGCAGCGACTCGAGCGCCGGCGCCCACAGGTCCGCGTGCTCGGTCAGGTCGCCGTCGAGGAGCTCCGCGAAGCGCGCGACGAGCTCCACCGTGACGAATTCGCGCCGCTCGCGGTCGCCGAGGCCGGCGCAGCGATCGCGCCAGGGCGAGCGCGCCTCGTCGTAGAACCCGCCCACGGTCGCGTCGAGCTGGAACGCGCGCTCGCTGGGCACGCGGAAGAAGTCGCCGGCCCAGGCCGCCTCGAGCAGCCGGTCCTCGCGCGCGAGAGCGGCCTCGGGGTGCGCGACCGCGAACAGCGCGCAGATCCCGTCCGTGTCGACGTGGTTGTTCGCGATTCCGACGCAACCGGCCGCGAGCTCGTCGCGGCGCGCGCGCGAGAGCCGCGCGTAGCGGAGCGCCACGCCCGTCGAGAGGTCGTGGCGCAGCTCCGCGGGCGTCGCGTTGCCCGGCCAGTGCGAGAGGTTGAGTCCCGGCTGTCCCCAGGCGCCGTCCACGGAGATCAGGCGCTCGGGGACGACCGCGTCGACGATGCGGATCGGCAGGTGCACGTGGGCCCGGATTCAGTGCGGATCGCCGCCCGTCTGACCGCCCGGCACGGGCGGCGTGCCGCCGCTCGGCGGGGGAGTGCCGCCTTCCTTCTCCTTCTTCTTCTTCTCGAGCTTCGCGTCGAGCCGCTTCAGGTTGTTGCGCGAGTCGCGCAGCGCGATCTCGCGCAGCCCGCGCGTGTCGGCGTCGATGTCCTTGCGCGCCAGCTCGATCTCGGCCATCTCGGCCGCCTTCACGTACCACGCGCGCGCCTGGTCGAGGTCGCGGTCGAGGTTGTAGTCGAGCAGCACCGCCGCGTCGTTCAGGTAGTTCGGGTCGTTGGGCGCGAGCTCGAGCGCCTTCAGGTACGCCGCGTAGGAGCGCTCGTAGAGGTCCATGACCTGCTTGTGCTCCTCGGCGCTCATCTGCTTCTTCCCGCGCTGCACGCGGTTGTCGGCCTCGTCGCGCAGGAAGAGGCCCAGGTTGTTCCAGTAGCGCCCGTTGTCGGGCACGACGAGCGTCTGCAGTTCCGACAGGAACGCGGCGTCGAGGTTCAGCGCCTTGCCCGCCTTCATCCCGATCATGTAGTCGAGGATGCGCAGGTTCTCGTCCTGGTTCGCGCGCAGCGCGGCGGCCGCGTCCTCGGGCGAGATGCCGTGGTGCGTGCGGAACCCGGCGATCGCGCCGTCGTAGTCCTGGCGGAAGTAGCGCGAGAGCGCGATGTAGTACCAGGAGTTCGCGAAGGCCGGCGCCTTGGCGACGGCGCGCGTGAACGCGGCCTCGGCCTCCTCGTAGCGCTTCGCCGTGTATCGGCCGAAGCCGAGCCACCACAGGAGCGTCGCGTCGCCGGTCGAGTCCTTGCCGTAGAGCGTCTCGTACTGCTTCTCGGCGTCCTCGAGCGCGCTCACGAACTGCTCGGGCGTCAGGCTCTCGCGCAGCGCGCCGAAGTCGGCCGAGGCCGGATCGATCGCGAGCGCCGCGCCGAAGCGCTTGGCGGCCTCGTCGCCCTGCTTCTTCCACACGAAGAGCCACCCGATCTGCGTCGAGGCCGCGGCGCCCTTCGCGCGCGCGGCGGCGTCACTGGATGCAGCGTACAGCTCGACCGCCTTCGTGAACGCGTCGCGCGCCGTCTGCCAGGCCGCTTCGACGGTCTCCGGCTTCGGCGCGCCCGGGCCGTCCTCGACCGCGCGCAGGCTCGAGTACTGCGAGAACGCGACCTTGCCCAGCATGTCCCACAGCTCGGCGTCCTTCGGGCGCCACGCGACGGCCTTGTCCGCGGCCGCACGCGCCACGTCGAGCTGCTGCGCGTACCAGGCCGACTCGGAGAGCGCCGCGAACGCGTCGACGTACAGCACCGGGTCCGCGGCCGTGGCCTTCTTCAGGAACTCGACCGCGTCGCCGAACGCCATCGCGACGATGCCGCCGCTGACGCCCTCGACGATGTAGCCCTTGGCCTTCTGCGCGAACGCCGAACCGTAGAGGTAGTCGATCGCCGGACCCTGCTCGGTCCTGGCCAGCGCGTCGATCTCGTTCAGCGCGTCGTTCACGCGGCCCTGCGCGATCCACGCGCGCAGGATCCACTGCCGCGTCTTGAGCGACCTCTCGAGCTTCTCCGCGGCCTCGAACTGCGCCAGCGCCTCGGCGGGCTTGCCGTCGAAGAGCAGCGCGCGCCCGGCCTGGAGGAGCGCGTCCGCGGTCTCGCGCGCGGCGGGGGCCGGCGCGGCCGCGATCGGACCGGCCGGGGCGGGGCCGGCGGGCAGCAGGAAGAGCAGTGCGGGGATCAGGTTCATGGTTCCTCGTCTCGCGGCCGCGCGACGGCGACGGCCTCGTGTTCCAGCTCTAGGGCAGGGAGGCCCAGCGTTTCTCGGGGGCGAGTCGCGCATCCGCGCCGGACGCGATCGCGGCGTCGCAGCGCGCGATCCAACCGTCCGCCGCGCGCAGATCCTCGCGCGGATCGGGCCCGGTTCCGAGGGCCTTCTCGAACCAGCTCTTGGCGCCGTGCGGATCGCCCTTCAGGTCGAAGTGCAGCACGCCCAGGTCCTGGTAGGCGTCTCCGAGGCGCGACTCGGCCTCCTCCACGCGCCGGGCGCGCTCCTCGCGCCGCGCCGCGTCGAGCCCGGGCTCCTGCGCGGCCGCGCGCGCCCGGGCCACCTCGCCCTCGGAGAGCTTCACGGCCGAGCGCAGGAACGCCTCGGCCTGCGTGACGTCGCGCTGCAGGTAGTGGACGAGCAGGCGCCCGGGTTCGCGCACCGCCACCGCGTCGTCCGGCTTCTGGCGCGCGGCGTCGACGGCGGCGCGCAGCGCGGCCTCCATCAGCCCGCGCGCGCGCTCCATTTCGGACCGCGCCGCGTCCGTGCGCCCGCGGT
>JBGAOR010000159.1:0-6853 GCA_044221705.1 Planctomycetota bacterium
CCTCGGCGAGCGCTCGCCCAGGAAGACCTGCTCGAAGAGCTCGAGCGGCGCGCCGCCCTTCTTGATCACGGCGTCGCGATACCTGGCATAGAGCGGACGGTAGACGTGCTCGAGGGTCGCCGGGTCCTCGTACTCCTGCAGGAAGTAGACGAGGCCCCAGCCCCAGGCGTAGTACTCGGCCGAGTACGAGCCGGGCTGGTCGTACGAGACGACGTCCCGCAGCGTCGGCGGCTTGCCGCTCCGCATCTGCATCTGCAGTGCATCCAGCCGCTTCTCGGCGGCGCGCGGCCACAGCACGCGCCCGTCGGCCATCGCCACGGTGCCCTCGAAGAAGCTCGACGTGCCCTCGTTCAGCCACGCCGGGACCTCGCTGCCGCCGGCGAGCAGCGTCATGAACTGGTGGCTGGCCTCGTGGAAGAGCGTCTCGAGCATCCAGTCGAGCGACCCCGTCGACCCGCGCGTGTCGTACGCGTGCACCGCGTTCTCGCCCGGCGACCACCAGCCTTCGGGACCGCTCGCGCCGGTCCAGTCCTTCAGCATCGTCTCCTTGTCGGGGGCGATCCGGATCGCGGCCTTCGATCCGCGGGCGCGCTTCGCGTCGCCGTCGAAGTACACGCGCACGTAGAAGGCGTGCACGTCGTCCATCAGGCTGCCGAGACGCTCGACGACGTCGGGTTCGAGCGCGCAGACGAGGCGGGAGTGCTCGGTCTCGCGCTCGACGACCGGGCGTGCCGCCGGCGTCGCGCTCGCCGCGGATTCGGGCCGCACGAGCTCGACCTTCTCGAACGCGGCGCGCGCACGCGTCAGCACGTCGGCGGCCGTCCGCGCCTCCTTGCCGCGCGCGATGCGGGGCAGCTCCTCCGCGAGGCGCAGGGCGCGTTCCGCGTCGCCGGCGTCGAGCAGTTCCTGCGCCGCGGCGATCAGCGTGGTCGACACCTTGCGCACGTACGGATCGCGGCGCGCGGAGAGCGGGTCGAGCCGGCGCAGCGCGGTCAGCGCGGCCTTCTGGTCGGTGTCGCGCCCGAGTCGCTCGTACCCGGCGGCGCACAGGTCCATGTGGTGCGCGGCCTCGTCGACACGGCCGACCTGCTCGAGGGCGGTGCCGTACAGGCGTTCTTCCTCGGGCGCGAGTTCGAAGCGCTGTACCCGCTGACCGAAGAGCTCGACGAGGCCCGGCCAGTCGCGCGCCTTCTCCATCTGCCGCGCGCGCTCGAGGTCGGCGGCCGCCTGGGGAGCCGATGCCGACTTCGAGTCCAGGGCGGCGAACGAGAGCGCCCGCCCAGCTCCGCCCTCGTCGCCCCCGGGATTCCAGGGAGCGCACAGGGCGAGCAGGGCGGGCGCTCGCAGGAGCCGCGCGACCAGGGACTGCCTCGAGGAGATCAACGGCAGCCTCCGCGGTCCGCGCGACGGCGTCAGGTCACTTGGCGTTCGCCGCGAACGTCGTCGTTCCGGAGAACTCCATCGACTGGTCGATCTTCATGTCGCGGCCCTGGACCTTGATGCTCATCGATTGCGCCGACTTGAACGAGGTCGTGCCCGAGAGGTCCAGCGAGTGGAAGTGGCCGCCCGCGACGTCCCACAGGAGCTCGCCCTCGGCCTCGAGCGCGTACTCGATGTCGACGCTGTCGAACTCCATGCCTTCGACCTCGGGCGGCAGGTCGCCCTTCTTCATCTGCTCGCGGACCTTCTCGGTCATGTCCGTCTTGGCCTTCATGTCGATGGTCACCTTCACGACGGCCATCTGCGTCCCGTCGACCTCGCGCAGGCCGGTGAACTGAGCCTTCGACTTGCCCTCGACGTCGTCGCCGAACATCTCGGACATGTTCTCCATCCCGGAGGAGCCCATGCCCATGCTGGCGTCCTCGCCGCCCTCCTTGGGCTTGAGGGACACGTTGCCGCCCGGAGCGAGCACGTCGATGAGCGACTTGGCCTCGATCTCCCACTCCTCGCCTTCCTTGACCTCGTGGTCGGGCAGGAGCGCGCGCAGGTCCATGTCCTCGCGCAGCCCCTCGAGGAGCTTCTCCTCGCCGCCGGCCGGGTCGAAGGCCTTCCCGAACTCCTTCTTGTCCGCGTCCCAGGTGAACAGCACCGACTTGCCCTCGAGCTCGCTGGCGGCCGAGACGCTCGAGTCCTGGTTGCGCGACTGGCCCATGATCTCCATCTTCATGGCCGT
This sequence comes from Planctomycetota bacterium, assembly GCA_044221705.1. GTDB lineage: Bacteria > Planctomycetota > UBA1135 > UBA1135 > JAEUHZ01. Next base: position 2,174 of record JBGAOR010000159.1, read on the forward strand.
CGTGACGTCGCTGGAGAGCGCGTCGAACGTGCGCTTGAGCTTCTTGGGCGCGCCGCCCTCGACCTTCACGTACTCGTCGGAGACGCCGAGCTTGTACGCGACCCCCATGGTCATCTCCATGTCGGGCACCATGCCGCCGGCCGCGCCGCCCATGGTCATGTCCTCGAGGCTGAGGTCGGCCTTGACCTCGAAGGTCTTCGTCAGGCTCTTCCCGTCGGCGACCGCGAACGCGATGCGCGTCGCGGGGACGTTCGATCCGAGCAGCAGCGGCAGAGGCAGGAGCAGGGCGGGGAAGAGCAGGACCTTCGTCGCGTTCATGGGGTGCACCTGTCCGGTGCCGTGGGTCTGGGGTGAGGCCGGCAGGATTCCGGACGTTCGATCCGGGCCGCGTGACGCGCGGAGTATAGAGCGGATCGCGGCCCGTCCTTCACCCGCTACAGGTTCCGAACCCGGCGCCGCTCGACCTCGCGGCATGACCGAGGCCCGCCCCGCGAACGCGGGACGGGCCTCGGAAGCTCCTGCGCGGAGCGCGACCCGGGCGGTCGGTGCCCGGAGCGTGCCCGCGGATCAGGCGGGGCTCACGGGCAGAACGTGACCTCGAGGCCGTCGCTCAGGTTGAAGCCCGCTCCGCCGCCGGCCGGGTTGCGGTACCAGTACTGGAAGCGCCACAGCTGGCCGGCCGAGATCGGGGCCGGCAGCGAGCCGTAGTTCAGCAGGTAGTGGCCGTCGCCCAGGAAGTCGGCCTGGATGATCGACGTCCGGTAGACCTGTCCGCCGACGCAGCGCCAACCGTTGCCGAACGGCTGTTGGATGGCGTTCGTGCCGTAGAAGAACAGGCCCGACGAGTTCGGCGGGACGCCGGTCGCGATCAGCTCGAAGTTGGCCGTCGAGATGTTCGGCGTGCCCTGGTACCCCATGACCGAGCCGGGTCCGACCGAGTTCGGCGACGTGGAGCAGTAGTTGACGGGCGTCGGGCAGGGCGGGATCGGGATGCCGATCCAGACCAGCTTGACGTCGTCGATGTTCCAGCCGCCCCAGTTCGTGGTGCCGTTCGACTTGATGCGCCACTCGACCTGGACGGAGGGGTTGTTGTCCGCGATGGCGCCCAGGAAGACCTCCTGCTGCACCCACCCGCCGTCGTTCAGGTTCGCGGTCGGGTTGATGTAGATCTGCTGGCCGTTCACCAGGATGCGGGCCTGGTCGGAGGCCGACCCCTGGACCGACAGCCAGCGACGGAAGCGCAGGCGGACGTTCGTGGCGCCCACGCAGCTCGTGACCGGCGTGCGCAGGTAGGCGTGGACGTTGGCCGCGTAGGCCCCGTTCGAAGTGCCGGCGCCCAGGTCGGTGCCCCAGCACGTGCTCGGGCTGTACGCGGCCGAAGGATCGGCCCAGCCCGTGCCCGTCTTGCCGTTGGGCGTGCCGCGCTGCCAGTCGTCCGTCGTGCTCGAGGTGTCGCCGACGCTCGCGTGCGTCCAGCCCTCGTCGCCGGCGGTGTCGAAGTTGAAGCTGCGCAGGATGTGGACCACGCCGACGTCGAACTCGACGAGGGCGTTCGGAGCGGAGGACGGGAAGGTCACCGTCTGCGCGCCGTTGTTCGTCGCCGAGACGTAGTACTCGACGTGCGCGGGAGCCGCGATGCCCGGGATCGAGGCCTGCCAGGCGTTGCCGCTCGTGTTCGTCATCGGGATCGAGGTGAACGACCCGCCTTCGATGCGGTAGAGCAGGTTCGCCGACAGGATCGGCGGGTTCTGGTTGGCCTGGATCGTCGCGTTCACGACGTACGGCCCGGTCTGGTTCTCCGTGTCGGGCAGGTCGGTGACGCCCGTGATCGCGATCGCGAGGAGCGTGACGCCCGGGAAGCCCTGGTCACGGAACCCGAGGTCGATGTGCGTGTAGTGCGGAGTGCCGTTGTTGATGTTGCCGTCGTCGTCGTCGAGCGTCAGCCACTGCGTCTCGATGATCGACTTGATCTCGCTCTGGTTGTAGCTGCTCATCCAGCCCAGGAAGATCGAGTTGGCGATCAGGTCGCCGGGCGCATTGCCGTACGCCGTGTTCAGGCGCGCGCGCACCTTCCACGCGGCGCCCATCCACGGTTCGCCGTCGGCGTGCACCTCGCCGTAGCAGGCCGGGCTCGCGTCGCCGCAGAAAGCGGTGTTGTTCGTGCCCGTGCGGATCGCGGACGAGCCGCTGAAGTTCGCCCCGATGACCGCCGTGTCGTAGATGTACATCGACCAGACGTCGGCGTTGCCCTCGCCCATCCCGTCGTTGCCGTTGCCGGTGCCGTACAGGTCGTTCATCCAGTGGCCTTCCTCGTGCGCGATCACGGTCGAGTAGGCCGTGTTCGAGCAGCCGCCGCCGGCATTGAAGAAGTTGATCGATCCGCCGTCGTAGTACGCGTTGCACGTGCCCGAGACGGCCGTGTTCGAGCGCACCGAGAAGTCGGCGTGGTTGTCGCTCGGGTTGATCGCCTTGATGAAGTCGCGCAGCTGCGGGACGACGCGCGCACAGTTCGGTCGCGCAGCTGCGGGACGACGCGCGCACAGTTCGCCTGCGCCGTGATCGCCGCCGCGGCGGGGGAGTTCATCGTCACGACGTTGCCGGTCGCGGAGTTCAGCGTCTGGGTCAGCGTGTACTCGGCGCCGGGCGAGTTCTGCACGTTCGAGTAGGTGCCGTTCGCGTACTGGAACGTCACCGAGGCCGGCGCGGTCACGCCCGGCAGCGTGAAGTTGCCGTCCGTGTCGGAGAAGGTCGTCGTGGCGCCCGAGGTGATGCGGATGAACCGCATCGGCTGCGACGTGGGCGGGTTCGAGGCGATGTCCGGGAGGAGGCCCGGCGAGGCCAGCGAGTTGACCGTGCCCGACACGTCGAAAAAGTGGACGCTGTCGGTCTGGCGGTACACGACGCCGTTCGAAGCGTCGACGAACACGTTCTTGCCGACCGGTTGGGCGTCGTCGGAGATGTGCTGGACGTTCACCTTCCAGGCCAGGCGCGGAGCGCGCTCGCCGCCGTTGTCGAACTGGTCGACGACCAGGGTCGGCTCGTGGATGGTCGTGGGCACGAGTCCCTGCTCGGCGACGAACCAGTCCACCGCGCGTCGGATCGCACGCTGGCCGTCGAGCGTCGGCGACGTGGCGAAGTCCGCCGCGAGGGGGATGCCCGTCGTCTGCACGGAGAGCAGCGCGCCGCGCATGTCGAGGAGCACGTTCGCGTACCCGTTCTCGACCGGCACGCCGCGGATGACCTGGCGGAATCGGACCGTCATCTTGTCCGTGCTGCCGATGATCCCGAGCGGCAGGTGGAGCGAGCTCTCGAGCTCCAGCGTCGAGTCCTCCATCCCGTGCATCGCGACCGTCTGCGCCAGCGCCTGACGCGCCAGGACCGTGAAGTCCGCGTCGTCCCGCGGCGTCCACTGCGGCTCGGCGCGCCCGCCGGCGAGCATCTGGAGGTAGCCGGTGTCGAGCGCCACGTGGAGGCGCCAGTTCTGGCCGTGCTGGCTCTGCCAGTCCGCGAGCAGGGCGCCCAATTGGGGGCGCGGGACACGGGAAACCGTTTCCGGTTCGGAGGCGAAGACCGAGGTCGCCGCGAGGAGCGGCAGGAGGCTGGAGAGGGCTCGGAACGTCATGGCAAAGGGCGCCCGGTTCTCACCGGGTCTTCTCGGGGGAGAGAGCAACGCACCCCGTGGAGGGGGTGGACAGCGTGCACGTCCAGGGCGCGAGCCCACTCCAGACGCGCTCGAACTGGTATTGAAACGCAGCTCGAACGTTCCGGGTTCCTTGCACGTACGGCCATTCTCTACTGTACCGCTAAACGTGGGTAAGCGGGCTCGACCACGCGGCGCGGCAGGCAAGGCCCGCTTCAGGTTCTCGCGCCCGATCCCCGCCCGAAGGCTACCCCGCCCAGGAACCCCGCTCGTGAACGTCTCGATCCAGTACTGCGCGCAGTGAAACTACCTGCCCCAGGCGACCGGTCTGGCCGCCGAACTGAAGCAGGCATTTCCGGGGACGGAGGTGGAACTCGTCCCCTCCAAGGGCGGCGTGTTCGAGGTCACGGTCGACGGCCGCCTCGTCTTCTCGAAGGTCGCGCGAAAACGGTTCCCGGCCTACCAGGAGATTCCCGAGCTGCTCGCGGAGTGAGCCGCGCGTCGTCGGCAGCGCCTCGGAGTCGACGCGCGCGACGAGCCTGCGAGCCCCGCCGGTGCCGGGCTCACGCCGCGATCGGCGCGGCGCGCTTCAGAGCCAGGCGATGAATCCGAGCAGCGCCGCGACGACGACGAACAAGACGATCGTCGTGGCGATCGGAGCACTTCCGGGTTGCGTCGCGATCGGCTGCGTCGCGAGTCGCGCTCCACGCATCTCGAACACGTCTCGGGGCGCGTCGATCGTGCGCTGCGTGCCGTTGGTGGGAGGCATGGCAGGAACCTGGATTCGCGGCTGCGGCTCTCGGGTGCTCGCCCGGGGTTCCGCCTGCTGGGGCCGAACCCGGACGCAGTCAGAGATACCACGGAAGTCCGATTCCTGCGGAAGATCCTGCAAGCGCGGCGTTGAGATGGACAATCGCGCGCGCTCCCCCGAGTCCGCCGCTTCCATCCATCCTCCTGGTTTCGACATGACCCACCGCCGCCTCCTGCCGCTCCTCCTCGCCCTTGCCGCCTGCGTCCCGGTCGTTGCCGGAACCTCGCCG
>JBGAOR010000160.1:0-6776 GCA_044221705.1 Planctomycetota bacterium
CGCCCGGCCCCCGGACTTTTCGAATCGCGGTGGATTCGAATTCGAGACATCGTGTTCAGAAACCGAAAGGGAGCTTCAGGCGCCGATATGCGATCTCCAGATTCTCGCCGGCGCTTGAGTTATGGCCGCCGAAGCAGCACACTCGCCGGTGCTCGCGCGCAGGATCCAACTCCAAGAAACCCATGTCCGACCAAATCCGCACTCTCGTAGAAGAATTCACTTCGAAGCTCGAGCTGATGATCCGCCGCACCGCTCTCGAGCAGGTCGCAGCGGCTCTCGGCGACGCCGTCCAAACGCGTCGGGGTCCGGGCCGGCCGCGCGCCACGGGCAAGTCCGCTGGACCGCGCGCCAAGAAGGGCGGCAAGCGCACGCCCGCGAGCCTCGAGCAAATGGGGGCGAGGCTGCTCGCGCACGTCAAGGCGAACCCCGGTCAGCGCGGCGAGCAGATCGCGGCGGCGCTGAAGACGGACGTCGGCACGATGCGTCTGCCCATGCAGAAGCTGATCGCCGCCAAGAAGATCAAGACCAAGGGACAGCGTCGCGGCACGACGTATTCGCTGGCCTAGCGACCCGTCGAGGCAGGTCGCCACGGGCGACGGCAGGGCACCGCGAGTCGAACGACTCGAGGTGCCCTTCGCATTGGCCAACGGCACCCCCGGCCGTCGAAGCCGGGGACGCGCTCTCGCCGCGAGGCCCGCCGCCGATCGGCGCGTGCGGACGCGAGATCAGCGCCGGAACTTCGCGCAGGCGCCGCACCCGCAGACGGCCGGGAACAGTGCCGCGCCATCTCCCGTTTCCGACGCACCCGCGTAGCCGAGGGCGGCCAGGTTCTCGAGCACGTCCACGCTCCCGACCGGCGTGCGCTTCCACGGCAGCGACTCGCCGGCCCGCAGCCAGTCCACCAGGCGCCCGCGGAGTTCGGCCGCGCGCTCGTGCCGCGCGCCGCTCGTGTCGTGCTGGCAGTCGGGGTCGTGCGCCAGGTCGTACATCTCGACCTCGTGACGCTTTCGGATCCCATCGGGGGACCGGTTGTGCAACTCGTGTTCGACGAGATGGAGGATCAGCAGATCGTCGCCGTCGGCGATCGCCGCCGAGAATCCGTAGCACGCGATCGAGCAGACGGGTTCGCCCGCACCCGGCGCACCGATGCGCGCGAGGAGGCTCGTCCCCGGGTGTTCCACGGTCCGCAGTCCAGCCAGGTCGAGCAGGGTGCGTCCGACATCCGTGTTCGAGACGCGCTGCGCGACGCGCGTTCCCGCCGGAGCGCCCGGCCAGCGCAGGACGAGCGGCACGTGCAGCCGGTCTCGGTACAGGCCGCCGTGGTCCCAATAGACCCCGTGCGACCCGAACGATTCCCCGTGGTCGGCCGTGAACGCGACGATGGCGTCGCGGAATCGCGATCGGTCGAGGAGGCGGGCGAGCTCGCTGTCCAGGTAGTTCAGTTCGCCGCGGTACTGCGCCACGACGTAGTCGAGGTCGCGCACGCCGGCGAGATGCCTCGGAACGAGTCGCGGGTCCGGCTCGGGCAGTTTCGGGTCGTATGGATCCCGCGCGGGATCCCACGCGCTGCGGTCGAGCGGTTGCGGCGGCGCGTAGGGCGCGTGCGCGTCGAACAGGTGGAGCCACACGAAGAGCGGCCGTCCGCGGTAGTCCGCGATCCAGCGCTCGAGGTGCGCCAGCGTCTCGCCCGCGCCGCGCTTGCTCGTCCGGCAGACTGCCATCCGGTCGAAGCCCTGGCCCAGCCCGCTCCAGTCGGCGTCGAGGTGCGACGCGCTGACCGCGGCCACCGTCGCCCAGCCTGCTCCCGCGAACGCATCGGAGAGCGTCTTCGCTTCCGCGGCGAGGGCGTGCGTGTTCTGCAGGATCCCCGTGTCGCGCGGAGACAGGCCGGTGAGGATCGCCGCGTGCGACGGCAGCGTGACGTTCGCAGCCGACCAGGCGTCCGTGAAGACCACGCCGCGTGCCGCCAGTCCGTCCAGCACGGGCGTCGTCACGTTCACGCCGCTGTGCGCGAACCCGGCGTGGTCTCCGCGGTGCGTGTCGGACGTCACGAGGAGAACCGTGGGTGCGTCCTCGTCGAATTGGACGACCTGCGGCTGCGTGATCGCGCACACGGCGTCGCGCGGCGCGTTCGATTCGAGCAGGAAGCGCACCGTGGTCGTCCGCTGCCGAGCGCCTTCCGCCGGCGCCCCGAGCGGCACGCGGATCCAGACCCACCCGCTGGATGCGGCGTCCGCTTCGACCAGCGGGTAGCGGTGGACGCGAAGCCCGCTCGAGGGGCTCTGGATCTGGACCGACAGGATCGGCGCGTCCCCGGGGAGGCGCAGGTCCTCCGGGATCGCCGCCGAGACGACGAGGATTCCGTCCGCCGGGGATTCGAAAGCGACCTGGAGAGGGCGGGTGGGAGCGATGCCCCAGGCGGGGCGCACGTCCTCGCCGAGCTTCACGAATTGCGGCGCCTGTCCGGGATGCGGCAGGCGGTGCTCGCCGGCGAGCTCGAGGAGCTCGATGCGTCCGATGGCCGCCGCGCCCTCGCCCAGGACGTCGAACTCGAGGCGGTCGAAGTCGCGGTCCGCGCCGATCGGCAGTTCGATCGAGTAGTCGAGCGGGACGTTCGACGGGAAGAGCGGCAAGGTCGATTCGCCGCGCACGACGCCGTCGCGAAGCCATGCGAAGCGCAGCGAGTCGAAGCGCGCGATCTCGACGCGAACCCGCACGCGGTCGAGGCGTCCCGCGCCGGCCGGCCGAGCCACGGCGATCACCTTCCGATCGCGGTGGAAGAGCTTGAGGAGGCCCGGGCTCCCAGGCAGCCCGACGTCGGGCCGGACTTCGGTACGCAGAGCCTGGACGACTTCGACGCCGCCGGCGGCCGGCTCGATCCGTGCCCACGGTGCGAGCGCGAGCTCGGGCGTCGCGTCGGGAGCCGCGGTGAGCGGCGGACGCCGGATCGGCCGGAACGACGTCGAGGGGCCCGAGGCCTCGCCGCACCCGCCCGAAAGTCCCGCCAGCAGGAGCGCCGAGACGGCCCAGATCGCGGCCCGTGCGCGGAGCGACAGGTCGGGATCCTGGTGGACGTTGCCGGCGCTTCGCATGGAGGGGGATCTCGGTGCTCGGATCGCGCACCGGTTCGTCGGGGAGCCGCGATCACGGACGCCTCGCCGGGAAGCGGCCGGCCGCCGAACCCATCCTATCGCGGCCGTGCGGGGCGCCGTGGGACTGCGCCGGGCAACGGAGGTCGCCGGGGCCGGCCGATCCGCGCCTCGAGTCGCCCGCCCTTCTCGATCCGGGCCGCGGTCGGTCGACGGAACCGCACGATCTCGCGCAAGGAGGACATTCGTACCCTTCAGCCCGACGTGTCGGCGTCCATAGGATGCTGGACAGCAGGCCACGTGAGGCCCTCGACCTTGCGAGCGGTCGTCGGCCCGGGAAGCACGGGGTCTGTTCTCTCGGGCCGGCAGGTTCACTCCTGCCGGCCCCCTTCGTCGCCCGCTCGAGCCGTCGCACGGATCCAAGCGCGCTCGGTCGGCGACCCGGCGGGCTGGAGCGGTGCGCTCGCCCTCGGATCCCGGGCGGCCCGCCGCGATCTCCGGTCGCGTCCCACTTGCAGGACCTCAACGCGCCGGATGCCAACATGGATCCAGCCGCGGTCGTAGGGCGCCGACGAACCCCAGGAGGCGTACCCCATGCTCCGACGAATCGCGCTGGCCATCACGCTCATCACCGGCTCCGTCCAGGCGGAAGACGCGGTGCCCTGGGACTCCCCGGAATGCGAGGACTCGGACGTCGACGACGATCTGGTCGTGCACGCGGACGGGTCGATCGAGGACTGGGCGCTCATGCGGCTCGTGCTGCCCGACCTGGCGGACGACGTCGGGAGCCCGGAGTGGATCGAGACGCCGATCCGTCCGGGATCGCCGGACCGCCTGAGCCTCTCCACTCTGGGCGGGCGCGCCGTGTCCGGGCAGTCGGGCGAGGCCATCGGGGTCGTCTGCGGGTGTCTCGTGAACCCGTCCACCGGGCGCGTGCTGGCGCTCGACGTCGATCTGGGTCCGTCGTTGCGCGGCGAGTCGCGACGGGTCGCGCTGCCGTGGGCGAGCCTGGCCATCGAAGGCGGACGGATCCGTTGCGTGGGTGACGACGGCTGGATCCGGGCGGCACCGGGCTGCGTCGAAGCGGGCTGAGGAACGTCCGCGTCGCGGTCGGGCTCGGGAGCCGCGGGTGCACGACCCCGCGGCGGTGCGGATCGCCTATGCTCCGGCGCAGAGTGCGACGCGCGAACCCTCTGCCGCCGCGGGCCGTGCTGCGGCTCGTCCTCGGCTTGCTCGCGGCCGCGATCCTTTCTCCCGAGGTCCGATCGTCCGAGCCCGGCGCGCGCTGTCGATCGTGTCACGCGATCCAGGTCGACGGATACCGCGCGAGCGGGATGGCGCGCGCGCTCGGGCCGCTGCTTCCGGGCGAGCTGAAGGACGTGCTGCCGGCGCGCGAGCGATCGGGCGACTTCGCCTATCGGTTCGAGTCGGTCGACTCCGGTGCGCGCATCGTCGAATCGCTCGCGCGTCCAGAAGGCGGGAAGGACGTGCTGCGCGACACGGACTCGTCGCCGATCCTCTTCGCCGTCGGCGCCGGGATCGTCGACCGGTCCTTCGCCGTGCGACGCGGCGAGCTGATGCGCTTCGGTCCGCTCGAGGTCGTGCGCGAGGCGTCCGCGGCCCGCGCCCAGATCTCGCCCGGTCACGCGATCCAACCCGGTGCGCGCTGGTCCATCCCGATCGCGGAGGAGTGCCTGCGCTGCCACACGAGCTCGCTGCCTGCGCGCGACTATCCCTACGACCTCGCGCCGCCTCCGGGGTGGCAGCCGACCGGGATCGATTGCGATGCGTGCCACGCGCGCGCGCCGCAGCACGCCGACTGGCAGTCGGCGCGCGCCACGGGAACGGCGCAGTCCGCTCCCGATCCGATCGCCAGCACCGCCAGCGCGCGCCGGGCGGGATTCGAAGCCTGTGCGCGCTGCCACCTGCAGGGCGACGCGTTGATCTCGATCGCCGAGCCGATGCGCGGCATCCCGGGTCCCGAATCGGACCTGCTCGCGAAGCGCGCCGTGTTCGTGGACGCGCAGCCGGGCGGCGAGATCGGATTCGTCAGCCAGGTCGAGCGCCTGACCCTGTCCGCGTGCTTCCAGGCGACGCGCGAGCGCGAGGTCGGAGCGCTTCTGTGCACGACGTGCCACGATCCGCACCGATCCTCGACGGATGCGGTCGAGCGCGAGCGGGTGCGGAATGCGTGCACGAAGTGCCACGCCGCCGGCGCGGAGGAGCAAGGCGCGTCGAGCGCGTGCGCGCTGCCGACGACGGAGCGCGCCGACCGAGCCTGCGTGGATTGCCACATGCGGCGCACGGGCGTCTTCGACGTCGCCAGCGTCGAGATCCACGACCACCGGATCGAGCGCAAGCCGCCGCCGCCTTCCTCGCGCGCGCCGCTGCGCGTCAAGTCCGCGCGCGACGGCGCGATCGCGCGCTTCTCGTTCTCGGGAGAACGCTCGACGAACCGCGACGTCGACCCCGGGCTGTGGCTGATGGCGTACGTCGACGCCGGCCGCCGCGACCTGGCCTGGCCGCTCGCCGCGCGCGAGCCGGGAGCGGCCGCGGACGCGCTGCCGAGCTTCCACCACGTGCGCGCCGGACTGCGCGAGGAGCACCAGGACTTCGCGGGCGCCGAAGCGGACTTGCGCCGCGCGCTCACGCTCGATCCGGACCAGGGGGAGTCGAGCGTCAACCTCGGCGCGCTCCTGCTCGGCCGCAAGCGCGAGCGGGAGGCGATCGAGGTGCTGACGCGGCTGCTCGAGCGCCGGCCACGGTCGGACGGCGCGCTGCGCAACCGCGGGGCCGCGTACCTGTCGCTGGGTCAGCTCGACGCGGGCGCCGCGGACCTGGAGGCGGCGCAGCGGATCCTGCCGCTGGCGCCGATCGCGCGGCTCCTGGCCCAGGTGTACCAGAGTCAGAAGAAGCCGGACCTCGCTCGGCAGTGGGCCGACACGGCGCGCGCGCTCGATCCCGCGGGTCGCTGATGCGGCGCGACGCCTCCGTCGAACGACGAAGGCGCGCGCACGACGTTCCGACTACTTGTACGCGACCGCCGCGCTGGCGGCCCCGGCGAGGTGGATCACCTCGAAGCGCTTGAACCCGACCTGGCTGCACCAGCCGCGGAAGTCGGCGCCCGAGTAATCGAACGCGTCGCCGAACTCGATCAGCATGTTGAGCGACATCAGCAGGCCGAACAGGTTCTCGCGCCGCGCGTCGTCGATCAGCGCCTCGACCGTGACGAACGCGCCGCCCGGCGGCAGCGCCGCGTAGGCCGAGCGGATGAGGTGCATCTTCTTCTCCAGATTCCAGTCGTGGAGGATCATCCCCATCGTGATCACGTCCGCCTTGGGCAGCGGATCCGCGAAGAAGTCTCCCGACGCCGTGGCGATGCGATCGGAGAGACCCGCCGCGGCGATGTGCTTCTTCGCGATCGGCTCGACGGGCGGGAGGTCGAAGGACGTGCAGCGGAGCGTCGGGTGTTTCTTCGCCGCTTCGATGCACAGGAGGCCCGTCGCGCCGCCGACGTCGCACAGCGTGTTGAACCTCGAGAAGTCGAACTTCAGCGCCAGGGCCTCGAAGTTCAGCCGCGAGAGCCCCGTCATGGCGCCCATGAACTGCTCGAGGCGCGGCAGCTCCGCGTACAGCTCCTCGAACATGCCCTTCCGCCCGTGCTTGATCTCGTTCTGCGGCTTGCCG
>JBGAOR010000033.1:0-44402 GCA_044221705.1 Planctomycetota bacterium
CGGCAGTGCCGCTCGGGAGCCCCCGTGATTCACGCGCGCGGGATCGTCTCCCCGGCGACTACTTCGGGGCGGGAGCCGCGGGCTCGGCCACCGGCGTCGCCGCGCCGCCGCGGCACACGCCCGTGATCGGGATCTTGATCTCGGGGGTGGGGGGGGGGCCGATCTTGACGACCAGCATCCCGCTGAAGCTGCCCGAGAGCGTCTCCGGCAGGCCGTTCAGCGTGACCTCGACGTCGACCGAGTTCTCGTTCGCGACCGGGCGCACGACCGCGGTGAAGTTCTTGGCGAACTCCCACTCGGCCGTGTCGCGGCCCTGGATCGAGACCTCGGGCGCCGTCAGCTTGAACTCGGCGTCGTGGCTCGTGATCCGGACCGTGCGCGCCATCGTCTGACCCGGGCGGATGAGACCCAGCGAGACGAACTGCGGGTTGAAGGAGATGGCGCCCGTGACGCGCGCCATGACCGTCGCCTGGACTTCGTACGTCGGCATCGCGCCGTTCGGCATCTTCTCGCCGCCCGGGATCGCCATGTCGCTCTTGAGCTGGACCGAGTACGCGAGGCTGCCCTCGACCAGGCCCGGGCCCGCCGTCGCGACGAGTTCCCAGCGCGTGGCCTTGCCCTCGGCGTCCTCGTCGAGCGCCTTGAGGTCGACCTTCAGGCCCTGCGGCATGTTGTCCTTGACCGCGTTCAGCTTGACGCGCTGGCCCTTGGCCGTCGTCACCGTCAGCTTGTCGGTCGCCGTGTCCTTCTGCGACAGGTTCTGGAAGTTGATGCTCGGCGGGTTGACCGTGAAGAACGGATCGACGTCGGCTTCCAGCGAGAGGATCGTCTGGCCGCGCGGGTCGTTCGTGAACATGTTGATCTTGCTGCCCGCGTGGCCGCGCTTGTTCTGCGTGTGCAGCGTGGCCTGGATCTCGATCTTGCGGCCCGGGGGCAGCGGCTTGCCGTACTGGTAGGGCACCATCTGGCCCTCGGCGTCCTGCGCCATGATCTGCGCGACGGTGCAACCGCACGTCGGCTTGGCTTGCTTGATCAGCAGGTCTTCCTCGCCCGAGGACTGCATCAGGAACTTGTGGTTCAGGACGTCGCCCTGCATGACCTTGCCGAAGTTGATCGTGTCCGAGCCGAACTCGTAGGTGATGCGCGCCTTCGAGTTGGGATCCGTGTCCGCCATCGGATCGGTGGCGCCCTTCGCGGCGAGAGCCTTGGCTTCCATCGCCTTCTGCGTCTCGGCCTTGATCTGCTCGGGGCTCTTCAGCTCCGGCGTCGGAGCCTTGCCGGCCTGCGTGGCGGCGGCGTCGCTGCCGGCCTTCAGCGCGGCCTGCGATGCGGCCGCGGCCTGGTCGACCTTCTGCGTCGCGTCCTTGGCGGTCGAGGCGCCCTTCGCGGCGGCAGCTTGCGCGCCGGCGTTGACCTTGTCGGCGCCTTCCTTCACGGCGGCCGTCGACTTGTCCGCGGCGGCCTTGGCGACCTCGGCCGGCTTCGCGGCGGCGTCGGGCTTGGCCGCCGCCGGAGCGCTGGCCGTCTTCGCCGGCGCGGCGGTCTTCGAGGCGTCGCTGCACCCGGGCAGCAGGGCGGCCACGGCGACGAGCGCGCCAGCGGCGAGGAGGCGGCGCGCGACGACGCCTTGCATGAGGGCTTTGAGCAGCATGATTCGTTCTCCGGTGGAGGGCCGAGGGTAGCCCGGCTGGGTGACCCACGCCACTACGCAATGGCCGGGTAAGGGTTGGCTCGAAGATCCGGCCGGACGGGATTTCGGGGTCGGCCCGGCGCGGTCGGATCCGGTGTCGGCACTCGATCGAGCCCGGGGTGGTGTCGGCTCGGCCGGTTGCTAGTCTCCGCGCGTGGGGCGCATCCTCTCTTCGGCGGTTGTGGCGAGCGCCTGGACCCTGCTCCTCGCGGCCTGTGTGTGCCCGCCCGAGCCCGCCGACGTGCTGGCGATCGGTTTCCGGACCCCCGAGCAGGCCTTTCGCACGTTCCAGACCGCCACCCGCCTCGACGACCCCGACCTCGAGCTGCGCTGCTTCTCGACGGGCTTCCGCGCCCGCAACCACATCTCGCAGCTCACCTGGCGGGAGGCCCGGGCCGAGCTCTACCGGCGCAAGCCCTGGCTGCGGGCCGGCATCGCGGGGGCCGAGATCGTGGACTCGCAGGCCGAGGCCGGGACGGTCCAGCTGCGGGTCGACACGGCCGGCGGGGACTACGTCCTGGTCCTCGTCCGCGAGGATTTCGTCGAAGCCTGGGCCGGGGCGGAGCGCGTGCTCGACGACTCCACCCGCTGGCGCGAGGCGACCGGGGTCCAGAAGGGCGAGGGCGATGGCCGATGGATCTTCGGCCGGGCCAAGGTCGGCCCCGAGTTCGACGTCGCCGCGCTCACCGAGATGCGTTTCGGTCGCGAGTGGAAGATCGACGACGTCGGCGAGCTCACCGACCCGGCGCAGGCTTCGGCCGCACAAGTCCCCTCCCCCCGTGTCGAAGCCCCGCGACGCAGCAGCGCAGACTGACACTCTCCCCGCGCGGCGCGCCGGGAGCCACGTCTATTCGTTCGGGCCGGACGGCGCGCACGGCGACCGCACGCTGAAGGAACTCCTGGGCGGCAAGGGCGCGAACCTGGCCGAGATGTGCAAGCTCGGGCTGCCGGTCCCGCCGGGCTTCACGCTCTCGACCGAGGTGTGCACGCACTGGTACGCGCACGGCCGCAAGCTGCCCGCGGGCCTCGAGCGCGACGTCGAGCTCGCGCTCGCGCGCGTCGAGAAGACCGTCGGTCGCCGCTTCGGCGACAGCGCGGATCCGCTGCTCGTCTCGGTGCGCAGCGGCGCGCGCGTCTCCATGCCGGGGATGATGGACACGGTCTTGAACCTCGGCCTCAACGCGCGCACGGTCGAAGGCCTGGCCAGCGCGTCGGGCAACCCGCGCTTCGCGTGGGACGCGTACCGGCGGTTCGTGGGCATGTACAGCGACGTCGTGCTGGGCCTCAAGGCCCACGGCGAGAAGGGACAGGATCCGTTCCGTGCCGAGCTCGACCGCGTGAAGCGCGAGCGGGGTGCGAAGCTCGACACCGACCTCTCGGCCGAGGACCTGCGCGCCCTCGTCGCGCGCTACCTCGAGATCGTGAAGGCCCGCACCGGGCAGCCGTTCCCCTCCGATCCGCGCGAGCAGCTCTGGGGCGCGATCTCGGCCGTCTTCCGCTCCTGGAACAACGAACGCGCGATCGCCTACCGCGGGCTCAACCACATCCCGAGCGCGTGGGGCACCGCCTGCAGCGTCGTCGCGATGGTGTTCGGCAACCTGGGCCCCGACTCGGGGACGGGCGTCGCGTTCACGCGCGATCCCGCGACCGGCGAACGGAAGTTCGTGGGCGAGGTCCTGATGGACGCGCAGGGCGAGGACGTCGTGGCCGGACTGCGCACGCCCGATCCGCTCGCGACGCTCGCGGCGCGCTCGCCCAAGGCCTGGAAGGAGCTCGTCGCGATCCAGGCGCGGCTCGAGTCGCACTACCGCGACATGCAGGACATCGAGTTCACGATCGAGCGCGGCCGCCTGTGGGTCCTGCAGTGCCGCAGCGGCAAGCGCACGGGCACCGCGGCGGTGCGCATCGCGGTCGACCTCGTGCGCGAGAAGGTCATCACGCGCGAGGAAGCGCTGCTGCGCGTCGAGCCCGCGTCGCTCGACCAGCTCCTGCAGCCCGTGTTCGAACCGGCGGCGCTCGCCGCCGCGCGCTCGGCCGGTCGCCGTCTCACGAAGGGCCTGAACGCCGGCCCCGGGGCGGCGTCCGGTCCGATCGCGTTCACGCCGACACGCGCCATCGAGCTGGCGAAGAAGGGCCAGCGCGCCGTGCTCACGCGCATCGAGACGTCGCCCGACGACATCCTCGGCATGCAGGCCGCGGCCGGCATCCTCACCGCGCGCGGCGGCATGACGAGCCACGCCGCGCTCGTCGCGCGCCAGATGGGCCGCGTGTGCGTGGCCGGCGCGGGCGAGCTCGAGATCGACTACGGCGACGGCACGCTGAGCGTGCGCGGCCGCACGCTGCGCGAAGGCGACTGGATCAGCATCGACGGCTCGACGGGCGAGATCTACGAAGGCCAGCTCCCGACGGGATCCTCGGACGTGTGCGCGGTGCTGCTCGACGGGGCGAAGCCGAAGAAGGGCTCGATCTGGCCGGCCTACAAGCAGCTGCTCGCCTGGGCCGACGCCGTGCGCACGCTGGGCGTGCGCGCCAACGCGGACCAGCCCGACCAGGGTCGTGCGGCCGTCGCGTTCGGCGCCGAGGGCATCGGCCTGTGCCGCACCGAACACATGTTCTTCGGCGAGGGCAAGATCGAGCTCGTGCGCGAGATGATCCTGTCGGAGACGTCCGACGAACGCGTGCGCGCGCTCAAGAAGCTGCTCCCGCTGCAGCGCGCCGACTTCGCCGGCATCTTCCGCGCGATGTCGCCGCGGCCCGTCACGATCCGCAGCCTCGATCCCCCGCTGCACGAGTTCCTGCCGCACGACGACGCCGCCGTGGCCGCGGTCGCGAAGCACCTGGGGCTCGCGACGGAGCGCGTGCGCGACAAGGCCGAGGCGCTGCGCGAGCAGAATCCGATGCTCGGCTTGCGCGGCTGTCGCCTGGGGATCCTCTACCCCGAGATCACGATCATGCAGGCGCGCGCGATCTTCGAAGCGGCCTGCGACGTCGCGGCCGAGACGAAGAAGAAGCCCAAGATCGAGATCATGATCCCGCTGGTCGGCGCGCGCGCCGAGCTGGACCTGCAGGCCGAGATCGTGCGCGCGACGGCCGAGGACGTCTTCGCCGAGCGCAGACTGCGCATCCCCTACCTCGTGGGCACGATGATCGAGCTGCCCCGCGCGGCGCTCGTCGCCGGCGACATCGCGCGGACGGCCGAGTTCTTCTCGTTCGGCACGAACGACCTGACGCAGACGACGTTCGGGATCAGCCGCGACGACGGCGGCCGGTTCCTGCCCGACTACGTCGAGCGTGGCGTGTTCGACGACGACCCGTTCACGACGCTCGACCGCGACGGCGTCGGCCGGCTCATGCGCATCGCCTGCGGCGAAGGCCGCGCCACCCGCAGGGACCTGAAGCTCGGCATCTGCGGCGAGCACGGCGGCGACCCGCGCTCGATCGCGCTGTGCCACGAGCTGGGCCTCGACTACGTGTCCTGCTCACCGTTCCGCGTGCCGCTGGCACGACTCGCCGCAGCGCAGGCAGCCCTCAAGAAGTGACCTGAAGAATGAGCCAGGCTCGTTCTTCAACTGCGGAGTTGAAGAACGAGCCTGGCTCGTTCTTCCACTCACTTCAGGCTGCGCTTGTCCTCGAGCGCGTCCAGGATGCGCAGCACGAGGCGCGTCACGCGGTGGACCTTGTCGTAGTCGATCTTCTCGGGATCGTCGCCCGGGCGGTGGTAGTCCTCGTGCACGTCGGAGAAGAGGAACATCACCGGGATGCCGAGCTTCGCGAACATGTAGTGGTCGCTGCGCTCGTAGTACTGGTCCGCGCTGCCCAGCGTGGGGAAGCCCTCGAGCGGCGCCAGCTTCTCGGCGACCTTGACCAAGTCGTTGTAGTCCTTCGAGCGATCCCTGGTCGGCGTGACGAGGAGCTTGTCCGGCGCGTTGCGCCCGACCATGTCGATGTTGATGTCCGCGACCGGCTTCACGCCGTCGGGGAACCAGGGGTTCTCGCTGAAGGCCTTCGAGCCCCACAGGCCCTTCTCCTCGCCCGAGACCCACATGATCATCACGGAGCGCTTGAGCGGGCCGTACTCGGTCAACGCCTCGGCGACGGCGAGCATCGTGCTCGTGCCCGAGCCGTTGTCGTCGGCGCCGTTGTAGATCTCGCCCTTGCTCGTGCCGACGTGGTCGTAGTGCGCGCTCAGGATCACGCACTCCTTCGCCAGCGTGGGATCGTTGCCGGGCCAGAAGCCGACCACGTTCTCGACCTGGATCTCGCCGGCGAGCTTGCGCGTCTCGGTGAGCGTGATCCCGAGGTCCACGCCCTTGGCCGGGGTCGCGGGCTTCTTGGCCGCTTCGAGCATCGACACGACCGCGGTGCGCGTCATCAGGACCATCGGGAGGACGTCGCGCGGCGCGATGGGAGCGCTCGCTTCCCCGGCGGCCTCGTCGTCCTTCTTGGGCTTCTTCTCCTTCGCTTCGGGCTTCGACGGCCACGCGACCGAGCCCTTGCGCAGGCGTTCGAGCGTCGGCGCGAAGCGCTTCGCGTAGTCGTCGCCCTTGTAGTCCGGCCCCGGCGCGACGATCAGGCCCTTGGCCTTCGCCTTGCGCGCGGCGCGCGAGAGATCGCGCGGTTCCGTCCCGTTGTCGAACACGAGCGCCCACTTGCCCTCGACGTGCCCGGCCCCGAGGTCCTCCTTGGATCCGTCGCCGGCGAATACGACGGGTGCCGTCACCCCGAGTTCGGCGACGTCGAAGAGCGACGACAGGAAGTAGTCGGTGCCGCAGCGCAACTCGCCGCGAGGCCCGTCCGCCTTGTCCTTGTCGCCGACGCTCCAGGCGATGCGCGAAGCGGCCTCGTCGATGACCTTCTGCTCGAGCGGGTACTGGTAGAAGTAGCCGTCCTTCGCGCCCGGCTTCCAACCCAGCCGCTCGAGCCGCGAGCGCAGGTAACGCGCCGCGACCTTCAAGCCCTCGCTGGGCGTGTCGCGACCGCCGAGCGCGTCGCTGGCGATGAAGTAGACGTCGGTCTTGATCTCGTCGGCGCTGACCGTCTCGAGCGCGGTCAGCATCTTCGGACTCGTCGGGTCCGCGGCGGCGGCGACGGGCGCGCTGGTCGTGGCGGGGACGGTGAGCGCGGAAGCGACGAGCAGGGCGATCGGCGTCAGCATCCCGTCAAGATAGGGATCCACGCCCGTCCAGGCCGTACGAATCCGGTTCAGGCCTTCCGGCCCGGCCCGTCGAGGCTGCGCGAGCGCAGGAGCTGGATGGTGGACTGCCCCACGCGCTCGAGGAGCGGCGCCAGCCCGTGCTCGCCCTCGATCCGCTCCAGGTCGTCCAGGTTCGCCCGGCACCACGGACAGCGCACGTCCTCGAGGTGGAAGCGCACGAACGACGCCGGGCCCTCCGGGAGCGTCCCGGCCAGGTGCCGGGCCAGCCAGTGCCGGGCCGGACAACTCGCGCGGCCCTCGACCCAGGCCCGCTTCACGTCGAGGTCGAGGCCCTCGTCCTGCTCGAGCGCCGTCCCGACCTGCGCCATGAGCTCGCGATCGGAGCCGCGCTCGAGCGCGATCTCGCGCAGCCGCTTCAGCGCGCGGAACTTGATGCCCGCGACGGTCGACTCGTCGCGCAGACCGAGGCGCGTCCACACGTCGCGGTTGCGCCAGCCCGCGGCGAGCAGCGCCTCGACCACGACGAGGCGCTGGAACTCGCCCTGCGCCCACGTCTCCTGCACCCACAGGCGCACGAGCTCGCGCAGCACGCGCGAGCCCTCGTGCTCCAGGTCGTGACGGCGCGCGATGCGGCTGGGCGTCTCGTCGTCGCACACGAGGTCCTCGACCGAGGCGCGCGCGTCGTCCGAATCGCGGCCGCCGCCGAGCGTCGCCGGCTTCTGCCGGCGCTGGTGGTCGATCACGCGGTTGCGGCAGATGCCGAACAGGAACTGCTCGAACGTGTAGGCCGGATCGTAGAGCTGGATGCCGCGCACCGCGCCCAGGAACACCTCCTGCACGACGTCCTCGCGCGCGTCGCGATCCGGGATCCGCCGGGCGACGTAGGCCAGGAGCCGTCCGCAGAACGCGCGCTCGACCGCGAGCCATTCGGCGTCGTCGAACGCGACGAGGCGCGCGATGTCGGGCGTCCACTCGCTCACGCGGTCATTCTCCCGGCGTCCCGCGCAAGAGGAAGTACGCGATCAGCGTGCTGACGCCGCCGAGGAGCGCCAGGAAGACCGCGAAGAGGCTCAGGCGCACCGCGCGGCCGAGGAAGCGCACGAACCCGCCGCGCGCCGGGTCGCCGCCGCGCACGACCGTCGCCCTGGCGGTCGCGAAGAGCCAACGCACCAGCGAGAGGAAGACCTCGAGCGCCAGGAGCGCCGTCGCCGCCAGCGTGCCGAGCCACCCACCCGGGACCGGCGGCGGGACCGGGATCGTCGCCGCCGCTTCGGGCCCGAGCGCCAGGCTGGGACCGGCCTCGTCCAGCCTGTGCAGCACCAGGATGTCCGATTCGGCGCGGTCGCGGGCCTCGGACCGCGCCAGCGCGAGCGCGCGCCGCACGTAGGGCGCCGTCGAACCCTCGCCATCGTCGACCGCGTCGCCGGGCGCCCCGCTCCCCGCACCGGGTGTCGGCGCCTCCGTGCGCGATCCCGGCGGGACCGGCGTGCGCGGCGCGGACGCGGACGCAGTCGGCGGGAGAGGCGGCGGGGTCCCGCTGCTCCCGCTCGGCGTGCGCGGCGTGACGGGCGTGGGCGGCGTCGTGCGCAATCCGTCCCACACGCCGCGCGCGACCTCGACGGCGCCGCGCGTCAGCTCGGCCGCGGTCTGCCGCGCCTCGCTGCGCTGCGCGGGCGCCTCCGCGGCGCGCGGCCCGGACGGCGGCTGCGCGCTCGCGGGCTGCGGCGGGATCCGCGCCGAGTCGCCGATGCGCGCCGTGTGACCGAGCGCCGTCAGCACGTCGGCCGCGCTGGCGAAGCGATCCTCGGGCTTGAGCCGCAGACAGCCGATCACGATCGGCTTCAGGCGCGGCGGGAAGTTCGCCGGGAACGGCGGCGGTCGGTCGTCCTCGCGCACGTGGAACGCGCCCGGCACCGGCGCTTCGTACGGGATCCGGCCCGTGATGCACTCGTACAGCATCACGCCCAGCGAGTAGAGGTCCGCGCGGTGGTCGGCGCGGTTCTTCAGCATCTCGGGCGCCATGTACTGCGGCGTCCCGCGACCGAACGACAGCGTCGAGCGCCCGTCGGTCATCATCTTCGACAGGCCGTAGTCGCCGACACGCGCGACGTCGCCCTTCAGGAACACGTTGCTGGGCTTCAGGTCGAAGTGCACCAGCCGCCGGTCGTGCAGCGCGAGCACGCCGCGGCAGACCTGCACGAAGTAGAGCAGCGTCGTCGCCTCGTCGAGCGGACCCTGCTTCAGCCGCCGCGCGAGCGTGTCCTCGCCCGCGTACCCCATGATCAGGTACGGCACGCCCGCCGCTTCGCCCATGTCCTCGATCGAGACGAGGTTCGGGTGGTCGAGCGCGGCGAAGTGGCGCACCTGCTCGAGCTCGCGCATCGCGGCGTCGCGCTGGTCGTCGCCGTCGATCTTCAGGAACTTGATCGCGTAGCTCTTGCCGATCGAGGCCTTGCGCGCCTTGTAGACCTCGCCGAACGCGCCGCCGCCGAGCCGGTTGTGGATCTCGTATCCCGGCACGAAGTCGGGCTCCCGGAAGCGGGCATAGAAGACTTCCCAGTCCATCGCGCGGTCGCCGGACATCGTAGATGCCCGCGCTCAACCCTCCAACGGCGCGTCGGCCGGACGGAAGATCAGCGCGCACGGCGGCTTCTTCGGGCCGCGCGCGCGCGCGGTCAGCGTGACCGCCAGCGCGAGCGGCAGCGCGAGCCGGATCTCGGGCTCGCTCGCGGCCGGCGACACGGCCGCGAGCCCGCCGTGCAGCGCACGCTGACGCTCGCGGCGCCGGCGGTGCGCTCGGCCGAGAGCTCGATCTCGTGCTCGAGGTCGTGGAGCGACAGGAGCCGCGCCGCGCCCGCGCCGATGCGCGCGCGCCCGCCGGATCCCGGCGCGAGGAGCAGCACGCGCGGCGCGCCGAGGCACTCCTGTCCCCCGCCGAACTCGAGGCGCGCCGAGCTCGAGCCGCGCTCGCGCGCCACGAAGCGGAACGCGAGGTTCGCCGCGAGACGGACCTCGTCCCCGTCCGCGAGCAGCGTGCCCGGCTCGACGACCGCGCGCCCGTTCACGTGCACGCTCGCTCCCGATTCCGGCGCGATCCGCCAGCGCGCGCCGGCGTGGAAGTCCTCGACGAGCTCGAGCCGCGCGTGGCGCGCCGCGACGTCCGCGAGGAACGGCAGGTCGACGTCGCGCGCGCGCAGGTGGCCCAGCGTCACGCGCTCGCCGACGACGACCAGGAACTCGCCCGCGTCGTCGACGGCCAGGAGGAAGCGCGGGGTCGTTCGCGGCGGGATCACGGCGCGCGAGGATAGGCGCGGACCGCCGCGGGCCCCACCGCTCTCCGCCGCATCCGCCAGCGCCAGCACCGGCCGCACCGCCGGCCGCACCGCCAACTTCCGACGCGCCTCCGCGAGCGCCGCGAGCAGCGCGGAACCGCGCTCGGGCAGCGGTTCCCGTGCCGGAGCGTCCTCGCCCGCGGGCCGCGGTCGCACGAACCAGCCGCGCAGTCTGCCGAGGAGCCGACGGAGGAACACGCCGCCGCTACGCGGTCCGGCGACGGCCATTTCGGGGCCCGCCGGCGCGCGCCCGCTCGCGCCGGGATCAGGCCGCGACCACGCCGCCGCCCTCGGCGCGCGCTTCGAGGAACGCGCGGCGCGCGCGGCCGAACAGGTCCTCGCGGCGCTTGACGTCCGTGTGCGGGCACGTGCTGATGCCCACCGAGATCGCGATCGGGTCGCCGACCAGGTCCTTCAGGCCGCGCTTCTGCGAGGCCTCGCCCACGCGGCGCGCCATCGTCGCCGCGCCCTCGGGCCCGGTGTTCGGCAGGAGGAACAGGAACGACGTCTCGTCGAAGCGGCCGAGCACGTCCGTGTCGCGCGACGTCTCGAGGAAGATCGCGGCCAGCTCGCGCAGGACCGGTTCGGCGACCGAGCCCTCGTAGCCGAGCAGCACGCACGACAGCGGGGAGCCGAAGCGCTGCGCGCGCTTGTACTCCTCGTCGAGCTTGTACGAGAGGAACGCGAAGTTGAAGAGGCCCGTCTCGCGGTCCGTCAGCACGGCGACGAGGTTGTCCTCGGGCTTGCCGGCCAGGGTCTGCAGCAACTCCTCGGGCGCGAGCCCGGCGCCGGTCTTGCCGCGCGCTTCCGACGGCAGCGCGGGGCGCGGACCGCCGGCGCGCGACAGCGCCTCGCGCAGCTTGCTCGGCACGATCGGCCGCTGCAGCACGCCCGTCGCGCCGCAGAAGCGCGCGATCGGTTCGGCCGAGGCGTTGCCGTTCTCGACGACGACGAACGTGCGCGCGCGTGTGCGACCGGCGAGCTTGCGCGCGCCCTCGTACACGTTGCCGCCGCGCGCCCAGGCGTCGAGCAGGATCACGTCGCCGGCGGCCGGCGCCGCGCGCAGGAGCTCGTCGACGCTCGCGCGTTGGGCGACCTCGAAACCCTCCAGGGCCGACGCCGCCGCGCGCGCCGACGCGAGCAGGGATTCGTCGCTGGTCACGACGTGGATCGTCCGCAGTCCATCGCCCATCGTTCTTGCTCCGCTTCCTTCGTGGTCCGTTGCCGGGGGGGCCGGTCCGCGGATGGTCCACTCCGCGCCGGGGAGGATCAACGGTCCTCGATCAGGATCCGCTCAGTTCCGCGATCCACTCGGCCGGGATGTCGTAGTTGGCGTAGACGTTCTGGACGTCGTCGTTGTCCTCGAGCGCGTCGATCAGCTTGAGGACGCGCCGCGCGTCGTCCTTGTCCGTGATCGCGACGAGGGTGCCGGGCACGTACCCCATCTCGGCCGAGAGCATCGCGACCTCCTTCTCCTCGAGGGCCTTCTTCACGGCCAGGAAATCGGTCGCCGGCGCGGTGATCGAGACCACGTCGCCCTCGAGCTTCACGTCCTCGGCGCCGCACTCGAGGCCCAGCTCGAGCCACTGGTCCTCGCCGCGCTCGCCGCGTTCGGCCACGACGAGCGTCTTGTAGGAGAACAGGAACCCGACCGATCCGGGCGAGCCCAGGTTGCCGCCGCCCTTCTCGAACGCGTGCTTGATGTCGGGCGCGGTGCGGTGCCGGTTGTCCGTCAGGCAGGTGATGATGAGCGCGACGCCGCCGGGCGCGTAGCCCTCGTAGTTCAGCTCCTCCATCAGGTCGGACTTGTCCGCCGCCGACTTCTTGATGACGCGCTCGATGTTCTCCTTCGGCATGTTGCCGGCGCGCGCCTTCTCGATCGCGTAGCGCAGCTTGAAGTTCGCGTCGGGATCGGGCCCGCCCTGCTTCACGGCGGACATGATGTTCCGCGAGAGCTTGCTGAACGCGTTCGAGCGCTTCTTGTCGACCGCGCCCTTGCGCGCGGCGATGTTCGAGGAGTGGCTGTGGCCGGCCATGCGGGTTTGCGCCCGGAGTGTGGGGATCTGGCGAGTGGTGACTCATGCAGCGAGCCCCCGAAGCCTCGTGTGGAAGCTCGCAGGGGCTCGCGTCGTTTCGCGGACGAATCAGCGCTTCGAGAACTGGACGCCGCGGCGTGCGCCACGACGGCCGTACTTCTTGCGCTCCTTCATGCGGCTGTCGCGCGTGAGCAGGCTCAGCTCGCGCAGCGCCGGCTCGTAGCCCGGGTTCAACTTCTTGAGAGCGCGCGCGATGCCCAGTGTGACCGCTTCGGCCTGGCCTTGCGGGCCGCCGCCGTCGCACGAGCACAGGATGTCGAACTGGCCTTCCGTGCCGGTCGCCTTGAGCGGCGCGAGCGCCTGACGCTGCATCTCGAGCGTCGGGAAGAAGACCTTCATCTCCTTGTCGTTGACGAGGAAGCCGCCGGCGCCCGGGCGGACGCGGACGCGGGCCTTGGCGCTCTTGCGGCGGCCGAGGCCCCAGGTGTACGGCGTTTGGGTCTGAGGGCTCATGAGCGGATCTTCTCGACGACGACGGGCTGTTGGGCGGTGTGCGGGTGTTCCATCCCCGGGTAGACCTTGAGGCGGCGCAGCATGTCGCGCCCCATCGTGGTCTTGGGCAGCATGCGCTTCACCGCGAGGCGGACGATCTCGTCCGAGCGGCGCGCGCGCAGGTCCTCGAACGCGACTTCCTTGTAGCCGCCCGGATAGCCGCTGTAGTGCGCGTAGGTCTTGACCTCGCTCTTGCGGCCGGTCGTGCGCACGTTGTCGGCGTTGATCACGACCACGAACGCGCCGTTCTTCTCGCTGGCGGTGTAGTTGGGCGTGTCCTTGCCCATCAGGTTCATGGCGATCTGCGCCGCCATGCGCCCGAGCGTGAACTTCGAGGCGTCGTAGATGAGCCAGCGCGGGGGCAGGCTCTGGGAGCGGACGTGAGTGGTCGCGTGCATGGCGGACTGGGGGTCGCCGGAACGGCTGGCCGCGCGTCGGAGAGGCCTCTCTCCCGCGCGGCGGTCGGATCCGGGGCGAGAGAAGGTAGCGGCGGGCCCGGCCCCGGGCAACGGGTTTCCGCCGCTCGGGCGGCCGTGGGGCGCGATCCTGCCGGGGCGCGCGGCAGGCGGCGACCCGCCCGAGTTCCGCGCGCCGCTCTGCTGGCGGGCCGGGCTTCACGGCAGGTAGGCGCAGCGCACGAACGTGCGCGGCGACCCGGACCGCGGCGGCTCGAGCTCGCCCACGAGGAGCGTCCGTCCCTGCGGCAGCCCGCTGACGAGCCAGCCCGGCGGTCCGGGCCCCTCGACGGCCGGTCCGAGCGCGGCCTCGAGGGGCCAGGCTCCGCGGCAGGTCCAGGTCCCCTCCTCGCGCAACCAGGCGGTCGCGATCGGCGCCAGCGCGTTCGCGGCGCGATCGAGCGCGCGCGCGTCCCAGGGCTCCGGCCAGGTCGCGACGAGCAGCGCGCCCGGCGCGCCGGCGCGCACCGGCAGCCCCGGGTCGAGCGGCGCCTCGATGCGGATCGGCGCGTGCCCCGGTTCGGTCGTCAGCGCGAACGTGGGTCCGCGGCCGGGCAGCACGAGCGCTCCCCGCGCGGCGCGCGCGCGCTGCCACGTGACGTCGCCGGCGATGCCGTCGAGCACCTCGACCGACGCCGCGTCGCGCGCGAGCGACGACCGCGCCAGGACGAACACGGCGCACGCCGCGGCGGCCGCGAGCGCGAGCGCGACGAACGGACGGCGCGCGCTCCACAGGCCCGCGATCCCCGCGGCCGCGAGGACGCCGAGCACCGCCAGCCCGGCGCGCACGCGCGCGGCGGTGGCCACGGGCGCCGGCCGCGCGCGCAAGGCCGCGGAGAGACGGTCGAGCGCGGGCTCGCGCCAGCCTGCGAGGCGCGCCGAGCCGCCGCCTCCGCCGACGGCGGCGCGCGGCTCCACCGGCGGCGCGCCAGGAGACGTGGGGACCGGGAGGACGACGCGGCGCGTCTCGCCGGCCGCGAGCGCGCCCTCGACGACGACCGATCCCGCCAGCCCGGCGTCGAGTTCGACGCGCGTGCACGGGCCGGTGATCTCGTACTCCGCGAACGCCACGCGGCTCTGCGCGCGCGCCAGGGCGCACAACGCCAGCAGGCCGCACGCGGCGAGCATCGCGCGGCGGATCGCGCGCGTCATCGCGCGGCCTCCCCGGCGCGCCCGCGCCACGCCGCGGCGCTCGCGACGAGCACGAGCACGAGCGGCCCGCCGATCGACGCGTGGACCGGCGCCGCGATGTCGCGCACGTCCGCGCCCAGCGCGCCGAGCGGGCTGGCCCGCGCGAGCCGCGACGAGCGCGGGCGCGCGGCCGAGGAACGCACCGCCCCGGCCTCGAGCGTAGTCGAGCAGCGCGGCGGCGCCGCGACGAGCGCGCGCCCACGCGATGGCGTGCGCGCGCGCGCTTCGAGCGCGAGCGCGCCGCGCGCCGCGCCGCGTCGGACAGCACGAGCGCGCAGATCGCGACCCCGGCCGATCTGTCCCGTGCGCTCCGGCTGCGCGCCCTGCGCCGCGTCGATGCCGGCCGCGGCGGCGAGCGGCGCGAGGAGCAGCGCCAGGCCTCCGACCTCGTGCGCGAACGACGACGACGCTCCGACCGTGCGCGGCATCCCCATCACGAACACCCACGGGATGCCGCACAGCGCGACGAACGACACGCCCGCGAAGCGATCGACGCCGGTGTCCGCGAACCAGCCCAGCGCGAGCGGCGCGCAGGCGAGCAGCCACGCGCTCGCGAGTCGCGCGCGCGAGAGCCCCGCGGTCGGGCGCGGCGCGTCCACGCGCCTCAGTGCTTCCGCGGCGCGGCCGACTTCGGCTTCGCGGACGGCGCAACGTCGGGAGCGTCGGGGTCCGGCGGCAGACGCCAGGCGACGTCGGCGACGTCCCAGCGCGCGTCGACGAGCGACCAGTCGCGCGCGCCGTTCTCGGGGCGCAGGAGGGACAGCGCGCGGCGCACGTGCTCCCACTTCTTCTCCGTCGGCAGCTCGCCCGGAGCTCCCGCGCCCGGCGCGCGGCCGAAGTGCACGGTGCGGCGGCCCTCGAAGTGGATCCTCACGCCCGGTTCCTCGACCGTGGTCTGCCGCGCGCGCGTCGCGTCGACGAGCGGCGGGCCGGTGAGCTCGAAGTCCGCCGCCTCGAACGCCTCGCGCAGCGACAGCGCGACCGCCAGGCCGTCGACGTCGGCCGGCGCGCGCAGGCGCTCGCCCGGCTGGACGGTGTCGAAGCGGCCGTCGTTCGGGCCGATCACGGGCAGGAAGCGGCCCTCGACGAGCGGCGGCGCCGGCCAGCGGCCGGGCAGCACGACGCCGTCGTCGGACACGGCCAGGTAGTCGGTGCCGGCGAGGACGCACGCGCCCGGCGTGCGCAAGAGCAGCGGGACCTCGATGCCGTCGGGCCACACGACGCGCGGCTCGAGCACCTCCTTCACGAAGGGCAGGCGCGCGACCTCGACCGCGACCGCGCGGACCTGCGCGTGGTCGCGCGCGTCGACCGGCGCGAGGCTCGCGAGGCGCAGCGCCAGGTACTCCTGCCAGCGCGGATCGCGGAATCCGGCCGGGGAATCCAGGCGCGAACGGCGCACGTCGACGACCGCGAACCCGGCCGCGTCGACCGAGCTCTGCAGGCTGGAGCACAGCCAGACGGCCGCCGTCGCGAGGATCGCGATCGGGATCCAGGCCGGCACGCGCCCGGATCGAGAGGCGGACGCGCCGCGCTCCCGAGCGGGTGTCGAACACGGGATGTCAGGCCGGGAAGCGGCCACGGCCTGCTCCTAGTTCCGGGCCGGGATCAGCGTCGGCTCGCTGGCCGCGGGCTGCGTGACATTGCCGCCGTGACGGCGCGAGATCTCCTCGATGAACAGGTCGAGCGTGGTCTGGACCTCGACGACCTCGTCGCGCGAGAGCTGGATGGTCTTCGACGTCGACTGCGCGTGCAGTTCGTGGCCCAGCAGGCGCGACACGATCTTCAGCGACGCCAGCTGGCGGACGGTCGGGTTCTGGGACTTGGACGGGCTCTGGATGTCCATCGGAGGCTCGCGGATCGCGGAGAGGTACTCGTCGGGCAGAGTCGTCCCCGGAACGACGCGCGCTTCCGTCGGCCCCACCCCTGCGCTTAGATACCGATGCGGAGGGACCGTCTCAAGCGCGAGTTCGCGGCCGATTCGTTCCCTGCGCTTCCACCACGATGAGCCGAAGACAACGCGAGCGCGCGGCGGGCGATCCCGCCGAGCCGGTCCGAGCCCGGGGCGAGGACGGTCGCCGCGAACCCGGACCAACAGCCCCGAGGTCGAGCGGGCCGCGCGATGAGCGGTCGCTCACGTCGGCCGGCGGCGCGTCCGGCAGCTCCGCGCCCGAGACCGGCGGCCGCGAGATGCCGCTCGACCCGTCCCAGGCGATCGTGTGGAAGGGCAAGACGCTCTCGCCGTTCCAGGTGCGCGCGGTCGAGGCGATCCGCGCCGGCCACGACGTGCTCGTCGCGGCGCCGACGGGCGCGGGCAAGACGCTCGTGGCCGAGTACGCGATCGAGGACGCGGTCAAGCGCGGGCGGCGCACGATCTACACCGCGCCGATCAAGGCGCTGAGCAACCAGAAGTACCGCGACTTCCGCGCCGACGGCATCGACGTCGGCCTGATGACGGGCGACGTCACGATCCACCCGCACGCGCAGGTGCTCGTGATGACGACCGAGATCCTGCGCAACTCGATCTTCGAGAACCCGCGCTCGCTCGAGCCGGTCGAGTACGTCGTGTTCGACGAGGTCCACTTCATGGACGACGTCGAGCGCGGGTCGGTGTGGGAGGAGTCGCTGATCTTCGCGCCCAAGGACGTGCGCTTCGTGTGCCTCTCGGCCACGATCCCGAACGCCGAGGAGCTCGGCGCCTGGCTTTCCGAGATCCGCGGCCGCGCGACGGTCGTGATCCAGTCGAACAAGCGGCCCGTGCCGCTCCACCACCGCTTCTGGACGGCGCGCTCGGGCCCGTTCGAGGCCGACGACCTCGATCGGATCCGCAAGCGCGAGCTCGAGTCCGCCGGCCGCCCCGGCAAGGGCGCGAAGCGGAAGCGCCTGCGCGACGGCGGACGAGGCGGCGATCGCGATCCGTCGCGCGCCGAATGGAACGTCGCGCCCAGCGCGGTGCCGCTGCTCGACGAGCTGCAGGGGCGCGATCTGCTGCCCGTCCTCGTGTTCTCGTTCAGCCGCAAGGACTGCGAGCGCCTGGCGCGCGCGAACGAGGGCCGCGAGCTGCTGACGCAAGCGGAGCGCGAGGCGATGCGCGAACTGCAGGACGAGCTCCTGCGCGTGTTCTCGCTCGACCAGGGCTTCCTGGCCGGCGAGATCATGTCGATGGCGCGCCGCGGGATCGGCTACCACCACGCCGGCATGCTGCCGGTGCACAAGGAGGTGGTCGAGCGCATGTTCACCTCCGGCCTGATCAAGATGCTGTTCACGACCGAGACGTTCGCGCTCGGGATCAACATGCCCGCGCGCACGGTCGTGTTCCAGGCGCTGCGCAAGTTCGACGGCGTCGGCTTCGACTACCTCTCGACGCGCGACTACATGCAGATGGCCGGCCGCGCCGGACGGCAGGGCCTGGACGCGGAGGGCCTCGTGTTCTCGTTGCTCTCGCCGCGTGACCTGGTCGAGGCGCCGGTCAAGCGCCTGATGACGGGCCGCGCCGAGGCGGTCGAGAGCCGCTTCAAGCTGTCGTTCAGCTCGATCCTGCACCTGGTCGAGCGCCTGGGACGCGAACGCGTGCCCGAAGCCTGGGAGAAGTCGTTCAACCAGTTCCAGCACCGCGACGGCACCGAGAAGCAGCGCGAGCGAAACAGCCGCGAGCAGCGCCGCGTGCTCGACGCGCACCTCTCGTTCCTCGAGGAGCGCGGCTACCTCGACGGCGACGTGCTGACGCCGCGCGGGCACGTGGCGAAGCTGATCAACGGCTTCGAGCTGCAGGTCACGGAGCTGCTCTTCCGCGGAACTCTGGAAAACCTGGGCGTCGAGGCGCTCGCGGTCGTGTTCGTCGGCCTCGTCTACGAGGAACGCCGGCGCCAGGACGGCGGCTGGATCCCGGCCAAGATGCAGGGCACGATCCGCTCGAAGGTGCAGAAGGACGTGCACGAGCTCGTCTCGGCCGCCGGCGAGCACGGCCTCGCCAGCGCGATCAAGATGCCCGACTGGGGCCTGACGCCCGCGACGATCGCCTGGGTCGACGGCACACCCTTCGAGGCGCTCGAGGAGCTGACCGACGCGACCGCCGGCGACGTCGTGCGCAACTTCCGCATGGCGATCCAGCTGATGCGCCAGGCGCGCCGCGCGATCCACCCCGACTGGGACGTGCACGCGCGGCTCGGCGAGGCGATGGAGGCGGTGAACCGCGACGTCGTGGACGCGCGGGCGCAGCTCGACTTGGGCTGAGCCGGCGGACGCCTCGTCGTCCCGTGATCAGGCGCCCTCGAGGAAGAGCTCCATGTCGTTCGTGCGCAGCCTGAATCCGAAGCGGTCGTAGAGCTCGCGCCCCTCGGCCGTCGAATGCAGACGCAGGCGCGGCAGGCCGCGGTGCCGCGACTCGGCGACCGCGGCAGCGAGCAGCGCCGAACCGATCCCGCGGCGCCGCGCGTCGGGCCGCACGAACATGTGCGACAGGTAGCCCTCGCGACGCGACGGGTTCTGCAGCGACGGGAAGCGCCGCACGACGAGCAGCACTGCGGAGCCCAGCACCTCGCCTTCGCCGTCGACGGCGAGCCACGTGACCGCGTCGCCGTTCTCGAGCCCCTCGGCGAACGCCGCGCGCGTCTCGCGCCGCAGGTGGTCGAGATCCGCGCCGGCCGCGAACTCCTCCAGCGACGCGAGGAGCGCGATGCGCTGCTCGACGAAGGCGTTCGCGTCGTCGGCCGACGCGACGTGGAGCCGCACGTCGTCCGTCCCATGGCTCATGTGCGACGCCTCGAGGGAATCCACGTGCTCACTTCCCCTGGTCCTCGAGCACGACGCGCCTCGCCGCGCCGCGGTCGAGGACCAGGCCCCCGACGACGACCTCGACGTCACCGCTGCGCGGATCGATGCGCACGAGATCGCCCGTGCCGGAAGGGACGACCGCGGACCAGCCCCGGCCCTCCACGCGCTTCCCCGACTCGGCGTCGACGAGGACGTCGGAGCGCAGCGCGTAGTAGGACTGCCAGCCGTCGTGCGGCGCCGGTCGCCACCGGTGGAGGCGCTCATCGAACGACTTGGACGCGACGAGCTCGAACGTGGCGTCCGGCTTCGGTGCATCCAGAGGCCGGAACTGCGGGCCGGCGTTCAGCTCGAACGGCAGGACGTGGACGGATCCACGTGCGCCGCCTTGGCGCTGGACGAGCAGGTGGGGGCCGGGATCGTCCGATACGAAGACGACCGCACCGACGAAGCGCTGCTCCGTCTCCGGAACGCGACGAGCCGGAGTCGTCGTCGCGTAGAGCTCGACCCCCCGCTCGCCGGGGACCTCCAGCCGGCAGCGCGGGCGCGAGGACAGCTCGAGCACCGACCGCTCGTCGCCGTCCAACGCGAAGTGGCGGCCGGACTCCAGCGGAGTCCAACCCGCCGAGGCGAGATAGCGCCCGCGGGGCAATCCGTCGGCGACGAAGGTCGTGCCCGGTGCGACGAGGTCGCCGCGGCGCGTGCCCGCGGGCCCGAAGAGCGAGATCGGGACGCGTCTCGCTCCCGAACCGGCGACGCTCACCGCGACGGAGTTCCCGCGCGTCAGCTCCAGCGCGATCTCGATGCCCGGATCGGCCCTGTCGACGCGGACCGCCAACTCGCAGGCCCCGACGCCCTGCGCCTCGGCGACCAGGACGTATTCGCGGAACTCGTGGATGGCGAACGACACGCGTCCCGCCGCATCGCTGGTCTGCTCGCCGTGGAAGCGCTCGGTGGAGCCCACGCCGAAGCCCAGGACGACGCGTCCGACGGTCAGGCGCTCCGGAGCGACGCGGTCGACGAGCGCCACTCGCACGCCCGCGATCGCACGGCCGTCGCGCGTCGTCACGGCGTCGATCGAGCTCGGCCTCGCGAGGCGCACGGTGCCGCGCATCGTCGACGGCTGCGCCGGGTCGAACGCGTGCTTGCCGACCCCGACGCGCGTGGACCGCACGCGTGCCACGCCGGGTGCGTCGCCGACATCGACCCGGTGGACTCCGTTCGCTCCATCGGATCGCCGGGCAGCGGGCATGCCGGAGCCGCGCTCGCGCTCGAGCTCGATCCCATCGACATCCGCGACGGGCCGTCCGGCGGCGTCGACCACCGCGAGCTCGAGCCAGTGACGCGTCGCCAGTCGGACGAGGAGCTCGGGCGCTACGTCGAGCTCGATCTCGCGATCCGCGTGCACGAAGTCGTCGGCCGCCGGCGTCACGGTCAAGTTCACGCGCCGCGCTCCGGCGGCGTCGATCGTCGCCACGCCGAGCGCGTCGGTCGCGGCGCGTGCGACGCGGACCCGCGGACCGCTCTCGCGAAGCAGCTCGGCGCCGACGCGTGCGCCGGGGACCGCGGCGCCGAGCTCGTCGACGACCCGCACCGTCGTGGGCGCGACCATCCTCGCGCGCGGTTCCGATGCAGATGTCCGCATCGGTCGCGGCTCGACGTCGATCGGCGTGCGGGCCGCGGACTCCGCCGGCCGTTCGTCGCGCCCCCCGTCGATCCGATCGGCGACGGACTCGAGCGGAGCCGCGCCGACCTCCCGGAAGATCTCGTCGGATGGCCGCTCCGGCCCCGGCGGCACGACGTCCGGCGTCTCGCGGCCGACGAACAGCGTCACCGCGCACAGCACGCCCGCGAGGAACAGAGCGGCGAAGGTGACTCGGTGGCTCGTGCTCATGAGGACGCCCGCGCGTCGACGAGACGGTGTAGCGACCGGCGGGCTTCCGGCAACCGGTCTCTCGCGCTCCCCGCGCCGTGCTATCGTCCGCCGATGCCGTCCTCGCCCGCTCCGGAGCGCTCATCCCGATGAGCGCGAACCGCCGCCTGCCTCCGCCTCCGCCCGAGGAGAACCGCCTCGAGTTCCCGCTCGAGGAGGGCCTCACCGCGCGCGACGTCGCGATCCTCGTCGAGATGCGCGAGCACTACGTCGCGCGCTCCGAGGGCGGCATCCACGGGCCGCTCGAGCGTTCGTGGCGCGATGCGCGCGAGCTGGCGCTGTACGACGCGACGTTCGGCGCGCGCATCGGCTGGAAGTGGCGCGCGGTGCTGGCGGAGGTCGCGCAGCGCGACATCGCGCCGCCGCGCGGCACGATCCTCGACTGGGGCTGCGGCACCGGCGTCGCCGTGCGCGCGTGGCTCGAGCAGTTCGGCGCCGAGGGACAGCGCGTGCTGCTCTTCGACGCGTCGCAAGCGGCGCGGCGTTTCGCGGCGCAGTCGCTGCGCGCGCGCTGGCCGACCCTCGACGTCGTCGAGCTCGAGTCGCCGCCCTCGAAACCGGTCGGCGTGCTGCTCGCGAGCCACGTGATCTCGGAGCTCGAGGACCCGGCGTTCGACGCGCTCGTCGACCTCGCCGCGACGTCGGACTTCGTCGCCTGGGTCGAGCCCGGCAGCCGCGACATCGCCAAGAAGCTCGTGCTGGCGCGCGAGCGCCTGCGGGACGAGCTCGCGGTCCTCGCGCCGTGCACGCACTCCCGCATCTGCGGACTGCTCGGCGCCGGTCGCGCGGACGACTGGTGCCACCATCACGGCGCGCCGGCACCGGAAGCGTTCACGACGCGCCTGTGGAACCAGGTCGCGAAGGAGGTCGGCATCGACCTGCGCAGCCTGGCCTACTCGTTCCTCGTCCTCGGACGCGGGCCGCGGCGCGAGCACGACGCGCGCGACGGACGCATCCTGGGCCGGCCGCGCATCGAGAAGGGCCGCGCGCTGCTCGACGTCTGCCGCGCGGAGGGCGTCGCGACGCTGCGGTTCCTGGAGCGCACGGACAAGCATTTCTTCCGCGCTCTGGGCGAGGCGCCGAAGCGCGCGCGGCTGCACCGCTTCGAGGTCGAGGGCGAACGCATCGAGAGCCTGGCGGACATCCCCGCGCTCGCGCCGTGGAACCCCACGGAATCGAGGTAGCGCGGTAGCATCGAGGGGCCGGAACGGCTCGCGTTCCGGGCCATCACCCCGCGCGCGAACCCTCACCGTGATCCGAATCCGCCTCCCGTTCCGATCCGCCGTCTGCGTGTTCCTCGCCGTGCAGGCCGCGGCGCAATGCCCGACCACGCGCGGCAGCCTCGACGTCGCCGGGATCGAGGGCGACCTCGGCTCGGGCCTCTCGGGCACCGCGCTGAACCGCACGTACCTGTCCGCCGACGGCCGCTACGTCGCGTTCTGGAGCGCGGCGACGAACCTCGTGCCGGGCGACACGAACGGGCGGCAGGACGTCTTCGTGCGCGACCTCGTCGCCGGCACCATCGAGCGCGTCAGCGTCGACTCGGCCGGGCTCGAGGGCGACGGCGATTCGACGGACCCTACGATCTCGGCCGACGGGAACATCGTGGCGTTCCAGAGCGCGGCCACGAACCTGGTCGCGGGCGACGCGAACGCGCGGATCGACGTGTTCGTGCGCGACCGCGCGGCGGGCACCACGGTGCGCGTCTCGGTCGACGCGGGCGGCGCCGAGGGCAACCACGACTCGACGCGCGCCGACGTGTCCTCGAACGGACGCTTCGTCGCGTTCCAGAGCCGCGCCTCGAACTTCGTCGCCAACGACACGAACAACAAGTTCGACGCGTTCGTGAAGGACCTCGCGACGGGCGTGCTCGACTGCGTCTCGCTCGACGCGCTCGGCACGGTCGGCGACAACACCAGCGGTTCGCCCGCCATCTCCGGCAGCGGACGCTGGGTCGCGTTCCACTCGCTGGCCTCGAACCTCGAGCCGGGCGACGCGAACGCGAACTTCGACGTCTTCCTGCGCGATCGTCAGACGGGGACGCTCGAGCGTTTGAGCGTCGGACCGCTGGGCGAGGAGGCCGACTACTTCTCGCAGACGCCCTCGATCACGCCCGACGGCCGTTACGTGGCGTTCAGCAGCACGGCCACGAACCTGATCGTCGGCGACACGAACAACGTGTTCGACGTGTTCGTGCGCGACACCGTGCTCGACGTGACGCGGCGCGTCAGCGTCGACTCGCAGGACTACCAGGGCAACTCGACCTCGCAGGGCAGCTCGATCAGCGCCGACGGCCGCTTCGTCGTGTTCCAGAGCTCGGCGTCGAACCTCGTCACGGGCGACACGAACGGCGGGACCTTCAACCTCGAGTTCGACGTGTTCGTGCACGACAGCCTGCTGCGCACGACGACGCGCCTCTCGGTGGACGACCTGGGAGTCCAGGCGAACAGCGGGTCCTCGTACCACGGCTGCGTCTCGGCCGACGCGTCGCGCGTCGCGTTCTTCAGCGACGCGACGAACCTCGTGGCGGGCGACACGAACGGCGCGCGCGACCTGTTCCTGAAGGGTTGCGGCGCGCCGCCCGGCCCGACGCCGAGTTGCGCCGGCGACGGCACCGGCACGGCGTGTCCGTGCGCGAACACGGGCTCGAGCGGGCGCGGCTGCGAGAACTCGTTCGGCACCGGCGGCGGACGACTCGACGGCTCGGGCTCGACGAAGGTCACGAACGACACGCTGTGGTTCCAGGCCTACGGACTGCCGCCCGCGGCGAGCGCGCTGCTGTTCCAGGGCGACGCGGAGCAGAGCGGCGGACTGGGCGCCGTGTTCGGCGACGGCCTGCGCTGCGCCGGCGGCGCCGTGCTGCGCCTCGGGACGCGCTTCGCGAGCGGCGGCGCGGTGTCGTTCGGCCACGGCGTTCCGGGCGACGCGCCGATCTCCGTGAACGGCGCGATCCCGGCCGGGACCGTGTCGCTGCGCACGTACCAGCTCTGGTACCGCAACGCCGCGAGCTTCTGCACGCCGTCGGGCTTCAACCTGACGAACGGTGTGCGGGTTGTTTGGACCCCCTGACACGGGTAGGACGGTTAGTCTCCGGGGTCGACTCCGTTCCTCGTGGTGCCTGCGAAGCTGTCCGTGTGACGATCGAGGACCTGCTCGTGAAGCCAGCGCTATCTGCCACGGACCAACGACTGTCGCCCCCGTTGCCTCGGGAGACGCCATCGGCGTTCCGCATCAGTGCCGCCCGTCCAAGTAGCGCTGGATGTCGTCTCGAATGCGCTTCTTGAGCCCGACCAACTCTTCCAGCATCGCTGGGAATTCGGGGTGTTCGCTCGCTTCGATGCCCCACGAGACTGACCAGCCCTTGACCGCCGTACTGTCGGAGTAGAAGGCAGCCTTTGGCAACTTATCCGTGTGGATGCTAGCGAAGGGACCGTAGTTGTATTGCCCGGCGGAGAACTTCACGGCGAGCACGTCGTTGCACAACGCCCGGAGCCGCTCGAGACGTTCCTGCAGTTCCGCTCGCGGCTCCACGAGGAATGCCTCGATCGCGGCTACGTCTCGCTCGTCCAGCGGAAGATCGGTCGGCGTGAACCGCTTGACGAGGTAATCGAGGGTCACGGGTTCAGGAGGAGCGTACCGGAGGCGCCAGACGGAGAACGCGAGGTCCGTGACATGCATCGCCCTCCGCACTTCGTCGAGGACACTCTCCCACGGTGGTATCTGGATGTCGGGGACTGTCGCAAGGCTGATGCGCTTCTCGAGTTCCGGACGGATCCTCTCCCAATCGTCTCCATAGAAACTCGAGGCGATGGACTCGACCGTGCCGCGATTCGATTCAGAGGGACCCTCCGCACGCACCGTAGGCGAGACCGTGGTACGAGCGGCTGCGGGGGCGGGAACCGCTGGTGCGGTGGGTGCTTGCATGCCGGTTTGCTCCGACAATCGGGATGCCCCCAGGTCGGGGCCGGCCTCGAGGGATTCGCCCGAACTCGACCGTGCAACCCACAGGTAGCTCACGAGAGCGGCCGCAGCGAGCAGGACGAGAGTCAACAGTCTGCGGCTGCTCTTCATCGTGGGTTATTGGCAGCTCGAGCAGCTTCCGGTCGCTTGGGCAGAAAGCGTACTCGTGCCAAGCGAAAACGTCTTGGCCCCCCCGCAACGGATCAGGTCGGCATCCTGATCCATGCCTGTACCCGAGCCCGAGTTCGGCGGAGGGTAGACGCAGAGCGGCGGAAGCGGCGGGGGTCGGATCTGGCAGAACTGCATGTCGATCCCGGCCGGAAGGTCCCAAGAGCGCGTGATCGTGACCTCGCAGGCTTGCGCCGTGCAATTCGGTGCCGCGCCGACACACTCGCCGTTCTGGACGTCGACCGAGATGCTCACGGAGTAGGTGCCTGAGGTCGTTGTCTGCGATCCGGAGAGTCCAGCGCAGCCGGCGCAGTCGGCTGCATGGCCTGCCGTGGCGAAGAAGGAGGCAGCCAGGGCGACCAAGCCCGCGGGGAGGACACGAAGCGCGCCGAAGCGCATCGGCATCAACAGACGTAGGAGCATGGGAATTTCTCCAGATCGGTGAGTTCTCACGTGACCGCCAGCCGACGCATTCTCCGAGCACTTCTCGAAGAACTCGCTGGCTATGAGGGTGAGGTTACTACCCCCCCCCTCGCGGCAACGGTTGTGTCAGCGAACATTGCGTGGGTCGCCGATGCGCGGTGACGCCTCGACTTCGGATCGAAGCGGCACGCGCGGCGAAGGCGTTTGCTTCTCGCGGCAGAGGGGGTGCGGTCTGACGGTCCTGACCGTCACTGCGCCGCGCCGGTCTTCGCCAGCTCGCGGTAGGGCGCGGCCTTCTCCGGTTCGCCCGAGCGCTCGTAGGCCGCCACGAGCAGGCTCGCCGCGTTCCGCGTCCAGGCCGGGTTCGCGCCGGGCATCGAGCGCAGGTCGTCGAGCACTTCGGTCAGCGCCGCCTGGGCCTCGGCGTACGACTTCAGCGTGATCATCGTCCGCGCCAGCGCCGTGCGCCCGAGCACGGCCAGCGAGTGCAGCTTCGGCAGCGCCTCGCGACAGCGCTCGACGAAGTCGCGCTGCTGCGCCAACGCCTCGTCGAAGCGCTTCAACTCGTACAGCATGCTGCCGATGTTCTTGCGCGTGTTCAGCGCGCCGATCGACTTCGGCCCCTGCAGCGCTTCCTGCCGCGGCAGGAGGTCGAGCCAGATCGCCAGTGCGCGCTCGTGCTGCTTGAGGCGGTAGTACGCGCCGGCCAGGTTGTTCGTGGTCATCAACACCTGCTGGTTCGCCGGACCGAGCTGCTTCAGCTGCTCCGCGAGCGTCGCCTCCAGCAGTGCGCGTGCTTCCTCGTTGCGCCCCTCGTCGAGGTGGTGCATCGCCAGGTTGACCCGGGCGTTCAGCGTGCTCGGGTGATTCGGGCCGTTCGCGCGCTCGTGCCGCGCGACGAGGTCCTCCACGAGCGGGCCGGCCTCCGCGCTGCGTCCCGCGTCCCCGAGCAGGTTGGCCAGATCCGTGAGCAGGTTCAGCGTCGGCGAGGCCAACGGTCCGTCGACCGCTTCGGACCGGGCCAGGGCATCGCGGAACGCCGCCTCGGCGCCGGCGAAATCGCCGTCCTGCTTCAGGCGCTTCGCCCGCTGCGAGGCGACGTTGACGCGGACGCGCGGCGCGACGTCGGTGGCGGTGGCCAGGATCGCCTCGGCGCGCTCGAGCGCGATCCCGGCTTCCGCGCGCTGGCCCAGCAGGTCCAGCACGGTCGCGAGCTGCGCCTGCAGGAACGCGTCGTCGCCGTCGGGCACGTGGTCCTCCCGCGCGCGCTGCTCGATCGCGAACCGCAGCAGCTCCTCGGCGCGCGCGTGGTGGCCGAGCGAGTTCTCGACGCCGGCCACGTTGAGCGCGATCGCCGCGGCGATGCCCGGCGCCAGGTCCGTGCGCTTCTCGAGGTCCCGCCCCGCGTTCGCGACGACGCCCGCCACCGTCACGTCGGGACCGTCGGCCTCGTGTCGCGCGCGCCCGCTCATCTCCATGAATAAGTCGAGCGTGCTCTGCTTGCGCGGCGCCTGGTCCTCGGCGAAGGCGCGGCGTTCCTCGGCCAGGCGGCTCTGGGCGTGCGCCTCGGCGCGCTGGCGCTCGGTCTCGGCCAGAGCGCCCTCCGCGACGCCGCGCGCCTCCGATTCGCGGGCGCGCGCGACCTCGGCCTCGATGCGGCGCGCCTCGGAGTCGCGGTACATGGATCCCAGCGCGACCGCGGATCCGACGGCCACGGCGAAGACCGTCGCGGCGGCGCCGAACGCGAGCTTGTGCCGCGCCACGAGCTTGCGCAGCTGGTACGCGCCGCTCGGCGGCCGCGCCGTGATCACCTCGTCGGCCAGGAAGCGACGCAGGTCGTCGGCCAGCGCCGCCGCGCTGGCGTAGCGGCGCTCGGGCTCCTTCTCGAGCGCCTTGAGCAGGATCGTCTCGAGGTCGCCGCGCAACGACGGATCGCGCAGACTCGGCCGCCGCGGCGGGTCCTCGCAGATCGCGCGCACGGCCTCGAGCAGGCTGACGCGCGAGACGTCGTTCGGCAGCGCGTCCGTGAGCAGCTCGTAGAGCACGACACCCAGCGCGTACACGTCGCTCGACGGCCCGACGGCGGCTCCGTCGCCGCGCGCCTGCTCGGGGCTCATGTACGCGATCGTGCCGCGGATCGCGCCCGGCTCGCTGATCGCCGAGGTGAGCGCCAGGTCGCTCTCCACGAACTTCGCCAGGCCGAAGTCGAGCACGCGCGGTTCGCCGCGCGCGTCGACGAGCACGTTCGAGGGCTTGACGTCGCGGTGCACGACGCCGTGCGCGTGCGCGTGCTGGATCGCGTCGCAGACCTTCGCGAAGAGGCGCAGCCGATCGGGACGCGGCAGATGGCGCTCGTCCGCGTCGCGCAGCAGCGTGCGCCCCTCGACGAGCTCCATCGCGAACCAGTGCTCGCCGTCCGCCGTCGTGCCGGCGTCGTACAGCGCCGCGATCCAGGGATGCGAGAGGCGGGCCAGCACCGCGATCTCGCGCCGGAAGGAGCGCAGCGCGTTCTCCCCCACCCACGCGGCGCCGCGCACGACCTTGATCGCGACGTGCCGCCCCGACGCGACCTGCGTGGCGGCGAAGACGACGCCCATGCCGCCGCGGCCGAGTTCGCGCTCGCGCGCGTAGCCCGGGATCTCGGGGAAGCGCGTGGTGGACTCGGGCGCGGCGATCGCGCGGCGCACCTCGCCCTCGAGCGCCATGTCCGAACGGATTCCTTCGAGCGCGGCGGCGCAGGGCGCGCAGGTCGCCGCGTGCGCATCGATCGCCGCGGGATCGCCCCCGCCCTGCGCGTGCTCGACGAGCGTTTCGAAGGTCGGGCAGTCGCTCACGCGCGACGCTCCGGCTGGTCGCGGCGCGCGGGCTCGGACGGGGCGCACGGGCGCCGGCGGGAGGGGCGCTGGACGGGGGGCTGCATCGGGGACCACTCCACTATCCGCCGCGCAGCTCGAAAGAGCCAATCCGGAGCGGCTCACGCACCTCGTACCGACGCGCTCCGCCGATTCACCGGCGCGTTTGCCACCGCGAACGCGCGAGGAGTAGCCTCGGGGCCACCATGAAGGCCCAATTCCTCGCCGCGCACCTGGTCCTGCTCGCCCTCGCTCTCGTCCCCGCCTCGTCGTTCGCCGGAGACGCGCCCGCGACGCCTGCCCCCGCGGCGAAGGCTCCGGTCGCCGTGCCGGCCCTGCAGCACTGCGCGGTCCTCGGGGCCAGCGTGTCGGCCGGGTTCGGCCTCGATCCGACCGCGAACGCCTTCGCAGGCGAGAAGTCCAAGCTGCAGATGGCGCAGATCGTCGACGCGTCGATCGCCGGCCCGCACGAAGCGCCGTTCAACGGTGCGGACCTCAATTTCTTCTCGTCGCCCGAGGCGATCGCCAAGCGTTCGAGCGCCGACGCGAAGGCCGCGAAGCCGACGGCGCTCGTCGCGATCGACTTCCTCTTCTGGATGGGCTACGGCCCGGGCAGCGACGAGAAGCGCGAGGACCGCGTGAACACCGGCCTGAAGTTGCTCGAAGCGTTCTCGTGCCCGGTGCTCGTCGGCGACCTGCCCGACTTCCGCGGCGCCGGCACGAACCCGATGTTCCTGCCCAAGGAGTCGATCCCCTCGGCCGAGGCGTTGGCGCGCATGAACAAACGCATCTACGAGTGGGCCAAGGAGCACAAGAACGCCGCGGTCGTACCCATGGCGGAAATGCTGCGCAAGCTGATCGCGGACGAGCCGATCACGGTCGGCGGCACCACGTACGAGAAGGGCTCGAAGGCGCGGCTGCTCCAGGCGGACAACCTGCACACGACGGTCGAGGGCACGTGCGCGCTGTGGGTGCTGGCCGTCGAGGCCTGGTGCAAGGTCGACAGCACGATCCAGGCCGACGCGTTCCTGCTGGACATCCCGGCGCTGGCGAAGAAGGCTGCCGAACCGCGTCAGACCGCGACGCCGGTGAAGGGCAAGGGACAGAAGGCCAAGCCCGCGACGAAGAAGGAAAAGGCCGGCGCGGGGACGGGCGGCTGAACGCCGCTCGGGCTCAGCGCTTCGACTCGGCCATGAGCACCGGGGACGCGGGCAGCGCGTCGTAGCCCGTGATCGCGCCGGTCGCCGTGTCGATCGTGCCGAACTGCAGCACGCCCGTCGGGCACATCTGGACGCAGGCGCTGCAGCGGACGCACTCGGGGTCGGCCATCGGCAGCCCCTTGTTGGCGAAGTTCATGACGTCGATGCCCTGGTGGCACACGCTCGTGCACACGTTGCACGAGATGCACTTCTTCTTCTCGGGGAGGATCCGGAACTTCGAGAAGCGCGCGTAGACGTGCATGAGCGCCGCCAGCGGGCACGCGAACCGGCACCACACGCGCCCCGAGAAGTGCCAGTACAACCCGACGCCCAGGATCCCGGCCCACAGGAGGTCGACGAACCAGACGTAGTTGAAGACCGGCGCGTTCTTGAACAACCACTGGAAGACGGTGCCGAACGGTCCGCCGGGGAAGGCCCAGGCCAGGCTGCGCGCGACGAGCAGCACGAACGCGAACGCCAGGAACACCTGCCCGACCAGGTTGAGCCGGTTCCAGGTCCGGCCGTGCGGCATCTTCTGGCGCAGCGAGTCGCCCAGCGTCTCGGCCAGCGCGCCGCACGAGCAGATCCAGCCGCAGTAGGCGCCCTTCCCCCACCGCCACACGATCAGCGGGATGATCACGAACGTCTGCACGAGGCTGACGGCGAGCCAACCCCACATCGGCTGCTCGGTGAACACGTTCCAGAAGAAGAGCGGCCAGGCCAGCACGAACCCGAACGCACGCCAGTACTCGCGCCCGTGTCCGTAGTTCGCCTTGGGGAAGAACTCGTCCGCGAACGCACCGAGCGCGCCGCCGTCGAAGTGCCCGTTGTTCCCGATCCAGGGCAGGATCGCGTAGGGCAGCAGGAAGAGCGGCACGACCTGGATCGCCGCGAGCGTCCACGTCTGCACCCGCACGTAGGGCGTCTTGCGGCGGCGGATGCGCGCGATGCCGAACGCCACGACGCACACGCAGTAGGCCAGCGAGTAGTAGAAGCCCGGCTCCCCCAGCGACACCTTGAGCGTGCCGAGCAGCGTCGACGGATCGGCGAACGGCCCGCCCAGCGACTGCCACCAGGCCGGCACGCCGAACGGGAACCAGCCGCGCGCCT
The DNA here is from genome assembly GCA_044221705.1 of Planctomycetota bacterium. Classification (GTDB taxonomy): domain Bacteria; phylum Planctomycetota; class UBA1135; order UBA1135; genus JAEUHZ01. The sequence goes on from JBGAOR010000033.1 coordinate 30,824, forward strand.
GGAACGCCTCGCTGATGCCGAAGTACACGCCGCCCTTCTTCCAGCCGTAGACGAAGACGGCGGCCAGGAGGATCAGCGCGAGCGAAACGAAGCTCCGGACGGTCCACTCGCCCTGGATGGGCACGCCGCTCTTCCGGAAGAAGTCGAGCGGCGCCTCGCGCCCGATCAGCGTGTACACGGCGTCGTTCGGCAGACGGCGCTCGACCTTCTTCTCGTCGCGCAGCACGACCTCGCGCTCCGCGATCGACGCGACCTGCGTCGCGAGCGCGAGCTCGATGCCGCCCTTCCCGCGCACCTTCGAGAGCGCCTCGACGCGCGCGACGTTCTCGGGCTTCGGCCGCGCGAACTCGGGTTTGCGGTAGCTGAGAGTGACCGCGGCGCCCGACTCGGCCAGCGCGATCGCGGCCTCGAGCGCGCTGTCGCCGCCGCCGACGACCAGCACGTCCCGGCCAGCGTGCTCGCGCGGATCGTGCAGGCGGTTCGAGACCTTGCCCAGGTCCTCGCCCGGCACGCCCAGGCGCCGGAAGTTGCCCGAGCGACCGATCGCGACGATCACGCGCAGCGCGCGCACCGGTTCGCCCTCGGCCAGTACGACGGACAGCGCGCCGTCCGCGCGCTCGACTCGCTCGGCGCGCGCGATGCGCGGCACGACGCCGGCCGCGCGGGCCTGCGCGCGCAGCTCGTCGAGCAGCGGCTCCTTGACCTGCGCCGTGAACTGGAGGTCGCCGAAGGGCGTCATCTCCGACGGATAGGTGTAGATGGGCTTCGCCGCCGGGAAGTTCGCGATCGTCGAGAAGGGCTCGGACGCCTCGAGCACCTCGACGTCGAGGCCGCGCTTGCGCGCCTCCATCGCCGCCGCGAAGCCCGACACGCCGCCGCCGACGACCACGAGGTCGCGCACACCTGCCCGTTTCCGCGCGCGCGCGTCCTCGAACCCCGGCTCCTCCGCGATGCGCGCGACCGCACGCGCGCCGGTGTCCGACGAGAACTTGAGCAGCGGGATGCCGGTCAGATCGCCGACGACGTAGAGCCCGGGCACGCGCGTCCGGCCGGTCTCGTCGACGACGGGCAGGCGCTCGACGGTGCCGCTCGGCCAGCGCAGATGGAGCCAATCGGCGTAGCGGGCCGGCCAGCGGACCCGGGAAGTGGTGGCGGTCGTCATGGGGAGCGCGCGGACGTCGCCGCGGTCGAGGAACTGCCGGAAGAGAGCCTACCTACGGCACCTCCGTCGATCTCGGACCGGGGTTCCCGGCGGAAGTCGCGCACCAGGCACCTTGATCGGCGCGCGGCGCGCGCTCCAATCCACTCGGGGGCACGTGGACACGCACGAACTGGAAGCTGGCTCGCTGGGCCGTGGCGACGACTCGAGCGAGCCGTCGCTGGGCCGTGGCGACGACTCGAACGAGCCGTCGCTGTACCGTGGCGACGACTCGAGCGAGCCGTCGCTGTACCGTGGCGACGACTCGAGCGAGCCGTCGCTGTGGCGCGACGACGAGGCGGACGCGCCGTCGGGCGCGCCGGGCGTCGCGCTCGGGCCACCGCCGACCTTCGAGGCCGTGGCCGAGGCCGTGCGGCACGCGTTCGGCTTCGACTCGCTGCGCCCGTTGCAGGAGGAGGCGGTCCGCGCCTCGCTCGCCGGCCGCGACGTCGTGGTCGTGATGCCGACCGGCGGCGGCAAGAGCCTGTGCTTCCAGGCGCCGGCCCTGGTGCGCGAGGGCCTGACGGTCGTGGTCAGCCCGCTGATCGCGCTCATGGAGGACCAGGTCGCGGGCCTCGTCGAGAACGGCGTCGCGGCGGCGCAGCTCTCCAGCTCGCAGTCGCCCGACGAGAAGCGCGACGTCGAGCGGCGGCTCGCGCGCGGCGAGTTGAAGCTCCTCTACGTCGCTCCCGAGCGCCTCGCCGCCGACGGATTCCTGTCGTGGCTGGAGCGCAGCGGGATGGCCGCGCTCGCCGTCGACGAGGCGCACTGCATCAGCCACTGGGGCCACGACTTCCGGCCCGAGTACCGGCTGGTCGGCGAAGTGCGGCGTCGCCTGCCGCACGTGCCGATCCTGGCGCTGACCGCGACCGCGACGCCGCAGGTGCGCGCGGACATCGTCCGGAACCTCGGGCTCGTGGATCCGCTCGTGCTCGTCGGCGGATTCGACCGGCCGAACCTGACGTACCGCGTGTTGCCGCGGCGCGACCTCGTCGAGCAGGTCATGAGCGTGATCAAGCGTCACGCGGGCCGCGCCGGGATCGTGTACTGCCTGCGCCGCACCGACGTCGACGAGCTGAGCGCCGACCTCGCGGCGCGCGGCGTGCGCTGCGCCGGCTACCACGCCGGCATGGACGGCGCCGACCGCACGCGCGTGCAGCGCGCGTTCCTCAACGAGGACCTCGACGTCGTCGTGGCGACCGTCGCGTTCGGGATGGGCATCGACCGCAGCGACGTGCGCTTCGTCGTGCACGCCTCGTTGCCGAAGGGCGTCGAGCAGTACAGCCAGGAGACGGGCCGCGCGGGCCGCGACGGGATGCCGGCCGAGTGCGTGCTGTTCTACGGCGGTGCGGATTACCACGGCTGGAAGACGCTCATGGAGATGAGCGCGCGCGACGCTCGCGCCGAAGGCAACGGGTCGGCCGGATCCGACCTCGACGCGCAGCTCGAGCGCCTCGGCCACGTGTGGAGCCTCGCGACCGGCGCCGTGTGCCGGCACAAGACGCTGGCCGAGTACTTCGGGCAGACGCTGGCGATCCCGGCCGGCGGCTGCGGCGCGTGCGACGTGTGCCTGGGCGAGATCGCGCGCGTGTCCGACGGCGGAGTGATCGCGCAGAAGATCCTCTCGGCGGTCGTGAAGACGGGCCAGCGCTACGGCGCCGGCCACGTCGCCGACGTGCTGCGCGGCGCCGAGACCGCGCGGATCCGGCAGACCGGGCACGATCTCCTGTCCGTGTACGGGCTCTTGCGCGAGCACTCGATCGCCGACGTGCGCTCGTGGATCGACCAGCTCGTCGGCCTCGGCCACCTGCGGGTCGCGGACGGCGAGTTCCCGACGCTCTACCTGTCGAAGAGCGGCGTCGAGGCGATGCACGCGCGTGTCCCGGTCACGCTGTACGTGCCCGTGCGTCCGACGAGCTCGGCCGTGCTCGCCGAAGTCGGCGCGGGCGTCGACGAGGCCCTGTTCGAGAAGCTGCGCGAGCTGCGCCGCTCGCTGGCGAAGGAGCGCGGCGTGCCGCCCTACCTGATCTTCAACGACCGCACGCTGGCCGAGATGGCGGCGAAGAAGCCGCGCTCGATCTCGGCGCTGCTCGAGATCAAGGGCGTGGGCGACAAGAAGGCCGCGGACTTGGGCGAGGCGTTCCTGGCGCGGATCCGCGGGGAGTGAAGCGGCGCGGGACCGCTGCCAGGTCCCCGCGCTCCGCTCCACGAGACCTCGGCGCGCGTGATGAGGGCCGCGTGGATCGATGCGTGGCTCGTAACGCTTCTCGACATCTTCGGCGGGCCGAAGCCGCTCGGGTTCATCGAGCGCGGCGAACACGACCGCGTGCGGAGGGAACTGCGCCCGTGGGAGGCGGACACCTGCGCCTGACGACGCTGTGCGTGCTCCCCGACGCCCGCCAGGACGCGCGATGCGCGCCGCGAAGTGCGACGCGCATCGCCGTCCTGCCGATCGACACGCTCGACGACCTGGATCGTCGAACTCGGGCGCTCTACGGCGCCCAGGTCACCGACACGCCGTTCGTCAGGTTGAACGTGCTCGGCGTGCAGAACGCCGCCGCGTTGCGGTACCAGGTCTGGTAGTGGCGCAGTCCGCCGCCGACGGGGACGAGCCCGCGCACCGACACCGAGAGATCGCCGAGCGCCGGATACGACACGACCCCGCCGCTCGCCGTCTTCGTCCCGAGCCGGATCGTCGATCCCGCCGCGCAGCGCAGACCGTCGCCGAACGCGGTGCCGAGCCCGCCGTTCTGCTGCGCCGTGCCCTGGAAGAAGAGCGCCGACGCGTTCGTCGGCAGACCCGAGGCGGTGAGCACGAGCGTGTCGGCCGACACCGAGTTCGCACCGCTCGCCGCGAGCAGTCCGCCCGTGCCGAACGAGTTCAGGCAGCCCGTTCCCGGCGCGCTCGGCGGCCCGCACGGACACGTCGCGCCCGTCCCGTCGCCGAAGCAGAAAGGCACCGGCGGCGGCAGGAGGTCCGTCGCGAACGAGCCCTTCGTGGTCGCGAGCAGGAGGTCGCTGCCCACGCCTGTCGCGCGCTGCAGGTCGCGCGGGAAGTCGTTCGTGTACAGGCCCGTGTCGAAGTTCGCGAACGTCGCGCCGCCGTCGGCCGACTCCCTCACCCGCACGGCGCCCTGCTGCGCGATGAAGAGCCCGAGCGCGTCCGTCGCGCTGACCTGGACCTCGTAAGCCTGGCCGACGTAGCCGGTCGAGCTCCACGAGACGCCCGCATCCGTGCTCTTCCACACCGCGTTGCCGCTGGCCGACGCGGAGTTCGACAGGTAGAGCGCGCCGTCCACCGGCGAACGCGCGATCGAGTACGCGTTCATCAGCGCCGGCAGCCCGGCGTTCGAAGCCGCCCACGTGACGCCCGAATCCGTGCTGCGCAGCGCGCCGCCCGCGTTGCTGCCGCTGAAGTCGACGTAGGCCGCGACCCAGGTCGTGTCGGTCGCCGCATCGACGACGAGCACGTCCTGGTTCGGCTTGTTCGTGACGACGCCCTCGTAGACCTTGGTCCAGTTCGTGCCGCCGTTCGTCGTGCGCCAGACGGTGGGCTCGAAGCCGGCGACCCCGAAGTCGGCGCCGACGGCGACGATGAAGTTCGGATCGTTGGCGCTGACGCGCAGCCCGAAGAGCTCCGACTCGAACAGCGTCCCCTGGTCCGGCCCGATCGGGGACCAGCTCGAGCCCGTGCGGCGGTACAGCGCCTCCGCGCCGATCGTCGTGGGCCCGTCGGAGATGGCGAACAGGGTGCCCTGGGGCGAGAAGCGCACGTGCTGGAAGCGCGTCGCCGGCAGCGCCGCGAGCGACCACGACACCCCGCCGTCGAGCGAGGTGAACACGCCGCCGTTGTTCAGGCCCTGGAACGCGATCGCCAGCTCGTTCGCGTTCAGCGGGTTCGAGTCGATGGAGAACACGTCGAGCGCGCCGATGCCCGTCGACGACGCGGCGAAGTTCGCGCCCGCGTTCGTGCTCTTCCACACCGCGTTCGAGGCCGAACCGGTGAAGAGCGTGCTCGAGCTGCCCGGCGCGAAGCCGACCGAGTTCACGGACAGCGACCCGGTCCCGCCGACCATCGTGGTCCACGCCGACCCGCCGTTCGTCGAGCGGTACAGGCCCGCGCCCGCCGACGCGACGAACAGGATGTTCGGGTTGTTCGGATCGATCGCGATGTCCTGCGACACGAGGTTCGTCCACGTGCCGTCGTGGCGCTGGCTCCACGTGACGCCGTCGTTCACCGTGCTGAACAGGCCGAAGTTCTGCGAACCGAACAGCTGACCGCCGGCGACGTACACCGTCGCCCCGGCGATCTCGAGGTCGTTGACCGGCGTGCCCGGCAGGCCCGCCGATCGGTTCGTCCAGCTCGTGCCGCCGTTCGTCGTGACCCACACCTGTCCCCCGCCGCCGAAGCCGCGGAAGCCGGCGAAGACGTGCTGCGGATTCGCCGGGTCGATCGCGATCGTCGAGCAGCTCGTCGGCTGCGCGAGCGCTGGCGTCTTGTTCGTCCAGGTCGCGCCGCCGTTCACGGAGAGCATGACGTTGATGGGCTGGCCGCCGAGCGCGTCCGCGACGCCGATCCACAGCCGCAGCGGATCCGACGGGTCGACGTCGATCTCGTACACCTGGTCGTTCAGGCCGATGCCGAGCGGCAGGTTCGTGAACGTCGCGCCGCCGTTCGTGCTCTTCCAGACGCCGTCGATGGTGCCCGCGTAGGCGGTGCCGTCCGGTGCGAACGCGATGTCGTGGACCAGCTTGCCGTCGAGCGAGGCGACGGCGCTCCAAGTCGCGCCGCCGTTCGTCGAACGGTACATCGCGCCGCCACCGCCGCTCGAGGGCGCGAGACCGGCGAGCACGAGGTTCGGATCGATGGGCGAGACCTGCACGTCGTCGATGTCGCCGCCGAAGGGGCCGAGCGCCTGCCAGTTGGCGACGAGGGAGGACGGCGGGAGCGCAAGGGCTTCGGGTCCGTGTGCGCGCTGGGCACGAGTCGCCTGGCCGTGTTCGTCGCGCAGCGTCTCGACGCCGGGGCGGTCGCTCGGGACCTGCCACGACTGACGCGCGAGGAGCGTGGTGCCGCTGGTCGCGGCGAGGGCGGAGACGAAAACGAACGTGCGCAGCTGCATCGCGTGCCTCAGGGGATCTCGACTGTGGATCGCGCGCCGGCCTCGTGCCCGGCTGCGCGGCGAGCGAGTTCCAAGGTACTCGTGAGCGCGCGATCGGGGGAGGTGCGCTGCCGGTCGCGGTCGGCCGATGCACGCCGGGATCCGGACCGCGCGCGACCCGGATCGCCGTAGCGGGCAGGCCTGTGCTTCCCGGCGCTTGTCCCCTCCCCCCTCCGCGGAGACAATCCCCGCGATGCGCACCCTGCGCCTGAACGTCAACGGGGACATCCTCGAAACCGCCGCGCCGGCGCATTGGACCCTGCTCGAGGTCCTGCGCTACCGGCTCGGCCTCACGGGCAGCAAGCAAGGTTGCGACAAGGGCGACTGCGGCGCGTGCACCGTCCTCGTCGACGGGAAGCCGCAGCTCAGCTGCCTGACGCTCGCGGCGCTCTGCGAGGGCAAGCGGATCACCACGATCGAGGGGCTCATGCCGCTGCACACCGCGAGCGGCGGCGACGGACCCGACCCGATCCAGTCGGCGTTCGATCGGTGCGGCGCGCTCCAGTGCGGGTTCTGTCAGCCGGGCATGATGCTCTCGGCGCGCGCGCTCCTGAACGCGAACCCGTGTCCGACGCGCGGCGAGATCCGCGAGGCGCTCAGCGGCAATCTGTGCCGCTGCACCGGCTACACGCAGATCTTCGAGGCGGTCGAGCTCGCCGTCGCGGAATCGCTGGGCGTCGCTCCGGCTCCGCGCTCCTGGGAGGAGCAACGCATGAAGCCGGCCGACGCGCAGCAACAGGCCAAGGTCGCGGCGGCGGCGCTCGCGGCGGCGCGGCGCGAGCGCGGAACCGGCGAGGGATCGCCGTGAGGACCATCCGCGGTGCGCGCTGCGCGCAGGCTCGGTGGAAGAACGAGCCCGGCTCGATCTTCAAGGGGAACGGCTGATGGCGGCGCGGGATCAGCACGGGCCGGGCGCTCCGTTCGGGAAGAACGAGCCGGGCTCGATCATCAACACGGACTTCCGCGTCGTCGGGAAGCCGCGGCAGAAGGTCGACGGGTTGGCGAAGGCGACGGGCGCGCTCCAGTACGCGGACGACATCGTGCTGCCGGGCATGTTGCACGCGAAGACGCTGCGCTCGCCGCATGCGCACGCGCGGATCGTCCGGATCGACGTGTCGAAGGCGCTGGCTCTGCCGGGCGTGCACGCGGTCGTCACGGGGGCGGAGATGCCGGTCAAGTTCGGCGTCATCCCCTGGACGCAGGACGAGAACGCGCTGGCGGTCGATCGCGTGCGCTTCATCGGCGATCCGGTCGCGGCGGTCGCGGCGATCGATGAGGACACCGCGAATGCAGCCTGTCGGCTGATCGAGGTCGAGTACGAGCTGCTGCACGCGTTCTACGATCCGCGCGAAGCGTTGACGCGCGCGGAGCCGGCCATCCACGCCGACAACAAGCACGGCAACGTCAGCAAGCACGTCCACCTCGCGTTCGGCGACGTCGACGCCGAGATCGGCCGCTCGGACGTCGTGGTCGAGGACGAGTACGAGTTCCACGGCACCACGCACGCGCCCATCGAGCCGCACTGCGCGATCGGCCAGTACTCGGCCGACGGCCTCTTGACCGTGTGGTCGTCGACGCAGATCACGCACTACGTGCACCGCGCGCTCGCGCGCGTGCTCGAGCTGCCGCCGCAGAGGATCCGCGTGATCCAGCCGGCGCTCGGCGGCGCCTTCGGCGGCAAGTCGGATCCGTTCAGCCTCGAGTTCTGCGTCGCGAAGCTGGCGATGAAGACGCGGCGGCCGGTGAAGATGCTCTACACGCGCGAGGAGGTCTTCTACTGCCACCGCGGGCGCCACCCGATGCAGTTGAAGTACCGCACGGGCGCCACGAAGGACGGCAAGGTCCTCGGCGTCGACGCGAAGATCCTCATCGACGGCGGCTCGTACTCGTCGTTCGGTCTCGTCACGACGTACTACGCGGGACAGCTCTTGACCGGGCCGTACGCGTTCCCGTCCTACCGGTTCGATTCGACGCGCGTCTTCACGAACAAGCCGCCCTGCGGACCCAAGCGCGGGCACGGATCCGTGCAGCCGCGCTTCGCGTTCGAGGTCCAGCTCGATCAGGTCGCGGAGAAGCTGGCGCTCGATCCGATCGAGATCCGCCGGCGCAACTTCGTCGGCGAGCACGTCACGACGGTGAACGGGCAGCGCATCACGTCGAACGGGTTCCTCGCGTGCCTCGACGAGGTCGAGCGCGCTTCGGGCTGGAAGACGCGCAGGTCGAAGCTCGGTTTCGGCCGCGGATTGGGCATCGCCGGATCGATGTACATCTCGGGCACGAACTACCCCGTGTATCCGAACGAGATGCCGCAGGCCGGCGTGCAGATCAAGGTCGACCGCTCGGGCCTCGTGACGGTGTTCACGGGCGGCAACGACATCGGCCAGGGCTCGAACTCGGTCGCGGCCTACTTGGTGGCGGAGGAACTCGGCCTCGAGGTCTCCGACGTGCGCGTCGTCGCCGCGGACACGGACCTGTGCCCCGTGGATCTCGGCGCGTACAGCTCGCGTGTCACGTTCATGGTCGGCAACGCGACGATCGACGCGGCGCGCAAGCTGCGTCGTCAGGTCGTGACGGCCGTCGCCGAGGCCTGGAAGTGCGCGGAACGCCGCGTGCGCCTGATCGAGGGCCGCTGCATCGACCTCGAGGATCCCGAGCGATCCCTCCCGATGCGCGAAGCCTTCCACATCGCCGAAGCGCGCTTCGACACGCTGGGCGCGACGGGTTCCTACAACACGCCGAAGCTGGGCGGCGACTACCGCGGCGGGACGATCGGCGCGTCGCCGGCGTACTCGTTCACCGCGCACGTCGCCGAGGTCACGGTCGACGTCGAGACCGGCCGCATCACGTGCGACAAGGTCTGGGTCGCGCACGACTGCGGGCGCGCTCTGAACCCGATGCTCGTCGCGGGCCAGATGGAGGGCTCCGTCTACATGGGCCTGGCCGAGGCGCTGCTCGAGAACCATGCGGTCAACCGTTTCGGCCTGCATTCCGGCCCGAACCTGCTCGACTACCGCATCCCGACCTCGGTCGACACGCCCGAGCTCGCGGCGCTGATCGTCGAGAGCCTCGATCCCGAGGGACCGTACGGCGCGAAGGAAGCGGGCGAAGGTCCGCTGCACCCGATCCTGCCGGCGTTGAGCAACGCGGTGTACGACGCGGTGGGGATCCGCTTGAAGAAGCTGCCCTTCACGCCGGGGAAGGTGCTCGCGGAGCTGCGGGCCAGGCGCGGAGTTCCGGATCCGACACGACCCGGGAAGGCTGCGCGTTCCGGCCTGGGTCCCGCGAAGGGAGCGCACTGATGCTGCGCCTCCCGAAGTTCGAGCTCGCCTCCCCCACGACGGTGACCGAAGCCGTCGCGCTGCTCGCGTCCACGCCCGGCTCGATGGTCATCGCCGGCGGCACGGATCTCCTGCCCAACGTGAAGCACGAGCTCTTCACGCCGCCGCTGGTCGTGTCGCTGAAGGACATCGCCGAACTGCGCGGGATCCGTCCGGCCTCGAACGGATGGACCGCGATCGGAGCGATGACGTCGCTCGCCGACGTCGCGGCGCACGAGATCGTGAACGCGCGCTTCCCCGCGCTCGCGCAAGCCGCCGGCCTGGTCGCCGGTCCGCAGCTGCGCGCGATGGGCACGCTGGGCGGCAACGTGCTGCTCGACACGCGCTGCCAGTGGTACAACCAGACCTACTTCTGGCGTCAGGCGCTGGGCTTTTGCCTCAAGAAGGACGGCACCGCGTGCCACGTGGTCGAGGGCGGCTCGAAGTGCGTCGCCGCCGCGAGCAACGACACGGCGCCGCCGCTGATGACGCTGCGCGCGAACCTCGTGATCGAGGGTCCGGACGGCCGCCGCACGCTGCCCATCGACGACCTGTGGCTCGCCGACGGCGCGTACAACAAGAAGCTCGAACCGCACGAGGTGCTCGTCGAGATCCAGATCCCGCCGACGAGCGCGCAACACCGCGGCGCGTACGGCAAGCTGCGCGAGCGCGGCTCGATCGACTTCCCCTTGTTCGGCGTCGCCGTGCGGCTCGAGCTCGACGCAGCGGGTGCCGTCGACACGGCGGACGCGGTGGTGACGGCGATGCAGGCGCGCCCGCTGCGCTTGAAGCGCTTCCAGGATCACTTGAAGGGCCGCGTGCCCGGCTCGGAGTCCTTCGAGGAGGGCGCGCGCCTCGCCGCCGACTCCGCCCACGCGCAGTGCCACCCGATGCCGAACATCCCCGGCGACGAGGACTGGCGCCGCGAGATGGTGCCGGTCTACGTGCGCCGCACGATCCTCGCCGCAGCGCGCGGCGGAGGACCCGTGCACCATGTCTGAGCACGATCGGGCGCGCTGCGTCCTGCCGCGCGCCGCGGTTGCAATCGCCGCGCTGCTCGCGACGCTCGCCTCGACGGGAGTCGCGCAGTCCGACCCGGCGCCGCACGACGAGCTGCCCAGGATCCGCGGGCGGGTCGTGCGCGAGTCGGACGGATCGCCCGTCGTCGGCGCGCTCGTCGAGGCCTATCCCGCGTTCCGCGTCCGCGAGGAGACGCGCACGGACGAGCGGGGCGAGTTCGCGCGTGTCGGCGCGGCGGAGTGGCGCCACACGACGGCAACGAACGAGAAGCCCTACGACCTCGTGCAGTACCTGACGGTCTCCGGTCCGGGCATCGCACGCACGCTCGTCGATCCGTGCGCCGAGGCGCCGTGGGCCTCCCCCATCCGCACGCGGAGCACGGCGGTCGTGCGCGGCCGCATCGAGCGCGCTCCCATCGCCCAGGTGAACCACGTCGTGGTGATCGCGCCGTGGAAGGACCTGTGCTGGCCGCCGCGGACGGGCCTCACGCGCGTCGACCTGCGCTGGCTGTGCGACCTCGATGCCGATGGCCGCTTCGAGATCCGAGATGTGCCGGCCGAAGTGCCGCTCGAGCTGCATTGGAACGCCGGCACGAGCGGGAGCCGCGGGGCCGCGCTCGTCGACGAATTCGTGCTCGCGCCGGGTGAGGTGCGCGAGCTCGCGCTCGCCGCACCCGATCCGCTGGCGCCTTCCGCGACGGATTCGACGGATCGCAACGGCGCGTGGACGCCGGTTCTCCCGATCGCCGAGGAGTCAGCCGGGGCGTCGCCGTACCTCGTCGCGTTCGAGATCGTCGCGGGTGGCCGCTTCGCTCGGCACAAGGTCGGCGGCGGCCGCTGGCACATGCACGGATCGCGCGCGTGCAACGACCTCGAAGCGCTGCCCGGCCCGCGCACGATCGTCGCGTTCGATGCACGCGGCCACTTCGGGTGCACGACGATCGACCTGCCAGCCGACGGGCTCACGCAGCGCCCCCGCGTCCCTCTCGGGCCCGGCGCGCTGCTGCGCATCGCGTTCGACGGTCCCGAGGAGCGTGCGCGCATCGCGCTCGTCGCGAAGGGCATCGAGTTCGCGGCGCGCGAGCTTCCGCGAGGTGTCGTGGCGTACGAGCTCGCACCGGCGGGCGCGGTCCAGCTGCGCGTGACCAGTACGACGGCCGAGCCTCGCACGGTGGAGGTCGACGCGCGCGCCGGCGAGCTGCAGCGCGTGGATGTGTGAGGGACTCGGCGCGACGTCAGGGCCGGAGAGCACGGTTCCCGCGCCAACCCAGCCGAAGCTCCTTCACCCGCGTTCGCCGCGTGGGCGCCGAGGTCCGCGGAGCGGCCGGTACGACCCGCGCAGTCCGCTCGCCGAGGAGGTCCTGATCCGGCGCGCGCCCGACGCGACGAAGCGAGGATTCCCGGACCTTCTCCTGCGTCTCCCGCTGGCGGCTGCCCTCTTCGAGACGTCTCGCGAGCGGCCGGGCGAGTGGTGGGCGGTTGGTTCGCAGCCGGATTGGCTCCCCGCCGTGCGGCTCGAGCTCGCGCTGGGCGACGGGACCGCGCTGTGGGTCGAGCTCTCGCAGCGCCGCCAGGCCGCGCTGGCCCTGCGCGAAGGCTCGGCGGTCGGCGTCTTCCCGCGCGCCTGGCGCGCGTACCGGGCCGGCGCGGGCGATCCGGTCCGGTAGCTCTCCGCGCCGCCGTGGACGGGTTGCGGCGACTCGACTACGCTCGCAGCGAAGCACCATCGGCCTCGTGATCCAACCCTCCCGCGCTTCGATCGTTCTGTGCGCGACGGCCGTGCCGGCCCTCCTGTCGCTGGCCGTCGCCGGGGCGTCGGGGGCCGGGACCGAGGCCGCTCGCGCGCCGGTCCTCTACGGCCGCGACGTGCGTCCGATCCTGGCCGACCGCTGCTTCACCTGCCACGGTCCCGACGCGGAGAAGCGCCAGGCGAAGCTGCGCCTCGACACGTTCGAGGGCGCGACCGCCGCGCGCAAGTCGGGGGCGGCGGTGGTGCCCGGCGATCCCGACGCGAGCCTCTTGCTCGAGCGCGTGCACAGCGCGGACGACGAGGAGCGCATGCCGCCGACCGACAGCGGCAAGCGGCGCGTCTCGGACGCCGAGCGCGAGACGCTGCGGCGCTGGATCGAGGACGGCGCGCGCTACGAACCGCACTGGGCGTTCGTGCCTCCCGTCCGTCCCGCGGCGCCGGCCGTGCGCGACGCGGCCTGGTGCCGCAACGAGGTCGACCGCTTCGTCCTCGCGCGGCTCGAGAGCGAAGGCATCGCCCCCAGCCCGCCGGCGGAGAGCGACGTGCTCGTGCGGCGCGTGTTCCTCGACCTCACGGGGCTGCCGCCCACGCCCGAGGAGATCGACGCGTTCCTCGCCGACCAGCGCGCCGACGCGTTCGAACGCCTCGTCGACCGGCTTCTCACCGAGGAGCCCTACCGTTCGCGCCACGCCGAGCGCATGGCGCAGCCGTGGCTCGACGCCGCGCGCTACGCCGACACGAACGGCATCCACACCGACGCGGGCCGGCAGACGTGGGCCTGGCGCGACTGGATCTTGGCCGCGTTCCGCGACGGGATGCCGTTCGACCGCTTCCTGACGGAGCAGATCGCGGGCGACCTCCTGCCCGACGCGACGGACGAGAGCCGCACGGCGACGGGCTTCCTGCGCAACCACGTCATGACCGACGAGGGCGGCGCGATCGCCGAGGAGTACCTGGTCGAGTACGCGGTCGACCGCACGGCCACGACGGGGTCGGTGTTCCTGGGTCTGACGCTCGGGTGCGCGCGCTGCCACGACCACAAGTTCGACCCGGTCTCGCAGAGCGACTTCTACTCGATGCTGTCGTTCTTCGATTCCGTCGAGGAACCCGGCCTGTATTCGCAGCTCCCCGAC